>CAVTCE010000038.1:0-21652 GCA_963733025.1 uncultured Nitrososphaeraceae archaeon | reverse complement strand
TTGTATTCTTTTAGCAATACAATCCGTTCCTCCTTAGTAAGAAAACTCCTTGCTTTTTGAAAGCCTGTTCCACAGCAACCATATCCCATACTATTCACCTCCTTTTTGATTCATATCGGATATACGATATGTAGTAGGTTGATGTATTTATATATATCGGACATCCAATATTATATATGCGAAGGTTTGGCAATAACTATTGCTCAGATATGAGAGGTATGTTCGGATTTCTAATTCTTTTTTTACTTTCAAAACAACCAATGCACGGACAAGAACTTGCAGACGAGATTGCAAGAAGAAAGGAGAAAGGCCTAGTCCAGGAACCATTTATCCGGCGTTAAAGAACCTTCGAGAAATGGGATTTATTAGTGCAGAAGAAAAGGAAGGTAAAATTATAGTCTATAGTCTTACACAAAGAGGGAAAAATGCACTTACAATTGCCAAACGAAGGTTTGTAAAAACTTTTCTTGGAGTATTCCCTTAAAATGGCATTCAAAGGATATTGAAACTATGAAATATCAAGAATATGAAGCTATTTATGATTTTGTGTTATAACTATGACTTCTATCCTAAGTGGATAGATTGAACATATCCAAAATTTCACGGTGCATAGATTGAATAACATCAGTTAGTTAGACTCTGTCTGGTCTGGTTTAAACTTTATTAAATCCTTATCAAATCAGTGATTAATGAATTATCAAAAACTGTATGTAGATATTATGAATATTGACTCAAAGATTAGGTTAGTTACTATTTGTGATATCAATGGCAAAGTAATGTACTCTGATCACCGTCAGGGTGTAAAGAATTTGCTTAGTCCAGAGGAAAGCAAAGAATCACTTGAACTGGCAATTAATTCATGGAAAATACGCAGCAAACTTGCATCAAAGATTGGAAAAGGAAAATACGTGTTAGCAGAATATGAAAATATTAAACGCATCACTATACCATTTGGAGATAATCATCTTCTCTATGTAACCGCAGAACCAGAAGCTGATCATTCACATATAATCAATAGGATTCGTAGCTTAGAGTCTGGGTTACGGTAGGTAGGAAGGCCAACTATTCCGATAATAAATCAAATATATAATAAAAATAACTCAAATAATTCTGTCTTTCCTATCATAAGCTTTCCTGGCAACATTTATTGCTCCTTTTCTTAATAGCATAGCTCTATATACTATTTGTTTTGCCATTTCAGTAGCTATTTTTCTTGGATTTTGTGCTTCATGATATTCGCTTTTATCCTTCTGTACGATAGCCTCTGCAAGGACTAGTTTTATATTCTTAGTTATTTTGTAACTTATAAGATCAAATGCTTCCTTCTCTGTCCTTCCTTGATATTCAACAAAGGATCCTATAACACCTCCCGCATTAGCAAGAAAGTCAGGTATAATCCAAACACCATTTTTGTTAAGATATTCATCAGCACTAGGTAATGTAGGAATATTTGCAGCCTCTACAATAATTCTTATACCGTGATCAAGCAGTTTTAAAGCTGTCTTGTCATTTATAACACCGCCCATCGCTGCCTGGAATAAAAATATCTGAATCGACTTCAAATATCTCATCCTTATCTAGTATATTGTAATGATAATGGTATGAAGAATTCTTTTTGTTATTGTTGTTGTTGTTTCCTTGTCGTTGGCTTTTACTCCCAAGTTCTGAAAGTTTTGTTCTTCCCCGCATGTCTATCATCAATCGAGGAATATTCAATCCATCTTTATCGTAGATAAACCCTGAAACATCACTTACACCAACTATCTTAATCCCAACCAATTCGTCTAAAAATCTGGCTGTAAATGAGCCAACATTTCCAAATCCTTGAATAGTAACCCTTGTCTCCTTATCTCTCTGTTCCTTTTTTGAGGAAGTGTTATTGTCAGCAGTGGAGTTTTTTGGATCTTGTAAAAGTTCAAGAGCTACTTTCAAAGCAACACTTACTCCATAACCAGTAGTACCTAATTCATGTGGTATTCCACCGACTTCTACAGGCTTTCCAGTACAAGCTCGCATATCACCTATCTCGTGGGCAAATACTGCCATATCAAGCTCTGTAGTTCCAACGTCTGTTGCAGCAATATACTGTGATGGACAATAAGGTCTAATCATCTTTGCAAAAGACTTCATCCAAGCTACTCTATCGACCTTATTGGGGTCAGCTATTATACCTCCTTTTGCACCACCAAATGGAAGACCAGCAGCAGCACATTTCCATGTCATGGTTCGAGCAAGTCTGAAGACTTCTAGCGGTGTGACACTTTCAGCAAATCTTATTCCTCCCTTTCCCGGTCCTGTGGCTGTGTTATCGATCACTAAAACTCCTTTCATTCCTGTATCAGGGTCATATACTTGCAAAACCTTTTCGGGCCCCCATTCATCCATCTCCTCCCATGCAGAAGAAGGCGATCGCATATTAGTTAACAAGAAGTCATTGTTATTCATATAACTATCGATGTATATAATTAATTAATTAATTATTATTATTATTCAAATATATACGAAAGAACCAACAGCAGAAATATCAACTGATTATAGCTTGACAAAAATGTCTTTTTTATATATACGTTCTGATCCATATGTTTCATCTCTAAGAGATAATAATAATGAAAAATGAGTTTAGAAAGTATATAGCATCGTAACTCCTAAAAAACTCTGTGACCTCTGGTAAATATTTTAACAAAGGTGTAAAGGCATTAGATTCCCCTCACATAGGCCATGTTATAAGAGAAACTGATGACAAAATTGTAGTATTTGGAGGTGGAGACGACAGATACGATATACCAAAGTCAGATATTCAGCAGGTTGGTGGAAATGTTCTCATTGGTCTTCCTCTGTATGAGATAGTAAAGAAGTACAAGATAAGTCGTCAAGAACCTTTGCCAACAGGCAAGTCAACACAAGATCCATGGACTCAGCCAGAGAATATAGATCTTGCTACATATGAGAAAAAATATCCCAAGTCACTATTTAACAAGGGAGTTAGAACAAAGGACGAAGAACATGTAGGACACATAATGAAGGAGACTGATGATAAAATAGTTGTTTTTGGTCACTATGACTATAGATTTGATTTTCCAAAAGCTAAGATAATAGCAGCAGGAAGAAATGTAATTCTCGATATGAATTATCCTGAGATATTCAATTATAGGGTAGATAGAGATGCACCATTGCCTACAGGAGAACCTATTGATAAGATAAACGAAGGATCATATCCTAAAGAAGACTATCAAGGACTTAAAAACGGATATCAAGGTACGACAACATCTGCTGGTTTAGTTTCTCCGCAAGAGGAAGAGAAGCAGACCACAACAGAATCAATCGCTAACATGATAATGGGTAATAATAATAGCACTAAATATTCTAAAAATACATCATCAACGATAGCAGCAAGCCATAGAAGGAGAAGAACAAGCATTAGTCGATGCAGAAACACTAGTAGCTCAAACACAAGATAGAATGGGGAAGGCATTAGAAGGCCATTATCGATATAATTCATCGCTAAAAGATAGTCAAGGTTTTCTTTTTAACCATGTAAATTCAAAGATTTCACTTGTAATTATGTATGCAGATTTAGTTGGTTCAACTAATATGACTATGACTTTGCCTGTTGATAAGATGGTTACTATAATTAGAGCCTTTTCATATGAAATGACCTCTACTGTGCGGAATTATGGCGGTTATGTGTTAAAGTATGTAGGTGATGCAGTAATTGCTTTTTTTCCATCTGGCTACAACAAATTATTAGCATGTGATAAGGCAGTACAATGTGCAAGATCTATGATAACTGTAATTAGAAATGGAATTAATCCTATACTAAACAACCAATACGATTATCCAGAGCTCAGTGTTAAAATAGGTATAGATGAGGGTGAAAATGTAATCGTACAGTACGGCCATGATAAAAGCTCTTTAATTGACATTCTTGGATATAGTATGAGTATAACTGCAAAAATAACTTCATTAACTAATCCAAACAAAATTACAATAGGCAATGATGTCTATGATATATTGCATCCAGAAATCAAAAGTAAATTCATAGAACTAAAATATAATATTGGGAACTGGAAATATACTGATAGACAGACAGGCCAACTTTACAAACTTTATACAACACAAGATTAGTAGCAAAAAAGAGTACAAGCAAACCCAACAGCTGAAACTACTACTAATAAAGTAGAAGAACAATTTGAAGAAGATAGGCACAATACAGAAGAACCTTATATGATTCATCCTAACATAGAACAAATAAAGAAAAAAGACTGAAAAAGCTAAATAATGTTATTGATGATGCAACGATAAATACTTGATTTATTGCAGTAGGACAGCATTACTGGTATTACTCTGATAGTCTGTCTTGCATATGCTTGTATAATATTTCTTTGACTTTTGTTTTGCAAAGTATTTTACATATCTGGAGATAGACGGCAGGTTGACTAATCTTCAACATTTTGAAGAAACAATCAAAAATAATGGAATTATGAGATGTAAATATTGTTATTGAAATTAGGTAGTATGCAAACTCTATCTTCTTTTCATTTGATGAACGTGTTTTTGTATGTTAGTATATTAAATTCTATCATATCATATATAGCTGTTTTAAAGTATTTTTGAATAATACTACTACATCTATTACTTTGACATCATAGGCATTTGTCTTGATTGATTGTAATATCTCTTTTTCAGCAAACATCATTGAAGAATTGAAAAAGATACCGGAGATTGCAGAATTCTACAGAGTTCAAAGTATTTATGATATGATTGCAAAAGTTAATGCAGATTCTGAAGACCAATTACATGGGATTATTATGAGGAAAATAAGAGAAAATAGAAGGATTATGAATAGTTTAACTATGATCATCATTAGCATCCAAAGATCTAAAAAGATAAATGGACAGAGAATGAGAGCAAGCAATAGTTATTACAATCTTATTATCATTACGTGGCGCTAGCAATTTAAAATAATACACCTTCATCTAATAAAGTCCTTCAAGTGCAAAACATCTGATATCCTTTACAAAAACATCTGATATCCTTTACAACTAGAACACCAATCCATAATAATAATAATTTGACTGCCTTGGAGTATAATTGTTATTGTTGTTTATGCAGGACTATATGGAAAAATAGAAGAATTAGTTGTTATAGAGATGTTGGAAATTTTTCCAATCTAATAATGAATTTTTTCTTTTCTTATTGTTTGATCATATATCTTTCCTCAGTTTTAATCTGCTCTGTGAGTCGCATAAGTATCAAGTAAAGATAGGTTTGATGACGATTATCGTTTTGTATCAGGCATGGTTACAGATAGTCCTAGTTATGGAATATCATTTTAGACCTACTGAGTTATCCACCAAACATGTCTTTGAGAGTGTCAACTATAGGATTTCCTGTTTCATTAACAGGAGTAGCCGTTGTTGCATTAGTCATTTCTGTCTGATTAGACATCGCAGCAGTCTCATTATTCATTATTGCCGCATCAGTTTGGTTATTCATTGTTTGGTTCATAATTAATTCGGTTTCGTTATTACCCATATCTTGTGCAATTGCACTTGACAAAGAACCAATTAACAGTACTCCACCCACCAACGCTGTGACAGATAAAAAGGAAAGGCTAACTAAATCCTTGTATATCATCCTTCACAACAAATTAAGTTTAGTTATTTAACTTTAACTAGACCATTTGGTATGCTTATTAAGTAATGGCTTCTTCCTTTTCATATGTCTTTAACTACTTCTTTAGAAAATTATGACTCATGTACGTTATGGTTTGAGAGTTTAAAATCTAAAAATACAAAGAACAGCTATACTATACATCTTAAATTATTTTGCAAATTTCATAAGACTGACCCAGAGGCATTAATTCAGTTAAGACCAGATCAACTTAAACATATGGTTTGAACTATATAATACATCTTAAAAAGGTAGCAAAACAATCAGCAGGTAAGCCAAAGAAGGGAGAAATATCTGTAAATAGCATAAAATTCTATCTGGCAGGAGTTCAATCCTTTTTGGAGTTTAACGAAATAGTGTTGCCTTGGAAAAAAATAGCAAAATTCTATCCTGAAGATGTTATAATTCTTATAGGTCATACACGAAAGGTTTTTGAAGATTTAATTTATGAAGCAGAAGGCAAGGTCACGAATATGAGAGTTGTCAGTGTAGAATAGGATATGCCAAAAATAGAAGTCACTATCTTACAGAATGGCCTTTTGATAGGAGTAGAAGTAACAAGTATAGTGCCAGTTCATCGTGGTGGATGATCAAAATAATAATAATAAATGAATGATTTAATACACCATAAGTGAGTTTTCTAGTAAGCATAATTATCAACTTGTTTTATTCTGATGTATTACAAAATAGGGTTACATTGTTATGATACTGGAACGTTAAATTCATAGAGTATAGGTTGCGGAAGGTCTGTTTTATCATTGTCCATTGTAGTTACTTCTACTACCGTTTTATATATGCCAGGCTGTGAGAAAATTCCTCCCCCTCTAACTGTTATTGGATTTCCAGGGTCTGCTATCCATGCGTTGGTCAAAATATCTGAGCTTGCTCCAATTGAATACGTGTTAGAAGAAGAGGTTGCTCTGATGGTATCTCTAAATAATAAGTTTACCTCCCCTTCATGAGTATGAAAAAATTCTGAAAGAAAATGGTTTCCATCTTTAGAAATGTCCATTCTGAAAGTGACATGATTTACATTCTTTTTTGCATTTTCGTCAACGATGGCAATCTTCATGCTTATGTCTTGACCTATTATTATAGGATTTGGATTAGTTTCGAAATTCAATGAAATCTTTCTGTCACCAATATTGGCCGAAGGAGGTGGCGCTCCATGGTGTTGGCCTGAAACTTCCAAAGCTAGATGTCCTGTTAGAGCTGTTAAAGAAAATATTCCCAGAAATAATGTGCATACTATCTTTGTGACAGTACTGTCCAAAGGGCAAATAATCCTAACCATGAACAATACGGATGGAATATTTCTTATTTCAACTTTTCCACACATGAGTGTTAGATAATTGTAATAATAGATGATGCTTGCATAGTTTGTTACCATCAGACAAAACAAAACTGCGAAATATTCAAAGGTGTATTATGTTTACTCAACTTCAATATACTGAATGACAATAATAATAGTAGTCTGGTGAAGGATGATATTTAGACGTATCATAACTCTAAGAAATATATTTATGCCATTTCATATTATCAAAAACTCTTTATCTATGCTATCCCTTGATAATTTGACTTCAAAATAAATAATACTCAGAAGCAAATGTAGAGAGAGAGTGTCTAATCAATGCTAAAGGTAACTTCCTCTGGCTGCTTTGAAGGCGAATTTGTCAAAGTCTTGCAATCTGAAAATCCGTGTGAGACTTCAACACAAACATCAAAGGATTCTCCTACCTCAATTTGTCCTTTTGGAAATTCAAACTGATATCCTATAGACGCTATTGGATCTGCTATTTGTTCTTCGGATGGTCTTTCGTCACCTTCACATAGTTCATATGTTTCTGATTTGTCTGCTACTGTTATTGTTAATTCTTCTCCGCAATGTCCTTCAACACCTGCAACTGTAACAATTACTTTGAATACTTCTTCTATAGATGTGTCGCTATAATCAATTGATGCTGATGCCGTACTGCTTATTGATATTAATGCTGATATCGCTGAGAGGAAAGTTATAACAAGGATTAATTGTCTTATGATATTCAAAGTATAGGTATAATAAAAGATGTTGCTTATATCTAAATCTATTAAAAAAGTCTTCATTTGATTCTTTATAACGTACATCTTAAAGGTGCTCAAACGTAACCCCTTACGAAGTGTTACTACAAAGAGGAAAATAGATGGTAATGATGATATATTTCAGTATTATAGATGAAAGCAAATGGTATCTCAACAAACGTTCCCTTTTTAAATCTTGATCATTTATATTATAAGAAATATATTGCAATTAACTGACGAAAGAAAAAAGCGTGTTATAGATCTATATTTTAATCAGCACAAATCATATGCCGAAATCGCGCAAATAGAGAAAATCTCACCATGTGATATACATGCTATTATAAAGGAAGAAGAATCCAAACGACAGAAGTATAAAGATCAGCAACAGCAAGAAGAGAAATCTTCCAAAGCATACAAACTATTTTCTAAAGGTAAGCGTCCTGTAGAAGTGGCCGTCACACTAAACCTAAGAGACAGAGGTAACTAATACGTATAGAGAATACTGGAGACTAAAGCGACTGCATATACTCAATTCTATCTACAAAGAGACAAAATGGCAAACTAGGGTCATTCTTGAAATTATACCGACAGCTAATAATAATCGTGTCACATTAAAGCCAACCTTTTATATCATTTGGATACAATAGGAGGACGTTCTGAGGTCTCATGCGTTTTGCTAAACAAATCAATCTTTTTCTCACCATTGGAAGAGTAAGATGCTACCGATGGGCCTAAGAGATATATAATACAATTAATTCTTACCATAGAATGGTTTCAAGCCCTGATATACCACATCCTATGCCAAGAAGTCTTATTACGTCTATGATGATGATATTGACTATATTATCTTTTTTACTATCATTTAGTTTTCTATCTATTCCTGAACTTTCTCCAAGAATATTATCTCAGGCAGACAATAACGCCATCACAAAACGTCCTGCAGATCAAAACCAATCATCAATATTTGTGCATGCAATCCAAAATAGAAACAATAGTACAGTACTACTGCAGTTGTTAGCTAATAGATTTGAAAACAGAATCAATGAAGCGGCTAGTTTACTTGAACTTACAAGCAAATTACCACAGGTTAGAAATACGCAACATGTCAGTTCAATTAGTGAAGAATTTATGGGAATACCAGAAAATCTTGATTTAGAAAAAAGAAAGATAGCACAATATATTCTTAAACAAGATAAGAATATTGACAGTATCTTCTTTCTTACACCTAAAGGTGACATATACATAGGAGAGCCTTTCTCAGACCAGCAACAACTTCCAAGGCTTAATTTTGCTGATCGCGATTGGTACAAGGGTGTAACAATCCTACATGATACTTATATAAGTGCAGTATTTTTATCTGCTGCGATTCATATTCCTGCAGTAGCAATAGCAGTTCCAGTTTATGCAGATAACACAGGAAATGATGACGATGCCTCTATATCATCACCAATACTTGGTTATTGGGTTGGTATTGTAAACCTAAATAGAGTTAAGGAAGATATTGCTACTACTACACCTGGCTTTGTTAGTAGTAATAATAGCCAAACATTATTAATTGTTGATCATAATGGAACAGAAGTATTAGGTATCAAGAATAGTGATGCGCATTATAACTCACCTTCATCATCTTCGACTCCTAAAAACCAGGAGTTGAAGTCTTTTGCTAATTTAGAAAGTGTGAAGAATGCATTAAATGGAAAATCTGGTTCAACAGTAGAAGTAGTAAATAGTAGTAAAGCAACCATATACTACTATCCTGTAAAAGTGCCTCATCATACATGGGCAGCACTTTTAATACTACCTTCCTAACCTTAAGCTCCATCATCAATGTCTATTTTTCTTCTTCCTAGAGTTACGTTTTTTTATTGTCAGTAGTCATTTATTGGGGCCTTTCCACTTTAGTGCAGAAAGTATCTCCACTTTTGCTTATTTAGTAAAAAGGAGCAAGATAAGACTTCTTCTAGTGCCGCTCTTAGACTAAATCATTTTACATTGACCAAGGGGATTACATACACTAGTGTATTGCATCCCACCAAACCCGCACTGATACTAGTTCTCTAAAGGGACTCGTGAAAATAAAAAGTGAAACCCAAAGTTGATAGATTGCTAGGATCAAAAAGTATACATTATGCTATTTTTTTGCATAATCTATAATAATTCCATACAAAGAAAATATTTATGCACTCTTTGGTTTCCTTTGTGTACTTATTTCCTTTGCTCTTAATATTAAGTACTACAAATATAACTAATGCTATATCTAATGATGTATTACCTGAATTGGTATTTGCTCAGTCACTTGAGCCTAGTAAATTGGCTAGTCAAGGAAATATAAATAATGATGATTATAACGATGTAAAAATCGCAATTCTGACATTTGATGATGGAGTGAAAGGTCAAATTGACTATGCTAAACCTATTTTAGATAAGTATGGTTTTCCTGCTACATTTTCAGTTATTTGTAATAACGTTTCACAAAGTGGTTATATGAATTGGAATGAGACACGTCAATTGCAAGATGATGGATATGATATAGCTTCACATACTATGAACCATGATAATCTAGAAGAGATGTCTTTTGAGCAAGCTAAATACGAGATAAGTGAATCAAAAAAATGTCTTCTTAATAACGGTATCAAAGATGTTAAAATATTCACCTATCCTAAAAATGGAGGATCGGAAGATCCAAAGATAATTGATGAAGTATCTAATCATTACGAAATTGCAAGGACAGGAACAGAACCCCTTACTTTCTTAGACTGTAGTTATTCTTCAGCAAATAGCAATAATAACGATCAATTAACTTCATTACAGAATAAAGTAAGTTGCATATTTGAAAGAGAACAAGATAAATATACAATAGAGGGATGGAGCCATGACGCTGAAAGAAAAGATTTTGGCTATAAAGATGAAGAATTGTTAAAAAGGTTTATTGATGTTGTAAATAGTCAAAGTGAGTATAATGAGAATGGAGTTATAAAAGCAATTCCTGTAATCATATATCATGACATAAATCAAACTAGTGGATATTATGAAACAAGCGTTGATCTATTTGAAAAGGAGATGAAGTATCTAAAGGAAAATGACTTTGAGATAATGAGATTACTGGATTTGATATAGAAAAATCTATTTTGTATTTTGTATATCATGTCTTGATTTTATTCTCAATAGAGTTAAAAAAAGAAATTATATTAATAGAAAGGCTATTAACGTAATTGGACTTAAATAATAGCTTAAAAGAAGATTCAAATGAATTTTCATCTGCATCCCGACGAACCCGCTACAATATTGTCCCTATCATCGCAATAAATGTATTATAAGAGCAATGCACAAACCAAATACTCTGATCTTATTACTATGAGCTGATTTCTGATGATAAAAGACAAAGGAGAAAGCTTTAATTCTGGCCCTAATGGTCTAATTTAGAATCCTATTATAGAACCTATATCGTCACGGAGACCCTTGGACCCAAAAGATAATATGCCATTTTGGGCCTCTTGTAGCGTCAATTCTGTTGTGAATCCGACCCGGCCCGTTGAACCGTTTTCACCTAATAACCGAATAGATTTAACTCTTCTACCAGCAAGCTCAAATCCTTCCGGATCCGTAATCTTCTAATACAATTAGACCAATTCTTTGGATTTAACAATGGCATAGATTATCATATATATTCAAACATTTTTCACAATAATATTTTTCCCGTGAAGTACGGATAATTTTGACGTGCTTGCTTTTGTTTGTTCTCCAGCAACTATTACATCTCAATACAAAATCATTATTGGCTGGATCCCATTCCTCCATAGATCTAATTTACTCCTCTGAAATATTTAAACGAAAAATGCAATATTCAATCAATTACATCCTACAATAATCTGAGTTGCAAATTAGAGTCACATTTGTCTTGCATTCCACCTAACCCGCTAACTATACGGGTTCTTATACTGCTGAGCATAGAGTAACTACTGCTGGTATACTGAGAGAATTGATTAATAGATGGCACAATATTCACCAATCTTATCTAATAAACTTTATATTTTGTGTGCACCTGTTGCCTGGTTATGGGTCGTATTATATGACGCTTATTATGCCAATTATGGATTATAATATCACAACAACAATACCAATTGTATTAGTTATTTAACTTTAACGTATTACTGTATTTAGTTGTTGAATCATTTACATCAAAAGAGATATCCAGTATATTAGGATAGAATTGAAAATTTGATAACTATTTTCTATGTGCTAAGAGTAAGTGTAAATTAAAACATCTCAGAAATTGGTTCAATCTGTTTGTCGATCATTACAATAAAGGGGTGTGTGTGCCAACTGAATATACGTTCTTAATCTAGCCCCTAAGTACGAGTGCACGATAATTATTAGTTTTACAACACATCTCTTATAATATGAAATATTTATCGAGACATGAGTTCATAGCTCATATGTTATCCATCATCTCTTTTTATTCATCAAGAAACTAGAGATAGATTTCAAAAAAATATCATTAGTTAAGATTACTTTCAAATCGTTGACTCACTTTCTTCTTCTTTAGAAGATTTGGGTTTGAGGCGTTGGTACTGCAGCTTGAATAATTCAATTACTGCAGGTATATCGTCTTCATCTTTAATCCAATAGCTAACCCATCCTGATTGTGGAAGAACATGATGAGTTGTAACACGTCCAGAGTTAACAAGCTCATTTCTCATGCTCATTGGAAATGGTAAGTCAGCTAAACGATCACCATGTATATGTCCCATTTCTCTTTTGCTTAAACGAAATTCGATACCTCCAAATCTATGTGCTTCAGCAGTAACATAGGGCCAACTTAATATTTCTTTCTTAATGGTTTCTATAATTGTACTCATGGATATTTTTTATTAATCTATATTTATAAACTTGTAGGTTTACAAATTATATTAACTCCTAGCCAATGAATTGTAGTAGTGTAGAGAAGATGAAAACTTTGAATAAGAAAGTGAATATTCATTTGATTTGTAAACCAAATGGTTTATGAATGAGTAATACTATAAGTATGTGCGTATTAGATGCCTATTCCAACTAAATTAGAAAATATTGCTGATGGATTTAGTGAACCAAAAAAGAAACTGCTTTATTATCTTAAAGTTATGCAGCAAGCAGGACTTGAGGAATTGGCAAATGTTATGAAGGTGTCAAGAATGGCAGTTCACAAGCATCTTGGTATTCTACAACAAAGGGGTTTAGTAGAAGCTGTTGAAACAAGGGGACATGTTGGCAGGCCAAGAATGATGTATAAGCTAACAAGTCAAAGCAAAACTGTTTTCCCAAAATCCTATAGTGCAATTGCAACACATGCTCTTGATTTTATTGAAAGAAATATGGGTAAAGAAGCGGTTGAAAAGGTTCTACATGAACGTCAGAGCGAACTTTTCAATCAATATTATAAGCGTCTTAAGTATTTGGATTTTGATAAACAAGTCAAGGAATTAGCCAGGATTAGAGATGAGGATGGATATATTGCTGAATCAAAGAAGGAGTCAAAGAGGGGTGGTGGAAAATATGTCCTTTTAGAATACAACTGTCCGATAATACATATAGCTGAAAAACATTGGGAAGCATGTTCTACTGAAACTGAATTATTTGAAAAACTTCTTGGAGCTGATATAGAAACAACACATAGAGCTGCCCAAAGGAGACTTGATTTGTAAGTTTATAATCAAGCAAAGAAAAGAAGGCTTCCTCTAAAACCACAGTAACATTGAGGGTAAGAAAGATATTCTTTCTCAAATATACCAAAGCATTTTGTCTTGTTGATTTGTATAATTTGTAAACGTCTTTATTTATAAATAAGGTTTTTCATGTATAATTATGATTAACATAACTAAATCTCAAATTCAATCTGTATCACAAAATGATAATCAAGCAACTATACATCAAGAGGGTACAGTAAATGTATTAGGTGTTGCTGGCAGTATGCGACAAGAGTCCTACAGTACCCGTGCATTAAAAATGGTATTAGAAGAAGCAAAAAAATACAACGCAGAATTATATATGCTCGAGTTACGAAAAATAAACCTCCCGCTCTACGATCCAAGCGAAATCACTCCAGAGGAGTTTTCTTCAAATAATGATAATAATCTTGTTTTAGAAAGAATTACAACATCTTTGAGATGGGCTGATGTATTTGTATTAGCATCACCAGATTACCATGGCTCTATGTCTGGTGGAATGAAAAACTTTCTTGACTACTTCTGGGAAGTCTTTGCTGGAAAAACATTTGGATACATTGTAGCATCGCATGAAAAAGGGCTGACCGTGGCAGATCAGATGCGTACAGCTGTTCGTCAATGCTATGGATGGAGTATGCCTTATAATATATCAATAAATGGAGATAGAGATTTTGATTCAAAAGGAAATTTAGTTAATTCTGCATTAGCAAAAAGAATTAAGATGCTTGCACGCGACTTGGTGACGTATGGAACATTAATTAGACGACAGTTTTTACAGGATGTAGCAAATCAGGAAATATCAGATACCTTTGCTACACATTACAGAGAATATTATAACTAGATAAGTTAGAAAGCAAGCTTCCCAGTAAATGTTCCTTGCTTAAGAAAAGTATTATTATTCTCATCTTTAGAGATTGTCGCT
This sequence comes from uncultured Nitrososphaeraceae archaeon, assembly GCA_963733025.1. Lineage (GTDB taxonomy): Archaea > Thermoproteota > Nitrososphaeria > Nitrososphaerales > Nitrososphaeraceae > JAJNBK01. Next base: position 7,297 of record CAVTCE010000038.1, on the reverse strand, counting down.
ATTAGTGGATATTTGATCTAGATCTTGTAAAAAAACCTATCATCGCTTGTAGTGGGCATCAGGGTCACTCAGAACTAATTTGCTTTAGTTCCCCTCTATGCCACTTTTCAAATTTTTCAAATCTTGCTCAACCAATCTTAGGGACAATAAGACTAGAGAAAATATACAAGAACTAAAAATCCTCTATAATAAATTGAAAATTCTAACAACAACAATAGAAGAAAAAGACTTCGGCAGTCTATATCCTGACAGATATTCGTATACTGCTATTAGTGATATAGATCCAAAGGATCGAGATTAGAGCCAACTATTGAATGAACTCTTTGGCTATGATCTGAAACCGTCAGTCAATTTTTTATGATAGAGACTCTTGCAGTCTTTGGTGTTATTTTCTGATGTACTGCCTTTGACAACAATTTGTCTAACATTTTTCATCTTCTTTTTATTATATATTGACTGAAGAAACTTATAACAAGTAGGACATGCTTCTTCTACCAAGTCAATGCCATTAAGCATTTACATGATTTAAATTTTAGCATAACGGCTACTGTGTTATTAATACGGTGCATAGTATAATTTTCTGCAGCGTAGAAGGTTTGTTAAGATCTAGGAAAATTATCAAACTCTGTATACAACAAGATAAAATATAAATTGCTGTTTTGATACTCATGAAAATGTACAATAAACAAGAGTCTATCTATGAAGTGTTTTAACTGCTTTCGTGAATTTCTACCAACACTGTCAAAGCCCTTATGTCAAGAATGTGGTTTTTGTTATTATTGCAGAGATTTTTTTTCATGTTTTCATTGCGAGACAGCTAATAAAGATAACAACCCCAAAGAGAAAGAGAAAGAGAAAGAGAAACATGAACAGCAGTCACCGATACTATTATCATCCTGGAAGAAAAAGAAGATCCAAAAATGGGATTCATATAATGATATTGCTTCCATGCTTACACACTGTAATCCTAATGGGGGCAACACCGTAGCAGCGGTGATAGTAATTGATGAGTCAGTAAGACGCAAGTTAGGAAAAGTCCATATTTTAGAGCTAATCAAAAAAATGACAAGTCCAGAGATGAATTGTTATGTTGATATTATTCCTACAGGCACTTCTGATAATGATGTAGTCAAAGTATTTAATTCCTATGTAAATATTCATTCTCTTATTTTGACTTCAGACAAGGATCTATATGGAAGGTTATTGGGAAGCTCGTTATTTGTAAAGGAGAAAGGAAGTAATGCAATCAGATTAATTACTCAGGAAATAAAACGTAGAATTTAAAGTGTTAATAAATAATAATAAAATAATAATGTCAATGCCTCTTGTATGGGGTGACAAAATTAGTCAAATCTTTGTTTCATATTTTACCAAACCTGATTTAATCCTGCCTCTTTATGGCTGTGTTAAATCAAATATTGCTCCTGAATAAATTGCCTGCTGACCTTGATCATATGGTAGTGAAATTTCTACTTCCCCATCACACATTCTCGACCTTCTCCATCATCTGCTGCGAACTCTATTTGATACACCGCCTGAGACAGAACGACCTTAACAACACCCACCTATCTATCGTTATAAAGATGAAAGGTTGTGATAGGTTTTAAATTAAAAAATAGTAGACGAGGAATTAAGGTTAGAATAGCAGAATTGGCACTTCTAAATAGATAATTAAAACGCGTCAATATGTTACAGAAGGGTCCAGTTAAGGATTTAATGACAAGAAAGGTTAACCCTCTTAACAGACGATCAACAATAGATAACCTCCAATATGGGGACTAACTTCTATTTATCAAAAGTCCACCTTTTTCTAATTAGATATAGATCTAGCCTATAGTGAAATTTCTAATTTTATTTGATATGACAAGCCAAAATTATGCTCTTTTTTGTCCAAACATCAAGATATTAATAATGAAATATTCATCATTATATTATCTCATTATATATTTATTAGTAATCTTCTTATACATCTATGTTCTATTATATTAATGTAGAAGTTATGATATCTTCTGAGAGTTACTCATCAAACCTCTGGGACATAGTACAAAACGCGAAAAGGAGAGCATCATGAGATTTCCAAATTGGGTATGCAAAGATTGTGGAAGGCCTTTTGGCAGGAAGGGGAATGGAGAACGTAACGTACAACTTTGTCATTATGGACTTGGCGCTCTGGTAAGCTTTATAGATTATTTGTCAGGCAGACAATTTGGCATCTACCCTTCAAATTCTCCTCCATCTTATAGAAGAAAGTCGACTAGCTATTTTGACATATATACAGATGAATTAAACAGAGCGCTAGCAAGGGAGTCAGTTAATCGGTTTTTCCGGCCACCGCAGCAAAGAATACAGAATAATTTTAACAATATCGGAAATGTGTCAAAAGCTAATCATTACCTTCCAGAAAATGCAGACAAGATATTTGGAATTAGAGCACATGCATGCGAAAAATGCTTGACTACTGAACCTCTTGAGGTTTATTTTGTGGATAATCAAAAAAAGGAGGTAACAAGGAGGGAGAATAGACATATTTGCAATCCCCAATGGGTAGAGGAAGCAAAACAGCTACCTAACAAGGATATGTATGCTAAAGAAGCGTCTGATAAATTGCCACAATACTTGAAAACAGTAATAAAAGCATGGACAAAAAACAAAACGAATCTTATTGCAATAGAATTATCATGCTATCCACTAAATAATTCTATTAAAATCATACAAGCGAACAATCCGCAAAATTCGATTACACTACACTATTCAAGAGAAAGAATTATCGAATTAGTAGCACCAACAAACGAGCATGATCATTGGGCCGATAGAGCGATCAAAAACAAACTAACTACCTTAAATGACGATGAAGTAGAAGATTTCTGTCAGAAGGTCAAGGATGCAACTTTTGCCTTCTTTACTGTTAAGACAGACGAAGGATCTACACATTTTTATCTAATGGCGATTGCAAATAATAATAATAATTATGAAAATAATATAAATGAACACTTTCATTTGGGATCTTCGGGTAATGAGCAAGAAATCCAGGATATTGACACATCAACATCAACAATAAGAACAGCAGAAAATGGCTAACGATAGAGACATCATAAGAAAGCAATATTCTTTGATAGATCACTACCAACATATCTAAAGAAATAAAAAAATTAGGCTATTCTGGAAATCTCTTTTGCCCCTACGTTTCTTCCCATAGGAGTCTGTACTTAAAATACATTAGATTCCTAAGATCTTTGTCCTGTAAATAAATAGTGCTTGATGTTCAGGATTCAAAAGTCTTTACAAAATTTTTCAAGAAAAGCTTTATTGTTTCTGGTTAAAGAATGTGGCTGCCATTACAAATATCTAAGAGACAGACTTCTAACCTTTTTAGAATATAAACTAAAGGTGCTATTATGATTGTAGAAAACATAGAAATAACAACCCATATCAAAGAAATGAGACATTCTAGGACTTGAACAAGATACCACTTAAAAAAGTCGTCACTTCGGCTCCGAAACAATTCCTAATATTTTATCACATTTCTTGCAAGAGAGTAAATAGGCAGTACCATTAGGAACAGCTATTGCTTCTGTATTACATCCATTTGTGGTAATATCAAATTCACAATTAGGACATTTGGCCATGTTATTTTTCATTTTGGTTAGATAATATATATAGTTGTTTCAAAGTTAAACATACGAGGCTACACAACATCCTGATATCATCTTTTGTCTGCTGGAAGTCTAATGTGGACAGATTTTTAGAAAAACTGACTTAGACACTCTGCCACTTCACAGTCTATTAGAAAATGAATAGAGTAAGACTTTGGTCAATTTTATTGCCATTCATAGCTTGTTTTGTTGATGCTACATCACTACTTGTTGGACTATTGCAATGGATTATTAGAATGTCCAATAATACTATCTCCTTTCATAATTATGCAACAAACACATTTTTGTTGCAAACAAATCTTGGATTCTTCATGCTTACAGATTAGGCATATACAAGCCTGTTTGGTAATAGTTTTGTCATCATTCTTCTGTCTCTTTGTCCTTGCATTAAGATATAGCCATAATACAATCATAGATACACCCATTATCGTAAAGATAAAAAATATCATTACCCCTGCTCGGAGTATAAGCAACAATATACTGAATATTATTATGACAAGGCCATAGATTAATGGCCAAAGTGGAGCACGATTATTATTCAATTTGTTTATTGTCTAGCAATTTCAAGCTGTTCTCTGTCTTTACTATTCTTGTTCTTTTTGCAGAGTTGTCTTACCTCTTCAAGTATTTCCTTTAATTGTTCTTCTGATATCTTAGATATTCTGGAATCGCATTCAATACCTCTGGCTTGAAGTACCTCTTCAGTGAATGCTATAATCGCATCTTTATGTTCTTCTTCTTCTTCTTCTTTGATTAGCGTACTATTGCTCATAAATCTAAAATATGCAAATTCAGTTATAACTATTTAGAGAATAAACTTACTATTTACTCCATGTCTCTGTGCTATAATAATAATAGTTCCATCATCATCCTCTTGACTAGCGATATTTTGCTTTTGCTTTAGTAGTAGATATAACATGATAGTCTTCCATATGTAGTGGATGATATGGCCACTATGTAGGATTTTGGAGAAATAGATCCAAATTTAGAATATCTGTAGCAAAAGTCAACCTACCATCGGGTAAATCCACACGTCGCTGAAATATACAAGCTGGCATTAGAAGGAAAGTCATACATATCTATATTGCAATAATGCCACAAGAAGTAGCCATCTTAAGCAATCAGGTTTAAAAGAAGCAGTTAAAGTATAAAACTACAATAAAAAAGCTAAGTTGCAATGACATCATGTAAGTATAAGGCATGTCATGCAAAAAGCTAATATAGTATTTTATATAAATTATAATAAGCTATTGAAATGATGGAGCAAGAGACGACGACGACAACGACAAAAAGAATTACTAGTTACGCTAGAAAAAAACAAATTCAATACTCTTGTGGGTGCAGATATTTATTTAACCATCAAATTATATTAGATCACGTTTGTTCAGAACATGAAAGAGAATTAATTGCTCATCATGGCTGAGATTGCATTTTAAAATACTAAAATTTTCATATTTTGCTATCATATTACTTTTTAGCTCACTTTGTCCTTCTTCACTGACGAATTTTTGAAAAGAGGACCCTTTTTTGATTATCAAGGATTGTATTTCTTAGTAAGTTTCTTTACGACTATTCGGCCTCAGAAGCATTTTGCGAATATCTTCTTCTTAAGAATCGAAAAAAATTGTCGTGTATACATAGTCTATGTGGATTGTAGGCCGTAACAATATCTTCCCATGACGCAGAGTGGATATATAGACAGGATGACGATTTGTATCATGTCACAAATATGCACCCGTCATTCTTACAGTTGTATTATGATGTGTATATATATGAAATACCAATAATTGTATCGAGTTTGCTACTACTTAATAGAAACAGCGGTGACAACTGTTGCTTTCCTGATGGCATCAGGCACCATCATTACTATGATAATGATGTTTACTGATTAACAAGAAGGTAATGAACTGCTCAACCAAAAAGGAAAGCACCTTTTTGCACTCAAAAGATCACGCTTATTGTAAACGCCTAAAGATAGTGTTTGCATAAATAATTACTTTTTGCGATAAGCGTCAGATTTTTGTGCTTGATGTTCGTTAGATAGAAATGTCTAGGAAATATAGAATGAATGACATGAATGAAAAATCCTACCAACTGGCTCCTGATCTGACAATATGCAGAATACTCAACGGCATGTGGCAGGTTGCAGGCGGCCATGGGTATATCGATCATGAATTGGCAATCTCAGATATGATGGAATATCATGATGCTGGCTTTACGACTTGGGACTTGGCAGATATTTATGGTCCAGCAGAGGATTTCATTGGGCAGTTCAGGCGCAGATTATTGACCCTAAAAGGAAAAGAAGATCTCGATAGAATACAGGCATTAACAAAATGGGTGCCACAGCCAGGAAGAATTACGCGTTCTATCGTTAAGGAAAGTATAGAAAGATCGCTTCGCAGAATGAATGTTAGCTCCCTTGATTTACTTCAATTTCATTGGTGGGATTATAACAATCCGTATTACATGGATGCGCTCAAATACCTATCCGACCTTCGGGATGAAGGAATAATCAAGCACATAGGTCTTACAAATTTCGATACTGACCGCATGCAGATAATGATAGAGTCAGATCTACAAATTGTTTCTAACCAGGTTCAATATTCGATTATAGATCGTAGGCCAGAAGTAAAGATGATACCTCTTTGCCTGAAGCATAATATAAGTCTCCTTACCTATGGAACCATCTGTGGGGGGCTGATGTCAGAGCATTATCTAGGAAGAACACAGCCATCTGCTGCCTGAGTTAAATACGTTAAGTTTACGCAAATACATGCAGATGATAGATGCATGGGGCGGATGGAATTTGTTCCAAGAACTTTTATCGACTTTGAAGAGAATTGCACAAAAGCACAATGTAAGCATTGCAAATGTAGCAACCCGCTATATTCTTGCCAAGTCTGCAGTAGCAGGCGTTATTATCGGTGTTCGACTTGGAATAGTTGATCACAGAAACAATAACGCACAGGTATTCAACTTTAGTTTGGATAAGACAGATTGTGATGCTATAGATGCAGTATGTACAAAGTCAAATGACTTGTTTGAGATAATTGGAGATTGTGGCGACGAGTATAGATGAACTTGCACTATTTGCACTTCATTAACATCTTGGATTTTTATTTGAGCAATAGGTCAAAAGGGATTTTTCTAGAGGTGGTTATTGTCCACGCATGAATTTTAATATAATTACTTTATAATGACATAGCAGAGTCGGTTAGATTCGGTTAATGTGATAATTCAATTATTTATTCTATTTATTAATGCAACTCCTCCTCCTCCCTCTGAAGTAGAAATTCTCGTAGGTTCCCTTGCATTCTAAATACTTCACATACTCTTCAGTCACAGACGAATTGTCCTTCTCCACAGTTACACCATTTTCATCTACACAGTGTCCTAGAAGATATAAAATGAACCCAGAAATGAAAAGGACAAATTACAATAAAAATGATAAGTGCCAAAAATTAAACTACTGCTAATTCAATATCTTTTGTGAAAATAGAATCGATAGACATCGAAAATAAGAATGAAAGCCAATTCTAGAAGTAAATAGATAATAAGTAAAATGACACCAATACTATCTGCAGTCTTTGAATAGACTACAATTCTATAGGGTGTTGTTGATGAACTTGGCTCCAATTGAT
>CAVTCE010000037.1:0-96103 GCA_963733025.1 uncultured Nitrososphaeraceae archaeon | reverse complement strand
TTAGAAGTATATAACAAAGAATCCATTTATTGTCTAGAAGAAAAATAGGATTCTTTGGAATAGTATCTTATGGGATTTCATCAGGAGATTAACAGAATTTCCTTTAACGAGTTCTTACCATGAGAAACTGATAACAACATTAAGAACTATTAGTTAATTATGGGTCTCTTCATATGGATAATAATAGCTGTATTGATTTTATCCGTTATAGGTTTAGGCTGGCAAACATTCGTTGTAGGAGTCTTCAAAGGCGGAGAGAAAATAATTAATAGCAATCCTGAAATAAAAAATGTAACTCAGAAAGTTAAACAATATATCATAAATATTATTAAAAATGCATCCCAGGAATTGATCGAGAACAATACTATCACTAATCTATCATCTTCTGGCACAATTCAAAGTGAAGAAGGGGAAGTAAACAAGGAAAAACTACATGTAATTGAATTAATAATTAATTATCCTTTAATATATAAAAGCTAGATTAATATTGAGAATGAACCTTTTTTTATCAGACCTTGTCCTAAGATACTATCTAAAAAGATATGTTTTCTAAGACAGTGTTTCTATAGAGAAGAATAGTTAATTTTTATTAAATAATAATTATTGAACGAACTCAAAACCAATGATTTACCATGAAACATTACAAGTCCTCAAAATATATGGTTATTCTTGATTTTCTTTATTCGTATTCTTGCTCCAATTGTTTGCTCTTTTTTATATACTGATCTTGTTGCTCAACATAATCCGTACAAACACACTATATTCAAACTAGCATAAAGATGATGGATAATGAGATACTTATTCAGACTTTTCTTCGAAATGTATATCATAATACAGAGGCACAGAAGATATTTGAAGAATTTGAAATTAATTGTATGTTACGTTAAACATTCTCAAGTGACTACATTTAGCAACTAAGATGGTAAGTGACAAATTACAATCTTATGACAATAAAGGGACACACGGCAGTGTCATTTGGCTTTATTCTTAAATAGTTCTTGCCCTCCTATTATCGTCGAAACAGAAAGTCACATATATCATTGCCTGCTAGTTTTAAGCATTCACTATAAAGGCCGTTATCTGGCATTTGTTCTGGTGTTCTTCCCGGCGGTTCATTTTCTGATCCTGGAGGCGTTTGAACATTTGCAAACTCTTCTGAGGTTGGTCTTGCACCAAGCGTAACAGGTATCTTCTCTGTTCCTCGATCTCTCAGTACTGTCAGTTGTACAATATCGCCTACTTCTTTTTCTCTTTCTAAATAAGTAAGTATATCGTCAATCTTTCTGATTTTTTTATCATCTATTTGCAATATTATGTCACCTTCTAATTGTTGTATTTCTCCTTGGTTAATGTCAGTTAGCGAACTACCTCCGCGTATCCCAGCTTTATCAGCAGGACTTCCTGGAGTAATACTAGTTACCAAAAATCCTCTTGCTTCTTGCAATCCCAGATCTCCTGCTATTTCTGGCGTAACATCAGTACCTAAAACTCCTAAGTATGGATGTTGATACGAACCTACCGCAATTATAGACGGTACCACTTTTTTTATTGTATTAGATGGGACAGCGAATCCTACTCCAGAATATACGCCAGTATTAGAAAAAATTGCTGTGTTTATTCCTATCACTTCTCCTCTAGTATTCAGTAAGGGTCCACCTGAATTTCCTGGATTGATGGCTGCATCTGTCTGAATTATGTCAGGGATAGAAAAGGTAGTGGGAATATCTGTTGGTGATGGTGGTATTAATAAATTATCTCCTGATGGAGGCTCCGGTATTGTCTGGCTTTGTTCTGATGAAGGTAGCAATCTACCAAGACCACTAACTATTCCCTCTGTCATGGATCCAGAAAGGCCAAAAGGATTACCAATTGCTACTACTCTTTCACCTACTCTTAGGGTTGTAGAATTGCCAATGGGTAGTGGAATAAGTTTGTCTGAAGGAACATTTTCCGCAGTCTGGAGTACAGGTAAGATCAGAGAATGGGTCGCCGCCCACTACTTTGGCTTGATATATAGTTCCATCTAGAAAAGTGATTTGAATATTTTCTCCTCTGCTACCAGCAACAACATGATAGTTGGTAATAATATGACCATCATTATCATAGACAAAACCTGAACCTAGTCTAGCGCCCAGCGGAGTTGTTGTATCAACATCAGTAACTTGGACTACTGACTTTTCTACTTTTGTAAATAAATCCGGCAAGGTTAAGGAGTTTATGTTAGCATCATTGGAAGTACCATCAAATCTTGGCTGATTTTGTGCTTCCGCCGTTAGTTTTGTATGATAGTTATTGGTGTCATATTTTATAGGTAAGGTAAATGTAAAAATAACTATTACTAATACTGTAGTAATAAGAAACTTTGTATTGATTTGTATTTTATTCACAGAGAGATTTTAGTTGACCGCCATATTTGAATTATTGGCTGGATGGATTAATCCATTATTTTTAAAGATCTATGTTCTATCTTTTTAGCTCTTAGGTATCTTGACTATTTTTCGAATTCTAAATCAGATTTATTTTAATCGAGTATTCATGTATATACATGGTTATTTGAAATAAAAAGGAAACAATCTAGTACGGTCTAAAAAATGCTCCTATAGCGTTTATAGGATTAATCAAAGGGAAAAGGTTGATAGGACACTTATGAAGATTTCATCTGACAAAAAATAGTTGAGCAGTGATTTATAACTCTACGGATATATCGATGGGCAATTCGTTTTTACTCTCACTTGCTAATACAATTTAAAAACAAAATAAGGCAGTTGTTACTGCCTATTCTATTATTAGGAAACAACGATGTTTTGCACCGCCATGGGATGCACTTTACAGTAGATAAGAGTTGCAGTACCGAAAATTTATAAAATACCATGTATTCTAATCTTTGGAGTCTCTTCATAATGTCCATAAGGAAAAATATGGACAATTGAACATAGGTACTTAATTGACAAACTCATCACAGTTTCTTTATTTGACTACTATAGGATGGAGATCAAGAAAACAGCATAAAATAGAGATTTGGTTTGTGGAGCATAAAGAAAGACACTATATAATGTCAGAACTCCAGAAGAAAGCAGATTGGGTCCAGAATATCATACGCAATCCAAGAGTTTCATTTACAATAAACGACACAATATTTAAAGGCACTGCCCGAATAGTTGAACAAGATAAAGAGCCTCAATTAACTGCTGAAGTTTCAAAGTTGATGAGTACAAAATATGGCTGGAATGGAGGCTTGATTGTTGAACTAGTATATCATTAAAATCTTACCGCAAAACATCGTAGCTTTACAGAGAACACTTACCAATCCACAATCAGATGGCATGTGACTGCACTCAGGGAATTATCATAGAAATTTATTTATGATTTATCAAAGTCCTACTAGGATATACTTATACAGCAAACAATGCAGATATACGAATTGAAGAATTTAAAAAGATACTGGATAACCAGAGCAGATGAAATAATAGCTGATGCAACATCTTGATAATAAACTATTGTTCATTTTTATACCTGAGAAAGATGATAATTAGTTGGTCTAGTTGTTGTACTATGTCTTTATTGGTTTGTTTGCCGGCATAGTATCAACTGCGATAATGACATTAACTGAAATTCCATCATGGAAAAAGTGGGGTCTTCATGGTGTCTTCGAGTGGCATGAGAATCAGGCCATTATTGCTTATGTATTTCGTCTTTCTGATAATAAAAAGATTCACTTTAGAGAAATATTTTTTCTTCACTTCCTCAATGGCATTCTGGCAGGAATAGCATTTCCGTTTATTTTATCGCTCTTTGATTTTTCTACCAGTGTTTCACAGGTATCTTTACTAGGAATACTTTATGGTTTTATTCTATGGATCCTTACATTGATACCGATCCACAAACCAATAACTGGATTTTCACCTTGGAATCACCCTTTAGGCCACCGGCCTGCACTGGCAAGCTTTGGTGGGCATGTAGCATATGGCTTTAGTCTTGGTCTTATAGTTTCATTTATTAGATAAGTATAAAATTATTGATGGCTGTAAGTATCGTTTACTGTTTGGTGATTATTATGAATTTGTAGTGATTTGTTTAACATTCATCAGCATATTATCTGCTTCGTCTAAAACCAAATATCTGAGACATTTCAAAAAGGATCAAAATCATTTTTGCAGTTTTTTTCCGTAAATAAGTATGTGTATATATATATATATATATATCATTTAAACAGGCTCAAATTGTATATGTATGACATTAGGTTTATCCATCAACTGTCTTTAAAATGATCTTAGTAATGCCTTTTACTTAGACTTACGTCTTAATGATTGACCGTCTTTTAGTTTCATTAGACCTTGCCTATATGTCTCAAATCGCTTTCTTTTCTCTTCTGTTAATGCATTATTTGAACGTAATAATTCTTCTAATGCATCTAATTGCAATATTCCCATGGGTATAGCCAAGTCCCTTTCTTTTCCTGGCGCTGCTTTGTAAAGATAAGGATTTTCTTCTACAGACATTGCTTGTTCTAACCTGAATTGTCTTTTTCTATGTATATAATGACCGCCAAGTATGCTAGTAATGGTAAAAACAATTGTAGCCACAATCATAAAAACCCAAATGTTCGAGAATAGGACATTTAGAACAGGGACATTTTCTAAAAGTAGTATATACTGAATTGTAATCCAATTTGTTATAGCTATAAATAATCCTATATAGGCTGAATGAAACTGTCTGGATTCCCAAAATCTGCGCCCTGTCCAATGGAGTATTCGACTATATTTAATTTTCATGATTATCCATACACGCTTTCAACAGAAATATATAGTCATTCATAGCAATGAACTATTGATTCGATTCTGCAAATTGTGCAACTACAATAGAAGTCTCTTTTTAGTTGATAAAAAATTCTAAATATAATTTTCGATACAAACAATATCATTTGAAAAATTGATCGATTGTAGTAAGATACGTTCAATTAAAATACCTACAACCAAAAAGGTAGTTAGGGGTTTTATTTTAAAAAGTTTGGTTTATTGTTATCTCTCCATGTCGTCTCTTTTTTGTTTCTCTTCGTCTTCATCATTGTAATCGGTTTTCACGACCATGTAAAAATTTAGTAATGAATGGGTATTCCAAATACCGTACCCAAGATATGATACACTAACTAAATTACATAATCCTTTACATGTGAACAGGAAGAGATTTTATATCAAATTCATACGAATCAGATGCAAAAATCACCATCTAATTTTATTCTTATTAGAACATTTGTCAGATAGACGGGATGAAAAGAAAGATTAATCTGAATACAATTATTAATAACTCTAATAATATTATAACAAGTTAATATTATGTCTGATGATACTGAGGAAGAGGGTTTTTTTAGAAGAAGATATGCTCAAGAGTTGGAAAAGAAAAAGCAACAGAACTCGGATAGCTATCGTGGATATGACGAGTTGGTGGATGAAAGAAGGAAAGTGAATCAGCAGGAGATGAAAACACCAGGGCGCAGAGGAGAGAAAATAAAACATGAAGAGATTGACAAGGAAATTGTTAGACGTGATAGGATAAAGCAGAAGAAGGAGTTAGACGAAAAGTAGTTTTATAATAATAATATCAGAAGTCAGGATAATACATAGATTCGATGGAGCGAGTCTCAGATTAATCCGCTGTTACATCTGTTCAATATATGGCTTTCCTGTTTGAAAATCAACTCTATAAAAGGAGAGATCTAACCGCAAAGTAAGAAGAGATTTTTCAAGATTCAAAGCCTCAGCTGTTAACAAATAATTATAATATTATTATAAGGCAGATAGATGCCTGCTAACTGGTGTGAGAGAGGATCATCATATAAAAGTACTTAACCTTATCATAGCCCGCTATCTTATCAATGTCAAAATAACGTCTTGCAATGACGCGGATTATGTCATGAATAACCCTATGATTTGAATGGCCTTTGTCATTGTAAAGAACAGATTTACTACTATTACCTTGCATTCCTGACCAGATTTATCCTATTAAATTTTCTGCCTTATTCTTTGGAATATGTTCTGTTACCCATTATTAATTGCTAGTTATATTTTGAAATTATATCGATTAATTTACGATCGCTGTCTGTTGCTGAAGTATTAAAGCCATAAGCAGGATTCAGTAGATTGTATTTTCCTTTAGCGTGAAATGCTTTAGTGTATTCCTATTCTTTTTGGCGTTCATCTAACACCTTATTGAATAGAATCATGTCTTCTTCCTTCAAAAGCATATTCAAAATACTCATGCTTCTATTTTCTTGGTAACTATATTTTCTTGTCCTTCTTTGCTTGTCATATGTATTCCTGCTAATCCTCAATTATTGATAGGTTCAATTTAAGAATTAAATACCAATCAGACGAAGGTTAATTGTCTCTATCCGATAAACATCTTCTTTTAGTGACTATAGAGAGATAGAGAGATATTGTATGTGAAGAGACATCAAGTATCATTCTATACATAACTCTATTATTATATCAGTGATATTGTCATAGATAGTTGCTATAAGGTATGAAAAGTTTTAGCCAGTTCATGTTAACAAAAGGACTTGTTGTGTTATTTACTCTTGGAGTACTACTCATCCTTTATTCTGCATTTCCAGATTATCATAGTGCTTTACAGATACAGGCGCAACTACAACAACAACAGCCTTCGCCAATAATAGGTATAAAGATTACATCACCTAGCACAGGTCAACAAGTTCCTGTTGGTGAGCTTACAATATCAGGAACATCAACAGATAATGCTACCTCTGATTGTACAGTCTATGCTGATTGGAATAATACAAAGCCATTTCAAACTGCCATGGCAACAGGTCCTGGTGGAGTAAATGATTATTCTAGATGGACATTTACATATACTAACAATTACCATCTTATTACAAATGGAACTAACAATCTAACTTCAAAATTATCATGTGTTGATGGTAGTAATGGTGGTACTGCTAATTTAACAAAATTTTATAGTGTGAATGTAATTGGAATAGCAACTACGAATAATACGGCTGATATAACCTCTATAGAAGATGTACAACAAGAATCATCTGCTATAGAAAGTAACAATACCACTACCCTTTCAAATGACTTCGATTCTATAAAGAAGAGTAGTAATACTACTACTGATATTACTTTAGATAATAGACCAACAAAAGTAGTGGAAGAAGGAGTAACAGCAAACAATATTTCTTCTCAAACCTCGCCTCCAATCCCTCCAGTTACCAATGATTCCAGTCTTGACAGAGTTAACGTGAACATCACATCTCATAAACCCGGACAAAAAGTTTTAACTGGAAATCTCACAATTGCTGGGCTTTCTTCAGATAATGTCGCTACTGATTGTACAGTTTATGCTGGTTGGGATGGTCAAAAGCCATTTCAGAATACAAAACCATTAGGTCCAGGTGGAGTAAATGATTATTCTACATGGGCTTTTACATATACACCTGCATATCATGCAATTACAAACAAAACAAATCAACTGAGTGCACAAATATCTTGCTTAGATGATAATGCCAATAATAATAATAATCCTACTGCTGTTAATCTAACAAAAAGTTATAGTGTAAATGTTATAGGAATAACAGAATCTCCTGCAATGGTCACATCCGCAGCAGTAGAAGAACAGAATAATGGTACAACTGCATCAACAATAACATCTCCAAAATCTATTCCTTCTGTTCCAACACCACTTCCTTTATTACCGTCTATTAAAGAGCAAGAAGAAGAAAAAGAAGAGGATGGTGAGGGAGAAGAACCTCAAACAGAACCTGAGCCGGAATCAGAACCTGAGCCGGAATCAGAACCTGAGCCGGAATCAGAACCTGAGCCGGAATCAGAAGATGATGACGACACTACTATTTATTGGGATATTGAAGAAGACCTTGACCAGGATAATGAGGAGGTTTTTGACTTTGAGGACAATATGTTTGATTTAGAATAAGCGCTAACAAGGAAACTATCATCATAGTTCTCCAATGTTAGTTGGATTGACAAGCTCTGGAATACTATACAGTGGAAAAACATCGCAAAGTTTAGAAAAATAAGAGAATCGTAACTGCCATATAATAAAAGATGAATTATAGCTATGAAATCTATATTAGCAAGTATTCATCTCTTTCAAATACCACATTCTTAGGAATCGCTCTCAAGACATAAAGATAAAAGATTATAGCTGAAGAGCCTTAATACCCTCTTTGACACTATTAACTCCTTTATTAAAAATATCCTGCTCAGAGCTATCCAATTTGAGTTCGATTATTTTCTTTACACCTTCTGTGCCAACTATAGCCGGTACTCCTATACATACATCATCGCATCCATACTCACCCTCTAGTAGCGTTGATACAGGAATAACAGACCTTTTGTTTTTGACTACGGCTTCAATCATTGTTGCAACAGCATTGCCTGGTGCATATACGGTAGCACCTTTAAGTGCAATTACTTCTGCAGCGACTCTCTTTGTTTGCTCAAAAATCTCAGTTGTTTTTTCCTTTGGAACGAACTCATTTAGAGGAATGCCTCCTATAGATGCAAAGCGTGTCAACGGAAGCATATTCTCGCCATGCTCGCTTATTACCATTGCTCGAATTGAATCTCTTGATACCTGGGTAGCATCTTGAATAAAACTTTTAAATCTTGATAGATCTAACATTCCTCCCATTCCCATTACCTTGTTTTTCTTCATTCCTGTTTTTTTCAATGCAAGGTAAGTCATTGGATCCAGGGGATTCGTGACGACGATTAATGTAGCATCATTGGCATAGTTGGCAATTTTCGGAGCAATATCTTTTACTATGCCAGCGTTAGTTTTGAGCAAGTCCATTCTAGTCATTCCGGGCTTTCTTCCAACTCCAGCAACCAATACAATGAATTCGGAATCTCTCATATCTTCATAATTGTTTGATCCTCTTGCTATGCAATCCGATCCTATTTCTGATAACTGATGGTTTATATCCATGGCTTCTCCTTGAGGCAGGCCATGAATAATATCTAATAGTAGCAAGTCATCCAATTCTCTCAAACCGCAATTTAAGGCAGCCGAAGCACCAACCTTTCCTGAACCTATAATAGTTATAGTCATTTAAAGATAACAAAAGTTAGATCATTTATAAGTGTAAAAAAATCCAACTTGTCAGTAATGACAATAATGGTCAGAATATCAATTCTGATAATAAATGTTCCAGGATAAAGAAGTTGCCTTAGGAAAACACAACAATATAAAATGACATACAAATATTATCATAACTTACCGCTAGTAGACAAACGTCCAAAGAATCAAAATCATATATTAGACATTTGTCTCAAGGTCATTGTATCGTAAAGCTACCGTTACCATGGTACAATAAAGACATTCTTCTATTGGTAGCATGGTACCAGTCTTCTCAGTAGTTACAACGAATATGGTATGTATATGAAAGCGCTTTTACGTCATCTACTCTTGCCAAGGCATGGATCTCCTTAGAGACAATTTCTATGATATCTTCAATTCATCAACAACTTAATAACGATTAATTTACACTAGTTCTTATGACAAATACAAATGGGAAGGGAAAAGCGATATAAAATTGATCTTGTGTTAGATGAGGATCATTATAAAGACCTTTTAGACAAATGCAAAAAATATAAGGAGCATCATGGCACGGAAATAACGCCGAAAGAATACATACTTATGCTTTTACAGCTTGCAGTAGATTAGTCATTCTTTTCCTATGGTGCTGGTAAAGATATAGATAAAAGAATAAAAGAACCATTAATACATTCTTCAAACATCATACTTGAGGGGTACTCCTAAAAATATTAGTCTTATACATGACAAAGGAAGACTTCAAACAATTGTGCAAATAAAAAATAAAATCGTATATTTAGATCTGCTTTATCTATATCACAATACAATTATGTAAATGATATGACTGTTAGATTAGACATTAAAAAAAGACTATCCATTTTCTGAAATGATAAGATCTGGATTCTTGAGCAGCCTCTTCTTTTTTATCTGATGCTTAAACCGGAGATACTTCACATATGGCCTTATAGAATAATTATTTAGAATGCTTTCCTCGAGGATCCTTCGAGTCGAAGGGCCTTGCTTTATATATTTTGCCTTCTCATGTCCTTCGATCATGGCCATTATATCGCCCTTAATGCACATAGCGTAAGTTTATATCCATATCAGTAATATATAAATATATTATAAAATATCTATAATAATCATCCAACTATTTGTTAAAATATCGGCTTTTGTGTGTTGATTCTATAAGATAATGTAATACGACATAAAAGTTTAGACCAGCTATTTTAAGGTGTGTCAACTAAAGCCATGACAAATTTTCTAACCATTCATGCGTCTAATTCACAGTTGTCCCATTTCGAACCAAAGGTAGTAGTAATCTATTCAAAAAAAGCGAGTCAAGACTATTGAAAAGCAAGCAGAATCACTTGGACCATAAAAGAAGTTCATCTCTTCAGGCAAATTATATATTTACAAATAGCAGCAATTTTTTATCAGATGGCAAAAATTGCAATAATTGATTCTCAAACAGCTGGGATATCAGGTGATATGTTATTATCATGTTTGATCGATGCAGGAGCAGATAGAAGCAAAGTTGTTGGTGCAATTGTTGCGTGTCAAAATTTCCTCGAGGGAACTAAAATTACAGATGCAGGATTTATCAAAACAAAATCCCATGGTTTCAATGCTACACAATTTCATTTTCAATTCAAAGATAGCATTTCTGAACGTAACGGAATGAAAATGTTTCGTTCTCTAGCAACATGTTGTGATTTTTTAAAATTAGAACAGAGAGCCAAGACCTTTGCTCTGGAATCATTTAAAACGCTGATATCAGCAGAGGCTATTATCCATGGCGAAGACATCAACAGCGTCCATTTACATGAATCTTCTAGTATAGATACCTTTGCCGATCTAGTCGGTTGTGCAACTGCGCTGCAGGATCTCAAACTTTTTGGATGTCGAATATTTTCAACCAAAGTGGCCATTGGTGGTGGACTTTTGAAATTTTCACATGGGATCATTTCTAATCCAACTAATGTCATACTTGAAATATTTAAGGGAAAACAGTTTACCCTAATAGGAGGTCAAGTGGAGGAAGAGATAACCACTCCTACTGGTGCGGCTATGCTTGTTAATTTAACGTCAGAAAGTATCAATTATTATCCAAGCTTCAGTCCTGAAATAATAGGTTATGGTGCTGGATTGAAGAAATTCTCCCATATGCCAAACACGCTGAGATTGGTCATAGGCACATCTCAAATAGTCTATGATGCAACTATAGATACCATTTTCATGATCGAGACAAATATAGACGATATTTCTGGCGAAATTGTTGGAAATATGATCGAACAACTAACAGAATCTGGCGCTAAGGATGTCACCGTAATACAAGGCATTTCTAAAAAAAATAGACCAACTCATCTCATTAGAGTTATATCTGATCATACACACGTTAATAATATATTGGAAATACTATTTAGAGAATCGGGTACAATCGGTGCGAGAATTCAAGAGATACAGCGTATTGTTCTTCCACGAAGCATTGTTACAGTTCCCGTCAAAATCCATGATAACTTCTTTAACATTCATGTAAAGATTACAAAAGATTCCTACGGAAGGACCATTACCATGAAACCCGAATTTCAAGATGTTGTAGTTATTGCTTCAAGGATAGGGATCTCAGTTAAACAAGCATTGGATCTAGCAAATTCAGAATTATTTCATACTATTGGAAGGAGTTGAATGTGTCAAGTAAATCAACAGAAAATTATATTAAACTAGTAAATTGGTTTTTGACAAATGGTGACAAAGTCATTGTCGCTTTGTCAGGTGGAGTAGACAGCGCAGTCGTCGCTTTGGCTGCTAAAGAAGCACTTGGAAGCAATGCTATGGCGATTACTGCAAATTATAAAACACTTTCTAAAGAAGAGATCTCTGCTGCTAAAAAAATAGCAAAAGATATACTTATCAAACACAAAGTGATTGAATATAATGAATTAAACAACCCGGAATTTGTTAAGAATAATGAAATGCGATGTTATCATTGCAGAACCGAATTAGGACAGCACTTAACATTAGCAGCCAAGAAATATGGAATAAAGCTAATTGTTGATGGAACACATAAAGATGATCTGATCGATTATAGACCTGGTATTAATGCACTTAGAGAAAAGGGTGTCAGAAGCCCTTTAGTAGAAGTGGATATAGACAAAGAGAATATAAGATTAATTGCTCAGCACTTTGGACTTTCTGTATATGATAAACCATCTAATTCGTGTTTGGCTTCTAGAATACCCAAAGGTATAGAAGTTACCTTTGAAAAACTCAGAAAAATAGAAAAATCTGAAATTATAGTAAAGAGCATATTTAATGTAAGACAAGTCAGAGTAAGAGATCATGGAGAGGTCGCTAGAATCGAGGTTGAAAGGAATGAACTTAGTAAGTTATTTGATATTGATAAATTATCAATACTAGATATTAAACTCAAGGAGCTAGGTTTTAGATTTGTATCAATAGATGTAAACGGATATCGCAGCGGAAACCTCGTTATTGTAGAATGAAGACAAATGAAAGATAATTATGGAGTGAGAAGCTTACCTAAAAGCATCTATTTGGATAATGCAGCATCGACGCCTGTTTTAGATGAGGTTATTCAGGAAATGATTCCTTATCTTAAGCACCATTATGGGAATCCATCCTCTTTGCACACACTTGGCAGGGAAACATCTCATGCCATAATGAATGCAAGAAAACGAGTAGGATCATTAATTGGCGCTAATCATCGCGAAATCATATTTACTTCTGGAGGGACTGAGTCTGATAATATTGCAATCAAAGGAGCTGCTCTATATGCCAGAAAGCAAGAACCAGAGAAAAATCATATTGTTACTAGTATGATAGAACACGAGGCTATTCTAGAACCATGCAGGGATCTGCAAAAAAAAGGCTTCGACGTGACATATCTCCCTGTGAGAAATGATGCAACATTAGAACCTTCTGTATTAGAGGATGCCATATCTCAAAAGAAAACTGCTTTAGTGAGTATAATGTTTGCAAATAACGAAGTTGGAACGATTCAGCCAATTAGTAAGCTCGCCAAAATAAGTCATGACAAGGGACGAAATACTATTTTTCATACAGACGCAGTACAAGCAATTGGCAAGGTCCCCGTCAACGTCAAAAGCTTAGGAGTAGATCTTCTTTCTTTATCATCTCATAAAATTAATGGTCCAAAAGGAATAGGCGCATTATACATTCGTGAAGGTTTGAGAATAGACCCTTTAATTCACGGGGGTGGGCAAGAATTTCACATGAGATCAGGTACTGAGAATGTGCATGGAATAGTTGGCTTTGGAAAAGCATGCGAAATAGCTCATCAAAGATCTTCCGAATACCAAAACAAGCTTACGACATTGCTAAATTATCTGATAGATAAAGTAATAGATCAGATACCTTATTCACGACTAAATGGTGTACGCGACAATAGAAATCCTGGTAATGCACACTTTACTTTTTTTGGGGTAAACGGCGAAGACTTGATAATAAAATTGGATGAACACGGTATTGCTGCATCCACAGGCTCTGCTTGCTCAGTAAAAAGACAAAAACCATCTCATGTATTAAAAGCAATGGGCTTTCCCTATGAAGAGATAACAGGTTCATTACGGTTGACATTGGGAATTCAGAATACAAAAAGTGAGATTGATCAAACTGTTTCTGTCCTGTCAGAGGTAGTAAACGAATTAAGATTGCTTTCACCTTTCAAATCCAGGCATCATTGATAAATACCGAAAGCATTATTATTTACAAATTCTAATTCTAATAATAATACATGTCTAATACATCAGTAACATATATTCCGAACAAAGGCGACAAGGCACCTGATTTTGAATTGCCTGACATCAATATGAAAATGTACAAATTAGCAGACTTACGAAAAAAGAAAGTGGTCTTAGTATTTTTCCCCGCTGCGGAGTCCCCAGTTTGTACAGCGGAAATGTGTACTTTTAGAGATTCATTGGGTGAATTAAAGGATTATGGGGCTGAGGTAATAGGAGTTTCCATTGATGGACCATTTGCGAATAAAATTTTTTCTAAGAACCACCATCTGAACTTTCCTCTACTAAGTGACTACAATAGAGAAACTATAAAAAAATATGGGATAGTGATGAGAGATCTTGGAACATTAAAGGATTATAATGCAGCAAAACGCTCTGTATTCGTACTTGATGAAAATGGAAATGTTCAATACAGATGGATTTCAGACAACCCATTGATCGAACCCAATTACAATGAAATTAAGGATGAGCTAAAGAAAAAATGAAAGCATGACATTACAAATGTCATACGTTTTAATCAATTTGATTAAATTTCACATGATAATCACTATGCCAACAAGTAAATTATAATTGTAGTCTCTATTCTATTATTGCCACAATGTCATTTCTTGCAACGGGGGCTCCCTGCTTTACTCTAATTTCTTTCAAATTGCCATCCTTGTGTGCCTTTACTGCAACCTGCATCTTCATAGATTCTAAGATCACCACTGCATCACCTTTCTTCACAGAGTTCCCAGGTTCTACCAATACGCTAACCACTCTGCCTGGTATCTGGCTTGTAAGATTATTTATACCGCCTCCTAACTCTGCGGTTGCTAATGATTTTCCAAGGATTTGAGTAAGTTTCAAGTGTTTTTTAACTGTCATTGGTTGGCCGTCAACGAAGATCTTTGTTTCCATGCTATTTGATTGAATTATCTTGGCATAATGAAAAGTATGATCTAAAATAAATTCATACTCGTCATTTTCCCATTTTAATAAAATTAGATTGTGTTCTTCTTTTCCGATTCTAATTATAATAGATCCATTACTAAGAGTGCGAACGACCTGGCAGTCTAAGACCTCCGTTAGATCCGCTACTTTAAGCTCCATCAATATCTCCCTGTTACTTTTTTCCAGCTTGAGTTTGCCTGTGCTGCTTCAGTCGAGATAATGCGCCCGCCTTTCTTAGCAAATTGTGAATGCAAAAGGACTGTAGCAACAGCCGCAGAAGAACTTTTCTTTGATCTCTTTTTTGAATCCTCATTCATTTTATCTATTATACCAAATCTTTCGAGGTAATCAGTTGAAAGCTCACCTTTGATGAAATTTTGCTCATCCATTATTGTTTTGAATAATGGAATGGTTGTGTTAATTCCTTCTATTGCGAATTCTGATAGGCTGTTTTTCATCCTGATTCGGGATTCTTCAAAATTGTTGCCCCACGTGATCAATTTAGCAACTAAAGAGTCATAATATCCTGATACATGACAGCCAGGATATAGATATGTATCTACTCTAATACCTGGGCCATTAGGGATATTGCAAGTAGGCACCAGACCAATAGAGGGAGCAAATTCAGAGAAAGGGTCTTCAGCATTAATTCTGCACTCAATCGCGCAGCCATGCATTTTTAGTTCTTCTTGCTTGAAAGGTATCTCTTCACCCTGAGCAATTGCAATTTGCAATTTAACGAGGTCGATTCCTGTTACAAGTTCGGTTACAGGATGTTCCACCTGTAACCTAGAGTTGATTTCTATAAAGTAAAAGTTTCCTTGCTGATCACGCAAGAACTCGGCAGTACCCGCATTTAAATAATCTACTGCCGCTGCAGCTCTTACGGCAATTTCTCCTATTCTTTCTCTTGTTTTTTTATCAACAATTGGTGATGGAGACATTTCAATAAGCTTCTGGTGTCTTCTCTGGATAGAACATTCACGTTCGAAAATATGTCTCCCGTTCTTATGGGAATCCATTATCAACTGAAATTCAATATGTCTAATTCTCTCAAGGTATTTTTCAACATAAAGTGCGGACTTTCCAAAAGCAGCTCTTGATTCTGCAGAGGCCATCTCGAATTCCTGTCTTAACTCTTTTTCATTATTGGCAAGGCGAATACCTCTACCTCCTCCTCCAAACGCAGATTTTAAAAGAACAGGATATCCTGCATCATGAGCTATATCTGCCGCGCGGTCAACATCTTCGATTACTCCATCACTACCTGGAACCGTTGGAACTTTCGCTTTTTTCATAATAGACTTACATTTCATTTTATCTCCTGTAACTTCCATTGCATTGCTTTTTGGCCCGATAAATATAATGCCATTTCTTTCACATATCTCTGCAAATTTTTCGTTTTCGGATAGAAAGCCATATCCTGGATGAATTGCATCTGTTCCCACCCTGTTTGCCAATTCAATTAACTTATCGACATTAAGATAACTCTCAGAGGCGGCTGCTGGACCAATATGATAAGCTTCATCTGCTCTTCTAACATGTATTGATCTTGCATCTTCATCTGAATAAATCGCTATTGATTTTATTCCTAACTCTCTGCAAGCTCTTATAACTCTAAGAGCAATTTCGCCCCTGTTCGCAATTAAAATGCTAGAAATTTTGGTCGCCAATTTTTGTTCACCATGTTATTATTATAGGTTTATGTTTCCATGTTTCTTCCATGGCCTTGATTCTCTTTTATTGGCTAAAGCCTCAATAGCCCGAATAATCATTGGTCTTGTCTCCATCGGATCTATCACCAAATCAATAATACCCTTCTCTGCTGCTATATACGGATTAGCATACTTTTCTCGATATTCCTTAGCGAGCTTCTTTTTTATAGCTATTGCATCTGCAGATCCCTTCAGATCTCTTCTATGTATGATGGTAATTGCTGCTTCTGGTCCTAGTACTGCTATTTCCGATGTTGGCCAGGCATAATTTACATCAGCCCTCAAATTTTTGCTTCCCATAGCAATATACGCACCGCCATAAGCTTTGCCTATAATGCAAGTGATTTTTGGAACAGTCGCTTCACAATATGCATAGAGCAACTTGCTCCCATGTCTTATGATACCGTTATGTTCTTGATCCGTTCCAGGAAGATATCCAGGCGTATCGACGAGAGTCACGATCGGGATGTTAAAAGCATCGCAAAACCGGATGAAGCGTGCGGCTTTGTTTGAAGAATTTATATCGAGTGCTCCTGCCAGGTACATAGGCTGGTTGGCAATCAGACCTACTGACCTTCCTCCCAGTCTTGCAAAACCTACCAATATATTCTCTGCAAAAAGTTCATGAATCTCAAAAAATTCGCCGTTATCAACTAAAGATTTTATTATTTGTGTCATGTCATACTGTTCATATGGATTCTCTGGCAAAATGTTTATGATATTAGGATCGATCCTATTCACATCATCTGTGCTGTCTATTAATGGGGGCTCTTCTGTATTATTTTGCGGAATAAACGATAACAATTTTTTTATTTTATCCATACACTCATACTCATTTTTGGCGATAAAATGTGCTACGCCAGATTTTGAGGCGTGGGTTCTAGCACCGCCTAATTCTTCAAATGACACTTCTTGACTCAAGACTTCCTTCACCACCTCAGGTCCAGTAACAAACATCTGGCTAACATTTTCGGTCATAATAACAAAATCTGTCATGGCAGGAGAATAAACTGCCCCGCCGGCACAAGGTCCAATACTTGCAGTAATCTGTGGTATCATACCTGATGCCATTGTATTTCTAAAAAAGACATCACCATATCCATCAAGACTCATCACACCTTCCTGAATTCGTGCTCCACCAGAGTCTATAATGCCAATAAGGGGTGCCCCAGCCTTTATAGCATGATCCATAATCTTAACAGTCTTCTTCCCTGCCATTTCACCCAATGATCCTCCTAATATTGTAAAATCATATGCATAGAGAAAAACCTGGCGACCATTGATTGTACCAAATCCTGTAATAACGCCATCACCATAGTATTTCGTAGTTTCAGGATCGTCGCTTCTATGAGTTACATATTTATCAATCTCAATAAAGGTACCTTCGTCTAAAAGAAGACTAATTCTTTCTCTTGCAGTAAGTTTACCTTTTGAATGCTGAGATTCTATTTTGTCTTCGCCGCCACCCCCTTCAGCCATTTTTCTCATATTATATAATTTCTTTATTTTCTCTTCATGCATGGCCTTGTATTAATCCCAAGAATTACCTATATAAATTCATTACAATAAATTTTACTATTTAACATAATATGCTACATTTTACGTTCAGTCAAGGCAAAGATTCAGTTTGTCCATAATTAAATTTCATAATCTACGTGAATTAAGAGAAGTCAAGTGTGGATATACATATGTCGTATAAGATAAAAGTTGCTTTTTTCTGACTTTCAGATATTGTCATATATACCAAATATGAAATAATCATATTCATGTTATGACAAATCTCTATCTTTTTCTAACTAAATTAATTTTATAAGTTTCTCATCGCAAAATTAATTATTGACTTCGATTGTACATGAACAAATCGATTAATTATCTATAACACTTACAGAAAAGGAAATGAGCTATTCTCTAAGTCCAGTTCTTCCACCTCGTGCTCTACGAAAATAGTTCATTCCTAGATTGTAGTTTTCGAAAAGAGATTGCAAGGTCTCAATTTCAGACATAAGTATTTTTTTTTGATCATTCTTAGCATCTGGTTTCTTTTCTAATTCTTCTAACTTTTCCATTTTCTCAGCTAGAAGTGTTCCTACATTTTGTTCGTATTCACTAGACATATGTATTGAAGAGTTTACTACCATTTAAATTTGAACCTTTGCTATTCTATACATTTAGTAAATAAATATTCCTAGTAGTTTTTGATATACTTTGTAATCTATCAAGCATTTATTGCAGCTGCATGCTCGTGAAACCATAGTTTATCAGACTCCTCTTCAAGACCGAAATCTACATGTTTGGTCGAGTTATTACAAATGAAACAATTAACGACAGCTTTTCTATCGAATCAATACTCTTTTGGAAGCAACCGAGTCTATCCGATCCGGACATTCCATATGTTTGAAAGCACTTGAGAATTTTGATCACTAGCAAATTCTCCGCATCGTACTTGCTTTCCACAACATTTGCATCTCCTTTTGTATTGACTCACCGTCTTGCCTATTCTTCAAGTAATGGTTCACTCATTTCTTTTTTCCCATTATAAGATCCATTTCTTTCGTCAAAGCTTCACCAGATTTTTCATCAAGGTCTGAAATAGTTGAAAATTTTCTTGGGTCTATTTTTTTATCAACTAGTAATTGAAGAAGATATGGAAAATAAATCGATCCAAAGATGCTTTTTGTAACATGAGTCTGCTTCGATAGAGCCGACAGTAAATTTTTCATGTATTGACCTCTGATAAAAATAGGTTTCATTAAAGGCCAAATAACACTATACTGGTTGTATTTTATTCCCTTGTGGCGAGTACTGCTAAATAGGCCGTATGCAATCATAACATCGAGATACTTCATAAGCCTCCAATATCTATTTTGGCCTATTCTGCCAACTATTACATCTATCTTTGAAAGTACAGCTAAAGCGTCTGCAAGACCTTCTAGATCTATAGGCGAAGAAACGATGCTTGAGAACAGTGCGTTTATCATATCTTTTCGTCTTTCTTCCGCTGACATACCGAAGCGCGGATCAAGGTAAGTGGCATCTGCTTGAGATAAGAAATTCTTTGCTTCCTCAAGTCCACTCGTGGAAAAATAACCATTTATCGCTTCAGCAATATCAATTTCAAATGTATCGCCATGAGTTGAATTATACCCGGCGCATTTAGACTGCGCATTATTCAACATTGAACGAATGTCTCCTTTGCTATTATTTACAACTGAAACTTTGTCATCAAGACTTAGTTGCTCTTTCTCCTCCTTTAGAACATGATCTAGGAATAGCATCAACAATCTAGGTGGAATCGAATTTAGTTCTATGACTTTGCAGATCTTTGCAAGATCTTTAATCTTTGTATTCTTTGTATTTGCGGCCATGATAACTGGGATCGTTGGCTCTTTCATTATATTTATCAAAGAATCAATTCCACCTGTATCCTCCCTGCCAGAGATTCCATCAACTTCGTCCAAGAATAACAGCATTTTTCTTCCAAATAGACCCTCATTAGAGAATATTGGCGTAATCCGATTTTCAATACCTATTTTGTTCCTATTATCACTGGCGTTTAATTCTATTAAATCATAATTGAACTGCTGTGATAACGTATGTACCAGCGTGGTCTTACCTATGCCAGGAGGCCCTACTAGAAGCAACGGTCTACTACCATCTACCCATCCTGAGAGCCATTTTACGGCTGCCAATCGAGCACCTTCATTTCCTACCATTTGCTGGACTTTCATAGGTCGGTAAACTTCAGACCACATCATATTTGATCAATTGCTAATTCAAAAAAAAGTAATATAAAGACATGCAGTATCTTGGCTCCAATAACTTAAATTGTTAGCCTAGCCGTATAACCTAAAGATGAATGTCTCTTATGGCATTTTCATGATTGAAGGTATGCAATATATTAACCAGACTCTGTTGTAGCAGCCAAGCTTTACCTCTGTATTTTAATTCTCGAACTTATAGATTTACATCGAAATCTTTAGAAATCTTAATCAATTGCAAAAATGACACTATTCCAAGTTCAATTGACGAATGTGTTTGACTTTTCCATAGACCAAGAGATAGAGAGCTATTTTTGTAGGGAGATTTATCTTCTTACTGATATGTTAAAGTCCTTTTGAAAAGAATCAAGCATATCGCCTCTTACAAGTTCGTTATACCAATATTGGTTATAATGATTAACTGTCAGAAATAAAAATTCTAAGAATGGTTTGAATTGAAATTCTAATGGAAGCATATCGACTGCGAGGTCTGCTTCTTTTAAATATATATCACTTTTTTTCATTGTTATTTCAAATGCTTTTCTAACATCCTTGGTAATGAGTGAATAGTAGAGAGGCCAT
Organism: uncultured Nitrososphaeraceae archaeon; assembly: GCA_963733025.1. GTDB lineage: Archaea > Thermoproteota > Nitrososphaeria > Nitrososphaerales > Nitrososphaeraceae > JAJNBK01. Next base: position 75,259 of record CAVTCE010000037.1, on the reverse strand, counting down.
GATGGTATTTTAATAGACCGTTGCTTTATAGCATCCTGAATCTCATTTCCGCAACCAACACATTCAGCAGCCTTTGCCATGCCTAAATGAAATATATCACCCAAAGGAGCACGGTTAAATGCCATATTCCTCCCAGCAGTTCCCATTACTGCACGATATTTCTTATAACAGATAATCATATTTTCATAGTTGATAGATTCTGGCCTTGTCTTCATCTTATAATCGATATACTGCCCCAGTCTAGCGTCCTTGAATCCTTCTTCAAATGCTTTTAACACAGAGTCTCCGCCTTGGGAAATTTTCTCTCTTGCAATTTCCAGAATATATGGATTCATAAGCTTATAGTCATCAAGGTATTCGGCATCCTCATCCTCATCAATTATTCTATCCATAGGTTCACTGAGATCGATTGCTATAATATGACCATCAATAATTGAATTTTTCAAGTCTTTGGAAATTTCTTCCTTATAGTAGGTAGAAGCGCCATCAAACAATGCATTAAAAACTGGGAAGGTCATCTTAACGAAATTAGAATTTAAAATCCTCTGTATTCTGTCAGCAAGAATTTCGGGTCTTGATAATCTTGTTTTAACGTCATTGAGTTTTGTGTCATCTAGGATTAGTTCTGAAGAACCGATTTCACTGGTAAATTTTTTCATTGTGGCAGATGGTCTAGAATCAGAATTAATGCGCTGATGTAACGACATTAAGAATCTCTTTGTAAAATCGTCGAATTCCTTTTCATATTTCTGCTTATATATAGTAAATTGTTTATAGCCTTTTTCTCGAAGTAAAATTCTTTTTAAGATTTCTTTCCCAGATCTTGTGCTCACTAAAGCAGCTTTTGTAAAGATATGTTCGTCCTTACCGCTCATATATATTGCTCTCACTCTTGTATCCAATTATTTAACTTTCATACAATACAAATGTCAACATTATCAAAGCCGCTGCCAATGCTCTACAAAATACATTGACCATTATAGGACGGATTATCTGAATTAAGTTATCATAATTATAATTTTAATAGATTACATTACAAGAGTATGGCAACTTTTAATGATTTAGTTCGATGCAGAAAAGACAAAAAATTTTCATCGTATACATCCATAAAATGAAAAAGGATGCAGCGCTAACGAGAAGCCATTGCTATACGTTCCTGCTCATTCTTTTTCTTAACAGCATGACTTGCCATATCATTATTTGCTGCCAAGATTATCTCCTTTGCTAATGCTTCTTCAATAGTCTGCGGATTTGAATATGTTGCTTCCCTTACGCCCTCAGCTATAAAACGCAGCGCAAGATCTACTCTTCGTAACGGCGCTACGTCTACCGAAACATGATATACAACTCCACCATAGACAATACGAGTTGTATCTTCATTAGGAGACGCATTTTCTATCGCCCTCACCAACAATTCCACTGGATTTTTACCTGTTTCTATGTGGATAATATCAAGGGCAGTTCTTACTACATTCAATACACGGGCCTTTTTTCCTCCCATTCTACCTGTATTCTTTGCATATTTTTTTCCAAAATGCATCATCTTATTGGATAATCTTTCTATTATATTTACGTCAGACTTCTTTAATCTCTGGTGCTCGTGTCGTCCGAAGGTAATTGGAAATACTGATGCTGGTTTCAATGAGATTACTCTACTTAAGCCTATATCAGTTACTTCGATCTTAGTTGTATCCCACTTATTAAATAACATGATATTTACTTGTTCTTTGCCGCTCATTTACTATCTCCTCGGTTTTTCCTTCCTACCATAGACAAGTTCCTTTAACGATACACCATTTACTTTAAAAACTTGCCATCTAACACCAGGAATATCACCCATTGCTCCTCCCATAGACCCTCCAATGCCTTCTAATATTACTTCGTCATGTTCGTCGACAAAGTTCAGGGCACCGTCCCGTGGAAGAAAAGCCGTTATTGATTTACCATTTTTGATCAGCTGGACCCTAACACATTTTCTGACCGCCGAGTTGGGTTGTTTTGACTCTATACCTACTTTTTCTAGTACTATGCCTCTCGCCTGCGGCGCACCCTCTAATGGATTGGCCTTCTTATCTAACATCAACATTCTTCTTTTGTAATACTTGTTTGCCCATCTGCCTCGGTTCCTCTTAGATCTCAGAACTCGTCCAGCAAATAGTCCTAACGGAGATTTAGCCATCATATATTCACTTGTTTATCATTATTTAGAGTTTGTTCCCCACTTACTATAAGAACATTGGATATTTGGAAGTATCGCTTTGCAATTATCCTCGCCTTTTCAGCATTTCTACCTTCTCTGCCAACAACAACTCCCTTTTTCTTGGCGTCTACAATAACGACCGCTTGTTTCGTACCATCTATTCTCTCATTAATCTTAATCTCATTTATCAGCTCTGAATTTAATATGTTAGATATAAATTTGCATGGGTCATCGGAATATTCAACTAGCTCGACCTTTTTTGCAACTACATTTTGAAGTTGCTTGATTGTCGATCCTCCCTTTCCGATAGCGAGACCCATATGTCCCTTGTGAACAATAAATATGACACGATCCATTCTTTCGTCGAAAATACAATCTCGTGCTGTTGCGCTTGTTATGCTCTGAAATAGAGACATTAAACGCAGTTCGTCAGAAGTTAATTTAATCTTGTTGTCTGTCATGTACAGTACCTCTGAAACAGAAAATAATAGTCGAAATTGGAAGCATTAAACGACACTTCATGCTTCTTAAAGAAGACCAATTTAAGTCTTGATGCTGATAAATTTATTATCACTTTGAAAAGGTTTCTTAACTCATAGTCTTGCATATGCTGTATCTTACTTGTACTCTATGATCTAATTAATCTAATAACGCAATGCTGTATACTATCATTCAGCTGGTGTATTACTACTACTATTTGCATTTGCATTGCAAAAGCAATTTCGATTTTCTCAAATGAGATCGAGAATAAGTATCTCTATGGGGTATTGGTTGTTAGATTTTCTTTAGGATTATCAGAGATTATTGAACTAATCTCTTCATTACTACCGCTTTTGATAGAAATAATACTAATTCTAAATGGCTTATTACATAACTTGCCTAGTTGAACTGAATTACCATCGAACCGGTAAATAGGAATCTTAAAAGAATTAGCCTGTTTCTCTAATTTTAGCCTATCATCAAGACCTAGCGATTTTGACATAATAACTAGCTTCGAACCTTTCATAGATTGTAACACTTCTTTTGCTCCACTCTTGTATTTGTTCTCGGTTATTGCATTCTTAACTACTTTCTCTAATGTCTTCACCATTTTCTTCTTTCATCCTCATGTAGAGATCTACCATACCTGTTCCTACAGGTACCGTAGCGCCTACTATAACGTTTTCTGTGACACCTCGTAAAGTTTCGACTTGCCCTTCTAAGGAAGCTTTCGCTATTGTTGGGACTGTGATTTCGAATGCTGCTCGAGCAAGAACCGACGTTTTAGTTCCAGCAATACCATGTCTACCAATTTGTTGTAGGTATCCCTTCGATGTCATAAGGTCTGCCACTAGCATAATATGTCGTGTGTCAACTTCCAATCCCTGTTCCTCAAGGGTGTTTGTAATCTCTTTAACAAGAGCTGTTCTGGCAGCCTCGATTCCAAGTGTTTGCCAGACTTCATAGACATTGTTTGTAGTAATTCTAGAGGTATCAACTCCTTCAATTGCTACCACTTTGGAGAGATTAGATCCGGCAGTCTGAATGACCCATTCTTCATCCTGTTTTACAATTGTAACTCTTTCAATGTCGGGCACTCCCTTTACTCGAGTATTGAGGAGCTTGTTCTTTAATGTCAAAAGAGTTTGAGCATCAGGTTGGTCAGAAACGGTGATTTTGATAAATCGCTTCTTCTGATCAACAGTTATTTCGTATTTCTTCTTTGATCCCCTTAGCATCTCCTGTACTTCATCTAACTTACATCCTCTTTCTGAAAGTTTAGATTCAGAGAAATAGAACGAAAGTACGCCGCTATAATCAGTATCAGTTTTTTCAACTAAATCGCTTACCCTCGTAAATATGATTTCTCTTGCCACGTCGAGGGCCTTTTCTCTAGATACTCGATGGGTCTGATCCAAAAAAATGTCCATAGTTGGTGTTACAGGCTTCTTCCGTGCATCTACTAGTTCAATCAATCTAGGCAGCCCTAATGTAACATTTCGTTCTTTAACTCCAGCAAAGTGGAATGTTCTAAGTGTCATCTGGGTTCCCGGTTCACCGATAGATTGTGCAGTCACAACGCCTACTGCTTCTCCAGGCTCAGACATAGCCCTTTCAATCAAATCAACAGTCTTCTTCAATACCTTCTCAATTCCTTCCTTGCTCAATCTATTTTCAAACAGAGCAGTTTCAAGGGTGTTCCTCAAACGCGGATTAAGGTTTTCTGCATATTTAGAGACAATATCTTTAATTTCATTTTCTGTAGCCTTTTTACGCTCATCAACAACCGATTCACTTTCTATTAGTCTAGAAATATTTACCGCCTCCCCGTGATCACTTTTTGCTGGATCGATTCCATCTTCACCGTACAGATACTGTATAATGTTTCCGTGTGGATCTCGAACAGTTTGATCATATTCAATTTTGAGATGCTCAAGAGCATTAATCAATCTTCTCTGCATGTAACCTGATTGCTGTGTCCTGACAGCAGTGTCGACTAGGCCTTCTCTACCTCCCATTGCGTGGAAGAAGAATTCTAGTGGACTCAATCCGTCCCTATAGTTTGATTTCACAAATCCTTTCGCATCCGGGCTTGTGTCATTAGTTTTAAAATGAGGTAAAGACCTGTTATGGTATCCTTTATTGATCCTTTTGCCCCTAATAGATTGTTGACCCAAAGCAGCGGTCATTTGGCCGATATTAAGAGTTGAGCCTCTGGCTCCGGTAGAGGCCATAATTACACCCGAGTTATCATCAGGAAAAGCCCTATCTGCATTTTTGCCTGCTCTGTCTCTTGCTCTTGACAACTCATTTACTACGTATAATTCAAGTGCTTCCTCAGGAGCTAGACCTCTAGTGAGGGGTAATGTACCATCCTTGTACTGCTCTATTAACTCATGAACCTTGGCATATGCTTTCTGAATAACATCGCTAATTTCTCCTCTTGTTTCATCGCTTAGCCAGAGATCAGAATAGCCATAACTAAAACCCCGATGTGTTATGTATGTTTTGAGCATAACAAGTATTGAATCAAGGAACTTTCTAGCAGTATCATTTCCGTAATCTTTAGTTATTCTATGTAAAACGCTATCAGGTTCTTCTGCTCCAATAGAAGCTTTGTCGATAACTCCGCTAATAAGTTCTCCATTTTTTATTACAACATCTTTTCCCTCACGCTTTGCAGATTTGTTCCACTTAGAGGTGATTATAAAATTAAAGTCCTTTGGTAAGAAAAGAGAAAAGAGTTGCTTACCAGAATATACTTTTTTTCCATCTTTACTTATTTTGGGTTCTGGTAGAATTCCACTATATCCCCCAATTAGAGCTAAATTAGCGAATTCTTCTCTTGTAAGAGTTGTATCATCACGAGTTAAGATGAATGCTCCGGTGATAAAGTCTCTTATTCCACCAATAATAGGTCCACCATATCTTGGTGATATTAACTGGTCTTGAACCTTCATCAGCAAAGCAGCTTCTGCACGCGCTTCTTCGCTTTGAGGAACATGCAGATTCATCTCATCTCCATCAAAGTCAGCATTATAAGGCGGACAAACCGCCGGATGTAATCTGAAAGTACGATAAGGCAGCACTCTAACGTAGTGAGCCATAATGGACATCCTATGTAATGAAGGTTGTCTATTGAAAATTACTATATCGCCATCAGACAAATGTCTTTCCACCATGTAACCTGCTGTTATTGAATCAGAAATCGTTTTTCTGTCGCTAACATAATCCAACCTAATTTTGACTCCGTCTGGTCGGATAATATAATTAGCTCCAGGATATATATTGGGACCATTAATTACTAATTTCTTTAATCTATCGAGGTTCCACTCTGACACGGTTTCTGGAATGGTAAGTTTCTTCGCAACATCTACTGGAACTCCAACATTTGAAATCTCAAGATTAGGATCGGGGGAAATTACAGTCCTACTTGAAAAATCTACTCTTTTGCCAGAGAGTGAACCTCTGAATCTACCTTCCTTACCCTTCAATCTTTGGGTCAAAGTTTTAAGAGGCCTGCCAGATCTGTGATGAGCCTGAGGTATTCCTGAAACCTCATTATCAAAGTATGTTGTGACATGATATTGCAATAAATCAACCAAATCCTGTACAATAAGTGGAGGTGTTCCAGCTTCCTTACTCTCCTTCAACCTCTGGTTTACCCTAATGATGTCTACCAGCTTGTGTGTCAAGTCGTCCTCTGATCTTATTCCAGTTTCAAGAATAATGGAAGGTCTCACCGTTACAGGCGGAACTGCTAACACTTGAAGCACAAACCATTCAGGCCGGGCAGTCCTCGGATCGTATCCCAAGAGTATCAGATCATCATCTGGAATATGTACTAATCTTTCTCTAATAGTAATTGGCAACAGTCTATTCTCACCAACCTCAGTTTTTTCCACAAATATTGTTGGTTTTGTAAAGATCAATTCATACTGTTCTTTTGCACAATGAGGACATATTTTTACCTTTTTCGCCTTTTCGATAATATCATCCTTAACATTCTCTAATGTTATTACCGCATAGGCAGCCTTACTGTCTCTAAGTCCCTTATATTTAACAAGTTCTTCTGGATCAAGTTTAATTCTATTACATGATCTGCAGGTAATTAATAGTAGTTTGTGTATATCATCAACAAATGCTATATGAAGGACTGGTTCTGCTAATTCAATATGGCCAAAGTGGCCAGGACATTTTGCAGATGTATTGCCGCAGGTTGCACATTTTTGTCCTGGTTCAAGTGTTCCTAGACGATTATCCATCAAGCCACCTTGTACAGGCATTCCATCCTCATCATAGGTCTCTGGGGCCGTGATTTCAGCAACGCTGAACTTGCGAACCTCTACAGGAGACCATACGCTAAACTTTATTCCTCCTAAAATTTTAACAGATTCTTCCATTGTCTCACTACCTCACTATTCTAGCCTCTATACCTTCTCTCTTGCGAGCAACCGCGGTGCCACATTCAGGCTCATCATTTCTTGTAATAGCAATTTAAACGCATAGGCGATTACAACCGATGAAATCTTTGCTTTCTCACCACATACCCTGCAAAGATATCTTCTCTGTTTTACATCATAATATGATAAAAGGCCACAGCGTTCACAGACATTAACTTCTGCTTTATCGGATTCCTCCAATAATCTGTCTTTGAGCATCATTGACGCCCCATACGCGATCAGACAATCCCTCTCCATTTCTCCAAATCTAAGACCTCCTCCTCGCGCTCTACCTTCTGTGGGCTGCTTTGTAAGCATCTGTACTTGTCCACGCGCTCTGCTATGGATTTTGTCAGCAACCATATGATGAAGTTTCTGATAATATACTACACCAAGATATACTTCAGCAGGAAACCTTTTTCCTGTTCTACCGTCATACATAATTTCTTTGCCGCTATGCTTGAATCCATACTGTTCTATAACGCCCTTTATATCATCTAATTTCTCGCCTAGGAATGCAGAGCCATCAACGATTCTTCCTCGAAGTGATGCAGCTTTTCCCCCTAGCGATTCCATAAACTGTCCAACGGTCATTCTTGATGGAAACGCATGGGGATTTATCATAATGTCTGGCACAACACCATCTTCAGTATAGGGCAGATCTTCCTGGCTTACAAGCATCCCCACGACTCCTTTTTGGCCGTGACGTGATGCGAATTTGTCGCCTATTTCTGGTATACGTGTATCTCGTACTCTGATCTTGTACATCTTACCTCCTTCAACAGACTGAGTCATAATTACGCTATCAACAACGCCGTTTTCCGATGGCCTCACTCCAACTGAGGTATCTCTACGATATGGACCTTTAACCTCAAATTCTTTGTACTCTTCCATAAATCTTGGAGGAGAAGTTCTGCCGATGAGAATGTCTCCACCAGTTACTATAGCCTCATGCATGATTGCTCCATCCTGTTCAAGCAATCTGTATGCCTTTTCCCCTCTGTAACCACGAATATTGGTATCTGACGCTGGAAGCTCAAAGTTGTCTTTCATTCCACCAGGATATTGCTTTGCCTCTGCTTCATATACCCTGTAAAAAAATGTTCGGCCCAATCCTCTATCGACTGAAGATTTGTTGAATACAACAGCGTCTTCAATATTATAGCCCTCGAAAGGCAGAACAGCTACAATACAGTTCTGTCCTGTTGGTCGGTCATCAAGTCCCAAAAGGTTAATAGCCTTTGTACTTACCACCGGAGTCTGAGGATAAAGCATAAAATGTTGCCTTACATATGTACTAGCATTCATCAATGGGGTAGAGAATCCAAGACTCTGTTTTGCCATTGCGCTCTCATAGGTATTCCGGGGTGACTGATTGTGTTCAGGATATGGTATAATTGATGCACCAACTCCTAGAATCGCTGATGGAAATATCTCTAAATGTGTATGTGTATTGCCTATTTTCTTTAAATCTATAGCAACATAACAATTTTCTTCTTCGTTTGCATCAATCAATTCAATTACGCCCATATACAGAAGGTCTGTCCAGGAAAGAAATTTCTTTGAAATCTTTTCAATTATTTCAATAGTCATCAAGGTCTTACCATCTTTGATAATTGTCATCGGCCTAAGAACACGACCTGCATTACAGCTTATGTAAAAACGTTTAGTAGCATTGTTGTTCAAAGATGAGTAAAAATACATTCCAACATGAGGATGTATCTTTCCTGATCTCCTCATAACTTTTAATGTGTTAGATAAATACTGACCGTCTTCTGCATAACCAATCAATCGTCCATCCACAAATACTCTACTACCTGTACCTCTAAGGTTCTCGTTTGCCTCATCAACATGCTGAACACCTAGTTCATATAATTTTTCGATAATTTCTGCCGATGAAACACTGACTGAAATTATTGCCGAAAGAGCAAGGTTCTTGACAAGACCGCAATTAGAACCCTCAGGTGTCTCTGCAGGACAAATTCTGCCAAAGTGAGTAGCATGCAAATCTCTTGCTTCAAAGTTAGGTTGGCTTCTGCTTAAAGGAGACTGTATCCTACGCAGGTGACTAATGGTTGACATATAATTTGTTCTATCAAGAAGTTGTGTAACACCTACCCTCCCTCTGCCCCAATTACCTGTGGCAATTGCATTATTAAGCTTGTCTGATATTATGCCCGGCCTGACTGCCGCAGCCACCGCGTTGATACCCCGCTTTTGTCCTGAGCGTTCTAGTTGGTACTTCATATCTCTTATCAGGTTTCTGAAAGCAGTTCTGAAGAGATCTGCAAGCATCTGCCCAGCAAATTTTATAACCTTATTACCATAATGATCCTTATCATCCGGATCTATCCACCCTAATTTTAACTCAATTAATTTACTCGCAGCTTCACCTAAGAATAGAGCTTTTTCATGCCTATTGTCAGGATTCTTTCCAAGGTGTGGTAACAAACCCCAATCGAGAAGAGTTTCTGCACGTTTTATCTGGAATTCCTCCAGCATACCAGGAGCAATTCTCTTACTGATATATATGATAGCATCCCTGCTTGTTATGATTTCTCCTGCTTTCTCAAAAGATGGTTCTAATTCATCTTGAATAGTTTCATTTAAAGACACCGCGTTCGCAATATCTTTATCGGACTCTAATCCCAGTGCTCGAACAAGAGTGATCAATGGAATATCAACAGGAGAACCAGGTATTTTTGCTACTATCGAACCGTCTGGTCGCATAATCAGTTCGAGCTTCGCCCTATATCCCACGATAGAAGAATATACTTTGGCTTTGTAAAGCAGGGCACCAGATGTTTCTTCAGCATCAACAATGATCTTATTGTAAGAGAGGTCTTCAAGACCGACAATTACCCGTTCTGAGCCGTTGATCACGAAATAGCCACCAGGATCCTTTGGGTCTTCCCCAAGTTCAATTAATTTAGGCTCTGGCAAATTATGTAAAATACATGCATTAGATTTTACCATAACAGGCATATCGCCAATATGGATAAATCTAGACTCCAGTATCTTACCGTCCTCTACTATATTACATTCCAGCATAACAGGAGAGGCATATGTAAGGTTCCTAAGACGCGCTTCCATTGGTGCAACATGAGTTATAGAACCATCTAGCTCCATAATTCTCGGTTGTTGAAGCTTTATTTTCCCTAGCTTAATCTTATATGGATATTCGGTAGTCTCTACTTCTATTTCACTAACCTCATCGATAATGCTCTGAAGTCCTCTCTCCATAAATTCGTTATAAGAATTTAAGTGTTGTCGTGCGACACCTTCTCTCCTTAGAATATCATTAATTATAGGCCACATATCGATCGATGACTGCATCATAATGCGTTCAACCTTCTACTACATATCGGTAATATACACTTTCACCCGCAGTCGGGCTCTTTCTGGTAATCTTGATAATATCACCTGGGCGTACGTCAAGGTCTTCTAGACCCTTGTCACTTAACATAATATAAGGAAGTTGACTTGGTTTTGTGTTATATTGTTTCAAAACTTCTTGTGCTTCATTTTTGGATAGAATCTCATGTCTAGGTTGAAAGATATGGTTAGTGATTTTCATAACCTTTTTTTCAGATGACAATTCGAATAGAATACCTCCTCTTCTTCACTTTATTATCATCTATCTTTTGCTCTATGCAAAACATCTCGGGTTTCAATCTAAACAGTAAGATATATAAGTATACTGGGTCCTTTCCTGCGACGTATATCAAAAAAGTTATTGCATGCATTTTGATCAAACTAATAATACGATGCTGAAGTATACAATTAATATTGAGATAGGCATCCGACATTAATAGTAACAGAAATATAACAGAGTATAATCGGTTAATGATATATGTTTTATGGAATATACACGCTGATTGCAATGCTATTATCGTCATTTGCAATTATTAATTCAAACATAATAGTAATAGCATTTGCACAAAATATCTCAGATGCTAATACATTCGATCTAACAATAGATGATCAAACATATCCTCTCATGTATAATATTACAGGTGGAGAAGTCAGCAGTATAACTGCAGACCGAGCTCAATCAACATTGTTGATAAATATCGCTTCACGTGAGGATGGAACATTAACAATTGAACTTCCAAGAAACGTAATAGACTCAAAAGCACAAGGAAATACTGATGAAGAATATGCAGTATTTGTTGATGACCAACCTAATGACTTTGAAGAAACAACAAATAACAATGAAGCAAGGGTATTAGAAATTGGATTCGATAACGGTGCTGAGCAAATAGAAATTGCAGGTACTCAAATAGCAGCAATAGATGCTACAGACGCTACAGCTACTGAAGCAGATAACGCGACAACTATCACAACAGAGGGCAATACAACGACCATAACAACAGAGGGTGATACAACGACCATAACAACAGGTGGTCCTACTGTAATCACCGAAGATAACGCTACAGACGCTACAGCTACAGGTGGAGATACCCCTAACGCTACAGGCCCTACAAACGTAACAGCTAGTAATACATTCGATCTAACAATAGATGATCAAACATATCCTCTCATGTATAATATTACAGGTGGAGAAGTCAGCAGTATAACTGCAGACCGAGCTCAATCAACATTGTTGATAAATATCGCTTCACGTGAGGATGGAACATTAACAATTGAACTTCCAAGAAACGTAATAGACTCAAAAGCACAAGGAAATACTGATGAAGAATATGCAGTATTTGTTGATGACCAACCTAATGACTTTGAAGAAACAACAAATAACAATGAAGCAAGGGTATTAGAAATTGGATTCGATAACGGTGCTGAGCAAATAGAAATTGCAGGTACTCAGATTATACCAGAATTTGGACCCATCTCTGCAATCATATTGGCAATATCCATCATAGGATTTATCATAGCAGCCACAAAATATAATAAACTCAGTTTTATTCCAAAGCATTAACTTTTTTCTTTTTTCTAATAGTAATGGGAATTGACTTGTTATCCTTCTAATTTTCTGTATTTGGAATTGCATTCTGCTTTCTCTGTTATAAATTATATTATCTTCAAATATTCTATAGTTCGATTAATTGTCTATATTTAGTGATGTATCTCTGCATTTATTCGTTTTACTAAATCATCAATTTCAATTGGTTTTCGAATAAAACAACCCACTTCTAATGTTGGAAATATTTCTCTTAATGCCTGATAATAGACTTCAAAAGCAGTAATAAAACAAACCTTGGTCTTTTTGTCTACCTTTTCTATTTCCTGATATAATTCAAAACCATTCATTTTTGGCATTCGAACATCCACTAATAATAAATCATAAAAATCTGATTTAAAATTCAATAGTGCTGCGATAGGATCGTTGTATATATCGACGAAGAATCCATTGCTTTCTAAACCCTTCTTGAAGGCGAGAGTAATGTCCATTTCATCGTCGACTATCAAAATGCTCCCCTTTGATGACATCGTCGATCTTTATGGTTAGGTTTTTTGCCTTAAAATATTATCGGCAGCATATTTGGAAATATATGACCTGAAGATATCATTTTATATTATCAAAATTGGCTTCTCATAAAAATTGACCTGAGACCTTTTTTTAGATGATATAGATTTATTTGGACTCTGAACGCTCTTTGACATCAATAGTTAATATAGGGCCTTCGGAGGGATTTGAACCCTCCTCAAGCGGTTTCTTCCCAGTAGCTCCTCTAGGAGCACTCGCCCACAGCCGCCTATACTAACCAGGCTATACTACGAAGGCCATCAAACAGATGGCAACAATTACTGTATATAATTGTTAGATAATCATTCCATAATCATATTAGGGGAATTTCACGATTACCATTTTTTAGTTTGGAGGTATAATTCCCAATCGTATAGTCTTAACCCCCTCATCTTCTAGTCTATCAGCCAATGCATTTAATCCGATTGAATCCCCTGCCAGATGACCTAGAACAATAAGATTGCCTTTTAAATTTTCCTCATACATTTTTCTTAGATCATTATAATCAATGTGTAGATAGATCACTGTTGAAATTTCATGTTCAAAATATGCCTTAGCAATCGGAAACCCTCCATTAGTTCCTGCCGCAAGAACAAGTGCCCAACGGCCAAATTTATTTTTTGAACTTCCATGAGCAACCTTTATTGTAGTAGCTGCATTTCTGAATTCAGGAATCTCTTCGATCGATTTTACTACATCCAAGATAAGATCATGATTACCCGCATTGATCTTGTCAAAGATTCTTTTCCTCATATACTCGTCGCATGGCTGGTGAATATTTACCAGCGGCATTGCAATGATCCTCGCAGCGTCTACTACGTCATTATAGATATGCGCATGATTTTTGATCTCAATTCTAGTCTTCAAGTTTTTTACCCTATCTTCTGCCTTGTCCTGGGGGACGCCATGCTCTACCATAAATTCGGTGTGTCTATCAAGTACTTTGTAAAAGTTAACTGCTGCAGAGCCCAATGGATGGTGTGCGATCACCGCATCACATCCTAAATTTTTTGCAAGTATTAATTCGGCAGATGTTACATCTACTGCGATCAAAACCCTATTGATTTTCCTCCCTTTAACATGAATTGCACTATCTGGTGGCATCTTCTTCCAACCTACGAGTTTTAGTCCAATATTCATTATATCATCAGTGTCAATCGTCATAAGATAACAACATTCAATATATTATACTTTAAAAAGTATAGTATACTGCCCCAATTGTTGTGAGCGTCAGATTTACTAGAGACAGAAGACATCTTCTGTACATTAATTCTGCAATTGATTTGAAATTGAGTTTGCCCATATGACTTAATTCTAATTAAAATGCTATGTTTTGTGATTGCAACTTCGACATAGACATTATACAATCTTGTACAGAGAATATTGCAAATGCCCTTTGCATCACATATCTTTTCAGAACAATATACGCCTATTAAATAATTTCATTGACGACGTGATCTTCCAATTCAGTCTCAATGTAAATATAAAATATAACAAGAGCTAAACTATATCTGTTATAGATCTTGATATTTTCTTAGAAAATCTATATTGCAGGTTATAATTGCAAATACGCTCTTGTAAGATAAATGTTTAGAGATAGAATTGCAGAATAGGATGCAACATGCAAAATTATAACAGACCTATCTTTGATTTGTCTATGTAAGATGTCCTTTTGAATATTGCAAACTTTAAATGCAGCTTCTGAATAATTATCGTAATGAGTTGCTCTGATGATGGTTCACATACAACGAAAGACAATCTTATTCAAATTACATTACCCATAAAATCAAAATTACAGAAGGCAAAGTACGGAGTGTATAACCATTCAGCTGTTGAACTATGTCATTGGACAAAAAAATCATTTGCAAATGAAGGAAATTGCTATAAGCATAAGTTCTATGGAATTTCGACTCATCAATGTATGGAGATGACTCCTACTGCTATGAACTGCGAGAATAGATGCGTATATTGTTGGCGTCCAACTGAATTTTATGATACTTTGGAAATGCCTGCAGAGCTAGTAGATGAACCTGATGTTATCGTACATAATTTACTACATGAGAGAAGGAAATTGATCAACGGTTTCTATGGAAGTAACAAAAATGAGAAGAAGAAGCTAGATGAGTCTTTGCTTCCTACCCATTATGCCATTTCACTATCTGGTGAACCGACGATGTATCCGAAACTACCTCAATTAATCAGATATCTAAAAACCTTGAAGGCTACAAAATCCATATTTCTAGTAACAAACGGTCAGGAGCCGCAAATGCTTCATAGATTAGCCGATGAAGAGGCATTGCCTACCCAATTATACTTATCAACAAATGCATCTAACAGAAAGATGTTTTACCGTATTAATAGGCCACGTCATAGAGACGCATGGGAAAGATGGTGGAAAAGCTTGCGCTTCCTGGAAACAGTGAATACTCGAACGGTTTTAAGAATGACAATGATTAGAGGATATAATGACAATAGAAAATTTATCGAAGAATTAGCAGAAATGTTGTTAGAAGCTAATCCTCACTTTATTGAACTAAAGTCATATATGCATATTGGTATGTCTACACAACGACTTGAGAAAAATAATATGCTTGAAATGAGCGAAATCCGTAATCTTGCATCTCAAATACATGACAAAATGACTGACTTTTCTATAATGGATGAGAGTGAGATTTCTAGGGTAATAGTTTTGCAAAATCATAAGCGATATATTAGTAGATGGATTAATGGTTGTATTGTTGAGTAATCCAGATGCTAGATATATATATATATATATATATCTAGAAAACCGAGAGATGTTTATTAAATATTGAATATTTAGAAGAGTGCGTCACGGATAATAAGGCCGTATGGTAATAGAATTTCGCGTCAAACATCAGTCAAATTCTTCTGCTCATTTCATTCAACAATAGTGACGAAAAATTTACGTTCTCTTTTTCATTATTTCATAGTTTTTCGGATATCAACAAAACTTTTCAAACCGACAACGTTTATAAAATCTCTGCATTCACATTTTCATTTGACATAAGGATATTAATAGACAAAGAGAAAAATTAAGAAAATTACGCACCATATATATTTCAATACTCTTCTTTTTAAAATAATCTATATGAACTTCGCAGGGTTACCATGGAGGGTAGAGAAAACATATTAGCACTTACAAATAAAGATGAAAAAAAAGTTTTATCCCTTATATCATACGAAAGTTGAATATCTGGCATTACCATTCTAAATTAGAAGACAACGAGATAGATCCAATCTCTTAAAACTTTGAATACTGTTTATGAAATGGATACATATAATCAATAAAAGATAGAACTACCAACCGCCTGTCTGCACAACTATCGATAAGACTAAATTCTTCTAGAAATTAAAAAGTGACTTTTAAAATTGCAACACCAGGCACGATACTAGTTTTAATCCTTAGAGAATCGCTTATACATTTCTTTCCCCCATCAATATTATAATCTGAATATAGGATATCAGCTTAAGAATCAATTAGCAGCGTTAATAACTATTTGCAAGGTATTAATATTATGATTAATGCAGAAACATTTGATTAGGTTAAAGATATAAACAACATTCAGAAATAGTAGAAACAAAAAGGATTCAAATTTTAATCCTAAAAGAGATTAATACTAACCTCTAGAAACAAAGATAAATAAGAAATGTAAAAAAACAGCAATCTGCTATACCTAATCTATTTCAAGAAGACTATTTCAAGAAGATGTCCAGACTAATAGACATACCTTTGTTGTAATTCTACCATCCTCTTGAACAACATTCTTGATGCAATAACAACAAGTTCAATTCAACCAGTTAGAACAAAACGTTTTTTGTGGCCATTCTAGGTCCATTTATCATTCTATAAAAACTGACGCATTCATAATTTATTATATAGTAAAATGATAATTGTCTTTGTATTTCCACATAATTGTTCAAATTCTCCCGAAGATGTTTGTATCTTCAATACACGTTATTGTCTTTTTTATAGTTATACCAGTCTGCAAATTTGCCTAGTGCTTCTGCACGATGAGAAAAATCTGCCTTTCTATTTTCTTGATGTAATTGACCGAATGTTAGTTCGCTTCCATCAGGAATAAAGACTGGATCGTATCCCCATCCTTTACCCAACGCTCTATGAGCGATCTTTCCTTTTATTTCACCGACAAAGCTTTGCGAAACCTCACCGTCGTAGAACGCAAAAACCGATCTAAAGTATGCGGTTCTTGTTTTAGAATTGATTAACAGTTTTAATACTCCGTCGTAGCCAATAGTCTCAAAAGCGTAAGAAGAATATTGACCGGGAAACCCTTTCAACTCATCGATGAATAGCCCGTCATCCTCTACAATAGTAGGTTTGGATATCTTTCTGAACGCAGATTTTGATTTCTCTATTGCTATTTCAATCAAAAAATTGGATTGAATTTCAGTTAATGGTATTCTCAAAAGATGGACATCGATTGCGTATTTTTGCAAGATCGACTGAATCTCTATATATTTATTATAATTATTACTTGCGAAGCAAATTAATTTCACCAATTACAATGAACAGCATCATACATAAAAATACATAGTATTCTGTTGACCAGTATTAGGCGGAGACTTATCAATATTGACGGTCATATAAACATCCCTTCTGTAATTGAGCTCATAGTATAATAATAACATGATAGAGATTATGCGATAAAAACAGCATGATCATCCACACATACGAGGTAATTTTTAAATTAGTAAAGCTTTTATTTCATCATATATATATATATATATATATATATATCATACATACAGCATAATAAAATTAAAATTAATAAAATGATATGAGAGGATAGAACGAATATTAGTATTTTCTAATCCCTCATCCCAACGTATAGTTGGCGACCGTGTATCGTTTGATGAGTCATTATTATGACATCTAAATCATACTTGTCATTCAATTTATATCATTGCCAATGAATATTCCTACGATATACTATGCTATGGTAGTCAAGATCTTTTCATTGTCCTATATGTTCATTTAACTTAGAACTCATACGTGGAATTCTTATCTCTCGTCTAAACGAAGTATACTAAGATACCGCCTTTCTCTTAGAAAACTGGGCTCTATGGTACATGTCTGTCAACGATAAACAACGTATTCCTAGAAGATTTAAGAAAGATAATCACCTTATCAAACGACTTGCGCATATCTTCCTCGCCGTTCAATTTCTAAAACATTTTTTAAGATTTTATGCTGTTTCATATTCTCCTATTATTTCTGAGTATCCTCGTAGGAATCCCTCGTACGCCTCTTTATAGAACGATACGTGCGCGCTGCTGAATATCTCTTTAATTAACCTAATATCGACAGCTCGATCTTCCCTACGATGGGAATAATAAGACAAGCCAAAATCAAGCACTACTAATTTTTTGCTGACAATAAAATTTGATGTAGTCAGATCTCCGTGAATTATATCATTTGTATGAAGCAATCCAGTGTATTTTCCAATTTCTTCGCATAATTTCAGATTTATCACATCCTTTGCAACCTTACCTTCCACAAATTCCATTATGATCTCCGCGTAAACAGGATCTACGAAATATAAGAATGGTGATCTAACTCCTGTTAGTTTAGAAGAAGAAATCATATTGGCTTCATTGACTGTTCGACTTTTACGAATTTCGTCATCTAAGGATTTATGACGATATGATTTTACTTTTCTAATCTTTGAGATAGTTGTTTTACCATACCAACTGCCAAGATAAATGTCAGCCTCGGCTCCTCTTTTAATTAGTTTCTTTCTCTGTTGCAATAGTAATATATCATCAAACTTAAAGATAAAAATATGAGTGCTATTGAACCAAGAAGTGGAGAAAAAAGGATCCTACAAGAAGATTGTGCAGAAGACAAATTAAAAAATGGTATACTCACTTTAACTAACCAACGTCTCATTTTCGAAAAGACTGAAGGAAGAATGGTGGTTCTTTCAAAAAAGATTGGAGAGGTAGTGTTAGACGTTCCTCTTGATAAAATATCATCTGTAAAGGCAGAAGGTATTCTGTTAAAAAAAGTTACAATTGTTGTGGATCAAAAGCAATATAAATTTGGCGTTTTTAATAATAGCGAGTGGGTAAAGTCAATCCAGAAGCAACAATATGATAATAAAATTAGCTATTAATCACGCCAATTAACATCTACGCTATCTATCCTCCAGGATTGTTGAATAAAGGATTCTTTTATACTTACCCCCTTCTTAGTCTTATTATAATATAGTATTCCTGTCCACGCAATTTGGGCTCCATTATCGCCTGCGAAATGGATAGGGCAGATATAAAATTTTCTATTTTGTCTTTTACATGCAATTGCAAGCATTTGGGTGAGTCTCTTGTTAGCCGCAACTCCTCCTACGATCATCATTTCTTTTTTATCAGTAAATGACATAGCGCGTTCTATCGTTTCTGTGATCATAGCAAATGCCGTTTCTTGTAGAGAATAACATATATCTGAATAATCATTTTTTTTATCCAGCACAAGCTTTTTTGCACATGTAAGCAATCCTGAGAACGAGACATCATTTCCTTTTACAATATAAGGTAAACCCAGATATCTTTCTGATGATCGACTTGCAAGTTCTTCTATTTTGTCGCCACAAGGGGAGGCAAAACCTAGTGATCGTCCAAATTGGTCGAGCAGTTGTCCTAAAGTAATATCAAGTGTTTCTCCAAAAACTCGCCATTTATTTTTAGAGAATGCAAGTATCATTGTATGGCCACCAGATACTAATAGTACCAAGGGATCCGAAGCATGTGTAAGCATAGCTCCTAATTCTATATGCCCTAAAGCATGATTAACAGGAATAAGTGGTTTTTTATAGAAGGTAGATAAAGTTCTTCCAACGACGGCGCCAACTCTTAGACATGGTCCAAGTCCTGGTCCTGCAGAATAGGCAATAATATCAACATCCTTTATACTGATTTTTGCTTCGTCTAATGAATGCATCAAAATTTCTGTTGAATTTTCGGTGTGGTGTCTTGAAGCTTCACGTGGATGTATACCAGAGCCTATGGGCGGCTTATAAACATCTCGTTTATCTGAAAGCACTTTGCCAATTTTTATATTCGTCGGGTCATCTTCGACAACAGAGCAACCAAATGTATGGGCAGTACTTTCTATTCCTAGACATATCATATTTTATATCAACTTCTAGACGTTGCAGAAACAATTTTGATAACATCATTATTCTTAAGTTTATACTCTGAACTCAATCGCTGTTTACTCCGTATATCTATGGCATATAAGAAACCCTTTGCCAAATCAGCATGAATCGCATGAGCCAAATCTTTTGCGGTCGATCCTCGTGGTAGCAACCGCGCATCAGGAAGAATATTACCTTTTTTATCTATTAATTTGAGCTCATCCTCTACAGGATATACCACTATCAAATTTAATAGTTTAAAGCATGCATAATTTATCACTTCTTGTATTCCTGTTGAGCCATATTTTGAGAGTATATTACTTATTATCCTAAGCGCCTTTTTTTGCTGATCATTTAATTCAGCTTCTTGTTTAATATTGAAAGAGTTATCTCCTGGCAGGTAATGAATAATTCCTTTCTTTGCTGCTCGCCTGAGTAGGTTCTCTGCTTCTGAAGCGCAGACAATAACATCACGACCAGCATTTTTCATTGCATTAATATTTTTGTCTACTGTTGGTAGATCTGCTTTATTTGCGGCTAGAACGATTGGTTTTGATTTTAGTCTGATCGTCTTGCAGAAATTAAAAATGTCTTCTTGCGTCCATAATGTTGTTTTTTTATAATATATGCCCGTTTCATCCAGAGCATCAGCTATCTGATGGGACCCAATAGCCAGTCCTGATAATCGTTTAGCAAGCATCTGTTCCAGTTTTTGACCTTGACTTTCTGCTTCTCTAGAAACTTTATTCCAGTCCCTGCTAACAACTGAGGCAAGCCAAAGATCAAATTCTTCCTCTACAAATCTAACATCAGATATTGGATCTCCTGTACCTGGACTAATGGGTTTACCCTCACTGTCTGTAGAACCAGATGCATCCACTATGTGGATTAGAGCATCCGCCTGTCTTGCGTCATCTAAAAACTTGTTGCCAAGGCCTTTGCCTAAGTGTGCCCCTGGTACCAGGCCAGCAATATCGATCAAATTTAGTGGAATAAATCGATTGCCATCAATGCATA
The DNA here is from genome assembly GCA_963733025.1 of uncultured Nitrososphaeraceae archaeon. GTDB lineage: Archaea > Thermoproteota > Nitrososphaeria > Nitrososphaerales > Nitrososphaeraceae > JAJNBK01. Next base: position 54,460 of record CAVTCE010000037.1, on the reverse strand, counting down.
TTGAATGGATTGGATTGTCTTGAACGCCAAATTCTGTACATACGCATTTCTGTCTAGCATGTACTATTCCAATGTTTGAATTAATGGTTGTAAATGGATAATTTGCAGCCTGTACAGCAAGTTCTGTTGCTGCATTGAAGAAAGTAGATTTTCCAACATTGGCTTTGCCTATAATACCAATGAGCATGATAACACTATAATACTAGAATAGCCTGATTAATGTCTTTCAGCAGCTAGGACAATCGGTAATTATTATCATAGAATAGAGCAACATATTGTTTTATTCAAGCAAAAATTAGTTCATTTTCTGAAAGTATAATGTTATCAAGGCTTAGAATCATAAATAATTTTCCTAATATAAGATTTTTAGTGCAGACAAGATTTTTATCCACTCAATAGTTAAGACAACGTGGTAACTAATTGGCTGGAATTGTCGCCGTTTACAATCTCGGTACAGATACACCTATGAACATAATTTATTATCTCGCACATTCAATGCGAATGCTCCAGCATAGAGGTAAAGCATATTGGAAAATGGCTATAGGGAATGCCGTAGTTGAAAGAGAAGGATCGCTTCCCTCAGACGAAAATATTTTGAAAATCGCTAAGAAAGAAAAGTTGCTTGGTGATAATGGAATAGGATATCTTTCAAAGAGATCACCTCAGTTCCCAAGCATGAAGTTAATTCAAGTATCACTTGATGGCTTCTTTGTAGATACTGAAAAGTTATACTTGCATCCTAATATAGGACAAGCCAAGGAATCAGATTCTCTTTTTAAAATATATCAGATATTTGTAGACTTATTAATCAAAAAACAAAATCCGGAACGAGCAGCAGAGTTCTTGGATAGGCATTTGAAGGGCAATATGATTCTAAAATTGCATGATGACATCTATGCTTACAGAAATAGTAGTGGTTTTAAGCCGCTTGTCACTGCTACCAACAAGTCTAAGACTTTGAGCATTATTGCATCAGAAAATTCGTTAAGGACATCATTGATTGATATGCACTTTAATGATGTAGATCCTGGTCAGTTGATAAAGATGAGTAAGGAGGATGGATTGGAAATTCTTGCTGATCTATCGAGAGATCGAGTCATGATGGATCCATTTGAATTTATCCGCGAATCTCATGTTACAGCAATAGTCAATGGCAAGAGTATATACGCCATTAGAAAAAATATTGGGAAAGAACAGGCAAATTTTTTAGCAACAGATATAGATATCGATTCAGCATATGCTGAACCTGATTATACTCGTCCAATGACTTTAGGATTTAGCATAGAGTATCAAAAATATTCCAAAACTTTTGAGGCTTCTGAGGGCATAATTAAGGACAGATATGATGATTCCGATCATATGATTGACTTTTCAGAACAGATTAGCAAAAACAAATTACTCACAACAGGCAAATCACTGAAATTCGTAATAAGAAATCATGCTCATAACAACAAAATAGCGACAATCCAAGGTACCATCCAGACAGGAGGTACAGTTAAGGAAACGATCCATTATTTACGCCAAGCTGGCGTAAGCCGTATCTATGTTATAGTATGTTATGTTCCAACAGTAGACGGCCGTCAAGTTGGTCTTTATACACAGAATAGGGAATTAATTGCAAATAAGTATATTGGCGAAGTTTCATCCATAGACGATCTAAATGAGTCATTGAAAAAGGAAATCAAAGCAGATGCAGTTTACTATAACTCGCCTACGATTCTTGCGCGTGGTATAGGCGTTTCAGAAAATGATCTCTGGTTCCCTGAATGGGTAAGATTTTTAGATTATGATAAAGGATAAAAAAAGATACTGGCTCGTATAAAATGTGAAGAGCAAAGACTTATTATTCTCACATACTTTTGTTTAATTTAGTTTCTCTAAATCAATAATAGATATAAATCAAAATCCAATACATCGAAAAAAGTTAAATAGTAAATGCTCTTCCAATCATATTTAGAAAACTCAATAATTTTGTCGGTTAGTCTTTGAATGTATATATCAATCAGTGAGAGATTATTTTGAGATGAATTTCCTGTATTTAGAATAGTTCAATTTCCATTTCCATATGTTGTCGAAAACCATTTATGGTGGATCCAGATGAACAGTTGAGAAAATTTATCTATAATTCAACAGTCATTCTCAGGAGTCGATCATGAATATCATTCCACTTTATTCAGAGCATTTTTTCTGCATCACTTAATGAATTTACTCTTACTGGCCAGTCAAAATCTCTGTTCCATGGTTGATTGAATAAAATTGCGGACTTTGGGGGAATTACATCTATTAAGTTTTTTGGAGCATCATCAATTAAAATATCAAATGGATATTCGGCTTTCGGGGTGGAATCATAAACAAATAGCAAATCATCAGAATAAATGTCATGGAAGTCAAGCCATTTTGCAACGTATGCTACTGTGGGCCTCTCTCTCTTTGTTAAAATAGAGATCCTGTAACCTTTACGATGGATCCTCTTTGTAATCTCGCCTATTTGCGGCTCTGTAGGAGGGATCTCCTTCCAACGATACTTCCATACATAGCTAAAAAGCTGATAGATTTCATTTTGACTAACAGGGAGAACTTTTGGAATATCCCAGAGTATGATTTCTCTTTTAGTAATTCTTGCATTTTTGCGTTTATTATACTCCTTTGTCCATATTAATATGACATCAGCTAAAACAGAATCTACATCAATAGCAACAGTTCTCGCTGCTCCAATACCCGCCATAGAAGATGATGATAGTTTCAGAAAACTGATAATTTATCTGTTCATACTCGTTATTGCTCCACCATTAACATCTAAGTTGAAAATTATTAAAATATTTTTACAACTACCAATGGTATTATGAGTGATTCATTCTCTATGAAAGACTTTGACCGCATATTCATAATCTCACATCTAAATATTAAGATCTTATCTCTAATATTATAAGTCATATATTTGCGATAGAATAAGAGACTAATATTCAAATACCATCAAAGGAAATGTTATCACAGTTTAGGTACGAGTAAATAATTATAAGATATTTTTATAGGAACAGATAAGAAAGTGTTGAATATATAGCAGTATAAATCTTTTTTATATTTTATGAGATTGATAAAAAATAGTCTGATTTATTGCAAATGAATAGAGAGATGCCATAGTGATAATTCTGAATCGCCTCTTATCGTAAGGTTAGACAATAGTCGAACAAACGAGAAGTTTCTGATCAAGTTTCTTATGCTTCCGTATGCACTAATATTTCCTATCTCTAATGTCATAAAAAATTACGATGATTTCGCTAAGAAGACTAATGAGAGTGACTTGTTACCATATTCTTGCAATATAGTAACAAGATGTGACTTTTACTTTTAATACAATATCATTACAAAACGAACAGAAAGGCCTAATTTTAGATTTATTGATATCGATAATCGACCTGTTATGATAAATAAAAAATAAGGTCAACTCACTGACATGCGGAGAGGAGAAATAATAATAGTAATAAGCAAATATATTCGAAGTACAGCTTTTCCTCCTTCGAACCAGTGCAGAAAATATCCTGATAATATCATTGAAGTATCATAAGAATTGAATGCAGAGAAAAGAATTCGACCGTTTTCTAAAATGGATACTTCTTTAAGACTAATTTTCAAAACACATATAGAATAGGATATATTAGATAACGTTCTTCGAATGTATGATGACACAAAAGGTATGCTTACAAAATGAATTTCTAGTTTATCCGAATACTCATATAATGTCAAACAAAATAAATTAGTGGTTTTTATAAGAACTGAATTTACTACATCGTTAATTTCAAATCCTCACACAATAATTAATTATCAATCTTTGTGCTTTTGATTACAGAATTAACAACTGTAAGAAACAGCAAAACGTAGGTATTTATAAATTGTTGTTTTATAAAGTCTTAAGAAAGTTATTGAACAACGGTAATAATAAGGATTCGAAAGAAGGTTCACACGATTTTACTAAAACGTGGGTTATAGAATGGACTAGCAGTCTAGGCAAAAAATCACATCAAGAAAAAGATGATTACTCTCTAGCGCTAGAAGTCTTCAATGAGAAATCTAAACGAGGGGAAGTCCTACTTTACGAGGTTCAAAAAACTATTTCAGATGGATCTGTATTGAAAAAGATACCTATACTGAATTCAAAGAAAGCAAAAAAGAGAAAAGAGGAAACAGTGAAAAAAGTTAGAGAACGATCAGAAAAAGGAAAAAAGAAAATTATATTAAGTGATATAAAATTAAGAATTATAATTTTAGCATCTGTTATTGGCACATTAATTGTGATTCTGTTCTTGATTAATTCATATACCAATACTGGAAATATACTTAGTCACCATGCCGTTCTGGATCTATTCTATGTTGATCGCCTGTTTTATTCTTTTGAAATATATGAGATATTTTCATCAATGGATAGGCTTAACCATAAAGTTTCAACTTGAGATACTGTCTTAAATTTTAATAGATATGAACTTGGCAGTTGTCTCCCTGAGATAAGGTAGTTCATCGATCCATGTATAAATCTCTATGGCGAACTTCCCAATTCTAATGCACATTTTTAGAATATCTTGCGATGTAAGTTGCACTTAGCAAATATGCAATGGAAAGCTTTAGAATAGGAAACAATTTTTTATTTTTAAAGAATTGTATGCATCAAATTGAGTCATGGTCTAATAACTTCAAATTTATTATATACAGATTCCAAATGGTCTTAGTCAATTCTCTACGATAATGCTATATGCTCACATTTTCATTATTGCATACTCTGGCTTCTACTATCTCTTCTGTAATTGTTAAGAAGACAAGGTCAATAGTAAAATATTTTTTATTACACTAACTTCGTGATGATCAATTTCTATTGATCTAATTCTGGCCTCTGTCGTTGATTAGTCTTGAGAGGACGGGATTTAAAAAATTATATCTGGCTTGTGGAATCTTATATCAAGTATTTGATATTTGTAAGAAGCGCTACCAAAGCAGATAATTTAAATAAACAGATAAGTAGTTTACGAGTCAGGAAGGTCAGAGGGTCATCGAGATGATTCTTTCTTCTCGAAACCAAAATAGCAAGAATGACACTCTTGCTTGCCATAGATAACACCATTCTTACCACACCTTCTACAATTTTTTTCGTTGTCTATAGTCGAATCCAATGATTTGGCCTTTTGGAGGCATTTACTACATATAGGTGCTTCAAGATGGTAACTTGACAGAAAGCCGGAACCACATTGAAAGCATCTCAAACTGTACATCTTCCCTTTTGGTTTCCAGCGTTTGAACAAATTAACCATTTACTTTCCAATACTGTTATATCCAATACAATTTAACTGTTGATAATTTTCAAATACATCTATGCGACGTTATTTTTGTAAGTAGAGCCATTATATTATAATAATTTTTGCAATCAGCAGAAATATTTTTCTTGGAATGAAATCTTATTATGATAATATGCTGAAGTTCCATCTAAGATTTACTACAGAAAAAGCAGAGCCTGCAATCCAAGAAGTTTCAATATACCTGCCTTCCTTAATTATAGGAGAATACTTTCATTTTTAGGTTGAATTCAATTGGATAGGATCTTCTTTTTGACCTTTTCCGACAAGTCAGTGCTCAGGTCATAAATTTTATGCAATAGACGAAAATAGATATACCTGCGACACATATTGTCAAGTATACAGCCTGTGAATTGAAGGAGAGTTGTATGCAAAAGGTCTACAAGCCAAATATATGCAACTAACAGATATCCAAACATGTTAAGAAATTATATTCTTTTAAAATTTTAATCTGTTGCTCATATATGCATAATGAATAAAGGTAATTTCTGACAGAAGAGAGGGCTTTGGAATGTTAGAGATCACAATCTATACATATCAGGTTCCTAAGTAAGGCAAACCTTCCTTAATACACTCTTTCTAAAACAACATCTCTTATAAGTCATTAAAGAGGTAGCGACTTCATATATATAATATCAAAGAGACTGAGTAAATCTCGTATCAGTGCCAATAATTGATTATTGTTCTAATACCAATAGAGATGTTCAGTTTGATGGAATATTTCGGATATCGTCTAATGATTCACTTGTAAGGAATTCAATAGTAAGTTATTCTAGTAGATCGATAAAGATATACCTTTTCAGAAATGAAGGATAACAAGTAATAATATCACCATAGTTCGACCATCATAAAAATACTATCGAGAGAACGCATCCGATTTTTCGCGCGCGCAATGTTTTCAGTCAGTTGGGATTGATCTCTTGCAGTTTGTGGTCGATGTGTTATGCTTACGTTTTCCCATACTGTCTGGGCAGTCTCGCGAGCTGCTATCGTAGTTTCACGAACCGCCTCTGTGACATCGTCGTTTGCACCACTCTAACTGATATCTCTTACTGCCGTTTGCATCTTGTATGATGTTTCGCAAATATTTTTAGCGACATTCTTGATAGCTTCGGCAGTTTGTTCAGGAGTCATAACTCTTATTGTAGCTGTTATACTCATAGTTGTTGTGCTTGTTGTATTTGTAATGTCGGGATGTCGCATTGAGTCATTAGAAAAAACTCTCCTGTAAAAGTTAACTTTTTTTATATAGAGAACAGCACATACTCATTGCGCCACTTCGTTCTAAAATAGCATTTATGTATTAGCAGACTAGGAAATTAATGCCTGTTTAGTTACGACTCTATGTATCTTTTATATTCTCATAGATCGCCGATGTATGATCTAGCGCTTGTTTAGTCATATGGATAGAGCCTGTCCTTTTTGAAGATGCAATTGTAATTTTTAATTCTTCCAATAGAGCGCCAATTGATTGTAACATTTCTCGAATTGCAGAGATCATTTCGGGAAGGTTTTGATTAGTCTCTGCAGATTCTATAGTTTTTCTAGCTGATTTAATGGTTGTGCTTGCCTCATCAATTACGCCTGTCTGCTTAAGTTCTTTTACCATATTTTCAACTTTCACAGAGATATTCTGCATAGCCTCAGCTATTATGCGAAGATTTTCTAAATTCCTCACCATCTGTGGGTCCTTAAAAGATTCAATTATTGATTGCGCTGTCGTAGCAGTTTCTCTGATTCTCTGCAAGGAATTGTGCACTTCTGGTGAACCTAGTTCATGCAAAATTTTGGCTGCATAAGAAGTAGAATCCCTTATATCTCTCAGCATGTCTCCCATAATATAAAAATACTACTTATGATAGTTAATTAGATTCTGTGCAAATCTTATGAAATAATTTTATATATTAATTTATTTAATATTATATTTTCTCAGTTTGATAATCTTAAATTTATAGCTCAGGAACGATAAATAATAATATTAAATGTTTATTTTTTAAAGTTAATTTAATACGATTAATTAAACCAATGATGCATGAGCTTTATTAAATTAAAAGCTGCTTGTAATTGTGATACTATGTCACTAGGTTATTCTTATATCTAATAGAAGACCTACATATTAGAGACACAATGGATAAGATGCTAATAAAAATAGCTACTAGAAGATAGTCCTCATTATTTAATTATTAGTTTGATGAAAGAATTTTTCAGGTTCTACAAAACGAGTTATTTTTCAAAGGCTAATTATAACTTAGATGGATGAATAGAACAACTTATAGAACAACTTTTTTCGATTTAGAATATTAAGCATTACGCAAGGCCGCCGTTAAATATACCGGCTTTACTAAATCAGCTATGTCAACCCAGCATCTTGCAATCTTATCCATTGAAAAGATCGAATTAAGAAGTGCAATGGGAGCATCTTGTTTATCTATTTCTGTCTGCGCAGAAAGTTCCTTTGTTAAATTCAACAGGTCATTAAATTTACTATAGATTCTGACAACTTCATTTGATTCAACTCGATTCTTATTTATAAAACCAGCAATAGATTTCTCCTGCATTTTCTCAATTAAGGAAGCAGCGTGAATTATCTCTTCGATGAGCTTATCATGGCAAATAATAGGCAAAGCTGCTGCAAAATCACTAATATAATCTCCAGCACTCTCCAAATGATTTGCAGCTATTCGATAATCCAAAATATCAATGTTGCTTAAATTGAGTTTGCTCGCCAGTTTCTGATCCATCATTGCACTCCGTATTAATCTCACGAGTAAAAAATATTGTCGGTCTACTTCATCATCTCGACTAACAATTGATTTCTTACTACCATTTTCCTTTTTTTGAATTCCTATTAGCGTATCTTTATACATACCTGCCACGATAGAACTCATTCGTCTAAGAATCTTCTCAGCATCCAATGTATTTGCATCTAGCAAGAACTGCGAAATTATATTAGATCCATTCTCATCAACGATTTCTAGTCCTACAAGTTTTCTCATTGCAAGCTTGATAAGCTCTCGGTCATCAAAAGATATTAGAGACTTTCCTTTAATACGTATGATATCATATCCGAGTAGATAGGCACCATAGATTTGATTTGTAAGGCTATCCATAGATAGTTGAGGATGTGGAATATTTACCTCCTTTACGTCTTCAGCGTCTATATCAGAAGGATATAATGAGACGGAGTTATTTCTGTTAACTTCGATCATTACCATATTTCCTTTTTTCAAGTTGTTGTTCTTTACCCATTCGCTAGGTAAGGATATTAGCATGCTACTTCCTATTTTCTGTAACCTTCGTGCATACCGAGACATAGGATTAATTTATACCAATTTAAACTAATTAAACAATATTTTTATATTTTTTGGTAACTATAATGACATGTGGTATCAGTAGTCGCGACCCCAGTGGCAACAGCTAAGGCATTTAGTCCTGGTCACATTACTGGTATCGTCATAAAACCTGCTGAAACTGGTGACTATCTCCATGCGGGTTCAAAGGGCGCGGGATTTTCTATTGATCATGGAATTGCAACTGTTGTAGATGTCTTTGAACATCAAACACCAAATTATCAAATTTCTATTAATAGCAAAGTCGTAGATGCCAATGTATCTAAATGGATTGTAGAGAATTATCTTGGATTTGTCCATAAACCGTATTATATTAATATTAAGCATGAAACTAATATCCCAATAGGTTTTGGATTAGGATCTAGTGGAGCAGGAGCGCTAAGTCTTTCTTATGCTCTCAATGAAGCCCTTGACACAAAACTTAGCAAATACAAGGTAGCACAAATTGCACATCATGCAGAGATTTCTTGCAAAACAGGCTTAGGAACTGTGATTGCGGAATTTTCAGGGGGATTTGAAATACGAACTAGTATTGGCGCTCCCGGCGTAGGTTGTATAGAAAAGATTGATCTCAAAGATTATAAAGCCGTAGTTTTATGCATTGCTCCGCTTTCAACCAAATTATTTCTTAGTGATCAAATGAGCCTAGCAAATCAGCTCGGCGAAAAGATGTTAGAAAGATTGAAAGTCTCAAGAGACATTGACGAATTCTTAAGTATGTCTTACCAATTTGCTGACGATCTTGGACTAACCCAACGTAGATGTAAGGGGCCGCTAAAAAGCCTAAAATCTCATGGAATTGAAGCAGGAGTTGCATTATTTGGAGAGACAATTTTTACGATTGTACCTTCAGACAGAGTGAACTACGCGAAACAGTGTTTGAAGAGTTTTGAAGGTGCCTTAATTGTATGCAATATAGATAATACTGGAGCGAGAGTTCTATAGATAACTATGCATAGAACTAATATTCCATCAAGTCACCCGAGAGCAAAATCACTTTACATAAGGGAATTGCTTGTAAATGGCTTTAAAAATGGTATCGTGGTACAAGAGGGTTTGATCGCTCATGGAAGAGGGGAGACTTTTGATTATCTGTTGGGCGAAGGCACAACTGAATCTGCGCGTATAGCTATAAAGGCTGCATGTTCTTTGCTTTTAGTTGCCGTTCATCCTGTGATTTCAGTTAACGGTAATGTTGCTGCACTATGTTCAAAGGAAGTTGTTGAATTAAGTAATTTAATCGATGCAGATATAGAAGTCAACCTATTTTATTGGTCAGAAGAGCGAGAGATAGCAATTGAAAAAGAACTAAAAAAAATGGGTGCAAAGAAAGTCCTAGGTATCAGGAGCGGAGGTTCAGCTAGAATTCCTGAGTTACGAAGCGAGCGTAGAATAGTAGATCAGGATGGTATCTATAAAGCTGATACTGTACTTGTTCCGCTAGAGGATGGTGATCGAACAGAGGCTCTTGTCAAAATGCGTAAAAAAGTAATTGCCATAGATCTTAATCCTTTATCAAGAACATCAAAAGCTGCAACAGTTACAGTCATAGATAACGTTATTCGAGCTTTGCCTGCAATGGCTATAGAAGCAAAACAGCTAAAACAGAAAAACGGCGAAATTCTCAAAAAGATTGTAAATGAATTTGACAACAGTAAGAATCTCTCAGAATCACTTGAAATTATCCGATGTGGTGTGAATGCAAGACAAAGATAACAGCATTTTTAATAGAAAAAGAGTTAGTGTAAAGGATATTGTAATAATGAAACAAAAATTAGAAAAAATCTCTGTTTTAACTGCTTATGACTATTCTACTGCTTCAATTTGTGATAGGGCAGGAGTCGACATCTTGTTAGTTGGAGATAGCGCAGGTATGGTAATGCTTGGTTATCCTACTACAAATCAAGTAAACATGGAAGAAATGCTGACATTTTGCAGTGGTGTCTCGCGAGGTGCAAAGAGAGCGATGATAATTGCTGATATGCCTTTTGGATCATACCAGATTTCTACAAGTGAAGCTATAGCAAATGCTATTAAATTTATCAAAGTTGGATGCCATGCTGTAAAACTTGAAGGTGGTATTGAAATAATCGATACGGTCAAAGCTATTGTCAAAACAGGAATTCCTGTCATGGGACATATTGGTCTGAAGCCTCAGACAACTATTTTATCGGAAGGCTATAGGCTACAGGGAAAGACTAAGATTTCAGGATTAAAATTAATTGAAGATGCTAAAGCGCTTGAAGAAGCAGGGGTATTTAGTATTGTATTAGAGATGGTGACAAGCGAGGTAGCAGACATCATTTGTAAAAATATCTCTATACCCACTATTGGCATAGGCTCTGGTTCGAGCTGTGACGGCCAGGTACTTGTACTGCATGATATGCTTGGAATCTATGAAGATATTAAGCCCAAATTTGTAAAACGATATGCAGAGGTGTCTAAGTCTATTTTCGAGGCTGTTTCAGTTTATATTAGTGACGTAAAGTCAAGTAAGTTCCCAGATGAAGAAAACATTTTTCATACATCTCCCGCTGAACTTGAGCAAATAAGAAAGACATTAAAGGAAAAAAAAATATAATGGATGCAAAAAGAAGAAGAGAACTTTACTCCTCAAAAGATATTGCAGGAATAGATGGACAGGAGATAGAAGGAAAGAAAATCGTCTTATGTATTACAGGTAGTGTAGCCGCCTATAGATCGATTGATTTAGCGCGTCAGCTTATACGACATGGCGCTGAGGTTTATCCTGTAATGTCAGAGGCCGTCGGATCAACGTTGCTTACTCCAGAAATGATGAAGTGGGCTACAGGCAATAATGTTGTTACCAAGCTAACAGGAAGTCTTGAACACATTGCCCTTGCAGACTACAATATGTCCGATTTGATTGTTGTATATCCTTGCACTGCCAATACAATAGGAAAATTTGCGAATGGAATCAATGACACGCCTGTTACTTCTGTTCTAAGTGTTGCTCTTGGATCTCGAATTCCTATAATTATTGCCCCCGCTATGCATGAGTCAATGTATGACAATCGTCTTATTCAGGAAAATATCCAGAGAGTCAAAGATCAAGGAGTAGATTTTCTGCAACCTATAATTACCGAGGGAAAGGCAAAAGTTGTCTCTCCAGAACAAATGTTAGAATCAGTAATAACCAAATTTACTAACTCAACTGAATCTTTCTTTTTTGAAAAAAATATTTTGGTTACAGCGGGCGGCACTATTGAATATATAGATCCAATTCGCGTAATCACTAATCTTAGCTCGGGTAAAATGGGAAATCTAATTGCTGAAGAAGCCATTAGATTGGGCGCAAATATTACGCTTGTATATGGTCATGGAACATATAGTGCTAAATCTTTGCCTAATCTAAAGATCGTTAGAGTAGATACAAGTAAAGAAATGTATGATGTAGTAATGTCTGAACTGTCTTCAAAAAGATATGATGTTGCCATTTTGTCGGCAGCGGTAGCTGATTTTACTCCTGAACGGAAAAGCATAAAAAAGATTAGGACTAGCACAAGAAAATTACTTTTGCCTCTTTCGCCAACTCAGAAGATCATAAACCATGTTAAGCACATGAGCAAACAAACTTTTCTAGTTGGATTCAAAGCAGAATATAATGTCTCAGACTCTAATATAATCAAGGGAGCCTACCGAAAACTGAAGGAATGTAAAGGCGATTTAATCGTTGCAAATGACGTTGGAAGAAAAAACTCTGCTATTGGCTCAGAAAATAACGAGGTATTTTTGATAGATAAACATAGAAATATTCTACATCTCCCTCCTCAAAATAAAATAAGCATAGCTAGAAAATTGCTTAAGGTTATTGAGAATTTGATTACTCACAATAAAATGTAACAGAGATCCAATAAGAATACACATCTTCCTAGATCTATTAATCGAAGTCAAACTTTCTATCATATCTTATCATCCTTTCACTATTTCCTATAGTTTGATTTTCTAGTCTAACTCGATTAGATCTTTTGTGAATCCATTTAGTATTCTTGCTCCTCCATCAGGCTGACTACCAACGATAACGCTATCTTCTATTCTTATTCCAAATTTGCCTTGTAAATATATTCCTGGTTCTATTGTCAGTGCCATATTAGCTTTCAATCTCTCCTCGTTTTTTAATCGAAGCCATGGAGGTTCGTGAACATCTAGACCAATTCCGTGTCCTGTAGAGTGGATAAAGTATTCTGAATAGCCTTCTTCCGAGATTATTCTTCTGCAAATGGCATCAACTTGGCCACACATAACGTTGGAATGCAATGCGTTCAAACCTGCCTGTTGAGATTTCTTGACTACATCGTATATTTTTCTGATTTCAGATGTTGCTGTACCCAAAACAAAGGTTCTGGTTGCATCAGCTATATACCCATTATATCTCAAAGTAAGGTCTACAATAATCGTGTCACCTTTTATAAATTTGCGGTCTGAAACTTGTGCATGTGGCAGAGCCCCGTTTGGTCCTCCAGCAATGATAAAGGGATTTAGTGAAGTTTTGTAAGAGGTCGGATGTGTTCCCAATTTCATCCCTTCGCAGAGCAACCTTGCCTGCAATTCTCTCTCTGATAACCCAACTTTGATTTCGTCAGTGCAAATCCTGTATAGTGTGTCTAAAATTTTAGCTGCCATTTCAATCATTTCGATTTCCTCTTCATCCTTGATTATTCGAGTAAGGAAGAATGGTTCAACATTAACTATGAATGATTTTGTACCAATTTCGTCTTGAATTCTCCTGATGATAGCATGATCACTACAGTCCGTACATATCATTTTTTTTTCCACTTTAGAAACAAAACTATAAATCAAATCATCTCCTCTTTCTGTAGAAATAACATCACATTCTTTCGATTCTTGAAGTGCTCTTCCTACTTCCAACTTAGGTGCAAGAAGAGTAGTGACACTTTCCGTGCATATTGCAATTCCTTCTCCCCAGAAACCGGTAAGATAAAAAATATTTTCTGGTTGAAAGGCTGCAATGACATTACATCCAAATTTGTTTGCATGCTCTAACAAGTTGAGGCGGTGTTGTTTTATCATCAAATCCAAGATTTCTCAATCAACCAATCATTTTTACTTAGCGCAACGTAATTTAAATATCGGAGCGTATGCTCGTCTAATGAGACAGCATGGAATATTTGGTTATGCTTCCCGGCTCTACAAATGTGCCAAATAGAGTAATGAATGCAATGCTTGCACCTATAATTAATCATAGAAGTGATGATTTTCGAGTATTATACAGAGACATTGTAGAAAAGACACAGAAAGTTTTTCTTACTAATAATGACATCATATTGTTAACTGCTTCAGGTACGGGAGCCGTAGAAGCAGCTGTTGTTAATCTCATTAGAAAAGGTGACAAGATAATTATCCCAGTAAATGGCGAATTCGGAACTCGCCTTGCCGATTTGATTGATAGCTGGGGAGGTCAGGCAATCAGAGTCACTGCTCCCTTTGGTGAGAATCCTCCGTACGAAAAGATAGAAGAAGTCTTTGATAATAATAAAGATATTAAAGCGATATACACAGTATACAATGAAACATCCACAGGGACAACCCTTAGATACATGGATAAGATAGGGGAGTTGTCAGTTAGAAAGGGCACTTTCTTCATCGCCGATGCTGTTTCGATTCTGGGTGGAGACGAATTGCCTGTCGATAAATGGAATGTTGATATCTGTGTAACAGCCTCACAGAAAGCGCTTGCTGCTCCACCTGGTGTATCTCCAATATCAATTAGTCCCAGAACTAAACAATACATGCAGTCTAACCCTCCGCCAACTCAATATCTTAATCTGAAGCGCTATTTCAAGTATTATGAAGAACATTATGAAACACCTTTCACGCCGGCGCTTCCTCTCTTCTATGCTTTCAGGGAGGCTCTTAATTTAATTCTGGAAGAAGGACTAGATAAAAGAATTAAACGTCACAGGATTTGTGCAGATGCGTTCTATTCAGGATTAAGTTCGATGGGATTAACACCATTTGCAAAACCCAATGCCAGAAGTAACGTCGTAATCTCTCTGAATTATCTTCCTGGGATGGATGATAAGAAATTCAGATCATTGTTATCAGATGACTTCAAGGTTCTCGTAGCAGGTGGATTTGGCGACTTAAAAGGCAAAGTATTCAGAATAGGAAGCATGGGAGAGGTTAGCAAATACCACGTAATGAGAACATTATCATCAATTTCATCCGCGATGAATATATTAGGCTTTAATGTTAACCCTGAGGCCACTTCTATTGCTCTGAAGAAGGTCAAAGATTTAGAGTAATTTTATGTATTCTTGGATCTTTTACCATACTTTGTACACTATCAATCTTAATATAAGGTAAATTAATAGCGAATTTTATGACTTTGGAAAGAGGATCTCTCATATTGGTAGATTATACCGCTAAAGTTAAAGACAGTAACGAAATTTTCGAAACAACTCGCGAAGAGGAGGCAAAGAAATCTGAGCTCTTTGACCCAACTCACAAATATGAGCCAAGGCTTATATCTATCGGCGAAGGCTGGGTTTTAAAGGGGCTGGATGAGGCTCTTGCAGCTGCCAAATATAGGGGATAAAATTAATGTTGAAATTACTCCGGATAAAGGCTTTGGTGAAAGGGACTCTAACAAAGTTAGAATGGTTGCACAGCGAAAGCTAGGCGAGAAGGCAGACGAAGTAAGAGTAGGTGATGTAATTGAAATAGATCATCGGTACTGGAATTGTCAGGTACGTAGGATCTGGAAGAGTCCAAATCGATTTTAACCATAGATTTGCAGGCCGAACTCTAACGTACGATGTAGACGTAATAAAAAAAGTCGAGAGTGATGATGATAAAATAAGATCATTAATAAAGCGAAGGCTACCTCTAGATGACGAAAAAATTAAAATTAATCTTAAGGGATTCACTTTAGAGATAGAACTTCCTGAAGAAACTCTTCTAGCGGAAGGATTGCAAATTATAAAACGTGCAGTAGCTAATGACGTTTTTAAATTTGTACCTTCTTTGAAGGATATCAAGTTTATTGAAAGCTTCAAGTCGCCAACATTGTCACAACATCAGCCAGAAAGTGATGAAAATGCCAAGATAGAACGACAGGCGGATTCTAAATCTGAAGAGAATGAGATAGAAACGGTCGGAAGTAAGAATACGTAGCCCAAAATTTTTTTCTAACTTCTTTGATTAGAAATAAAAAACAGTATCACAGCACATTTACAGATTTGGCTAAATCCAAAGCAGAGTGTTTATCTAACTTTACTTTGGTAAGGATTGTATATCTATCTGGCCTTAAAGACTGCGCAATTAATAGCGAGTTGACTATATGATGTTCATTTAACTTTATTTGTTTTGCTTTTGTTGGAGCACCTACATTTTCTAAAGTTTCAGCTATTAGTTCCCAGTCAAGGCCATGAAGCTTAGCCATCATAAGAGTGCCTAGGCCGACCCGTTCTCCATGCAGTCCGCAGTTATCTCCGGCTATATACTCTACGGCATGACTGAAAAGATGTTCTGCACCCGAGCAAGGTCTGCTACTTCCTGCAATACATGATGCAACTCCTGCACTGATTAATGCTTCAACAATTGTTCGTATTCCAAATCTATTATTATCATGCAATTTTGGTGATTCATCCAAAATTATTTTTGCACTCATATAAGCAAGATTAGCAGCATAACTTCCAAAGTATTCATTGTTTTCATCACGTCCAAGCTCCCAATCTTTAACAGCAGTTATTTTCGCGACAAGGTCTCCGCATCCACTCGCCAACAAACGACTGGGCGCTTTAGCAAGCAGAAGAGTATCAGCTATTACTCCAACAGGAGTATTTACTTTGACTGAATGAGGTTTGTCGTTTCCCCTTATAGAAGCGAAAGGGCTAGACATTCCGTCATGTGAAGCTGAAGTAGGAACACTCACGAATGGTTTTTTTAATTGAAATGCAGTCAGTCTTCGCAGCATCAACTGACCTCCCTCCGCCAAGACCTACAATCATATCAGCAGAATACTCTTTTATCATACTTTCCAATCTATGAACAGAATCCATTGATGCATCAGTCGATATGAACCAAGAATTTTCCAAACACGATTCATGGAATGAAGACGTGCATACTGCTCCCATCCTTGCTTTTACGACTGAACCAGTTATGATCGCAACCCTTGAAGTATTAGCATCCAAATCAGTAATAATGGAGCCAAGCTGAGAAATTACACCATCACCAATCAATATTTTTCTTGGTAATTCCATTAGGTGGATTGGCGATGAACTCACTGGAAAATTGCTATTATAGCACATATAAATTCTTGTAGGTTTTTAAATAAAAAATAATATCTTTAGGTCTACAGAAAAAGAAGGTGATTAGATCTAAATTTTCTCTAGAACAATATCATGTTTTCTCAGACGTTTCTGGTCCTTCAGATGACAGCGTTTCTGGTCCTTCAGATGACAGCGTTTCTGGTCCTTCAGATGACAGCGTTTCTGGCGTTGCTCCTCCACCTTCGCCTGAAGATTGAGTAGTCATTTCGGCTGTAGCATATCCTCTTCCTACTTTGGTGATCTTTATTCTGACGCTGTCTCCAACTTTCGTGCCAGCGACAAAAATAACAAGACCTTCAACTTTTGCAACTCCTGCATCGCCTCGTTTGCTCATTGATTCAATTCTAACATCGAATTCGTCACCGACTTTGACTGGTGCTGGTCGAAATGGTCTTGGCCCTCCAAAGCCGCCACCTCGTCCTCTTCCATAGCCGCCGCCTCCATAGCCGCCGCCTCCATAGCCGCCGCCTCCATAGCCGCCGCCTCCATATCCACCACTACGATAGCCTCCGCCACTTCCATAACTTCCTCCTTTACTACTAACATCTGAATCTGTATCTTCCAAACTATATCAGTAAAATAGTATAATCGGCTTACTATTTCAACTTTAATGTTTTACTGATTGCAAGTTGTCAACCTTCTCTATAGTATTGTTAATATTTTTATAAATGATCGAAACATTCTTTAAATGGCTAGTGAAAATTATACATTAAATCTTGAAACAGCAGGCTGCATTCTTAATTTAATAACCAATAATCAGTGACAAATCAATATGCAACGCAAAGATCCTTACAACGAATTTACTAGCCAACATCTTATGACAGCAATATTGCAAAATCTTCCGGAGGAATCAGGACTCACTAAAATCGAATATGAAGGACCACGTATCGCTTTATATTCTAAAAATCCCAGTTATCTGATGCAGAATACTCAGCTAGTTTCTAATATAGTCAATACGATAAAAAAAAGAATCATAGTTCGAACCGATGAATCAATACGTAAGTTAGAGGAGGAAGCAATTCAAATATTACATAAATCTATTCCAAAAGAAATAAGGGTAATCGAAACATTCTTCGATCCAGCATTAGGTGAGGCGACAGTCTTTGTTAAAAAACCCTCATTGCTTGTCCATACAGGAGAGGATTTTGACAATATTGACCTTGTTGAAAAGACCGGTTGGAAGGTAAGGATTAGAAAAGCTCCTTTAATAATGGATATCATCAGAAGTATTAATGAAATTCTTCATAATACGGTAAATGAGAGAATTCGCTTTTACAGAGAAGTTGGAGAGAAAATTTTTAGATCTAAGTTGAATGAAATAGCAGAAGCAAGTTTAATCACTCTCGGTGGGTTTGGCGAGGTTGGTCGTTCATGTTTATTACTCACAACTCATGAAAGTAAAATCTTACTCGATTGCGGGGTTAATGAAGCCGCTACGAATGCACTATACTCTTTTCCAAGATTTGACGTAACCGGTCTTGAAATGGATGAAATTGATGCGGTAATTTTGAGCCATGCTCATCTTGGCCATTCAGGTTTTTTGCCAGCTCTTTTCAAATATGGATATCACGGCCCTGTATACTGTTCTGAGCCAACATTACCCATAATGTATTTATTGCAAAGAGAGTATATTAGAAATAGAGATTATGTATCGTTATTCTCTCCACAAGACATAGACGCAGTGGTGATGCACACCATTCCCTTATCCTTTGGTATGGTTACCGACGTATCTCCTGACATAAGACTTGTGCTTGCTAATTCTGGTCATATGATAGGATCTGCATCGGTTCATTTACATATTGGTAATGGCGATCACAATCTTGTTTATACAGGAGACCTGAAATTTGCAAAGACATTATCTCTAGAAAATGCATCATGGAACTTTCCAAGAGTTGAAACAATAATCTTAGAAAGCACTCATGGTGGCAAGGAAGATATTTTTCTGCATCGCGATGAGGCCGAGAATCGCTTTATCAATAGTATTAACAACACAATAAGTGGAAAAGGAAAAGTCCTGATTCCGGTATCCGCTGCTGGCTTGTCACAAGAGATTATGCTTCTAATTAATATGTATATGAAAGCTGGTAAAATTACTGAGGCAAAAGTACTTGTCGAAAAGATCATTTCAGAAGCAACATCAATATATCAAGCCTATCCAGAATACCTGTCAAAAGAGCTGAATATGGAAATAACGGAGAACGAAGAATCTCCATTTGAGTCAAGTCATTTTGAAATTATCGAATCTACGACTCTAGAATGTGAATCTGCAATAATTTTGGCTCCTTCTTCGATGTTAAATGGTGGTCCTTCGACAGAATATCTAAAGCAGATAAGTAGTGATCCTAATTCTAAATTGATTTTAACTTCTTATCAAGCAGTGGACACGCCGGGTAGAAATATTGAAGAAGGCAATCGACAAATCACAATCGGTGACCAAAGTATCAATATAGAATGCCAAATTGAAAAAATAGAGGGATTTAGTACTCATAGTGATTATAACCAGTTGATAGCATATATTAGTAGATTGAGACCTAAACTTAAACGAGTATTAGTTAATCATGGAGAAAGAGCTAATGTGCAGAATCTCGCTAGCTCAATCAATAAGATGTTCAAAATCCAAACCCAGCATCCGTTGGTACAAGAAGCTATAAAGTTACTCTAACCTTTGATCATTGGTAGTATTATGATAAACATATGCTACTATGAACAAAAAATAAATAAAATGGCTAATTCAATCAACTACTTTACAGATACTAATATGACGCATCTAGATGAAAAATAATACTGCTATTGAAAAATTTATTAAGGTAGCTATTCCATTGTTATTGTACTACAGAGTATTAATAAAGTATTTAACATATTATTAAGACGTATTATTGCCCAAAAATTATCATTTGTTGCTTAAGGTTGACCTATGATCCTCTTTTCTTTTCCGCCAAGTAGCAAACAGAATGACAAGTTTCAGAATAACAGATTCATATATAAAAAATAACTCACTACTTAGGATGCATATAAGTGTAATCAGAATCCTACATCTTTAGAATTCCTATTATTCTTATTACTCAGATAGATAGTATAGGAAATCTTACTTATTGTATGATGACAGAATATTAATTAATGCTTTACACTTGGTTTTATAATATTAGATATTAAAAGAAATCTACGATCATAGAATGGAAATAAAAAATTATTTCAAATCGTATGCACCGCGCCAAATTTTTACACCTGGGGGAGTTAATACGACTCTTTCCTCGCCCAGCCTCGCGATATCGCCACCAATTGACTGAACATATCCGTATAGTTCATCTATTGCCTTACGTAAACCTTCTACATCTTTCTGTGCCAATGGCGTGACTCGTAAAATAAGGATTGTTTGCTTCTTGGCATCATCTTTGATACTGGCTACGTCGCTCATATCGCGCAGAGTTATTGCTTTCAAATAAATTGGTGTCTTTTGTGTCTGCATTGAATCCATTTATCCTATATAATTATAGACAAATCCAAAGGAATCAGCAAATAGTTATGCTGGTCAAAAGACATTAACAGACTGGTTGATTTTAAATTCGTAGTTCTTCAAGCTCGGTGTCGTTTGCAGGCAAAGCCGATATTTCTTCTTTATATCCATTGATCTCAACTTTTACTTTAGATTGATTATCTCTAGGAGCGTCAGAATAACGCAGCACAATTCTAGCTGCCATATTCAAGATCTTACTATCGCATTCTTTGCATCTCAGAATACATCTAGGTCCTACGTATTCACTTGCTTCCATTTTTATATCTCCGTCCATAACCATAGCATCAATCATGTCATTTTCATTTTCATCTCTGCCCACGACCAGCTTTGCTTCCATAGACAATCTAAAATGTCTTCCGATCTTCAAGAGTTCTACATCGTTGATACTTGGAATATTTTTCGTATGCTCCATAACATCTCTAATTCTTTTTGAAAATGCAGGATCTGTTAACAAGCATCCCCCTGCAGCATTGGGTGGGTCACTTATGTTAAAATATTTTGCTAGAACAATTTGCTCTTTGCGTGATCTTCCCTTAATATTACATAATTTTTCACGCTCAACCAATCCATCCTTTTCAGCTTCTGTAGGAGTTAGATGTTTTGCTGAAAGAGGCCTCAAAACTTTATCTTTCATCTCTGCCTCTTCTTCTATTATATGTAAAGCACGTTTATTCTGACTCATTGGTCTTTGAAATAGAACTTCACCAGTAACTACAAAATCTGCCCCTATTTTTTCCATATATTCTTTTGCCGTTCTGTACATCATTGCTCTACAATCAATACATGGATTCATCCCAGATCCATATCCATATTTAGGATGCTTCAGCATTTTTAGATACTCTTCACCGTAATAAACGGTCTTCAAATGTACACCTAATTCTGAGGCAACTTCTTTAACACGATGACCGCACCCCTTTCCACAATCAAAATCACAAAATGGAGTCTTGATAGCCACTGCCTCAATCTCAACTCCCTGGTCTAACATCATATGAACGGCTAAATTACTGTCTAATCCACCGGACAATAATGCGACTGCCTTTGCCTTCTTCTTTTCCCTGTCTTCAGAGGAACTTTCTATAGTATTGCTTGACATCAGTATCTTGGGACAATTTTACTATTATTAAAGTTAGTTCTTGAGGCGAATACATTTATTGCTGTCTCAGATTACAATCAAAAAATGGCAGCTGAGGGAATTGTAAACTTTGATTCATATGCCTGGCTTGCTGTAGGATTGTTTATCACTGGTCTACTTGCCGTAATGGTTTATGAAAAATCAAGTTCCAAGACAAAACAGTCGAAACAACAACAGCAAAAACGCCAAGAAGTGGGATCTTCATCTGACATCAAAAGAGACTAAAGATGAACCGTTAGTTAGAGAAATATTTCTAAAAGAAGGTTTCAAATCACTAACTGCAATTCAAAAAAAAGCAATACCAGTCATTTCAAGAAAAATTAACAGTCTACTTGTTGCTCCAACTGGTTCTGGTAAAACAGAAGCAGCTGTTATACCAGTATTTACACAATTATCTAACTATAAAATACATCATAGGGGTAAAATCAAGGCAATCTATATCACTCCATTACGCGCATTGAATAATGATGTATTTCGAAGGATCATCAAATATGCTGAATCTGAAAATCTGAGAGTGCAAATACGGCATGGCGATACTACTACTAGGACTAAGAGAAATATTGTTGAAGACCCACCGGATGTATTGATTACAACTCCTGAATCACTTGCTGTAATTCTAACAAGCAGTAAAATGCTTAAGGCATTAGATTGTTTGGAGTGGGTTATAATTGATGAAGTACATGAACTTGTATCAAATGAACGAGGTGCACATTTATCTATTGGTCTAGAGAGATTACAGGCTGCAAGTATTCTGCCGGTTATAAGGATCGGATTGTCAGCGACACTAGGTAATTTAAAAGAGGCTGCAAGCTTTATTTCAGGAGTTAATAGAAAATGTGCTATTCTTGTAGATAATTCTCTGCGGGTATACGATATAGATGTCAAGTTTATAAAAGGCTCCCTCAATAATGTTGCTCATTTCATAATTGAGCATGTAAGAGATACTAAAATAGAAGGATCAATTTTGCTGTTTACAAATACAAGAGATGAAGCAGAGTACATTGGCACTATTTTAAAGAATCAAAACTACGTTCAAGTGGATGTTCACCATGGTTCTCTGTCAAAGGATATGAGAGAAGAAACTGAAACTAGGCTAAGAGAGGGCGGGGCTGGCATAGTTGTTTGCACTTCATCATTAGAACTTGGCTTAGATATCGGCTCTGTAGAATTGGTAGTACACTACGGCTCGCCAAGGCAAGTTTCGAAATTGATGCAAAGAATTGGTCGTAGTAGGCATAGACAGAGAAGTTCTGCAAAGGGGTTGATAGTAACTAACATTCCAGATGATGAGATTGAGGCTCTTGCAATTATACGAAGGATGAAAAAAGGTTCAATCGAAGAACAATTAATGCATACAGGCGCTTTTGATGTTTTGGCTCATCATCTAGTAGGATTAGCGATGCAAACAAGAGATCCGATTAGAATTGAAACTGCTTTTGATCTGGTAACAAAGGCCTATCCATTTCGTCTGATCACATGTAATGATCTAAAAGAATGCATAAATTTACTTGATAGTAATGGTATAATTAGATACAATAGAGAAGAACAATCTTATCAGCGCAGGATAAAGGCATACAAGTTTTACTTTGAGAATCTATCTATGATTCCCCACGTTTTAAAATTTGAGGTTATAGATTCAATTAACAAAAGAAAAATTGGATCTCTCGATCAGCAATTTGTCGGAGACTATGGTGAGAAAGGAAATGTTTTTGTCTTAAAAGGTTCACAATGGCGCATACTTTCAATAGACGAACGCAGAATGCAAGTCAATGTTGAACCATTACATGGCACTGCAATTAATATCCCTTATTGGGTAGGAGAGATGATTCCTGTAGACTTTAAGACGGCTGAGGAAGTAGGCGCTATCCGTAATGAAGTATCCAAGAATTACATTAAGATTTCCACTTCTATAATTGACGAGTCTTTCAAGTCTTTAAATATTATTCCAGATTCGAAAAATATTGTAATTGAAAATTTAAACGCAAGAAATACAGTCATTATTCACTCTACTTTTGGCTCAAAAGTCAATAATACAATAGCTTCTCTATTATCTACAATACTATCCTCGCAACTTGGATACTTGGTAGAAACCAGAATCTGATGCATACAGAATTATGCTCTCTTCAACTGCTAGAATAGGAAAAGGTCATGTTGAGCGGATATTTAAAGAAACATATGACACTGAAGCTGTAATCATTGCTTCCTTTAGTGGCACTCACAATATCAATTGGAAGGTTTGGATGGTGGCAAAAAGATTCGGTATGATAAGCAGAGAAGCTATATATGACAAAAGAGTAGCGCGCATGATTTATGACAGATATGCTAAAACTCCGATAAGCAGAGAATCAATAAGAGAGATCATGCATGACAAATATGACATTACCCAGACAGAAAAAATAATACGCGACATACAGAAGGAGGTAATAAAAATTCACTGGATCGAAACTAGCGATTTCTCCGATCTAGCAAAGCCTATTTTAGAACATTCTACAAAATTCTCCGCTACCCCATTAAGCATTGAAAAAGGAGTAATTGAACTTGTAAAAGAAAGACTGGAGAAAACCAAGCATAGACTGATTTGCATCCGATGTGGAAAATGGGAAAGAACCATCGAAACAAGAGAAATTCCAGAAAGTCTTTCCTGCCCGACATGCAGATCTAGACTGATAACAAGAACCTCATCATATGACTATGATTTAACAAAAATTATTGCTAAAAGGCTCACAGGAAACAAGCTCTCAGCAGAGGAAAATCATAAATTTGAGCGTGCATGGAAAGTTGCATCACTAATCAATAATTTTGGCAAGAAAGCGATTGTTGTACTGGCCGGTTATGGGATAGGTGCAGACACCGCAGCGCGCATTCTTCGTAATTATATAGATGAGGATGAAATATACAAAAGTATCTATGAAGCTGAAAGACAATACGTAACTACCCGAGGTTTTTGGGATTGACTACGTATGCTTATCCACAGAGTCAAACATAGTCTAATCTTTACAATAGAAGAAAGGCTAAACTGGGTTATACTCACTTGTAGGAATAATTGAAACCATCGGCATTACCCAAAAAATTATCGTATGTATAAAATAGATGTCTTTCATTTTAATATAGTATGAACTTTTGTGTTACTATCCTGAAGAGAACAACAAATTAACAATCATTTTACCTATTTATGATGAAAACTCTTCATATTTTTTGCAGCGTGCCCATTAATTATAGTCATTGTAATTCTAGATTTAACATAGATGTAATCTAGCCTCATTCTCATTTCCTTTCGAGGATTTTAAAGACGTAATAATTTTTGGGATTCAATTAAGAATATAGAGAAATATATAGCAGTGGTTTTGGTTGAACTATCTTCATTTCATTTTATTTTTGATATTACGCATATTATGATATGATAAAGGATTAAAAAAACTCTAATTTAAAAACTAGGCGTATATATATTTATTTTCCTTGAGAGGTAGAGAATACGAAAAATAATATTACTATATCGTTTTAACCTACCTTTACAATGGAAGAATGTGGCTTTAATGTGAGCTCTACTTTTCCCTCTCTCCCATTGTTTGCTGTCGCACCAATTACTTTTATCCTATCACCTACATTCACCTGATTAACTGAAGAGCTTTGAGATCGCCAACCTACTAATCGTATCTCGCCTGTGTCATCTCCTAGTAGTGTATCGGTCACGGGCACAACCTCACCGGCCTTAGTATTAACCTCAGTCATATTAGGTGATTGCAAAACAATAGCTTCTATGATGAATGGATTATCAGATAATTGAATATCTTTTATCTTCGACTCTAGCATCGCTAGTCTTGGAAAAGATGGGTCATCATCTATTATTCTAATATAGGACTCGTCTTTAGAAAGAGTAATGCTAGTACCAAAGATTCTACTAGGAACACATTCAATCATCACTTCAGGAGTCATTTCTTCATTCACCAGGGTACTATCAACAGTGAGAGATACGAATTTACCACCTCTATCTATTGCCAGGCAGTTAACGTTACCTCTTCCACTCTCTCTTCCTATTGATAGTATCCGCAAAGGCATAACTTCAATTTCCTCTTGCGCTCCAAAAAATTCCAGTGATGTTCCTTCGTCACCATGAATTTCAAAATCTCCTTTGCCATATTGTGGATTACCTTGTTTTATTTTTACTCCAATGAATTTAACTCTCGCACCGGTGTTAAACACCTTTGGAATCCTTTCTTCTTCAACATTCCAAATAACAACACGTAACGTACGAGAACCGTCTTCATTAGAGATCTGCATTTGAAGTGACTTATTTTGTTGACCTCGGATATTAGTGAATTCCGAGATTCTCGGATTGGATTTAACCTTGCCAACAATCACAACATTATCCTGAGGTTCTCTTACATCATCAACTGTAGTCAATTTAGTATCAATATTCGGAATGGGACTATCGCCATCACTTAACTTTTCGATAGTACCATTAGAACCTAGATTAATCGTTGGCCGGCCATCGAGGCCTGATTTGACATAGCCTTGTGAAACCTTTACAAGGTCTCCTGGTTTTAAGCCTATTTCATCGGGTATACTAGTTTGATTATCCCATAGTTTTAGTTTCACACTTGATTCCTTATCATAGATAGTTAAGGTTCGATTTCTGGATTCTTCATTTGTATCCTTTTTTGTAAATTTACGAATAGGATAAATATTCATTATTCTCGCTGTAATACTGACATCTTTTGCACCAATGTATAGGTCTTTAATGCCAGATTGTGATTTCGGAATATTTTCAAAAGAAATACCCAGATCAGCGGCAACCAGGAATAACGCTCCTTGATCCGTTAGATAACCAGCGCCAATCTTACGCTTCTTTTCATCGATCATATCTCTAATCTGTTCAGCGCTGATTTCTGGTTTCTGACTCAGCAATACTTCTACCATCTTTTGAAAATCAGCAGACAAAGCGAGCAAACCTCCTCCTTATTATTATTATCAATAAATAACTTGCCTATATGTTTTGACAATAATCATTAATAATAAACACAAAAATTAGACATGCAAAATAGCATATACAACTTTGATTGGAGATCAACATTGCATTTCTGTGCATGAACTCCGGAAATATTACAATAAAGATATACGTGCTATAAATGGAATTTCTCTTAATGTCAAATATGGAAAGGTGTTTGGCTTTCTTGGGCCTAATGGTGCCGGTAAGACTACTACAATAAAGGTACTGACTACTCTTATTCGCCCCTCGTCGGGAAAAGTGTATCTCTTTGGTAAAGACATTGTGAAACATTCATCAGAAGTTCGAAAACGAATTGGAGTTGTCTTGCAACAACCTAGCTTTGAGGCAAGCTTAACGGTAGAACGATCTCTCGACCTTTACGGTTTTTTATGGGGACTTGCAAGCGAAAAACGAAAGGATAAATTGAAAGAGATTTTACATGCCTTTGATTTAGAGAGTCTCAGAAATATAAAGAATGATGAACTTTCAATTGGTCAAAGGAGAAGAGTGCAAGTTGCGCGTGAATTTATGCATGAAATGGACTTGCTTTTTCTTGATGAGCCAACGGTAGGCCTGGATCCATCTGCTAGAAGGATGCTGTTAGACTATATAAAAAAGCAAGTAAAAGCTGGCCTAACTGTTTTCTTTACCACACATATCATGGAAGAAGCAGAGTATCTTTGCGACGAAATTGCTATAATAAATAAAGGTAAGATACTTGCCTTTGATACACCGGCTGGGTTAAAACAGAAGTACGGAGGTATGAAGACTATTGAAATTAAGTTAAAAAACATTCCAGCCAGATCGATTATACATTTGGTAAATACGGTTGTTAATAATTCAGATATTGATATTCCAGAAACAAATACTGTCTGTATAGGCTCTATCAATGCCCAGGAAATCATAGGTAAAATAATGGAATTGCTTTCAAACAATGGCATACAGATTGAAAGTATAACTATAACCCCTCCGTCTCTAGAAGATGTATTTCTAACTATAGTAAATTCCGGAAAAGAAGCATAGCGGTATGCCAACATAGAGTTTAGATTTTCAGTTTCATCATCGACAAGGTTGCCATCAGAAATGCTCCTGCGGAAAGAGCTGCCATTACAACAACTTCAATAGTGGTAAATATACTAATCTGTGAAAAGATCCCTGCCCTTGTAATATCCACTATGTATGTCAACGGGTTGATATAAAATGCAGTGTGTAATGGTTCGGGTACCCCGTCTGATGGATAAAAAGCCGAGCTAGCAAATGCAAAGAAAAGAAATATACCATTAACAATCACATTGAATCCTTCACTACTTTTGAGTTTGGTAGAAATAATAATCGTAATTGAACCGAAAAATATCGCTCCGGAAAGGAGCGCATATATTATATAAGGTATAGACAATAAGGTAGGATTTGCATTGCCGAGCATAGTTGGAAAACCAGCTACCACGATGAGCGAGGCACTAGCAAGCCCCATTAGCATAATGGTGAGAAGATTACTAATGATATATTGCATTCGGGTAAATGGCATAACCAATATTTGCTGGAACATTCCGTTTCGTTTATCATTCCAAATTATGCTCCCAGCTACTGTGCTGCTGTTCATAACGTTAAAACCAATCATACCTGCTGCTAAATACGCAGGATATGCGATCTGAGCATTGCCGAATCTGACAGCCTCGTCTCCTAGTAATGCAGAATATGAATAACCCGCTACAAATATGTATACAATAGGAAAAACAACTTGCCATATTAAAAATACTTTATCGATCGAAGCTATAAGATTCCTATATACCAATGAAAAAATTGGTGATATCAACTGATGCATATGTAACAGTCAGCTATATTTTAATCTAAAAACAAACCCATCGATGCTGCAATATATATATATACATATATATATATAGAACTGACAAGCATCCTCGTTGAGACTGTCGGGGCTAATTTCAATTCATACTCTATAGTTATGATACGTCAGTCCGTAATTAATTTTTATTAGTGATTAAGATTTATTACTAATTGTTCAATAACAGATAGCAGATTACTAGGAATATTAGGTAGTTGGAAAAATTTTCTTCTTATGGGTATAAAGACTAGACAAAGTGTTTATACAAAACCATATTGATTGTATATTATTATTGTGACTCAAAAATACATTATAATAATCGAAGATATTGTATGAACCTATGAAATATGACTAGACCCGATCAAACAGTGCTTCAAGTCAATATTATTGATCTTAAGTAATAATATTAAATACCATTATACAGGTCCTATATCGAGTAATTAATAAGCTTAACTACAAGCTCTTTACTCTTGTGCCAGTAAGGGGTTTTTCTATGCTGTAAGAAGAGTCTTTTTTCAATAACTACCCAAATTATAACTTTACAAAATTCCTATTAACATGTCATGTTAGTAAATACTACACGCTCCTAGCAAAACAAGATTGTGTTTGCTTTTGCTTAATTATCAAAAAGCATATCAAATAAAAACTTGTTATAACTCTTTTTGTTGTTCATCAATATATCTAATTGCGAATTAATTATAATCATTACATTAGCCTTATGTCCGCGGGTCAGTATCAGGCGAGGCGCATATACACAAAGCATTAAGAATGGTGATAATCATAATAAATCATGGTGATACACTCAAAAAAATCTGTTAATTCCTCACAACTAATAGATAGAAAGTCAGAAAATAATAATGGAAAAACAAGAGTCAAATCTATTATCCCAGTTAGACAAAATAAGATAAGACTTAACAATCCAATTCTTATTGCAGGCTTTCCTGGCCCCGGCTTGGTGGGATCAATCAGTACTTCTCATATTATTGAGCAACTGCATATGCATCAGATAGCATGTGTAGAGTCCGAGTTTATTGTACCTGGCGTTATCTATATTGCAGGAAAGATAAGACATCCTTTTCGTTTGTACTCAAATCAAGAGGGAAATGTTTGCGTATTGGTATGTGAAGCACCAATAATGATACAAGGTATTCATTCGGTATTAGATACTGTTGTAAAATGGGCCAAGGAGAATGAAGTAAGAGAAGTCATGGTATTAGAGGGGACCCCTGTTGAAGGCATACCAGATTCTAGCAGAAAACCCATGGTATTGTCTAGTGCCATCAGAGGGGATAATAATGATAGTTTTTATAAAGATGATACTGGAGAGAAAAAAGATTTTTCTTCTTCTTCAAATACTACCTTTATAGCCGGGATATCAGGAGGCCTTTTAGCCGCGTGTCTATCAAATGGCATTGCCTGTAAAGCTCTGCTTATATCTGCATCAAGCGGGATCCCAGACCCAGAAGGAGCTGCAATTCTTATAGAATCAATTAGTAATATCACAGATAATGATTCTTTAAAGAGAATAGACGCTAAGCAACTTAGAGAGAAAGGAGCAAATTTAAAACGGCAAATGATAGAGACCATAAGAGCAGTACGCGAACAACAATCACGCGAGCATCAAGAACAAAGTCCAACAGGAGGACAGGTAATTTATGGATAGTGAAGTTTATTATCGTTGTTTGGATTATTTGGATCAAAAAGCCTAGCATGAATTTATTGTATAGGACATCTAAAATTAATAAACGAAATGGCAAAAATGGGATCAATTATTATTATGATATCATCATTAATTTATAAGATGTCTTCCTATATCTTGTACATAACAATAAATCTTCGAAAACATCCGTCAAATAAAACAAAATAATAAAAAATAGTATGTAAGGATCTCTATCAGCCTATGTAATTCGTATATAATATCCCATGTTATGGTTTTGCAATGAAGAAACTAGTAATATTATCATAATAAGGACATGAGTTATACAATGAACAGAGTATATCAACTTGTACGCCCATCTAATTTTAACTTGCAACTAATAAGAGGTCGTACGCTTTCCTATCCACATTTTTATCTTTTTATTCAGACAAGCTTGTGGTTTGAATAGCAACGATCTATCAATTAGCTTATTTGGTTGTTCCTCCCAAGAAAACATTGCTAAAGTCACACGACAAACGAGATATATATTATGTTTTTAATTTTTATTTTTTCTCTATATATCAGACAAAATATCCGATGTATTTACCCTTTCCAATCATTTTTCCACTTTGCTTGTCCCTAAAAATTGTTGAACTTTTTGGAACACAGCTATCTGAGTTAACTAAGTGCGGCGTACCACACACGTCAGTTAGAATGTAATCGTAACGCCATAATAGGTAGACTTCTTCGTCTGTCATTAAACTTTTAATTTGCACAATAGGTTCGGCATTCTTACCTAAAAGTTTTATATTATCATTAAACCATATCGGATAGCGTTCCCAAATTGTCTCTAAAGTTTTAGGCCTATTTCTAACATACAATACATCAGGCCTATATGCAATTATCATACTAAGACCAACCATAGACATTCCAAGAAAAAAGAAGCCTTGGGTTGCCACAAATAAGCGCTGCTTTATATTTATTATAGTATCTTTTTCATTTTTGCCATCTGGGTAACTGTCATCCAGGACACCGAGTGGGTAGGATGGAAGAAAAATACCTGTGTATATCAATAAAAGTCCGAGGATACCAATCACTATACATACTATTCCTCTCCATATTAATGAAAGTGCTATAATACAAATTAGGCTAATACACATAACCTCTATGACTTTTTCAGCAATAGAGGTAGGATTAATTTGAAAGGGGAGCACAAAAAGATGAATAACAAACAACAGCATAATACTGATGAGATTAAGAGCCAAGAGAATTGACTTGTTTCTATAGAACCATTCATACAAACGTAAATAGTACAGGCTGTAGTCTCTGCCTCTACGAGAAGTAGCGAATCCTGTTTCCATACAAGGAACATAGATCAATAAATTACTTAAAGCCAATCATTTTTTTACTGTATGGAATACGAAAGAGCCTTTATCCATCCTAATATTATAATAAAGATAGATAGAAAGATATGAATAACAACCTAAAGCTGTGAATTAGTTTGCAACAAAATGAAATAAAATGAGTTGAGCCTTTTATCACAAGGGATATAATCTCGCCAGTCAGTGACCTTAGAGTTTGAGAAATTACACAATATTCAGAATTAAAAAGATAATGTATTTTTATTCCGATCTGGTTCTGCTTCTTGTCAATTTCATAAATACATACTGTCATCGAAACAAAAGCTTCAATAGCGACCCAAATATAGCTCAATTATTAGTATAATTATTCTCATAAGAGCTATGTGGTTCCTGTTTGCTTCTTACTTGTCTCACCCCGCTAGCAGTGAGCGGTTTAAAGTTAAGTGAAATATTACAATAAAAGGATAAGAGCAATATCAAACAAATACGTGGATAATAGACATGTCAGCGACTAAGAAAAAGGATTTAATCACACAGGAAGAAATAGATGAATGCCTAAAACATATCTCTGATAATAGTTACAAGACAAATCAAGAACAACTGTTAGAGCTGTTACAAGAGATGCAAATTACTTTAGATTACCCCACATTTGAGGATTCTATAGATGGCACAAGAATACGTGCTGCCTGCACTATAGAGATAAGCAGAAAAGGTGGTGGTGGAGAAGTACAAGGAGAGAATATTATCAGATTTCAATATATCAAAGAAATCCACATTGACTATGGTAAAGTGCCAATAAAAATTAGAGAGGATGCTAATAATGATTCTTATCGCAATGATGTTACCCAAGACCCAATAATAGAATCATACGATACACTAGAAAAGAGTATTCCTACACTATATGAAATTCTTGGACTTTTGAAAAGGATGTACTTTATGCCAGAAGACTTTTCTAACCGACTGGCTATCGATCGTATACGCAAACTAAGAAATGCATTTAGCAAAGATGAGATACTTACCTTTCCGTCAACAGCTTTTGATGATAATACTGGCCTAATTCCTATTTGAAAGAGAAGAATGAAAGCAATAATGATATTTTTGAAAAGCCTGAAGCAACCTATATCTTAATGTTATAAAAAGAAAAAATCTAAATAACAAGGAACAACGGAACCTCTATACATGCAGGGAATTAATTCCACTTAATTCTTTAATTTATGCTAAGCTGTGCCTTGTAATGTTCTTGAATTATTTACACTCGATATATTACATCAAGTGAACAAAAACATTTTATCCATGTTTTTTCATCTAAATCCATCCTATTTTTCCTTGGTCATATTCTA
Organism: uncultured Nitrososphaeraceae archaeon; assembly: GCA_963733025.1. Taxonomy (GTDB): domain Archaea; phylum Thermoproteota; class Nitrososphaeria; order Nitrososphaerales; family Nitrososphaeraceae; genus JAJNBK01. The sequence goes on along the minus strand of CAVTCE010000037.1, from coordinate 21,646 downwards.
TCTCCTCTCCATTATTATCGTAACAAAAACTATTATGATAGGAAATAGAAACACTGGAATGATTGAAACAAGAAGAAGGAGAAGAACAACAGAAGGTTGCCATTGTTACTGGAAGTTCAAGTGGAATAGGGTATGCTACATCATTATTGTTGGCAAGAAATAGATTTCATACTTATGCAACAATGCGTAATATCGAAAAATCTGCAGACATCCAGCAAATAGCCAATAAAGAAAGACTACCGCTACAAGTAATTCAACTTGATGTAAATGACGATGCTTCTATTAGAAATTCAATCGAAAAGGTGAAATCAGAAAATGAAAGAATTGATGTGCTTGTAAATAATGCTGGTTATGGTCTTATTGGAGCATTTGAAGATTTATCAGCAGAAGAGATTAAATCACAATTTGAAACCAATTTTTTTGGTGTAATACGACTAACACAACAAGTTCTTCCTATTATGAGGAAGCAGAAATCAGGAACTATAGTAAATGTAAGTTCAGGAGCCGGGCGTATTGGTTTTCCAGGCATGTCTGCATATGTTAGCAGCAAGTTTGCTTTGGAAGGTCTAAGTGAATCGATGTCATATGAGTTAGAACCATTCGGGATTAGGGTAGTAATTATTGAACCAGGTGTAATTAGAACAAACTTTAAGAAAAATAGCGTCATGTCAAAGAAATCATTAGATAATTCATCCATTTCTCCGTATTCTTCTATAATTCAGAAAATGGATGCATCAATTAGTTCTATCGTAGAGCATGCGACTCCACCAGAGGAAGTTGCAAAGGCAATACTGCATGCAGTTATTTCTAACAATCCTGAATTAAGGTATCTTGTAGGAAATGATATCATCATGATGGCGGAAACAAAGAAAAGCATGTCAGATGAAGACTTTCGAAAAATGATGATGCAAAACATAATAGGATGATGATGATAGTGCAACGATGAAATATTGAATTCAACAAGTCTTTTACTTTTTTCTGAATTTGTGAGTGGCATATTTGGTCAAATTTGTCTTTCATTCCATCGGACCAAAAGAAATCTTGTATCCTTATTATCATCTGCAATTGCTGCGGTCATTATCTATCTTGCTAGACTATCGGATCGAAGAAAGACATAAAAAAGATGAATCAGAAATTTATCATACTATTAAAGTTGATTTTGCTGATTGATTCAATAACAACAGCATTACATGCTCCTAGGTTTTCAAATGAAATGGTTCATACGACATCATATAATCTATGACATCAAAAAGCCCTTAGCAAATTTAGAGTAAGTACACACTACGTATCTTTCACATATTGAAATACCGTCTGCTATTAAAAAAATTGTTATTCCGCATAATGATATAAAGCTTCTTTTAGTTTAAAAAAAGAAAAGAATTGATTGGCATAGTAAAAGACAGTTGTATTTTTTAGAAGCCACCAAAAGCGCCTATTCCGCCATCATTATTACAATTAAGCCACTGCACTTATTCACTTGATCTTTTCGAAATTGAAATCTGTATCCTGTGCACTTGCTTTCTTGTATAGGTACTACAACTAACGCTGCTGACAGCATCCCTACTATTCCTAAGATTGCCGTCATCAGTAAAGTTGAGTTGTCATATAACTTCTTCTTACTATCTATTGGTATATTTGCTTAAAAATTGATTCTGAATCGATAGGACGGATATATTTAATGTATTATTAGATTGATAATAACTAAGAAATGCATCCTTAATTAGTAACATTTACAACTAAAGAATTCTCTATGAATAGTTGAATGACCTATAGGTGCGGTGACAAAATAGAGTCAGATATGCCCCACATTCCACCTTATAGATGTCAAACCTGTTCTTCATATTAGTTAAACAATACAATAAATATAATCAAAGAACTTTTAGGGAGAGTTTCATTTTGATTTAACTAATTTCTTTAAGTACTATTTTTTCTCACAGATAGATAAATCTTGGTTACCTACCTATTCTTCTATGCTGTCGCATTCTAGCCTCTCTACGCAAATACGTTTCTATCTCTTCTGGCGACATATTTCTTAGTTCATCGGTATTTAAGTCAAGGCCAAATTCTATTACTCCGGGTCCAGAAAAGTCTTTGTCATGGTCTCTATCTCCTCCTTGTTCTCCTTCCTTGTCAAAGTAGTGGGGATCATTTCTTTTCCTCATGGCTTATTTTTGACTCGACCTTATATTTATCTTAAATACAGTGAGATCACCTTAACTCATCATACTGGCTTTTGCACAGTTTATTCTAGCATCTATAATGGCGGTTCAGAATCTATAAGTCGAACAGAAGATAATTGCAGAGGCTTTCTTTACCATATATACTTTTTTTAGGAGACAATCAAATATTGATATTAACATGGATACAGTATCACAAGTTCTGCGGTCTTTAGAAAGGATGGCTCAAAAACAATTCGTTCCGTCTATAGGGCCAATTAAAGGTAAAATTATAACAGAAATTATCAAAAAATATAATCCAAAAACCGTTCTTGAAATTGGAACTTTGTATGGATACTCTGCTATATTAATGGCCAATATACTTCCTGAAGGTGGAAAAGTGGTAACTATTGAACTAAATAAAACGAATGCAAATATTGCTAGGAAAAATATGGCCGATGCAGGCCTTTCAGATAAAATAGATATTGCAGTTGGTAATGCTTTAGAAGTAATTCCTGAGCTTGATTTGATATTTGATCTATTATTTTTGGATGCTGCAAAAGACGAATACCTAAAGTATCTTAAGTTAGCCGAAAACAAGAATCTAAAAAAGGGCTCGATAGTAGTTGCAGATAATGTAGAGGTGTCCAAAAATGAAATGCTAGATTATTTGCAGTATGTTAGGAGTTGTGGAATATACAAAAGTGAAACTATCGATACTATATTGGAGTTTACACCAAGTGTAAGAGATGCAATAGAAGTGAGTATTAAGGTTACTTGATGAAATAGTGATTTCGTAGATTAAAAAATTATTGATCATCATAGTAACAATAATAATAATAATCATGAAGTGCTTTAACTGCTGTTCTGATTTTACTCCGACACTTTCAGAACCTATTTGCAAAGAATGTGGTTTTTGTTATTATTGCAGAGACTTTACTTGTCCTCATCATAACAATTCTTTTAAAAATACTGAGTGCAAAGAACAATAAGATAATGATTCTGTTTTGTATTTGAAAATAGTAAATATGGTTCAAGGAACTAAAATTATAAAAGAAAATCTTTAAAGCTTGGTCTGTCCTTTACATATTGAGTACCTAGTTATCATGTTATGATGGAATTCTTTTTTAGAAGTGTAAGCATAATAGATGCTACCACATATCCTAGTGTTAAAACTATTATCAAACCCAGAATAACCGTAATTGTACTGTATAGTACCTAATAGAGTATTAGCCATGTTTAGGGATATTGTGTGGAATTCAGAATCGTTTCAAAAATTTGCTATTTTATTAAGACCCAGTTGTTTTTATAATACGTAATGTCTTCCTTTCTTTTCCAAAATAGAAATTCCTATGGAATCAATTTAAGGAACTTTGCCAGTTGCATCAGTGGTAGAATGTATTTCTACAAATACTCTATATTCTAAATGAGTAGAATTATCAATTAAATGATCTTTAGCAAAGTCAGCATTGTTTCTACTTTTTAATTCTTTACCACATGTAAGACATTTGATTATATACTTTCTAGGAGAAGACGTTGACTTTTCTCTTAATGCAATTATACCTGATACTATATACAATACCAATCCTGGAATACCCCATATTTGTACTGTTAGAAACAGAATAATTCCACAAGAAATTAGAATAATTCCTACAGGTTTTGTATTTTTTATATAGAATACGACAACGAGAGCTGCTATGTTAATTGCAATTATTACAATCGCGATAAGGACCGCGGTACCTAAGAAAAGCGCTAAAACCGGAATAACAGTCAGACTATTTATAAAAACGTAAACAAAAACTCCTACTAATGGAATGATAAGACCAAGAATCGCAGTAATTAATGTTAATTTCTGATATAACTTCATTTGTTACAATATGCATTATTGTTATTATTTATAATGCTATTATATTCCAATCAAAAATATTACTCCTTTATACATAAAGATTCTTCATTGCTTTCACTAACTTTCCCCATAATAAAAGATACTAGTATTTTCAACGTCTAAATTGTAAATTATTATATGGAGGCAGGGAAATAACTCATACGAGTCCTGCGTCTACCTCAATTCTTTACTAGGCGTTTAAACAAACAGTTTGCCCTTTGATGATTCACAGTAGCTGATATCTTTTGTATATAGAGTATCTAATTCTTTCTTATTATCGAAGCATTTACCGTAAATATTACACGTCTTTTGCGCCAGTCAGCTGGTTAGCATTTGCCTCTTTGTCTTTTCCTCTCTTTTTGGTATATTTTCGCCGCGTAAAGTAGTCTGCTAAATGCATTAGCATTATTCCAAAACCAAACATGTATTATTTTGGAGATGATTGTATATATAGCTGATAAAGAGTGATCTCTATATTAAATCTCTGTATGTAGATAAAAGTTATTTTCTGTATGCTTTCATGTTTATTTAAATAGCCACGACCACCACGGATTAGCAAAAGGAATATCTCCATACATTTCTTTATTCTAGCATTAGAACCATTAGCGGAATAGTTGAGCAGAGAGCAAAAGAAATCAATAACCAAGTTGGTTGTTAAAGATCAACATTTCACAATATCATCACGCTATCATATAACTAAAGAATAAAATAAATTCAGTTTTACTTTTCTCTCCATACTGCCTTGGTCTTTGCCAAGAAAGCAAACCCTACTATATATGCTGTAATTATTACAAGACCAAGCTCAGGAGACCAGCTGTCTCCGAGTGCTTGAGGAACACCCATTGCATACTGCAATATCAGCGATGCATGAGTGGTTGGAATTGCATAAGCCAGATAACGCAGTTCTTCTATGGGTATTACGCTTAATGGATAAAACACAGGAGGTAGAACGACAACTGCGATTCTGAGAAACGCTATAAAAGATTCTACAAACCGTTGGTGTGTCGAGCGTGTCGATATAAAATATCCAATAGTAGATGTGGAAGCCCATATAAGGACAATTGTGACTATGGCCATTACAGTGCTAAACAAAAAGTCGTTGCTAAAGATAACTACCAGTGTTGCAAGGATTGCCAAGGCCGGTAAGCCAAATAGTAGTTCCGCCAGTGCAATGCCCGCCATATAGGTAAAAGAGGAAACTGGGGAAGACACAAAGACATCCTGCATCTTGTATTCTACTTTCCAGGTTATGATGTTGTTACCAGTAGCCAGACCATAGCCAGCAGCTGCTGATACTAGGCTGCCTGCAAGTGCTAGATGAGTATATTCTCCTCCGCCTATGACAAACACCATGAACAAAAAAGAGAAAGGAATCAATGCTGTAAAGATTATGGAGGCAGGATATCTGCGCAGCCAAAGCGATCCGTTTATGTGAGCGATCAGAAATGCCTGTTTAATTGGCAATGTGAAAGAAGAAGATGAAATCTTTTCGTTACTGTCAATCTGCACTGTATATATCGTGGCGAGCAACCCTCTAATAATGTTAAGGTTACTAAATCAAATGTTTGTTGAGCCAAAAAAGTCACAAGTAGTGATGATTGATATTGCTGAAGACATTGCACTCTTATTACGAATCTCTGTGCCGATAACAGTTCAGAAACGATCGGATCCATTGAACCGTCAGTTCAAATTCTTATCTATCTAAAATAGTATGTGAGCTTTTGTCAGGCGCATGATGTATCGAATGACAGATCTATAAAATAGTAAAAGACTGGCATCTATTTAATTATCGAATACGAAATATCTCATTTAGATTACTCCCTGAGCCTCCAGGTTCTGGTCCACCACCAATGACATATATTTTATTATCAGTGGATACAGCTACCAATCCATGTCGAGCTGTTGGCATAGTCGCATCTGATGTCCATTTATTAGTTGCTGGATCATATTTTTCGTTGTTGTCGAATGTGCCAGTTGGCTCTTCGCCACCAAATACGTAGATGGTTTCATTGACTTCTACAGAAGCTAAACCACCTCTTTTGGAAGGCATTGATTCCAGTATAGTCCATTTATCTGTGATTGGATCATAGACTTCATTAGCATTAACATTGGTTGACATCCCCTCAGTTCTTCCTCCGATAACATATAACTTTCCGTTGACTGTTGCAGATGTAAGGTGTTCTCTTGCTGTTGGCATTGGTGCTTTTTCGCTCCATGTATTAGTCCTTGGATCATAAGCCCAGTTACTGGTCAATGTTGTTTCTGAAGCGTCGACTCCTCCTACTGCATACAAAGTTCCATTAATAAAATTAGCAGTTAATGCACCACGAGCATTTGGCAGATTTGCTCCTTCTGTCCATTTGTTAGTGCTTGGATCGTAAATGAATAATTTGTTTGATAGATTATCGATGTTTAGGTATCCACCTCCAACTACATACAATTTTCCTTCAAATGACGCTGCCGCAGTATGGTCTAATGGTTGCGGTAAAGGAGCGGCGGTAGTCCATTCATTTGCCATGGGATCATAAACTTCGGTGGCAGTGGTACTTCGACCGCTTCCATCAAAGCCTCCAATAATGTAGATCTTGCCATCTAAAATGGTACCAGCAATTTCAGACCTTGCAGTTGGCATAGGCGCTCCAGTGGTCCAAAACGATTGCGAAGTTGTTGTTGTTATTGTTGTTGTTGATGATGATGTTTGAGCACTAGAGAAGTATAAGACACAAAATGTAAACATCATGAATAAAATCGTGGTTCCTCCTGAAAAGTTAGATATTAACATACTATAGAAGATGTTATTACTTCTTCCAAATAAAATTGCTTAGTAATATCTAATATGTATTATGAAGTCTAATCACATAACTTTAGATTTATGGAAAGTTAAATAGTAAAAATAGTAAGAAGATCCTGCACTTTGTGCCTGATTTACTGAAGGGCGCATTGAACGCGTTTCGGTTGCCGTCTTTGGGATTTCCTAATAATAGATTTCCCCCAATATCGGTATAACAGCAGAGACCAAATTCAAGAAGAAAATAAATTTAGCGCTGCATTGTTGCTATCAGAGAGGTATAGTATTTTCTGAAAATTTTCATACATAAATATCCTAACTATTTGTACAAACTATTGAGAGTTTTGAAAGACATATTTTCAAACCAACAAGGTAATACTTAAAGAAATTAGTCAATGCTAAAGGCTTCCTCCATCTAGCTGTTTTGAATGCTATTTGTCAAGGTCTTGTAATCTGAGAATCTGTGTGCACTTTAACACCGAGAAAAAAGCTAAATGTAGAATCAATACAACCGTTCTACACGCCGGGAACTAATCCCCCAGAAGCCGTATAAATCTTGTCCTCTACCTCAAATTCTATCTCAGCTATCCTATTCACCAATTACCTTTACTAATACTCTTTTATTTCTACGACCATCAAATTCTCCATAAAATATCTGCTCCCATGGTCCAAAGTCTAATTTTCCATTTGTGATAGCAACTATAACTTCACGCCCCATTATTTGGCGCTTTAAATGAGCATCTGCATTATCTTCTCCTGTTTCATTGTGTTTATATTGATCAGTAGCAGGAGCATGAGGTGCCAACTTTTCCAGCCATTTGTCAAAATCTTGATGCAGTCCTCTTTCATTATCATTTATAAAAACACTAGCTGTAATATGCATAGCATTTACTAAACAAAGTCCTTCCTTTATTCCACTCCCTTCAACTATCTTTCCTACATTTGAAGTGATATTAACAAATGCGCGTGTTGTAGGAGTATTAAATGTAAGATATTCTGTTTTGGATTTCATCATGTTTGAATAAATCAATAGGATGTGTTTGTTATAATCTTAGCTCAAACTATTGCCTCATTCAGAGTTTGTATTTTGCTTTACTAAATAGCTTAATTTGTCTTCATTGCACCGATTTATATTCTGTTATATTTTGGATTTACATTTTGTTAAAGTATTAGGTTAAGAATGGCACTCATGAATTCATTATACACATACTTCGCATCAATATTTGATATAGAGGTTAAGAAGATCTTAGGTAGTTTAATTATGAATTGTCTTCGAGGAGCCATGCTGACCTCTAGTTATAGACGGTAACAAATATTTTGTTGAAAGGAGAATCTGTGACAGAAACAACAATTTGTCAGAAAGATAAATTCTCTGACAGAGTCCAATATAGATCTAGAATATCCTCTGTCATGCTTTTAGGATCTATGCGGGTGGCAAATTTCAGTCAAATCTGCCTTACATCCCACCGACTCAAACTTACGAATATTTTGTCTTATTGCATACAATATTAACAGGCCACAATTGATAGTTAGGTTCATGAAATAAGTGTTATAGACTTGTACTCGTTATCAGAAGACCAATCCCATCCAACTTGCTCATTCAATGTGAGAACAAGGATTTTCTAAAGGTAGCGCTTATCATGCATATATTCAAATTATTCTATATTGAAAAACACCTAGATAAGGCTGTGCCAACAGCTAATGAAATCAAGAAGCAGTTACAAGAGAATTGGATTCAGTTTCTTAATGCAAATTCTGCCAAATTATCATTAAAAACACTTGCTGGTGCCACACCACCTTCAGTTTTTGTTGGCCGATTTGGATATCCTAAAGTAAAGGTAGGACCAATGGTACCGCCATTACATGGCGATACTACTGTACTAGACATGCCAGAGATATGGCTTGGTAAAAGTATTGAACAAATTGTTAACTATCGCTTGTCTCTAGTAAGAGGAGTATCAGATATAGATATTCATACTACATCTGGAAGGTATATAGAATCTTTACAAGAATTGGCTATGTCTTCAAAATCAGCTGAAAGTGAAGTAACATTTGAAAAAAAACCTATTGCAGAGATAAAGCAAGAAAAAGATTTAGGTCTAGATACTGAATCTGCTCCATTCGGTCCAGTTGCGCCTTTAAAGAGTTTTAAAACTTCTTCTTTACTTTCAGTAGATCAAAGATTAGAAAGTGCTTATTACGATAAGGATTTGCGTGCAACAGAAGCTGTAGTCCACCTTTACCAAAAAGGGCTTGAAATTAGCAGGATTCATCGAGTTCTTAGTATGGGAATGTTAGGATTGCAAAAAAACAGAAGATTGGTGCCTACAAGATGGAGTATCTCTGCCACAGATGATATTATTTCTGCTAGTTTGATAAAAGATATAGATTTCTGTGCAAGAATAGATTTCTTTGAGGTATACAAATATTCTCACTTAGGTAACTACTATACTATTATATTGATTCCAGATGATGTTTGGAGCTTTGAAATGCAAGAAGCATGGTTTGACAACAACGGGAATATAGGAATCGGCATAGATTTTGAGGATGCTAACGGTTTAGATCACTACCCTTCTATAGCAGGAGCATATTTTGCCGCTAGATTAGGAGTAGCCGAACACTTATTTAAAATAAAACGAAAAGCAGCAGCATTGGTTCTAAGAGAAATTCATCCAGAATATGTCATGCCAGTAGGAGTATGGCAGATTAGAGAGGGAATCAGAGAAGCACTCAAAGGTCAAAGAAAACATTTTGACAGTTTTGAAAAAGCACTATCCTTCTCATGTGTAAATTCGTCCGTATATAAAAAAGAATGGATTAGAAATAGTAAAATCTACAAAAACATGAGAGAACAAATGAGAATAACTGCTTTCTTCAGCAATAATGATAATAATTTATCATAATTCACTTTATCTAGCCATCTAAGATAACTGAATGCAATAGTTCATAAAATATCAATAAATAACTCATAGAATACCTCCATTCGTTTTACGTACATATTCAAGTAAATTGTTAGGCTACCATATATAAAATCTGTATTTGGTTAAATAATAATATCTAGATCCTCCTTTAGTAGCAGATGTAGGATAGAAGATTTACTTGTTCTAAAATCTGCAAAAGAAGTAAACCTTATGTGGAGAAGATTTGTGAGAACCCATCTATAATATCGTAAAGTGAATACCAAACCGATAAGGTAGTCGCTCATATTCCTGTCATGACACGTACAGGCAATGCTTTTGAATAGGTAATGGCAAGAATGTCATCATCAACATTCTTTACTTTTGTAATGAGAGTGGCTAATCAATAATTTCTTAGAATTCTTCTGTAGTGATATGATCAGCATATACATGCTCTAAAGCTTTTGTTTCCCTAACCAACTATCATCATTATTCTCTTTGATCCTATACTTTCTTTATCTTTTTTGTTTTTTCTTCCACCATCTTTATTGCTTTATTGAATCTTAAAAATATTTCAATTCTTTCTTTATCACGACGACTCTGAACTTAGAGACACTGATTCATTATCGTTTTTTGCAGTTGTAGTAGTTTGCTTATTCGATTTTATTTTTGTTTGTATTTCATCAGAAGGAATTTCGGTTGAAGGAGATCTCTCGACAGGATCGGACGCACTGTTAACTATTTCTTTATCGCCATTTTTTTGTGCAGTTAGTTGATCTTGACTTTCATTTTGAATTTTGTTTCTTCCCTTCTTCATATCTTCTTTCATCCTTTCGCCCAGATCCTTTAATTCGTCTTTAATTTCTGACACGGTAATAATTACAGTGGATAGTATCAAATATAAAAATAGATAGATAAGTATGTAACTAGGTAACTATTTTATGAACTGTATCCTTTAATGTATTTTTAAATAGAAAGATAGAAAATATTAATAAGCATTTTTACTACAAAGACGAAGATACGTCAAATATTACATGGCGGCAAGTTGAAGGCATAGTCTATGCGTATTACTACTCTATTAGAGATATGGTAAGAGCAAGTAGGCTATCTAGGCAAGGACTTTATGGTTACTAATATTAGACAATTACCAGAGCAAAAGTTAAGAAATTATTATCCTTTCTTGCTTTTTGAGAATAAAATATCACAACATCTAAAAAACTATTGAGTAACTAGATACTATATATATATATATATATATATTATAAGCTGTTTAGATGCGCTACACCTCAAACATATATGTGTGTATGAGATATACAATGCTCTGATTTCATCTAGTAACCCTTTTTATATTGTCATTGAAAAGAGCAGACATTTTAACTCATCAGCATATGGCTCAATGTCAGGAGAGAAAAAATATTAGATCCAATGGTATCTAACTCCTCTCCCTCCCTTTACCCAAAGTATTGTTTCATATATATATGCATGTTTTGTAACTAAAAAAAGTGTATCATAAGAATGAAAAAAAATTCCTATCTGCTACTACAGTCGGCAGCCAGTAAAAATAGTTGTCTGGAATCTAATAACTAAAAAATTTTCCAATTGATGGATGACGATATTTGCATGACATTGCCAGCTATTTCTTATCTAAAATTTCCATTCTGCCTTAAAAAAGATCAGATCGAAGCAGCGCATGTATGGGTTACAAATGGTTTTAGAGGTACAATACTTTATAGTAGTGGCACAGGCAAAACCGAAATAGCTTTTGAATGTGCAAGAAGAGCAGCAAGCGGTTCGACTCTTATTACAATAGATAAAGAATGCTCCTCCTCGAATGATTCTTGTTATTCTTCTTTCAATATTTTGTATCTCGTTCCACGAATAGTATTAATTGAACAGAATTATAGAAGGCTCCTAGCCTATGGCATACCATCAGAAAGAATAGGAGTTTACTTTGGTGAACGCAAACAGATACGAGAGATAACAATAAGCACATACAATAGCGTAATCAATAATCTTGATCTTGTACGTAAATCTAACATGGTAATATTTGATGAGGTCCACTTGATAAGCAATACCGCAAAAACATTTAGCAAAATATTTGATGTGATTGTAGAGGATCATAACAAAGCTATCTTGGGCTTGACTGCTACAATAGATGAAACAGACCATCGGTATAATACCATTATGACACTATTGCCGCCAGTAAAAAAATATCCAATAAAAGATGCAGTAAAGGATCGTAGACTCGCTAGACCAATAATTATTCCCCTGAAAGTAGATCTAACAGATGAGGAACAAAAAATATATGATAACTGCTCTGCCAAAATCAAGAATATTTCTAATCGCTTTAAGAAATATGATGCTAAATCAATGTCTTTACTATTATCTAAAGGTGGCTTCGTTAGTGGATTGGCTAAGGCATGGTTTTTAAACGTTAGAAAAAGAAAACTTCTGCTCAGTTGTGCAGAAAATAAACTGTCAACATCAATAAATAGGATAATAAAAAAACATCCAGATGAACGGATTATGATATTTAGTGAATCACTTGATTCCATCAATAAACTTAGAGATAGATTAGAATCAGAAGGAATAAAGGCAATGGCAATAGATAGCAAAATGAATTCTACTGAAAGACAAGTGATCCTATCCAAATGGGGTAGAGACTTTTATCCTCTGCTCTCTGTTCATACACTAGAAATAGGATATGACGTACCACAAGTTAGAATCGAAATTATTTTAGCAAGCACCTCTAATATGAATCAAGTTATCCAAAGAATAGGAAGAGTAATAAGAAAATATGAAGGTAAAGAATTAGCTTTAATTTATGTAGTATATGTTTCAGACACTAAGGATGATAATATACTAAATGTGGTAAAGAAAGCAATAGATACAAAACAAGAAGAAAGACGAGAAGGTAAAGAAAAAGAAGATCAAAGCAATATGAAAAGACGCCTTCAGGGAGCATATAACCTAATAGAATCAAGTTTATATGAACCTGTAATAGTTGAAGAAATTCACAACCAAAAAAAATTGTTCAGAGTCAGAAGCAGCAAAGAAAAAAGCAAATTCTATGATGTAGATGCTGAAAACAAAACATGTTCTTGTCCTGACTTCAAATTTAGACTAACAAAATGCAAACATATTCTTGCTATAGAGTTTGTATCACCATCAGATACATCCACTACAGCTGCAGCGTAGAGAACATCTTAATTTTTTAGATAATATGATAAGTAAGTATTTGTCTTCACATCCATCGAAGTACTCTCTTATATCATTGGCAAATTTTTATGATACCTTTTCAAAAGTCAACAACCGGACCAAAGTGGGATCCGATTCCTAGCTGATATCACAATGTAATTAATTGATCTGTCAAATTATACTGGTCAAATACTGGAATTACAATTGTAAGGATGAATTCCTCGACATAATATAGTGATGTTGGACACCAACTTGCTAGAAGTTTCCATTGCTGCAATTCGTTGTAAAAAATACCATGTGCGTAAATAACATAAGGAGCATAGATCAACCATGCAAGATCAAAAGTCGAACCCGCCAACAACTAATGCTAGTTCTGCACATGATTCCTTGGCTAAATGCCTTTATATCATACCACACTGAGACTGTCATGTCGACAACGCAATTTAGCTCTGAATTACGTGGTCAGTATAAAGCGAAGGCTTATGCTGCTGCGAGTGCGAAATCGCCGCTTGCCCCCACCACGATCCCACGGCGCGATCCGGGCGAACACGACGTTCAGATCGAAATCCTTTTCTGCGGTATATGCCACTCTGACCTCCACCAAGTCCGTAACGAGTGGAGCGGGATACCGACTGTCTATCCATGCGTTCCCGGACACGAGATCGTCGGCCGTGTCACCAAGGTCGGCTCCGCAGTCACCAAGTTCAAGCCCGGCGACCTTGCTGCCAGTCGGCTGCTTGGTTGACTCCGACGGTAACTGCCACGAGTGCCAGGCCGGTCTTGAGCAGTTCTGCCCGCACATGACCCTCACCTATAACTCTCCGGACGTGCACCTTGGAGGCGTCACCTATGGCGGCTATTCCGACAGTATTGTCGTCAAAGAGCACTTTGTCCTACGCGTTCCTTCCAACCTGAATCTCGCCGGAGCCGCGCCTCTCTTATGCGCCGGAATCACAACATACTCGCCCATGCGTCATTGGGGTGTCACCAAAGGCAAGAAGGTCGGTGTGGTAGGTCTCGGCGGGCTGGGTCATATGGCGGTAAAGTTTGCTCATGCGCTTGGAGCCCATGTCGTAGTCTTTACCACTTCGCCTAACAAAAAAGAAGACGCGCTTCGCCTTGGCGCGGACGACGTGGTTATTTCGCGAAATACCGATCAGATGAGCAAGCACGAAGGCAGCTTCGACTTCATCCTCGACGCGGTCTCCGCCGAGCATGATATTAACGCATACATACGATTACTCCGCCGCGACGGCAACATCACCCTCGTCGGCGCACCGGACAAGCCTCATGGCGTCTCGGCCTTAAGCCTTCTGTTGAAGCGTCGCAGCCTCTCTGGCTCGCTCATCGGGGGTATTGCTGAAACGCAGGAGATGCTCGACTTTTGCGGCAAACATAACATCACTGCCGACGTAGAAGTCATCTCAATCCAGGAGGTCAACGAGGCTTACGAGAGACTGTCCAGTGCGGATGTAAAGTATCGCTTCTCCATCGATATGGCTTCTCTCAAATCACAGTAACACGGCATGGCGGTTCGCTTCTAGCCTTTTTGTTATATTCAAGATTAGGTCGCCATCTGATATAGGCAGTTCCCGACAGGATTTGTCAAAGCGGGACCTCAATGGCCACATCAGGTTTCGGATAATACTTTCTTACATCGCCATACTTGGAACCAAATGGACTGGGAAAACTAGCATACATATCTAACAATATATATATATATATATATATATCAAGAACCTAACTATAGAATAAATATTACTTTTTTCGAGTATCTTGCATCTATGCTAATTCTTTTAAAATTGAGTCATTTTCAGCAGGATTATTGTTTATGAATTTAATTTTCAATCGGCAGAGAGATTATCAACTATAGCAATACAATCATAGTAATATAAGAGATTAAGAAAATATTAAATATTAAAATGTCGTTAGAAGGAGAATTTCTATTAGGCTGTTCTGGATGGAGTTATGCCGATACTCCCGACAAAGGAGGATGGACAGAAGTATTCTATCCTGATGTGAATACTAAAAGATTACGATATTATTCACAATTCTTCAATACTGTAGAGATGGACTCTACCTTCTATAACAAATTCTATTCTAATATGACGAAAGGTACCTTTATTGGAATGGTCAGAGCGACTCCAGAAAATTTTCAATTTTCAGTCAAAGTACCGGAAACAATTACACATGAAAAAAGATTAGATATCAGAAAAGGAGCTATGACAGATTTTGAAGAATTCCTTGACAAAATATCACCATTAAAGACGTCAAACAAATTAGGTGCTCTATTGATCCAGCTTCCTCCGAGTTTTACAGTTAATGATTTCAAAAATATAGAAGTATTTCTTGCACGATTGCCAAATAGTGGTAATTATGATTATGCTGTTGAATTCAGGCATCCATCATGGAAAACTGAAGGACCTTGGGAAATGCTAAAGCAATACAATATTGCAGCAGTAATTACAGATTCACCACCAAAAGAGAATCTTCATTTTCTGTCTGATATAGTTATTACAGCAGATCATTCATTTGTAAGACTTCATGGAAGAAATACAAAAGGACATTATTGGTATAATTATTTGTATACAGAACAAGAACTAAAACCATGGGTTGAAAAAGTCTCACAGATAAGAAAAGAAACCAAGGTTCTTCGTGTGTATTTTAATAACCATTGGGGTGGGAAGGCTGTAGTTAATGCACTGCAATTTAAAGAGATGACTTCTAATACCCCATTGTCAGAAAATGAAAGAAATGCATTAGAACATGCTAAGACATATCTGAGTGCTAACACAGGACTAGGGGAAAACACAAATCGCGCTCAAAACAAGTAAGGTTTTACACATGCTTTAATAAGTATCGTCCATTCTGCAGCATACCATGATCATTATTAAGATATATCATCTTCTTATCTGCCTTCAGCTTTTTAATCCTTGATAGAATGTTATCAAGCTCTTTCTCTGAGTATATGTAATTATACCATTCTTTAGAACCATGAAGTCTAAGATACACTGCACCGTTTGTGAACATTAAGCTATGGGGAAGACCTGGCGCGTCAACCGAACAAAAAACTATGCCTATATTTGCAATTTCTTTTACAGCTTTCCACCACGATGTGTCTCTAAATTCTATAACAACCTTGTTTCGTAAATTAGTTTTTTCAAAGAATGCTCTTATTGCTTCTAGGTTTTCCTGCTTATATTTATAATTAGATGGCATCTGAAATAGCCAGAAATCAATCTTCTTTTCAAGAGATTCAAGAATTTGCCTGAATCGATTCCATAGTTCTAGTGATCTATTCTTTAGTTTGGTATAATGGGTAATTGAAGCGATGTACCTTAATGGAAAAAGAGAAGTCTTCAGGAGCTGTTAGCCAAGTCGTTACCCAACTTTGGATAGGAAAACGATAGAAACTGGCATTGATTTCAACTGAGTTAAAACCCTGGTTCATGTACCATTTAAATGGAGTAGGGTTAGCTTCATTCCAAAAATATGTGTATCCTGATGTCCCTATTGATATTAACGGTGACAAGACCTTTCTACTATTGGTGTTGAACTCATTATATAGGATTAATTAGTTTGTTTAAGCATCCTTCATTTTACAGCATCCATGAACAACTCCAAAGCTTTGGAATCAAAAGGATCTTGAAAGGCAAGGAAAAACTGTCCTATACCAGCATCGATATATTCCTTAACTCTCTCCGCTATCATTTCTGGTATGCCCACTAATCCATTTCTTACTATCTGATTGTATACACTAGGCCCTCTTTCCATAGCAAATAGTTTTTCTTTATATTTCAAATCAGCAGAAGATTCTGCAATAATTACATCCAACTCAATAGACTTTGCTACGCTTCTATTAAATTTCTTAGAGATGTTATCAAAATCTGAGTTTAATTTGTGGAATTGTTCTGGCGACAGATAAGATGCTTCCCATATATCTGCAAACCTGGCCGCTATGCTTATCATTTTCTTTCTTTTTGCTGCAATGGTTACAGGGATATACTTGCCAGTGTTTTGTAATATGGCACCATTTAATCTGAAAAAGTTTCCATTAAAATGAACTTCAGATTTATGCCATAGCATTTGAAGAACCTGCAAACCTTCTTCAAGGATTGAAACTCTGTCTTTCTCTTTTGGATATTCTATGCCATAAGGATGCCACCATTGAGTAGCATATTGAAGTGTTGCTCCAGCACCAGTTCTAAATTCCAATCTTCCATCAGATATTTCTTGAAATGTTAATGCTTGTTTGGCTAGAAGTGCGATGTTTCTATACTGAGGAAAGAGATATGTTATAACGGGACCTAATTTTATTCGATTGGTGATGGAGGATAAGCTAGATAATACAGTCCAGCAATCAAGGTCAATATCTGCTAATGATTCGCCATAATAAAATCCATAATAACCCAGCTTTTCAGCCAAGAGACAGGTCTCTTTAATTTTGTTGTAATCTTTACCCCATACCTCTAAACATAGTCGCATAATGTCCACATTTATTTTGAAAATACTTAATGCTATTTGTGATTACGGTGAAGATGAACCTGATTTATTATTTTCATCACCAATAATAGACCCTATAACCTTCCTTCTTCTGTCTCTTCTTTGTAAAGCTGTCGTTTGCACGATTTGCCACTCATTGTATGCTTTTATTATAGCAAATTTTCCTAGGCAATGGACACTAGGCTTAGGAATAACCCCAATATCATAATAAAACTTGGCTAAGCCCTCTAAATAGCGATACTCGTCAGGTGTTACCTTGAAACGGATTTCTGGTCCGACTGGCATAATTTTTCTTCATTATTATTCTAGTATATTTATCTATTTAAATCTTTCATCTATCTATACATAACTACTGGCCTTTCCACCAAAGAAGTAATCGAGTGGAAAAACAAGTGGAAAATCCGTTAAACAAGTGGAAAAGACACGTGGAAAGTGTTAAGTGTAACAACTGGTGAAATAGAAGCTCTATGTCTTCCTATAATAGAAGCAGTGTATTTCAGGGGAATCGAGCTATCAATACATTCGATTAAAAGCACGGGTCATGCAGTCATCGTCATTAATCTTTAGGAGAATGTTCTGATCTTAGATTAGATGTATGTATATATCTCTCTCTAGAAATGACAAAAAAATCAAGAAGTATTTGTCATAGATAGTATAATAGTCATTATTCTCCAATTTTGTTAATTACCATTTACAGCAAACCATAATTTCATCCGTGATCCTATTCTTTTAATTTTAAAATTTGACTGCAGTTGCTTTATAGGTACTGCAGTTGCTGCAATTTTGGATTACAGAACTTCAAGATCGGAAATCTCCATCTTAAAAAGTCATGGCAGCATAATAATTGTTGTCTATCTTTCCAAGAAGTAGTCTATCATTATATTTAGAAATTATTTTTAAAACATGATATTTCTTTTGTCATCCAAATAAATAGACAAGAAAGGAATAAGTTACGAGAGTATATAATTAGTAAGAATCTAAAATATCTTTAACAACATACATGATAATAGTCATATTATGCATAATCACTCTTAGCAAATTGGAACTTTACTATAGTTAGAGTTTTCGAATAGAATAAGCCTTTTTAATTGTTTACTGAGATGGAATTTATGTCATTTTAGTTCACCATATTACAATTCTGTTAAGAAGACCAAAAAAATTATGACATATAATCTTTTAATTATTATTTAAATCAGCCAGATATAATATTTTAGAATCAAAAAGAAGAAATTATTGATGATAATTTCAATCAATCTTTATTTACTATTGGTCTAATCATCAAGTTAAATTTGGTTTGAATACAACCGCGACAATTTGATAACAATTCTTTATAATGTCTGATCCATATGTATATAGTAAATATAGTTGTTGTACACACAGTATCTATATTCCTTATTAATAAGGATCATCAACAGATATCTAGTTCACTTAGTTGTAGCAAACATACGAGTTTTCGACTGTGTGTTCTTATACACAACCTATTAACAAAGAACATACATGCTAACATTATCATGTAAAGATGTAGGATTTGATTGTAATCATGTTGTCAAAGCCGAGACAGAAGAAGAAGTTATAAGAAATATTACAGAACACGCCATCAAACAACATGGTATGAAATCAGAGAATATGACTCCAAAAATGAAAGAGATAATTAGAATGTTTATTCACAACAGTTCTTAAATCTGTTTTAGAATCCTGTAGCTATATAATTTTAATCTATACTTTATAAGCCAATTTTCTATTGTGTCAGGTAAATCTGATGACAATAATAATAGGAAAAATTACGCTATATCGCTATATAATATATATATGAATGGAGAAGGACAAGAGCAAGAACAAGGATAATAGTTGTGTAAGATTGCTGACAGGTAATTTTGTAACTATTACCGTTAGAGGTAATGATACATTCCCAGTATCAATCACATTAGTTCCATCTGTTTGATATTTTAGAATGACCGACAAATCAGTATCTCCAACATTGACACCACTAACTTTAATTCCATCAACCAGGCTTATTCCTAAAATATTAGAGAGAGAAGACACTCTTTGTAGCTTATTGACAAGGTTTGATGAATCCAAACTAGATGTGCTAGTACTACTACTAGTATTGTTACCTATAATTGGCGATGTCTGTGCGAAGGCAAAATTAGTAAAACATGTCGATATTATAAGCGCAAACAAAGATAAAGAACCAAGGATTAACAATGTCTTTTCATTCATAATACTATAATATCTTTGTTGTATAATACCTTATTTAAATTGCTCCATAATATACAATCTTGATAGCATCAGTTATAACAACTCCATTTGTTACCAAAGCCATTTTTGTACTTGCAGTAATCATTGGCAAGGGCAAGCGCCTGAGGTCTGGTCCTGTGGTCTAATGGGGATGATAAAGTTCTGATCTGGTTGTAGATTATTATTATTGGAAGAATCTCCGCCATGTCTATAATCCTTGGTCGCTACTTCCTATGATAACTTTAGGATCTGTTTGATGCCGGCCATAGAGTTTTCATATTATTGTGGAAGTATATCTTCGAGATGACTCTACATGTTGTGTCTCGGTTGGACTAGGGAATATGCAAAAGACGGAGTTATAATCCCTAGAGGAGAAACATTTTACAACACCATACAGAATATCATGCCAACTCTTGCTCAATCTCAGGTAACGATAAGTTTGGAAAACATAGAACCTGAGCTGTTAAAGCATACGCTGGATTGAACTATGATTCACATAATATCCGATCAGATTGTGAATGGGTAAATCTATATTGGCTAGAATAACTCGCAAGAAAGAGAGAAAGAAAAACATCATATTTTAAATCAAAATGTTATAAAATATAATCTCAAATATTTTGGTCTAATGAAATGACTAACTACTTATTATTATCGACGTCTTTTGAAGTTCAGTAGGATATTGGATACTCAGTATCATTGTTTGTTTGATACCCAATTTTATTTAATAAACTACAATTTATTATTCAATAACCACATCCTTGATTTCAAGATATATATTCTATTTGGCTTGTAAGCCCAGTTCTTCTATATATATATATATATATATATACCATGCTTTGAACTAGCATGAGAAATACGAACCTTGGCCATAACACCTTTTAAGTCGATTAATCAGTTACACCAATAATCAACGATTCCATTATGTAATACTAGAATTCAAACGAGCTCTACTGGAGGGATTGACTTCTTTTTTTCTCGTAGGCTTCAATTATCTTTTGTAGTGCTTCGTCTTCTTCCTTTACAGCTACCAAGAATTCGTCTAAATATCCATATTTTCTTATAATTTTAACCATATCAAAATAATCATTATTGTAAGCTTTCTCTAGTTCCTCCACTCTGGAAATAAGTGATTTGTCAAATACAGTTCGAATTAAGTTTTGTTGAATTATCAATCGGTTATAACGACTTGCAGCAAAGTAACGCCTGAATACATTCAATCTCTCCTTGTTGCCTATTTGTTTAAGTTCTTCCTGCGTAGGAAAGACAAACTCAACCACATTCTAATAAATTAGTACCATATATATTAAAGAGCTAATAGTGTATGTTAACGAGACTGTCTGGCTATTCTATTTTATTATATTGTATGCAGAATTGATTATTGCAACTAACTATCAAGTTTAGAGTGTTCAATCGATATTTGACGCTTGAGACAATAATGACCAAATTTCCTCTCTGACAGCGCGAGCAGTTCGTTAAATTATCAAGACGAATAGGAATTAAGCGCTACAGTCTCTAGCATCTATTAAATATAATATTACAAAGAGGATTCTGTTATTCTTTATCAGTGAAGTGTATAATCATTCTTCTTAATTAAATATCAAAACTTTTAGAATATACAGGAACCAAGGCTAAAGAAATTTTGTGCGTTTACCTATTTATGGGAAAATGCAGTATTTTATTAGCAAATAAAATCTGCAATATTACTTTTAGATGATCCTCCCTATGTATATTCTGAGTTATGTTTTAGTACCAATAATTTATTTGAAAGAGATTAGCAATTTTACAAAGAGTAGTCCAGATCATTCTATCAATATAGTGTATATTGACATGCTACCATCATTAAGGGTGATAAATTATTAAGTTAGAACTAGAAATTATAATTATAACTAATTGATGTTGTGCGTCACTAGTAGGCTCTAATAAATCATTGATGTTGATATTAAATTATCTAAGTCAGCAAACAAACAAACAAACAAACACC
>CAVTCE010000036.1:0-106464 GCA_963733025.1 uncultured Nitrososphaeraceae archaeon | reverse complement strand
GAGGCTAGCGGATTTAAAATAATAAACTGTTAATTGAAACTGCATCAAGATAAAGTTTTGTCTAGCATATTTTCCTAATGATAACATTGCAATGTTCTCCAAGTTAACTCAGAGAATAATAAATAAGAAAGTCATCATCCATATTTAGTACATACATGACAGGTTTATTACTAATAATCTGAACTCAAATACCGTGCATTGGTAACAGTTGAAAACAGATGATAACAGAGGTAATGAAACGATAGCAATGATAACAAAACTGATATCAAATGATAACAAGAGGTAACAGCTTTAAGCTTCTATTATGCTATATACTTCTGAAGATACAAAATATATGACGATATTAACAAGACAGGAAAGAGAAAGACTTGTAATAGAACTTTACTATAATCAGGGCAAGACTTATCGCGAAATATCTAAGGAGGCAAGAATATCTCCACGTGATATAGGAGTTATTTTGAATAAGGCAATTGAAGAGAGAACAGAAGCATCGAAAGAACAACAAGATAATGATAAAGTCTGAGACCAATATCAAGAACAGGAACAACAACCTATCTCTATCCGCTCAAGCCTACAAACTCTTTTCTGATAGAAAGACTCCGTTAGAAGTAGCGATTGCATTAAATCTAAGAGAGTCAGAGGCAACTAAACTCTATAAAGAGTATTGGAAGCTAAAACAACTACATAATCTTACTTTGATTTATGAAGAGACTAAAGGTGATATTGAACCATTTCTAAAATTATATAGATTATCTAAAGCTGCAGGTATGAATGTACAACAAGTAGTTAACCTTCTTGAAATTGCAAATAGTAACCTACCAGATATTCGATGTAGATATGAAAGACTCAAGAGAGAATTAAATACGCTAGAATTCAATAAACGGCAATCACACATAGCTCTGTCATACTTCAATAATTAAATAGAAATGAAAAGCAAAGCCTTAACCTCTTATCGTATATCTTGTATAAGAGAAGGAAGAGAGATAGGAAATCTACAGAATGAAAAGGCAAGGATAGAGAATATTGTTACTCACTTTAAGAACAATAATGAAGAATATCTTAAAATCAAGCAGGAAGCTTATGAAGAATTGAAAAGTGTTTTAACAGACAGTAAACTACTCTTGAAATTCGCTACTCTCTCAGTGATTGAATCATTAAGAATGAATCCTGAGTTATATAACTTCATAATACATGATAATTCAAATAATAATACTATTAGCAATGGATCTGACTATCCTTCGTTAATGTTGTCAGGACGACAACAGCATCAACAATCGTTTAATGATAGTTATACTGCTTTGATATTAGAAGAAGCTGAAAAGCTTTGCAATAAGTTAATGACAGAATTTACAAATAGAGTTATAACAGCAACTGCAACTATTAGGTAATCATCATTATCGTTACCATCATATAATAACAACAGAAACTAATCCATAATAATGATGAGAAGAATGAAGGCATAATAATCAACAAGAAATTTATAAAAGATCAAGAGTAATCGAATGATCAGCAAATTACATAAAGCCAATGAATACCAGAATTTTTAAATCAATCAATCTCTTTATAAACCAACATAATATAAGAAAGAACAATGCTTGTGGTAGTTTCTCTTTGATTTTCTGTTCGAGTTGTGTTTCATCTACTATCTTAAATCTATCTTCTTTAACCTTCTGTCCTCCCCAAAATTTATCATATTCAGCTTTCTTTTCTCCTCCCATCTTGCCTCATCGCTAAATCTAGCTCATGTTATGCCCTGTGTTCATTAAAGAAACATTAGATGAACAATACAAGCGCCATCTTTGGTCCTAAACAATGTGTGTCGAATTAGTTTCACTACTGACTGTCTAACAGGTATACATTAAGGCTAATAAGTCATCTAGTCTTTTGTATAGATGATATTATCTTCCGTTCTTGATTCTGTATTCTTCTTTAATTTAATCACAATAGTGTTGCTTATTTTGTTAAATATTCTCTGTCTTTTGTTATTAGTAAATATCAATCCTAAGATTACATCTATTGGCAGCAAGAAAGACTTACCAAAGCTTTCTATTGCGGCTCTTTTGATATCAATTTTATTATCACCAGATACATCTATAGTCTTTATCTTCAAGAGTCTCTTGCCTATTGATTGGCCGCTAGTAGATTCAAAGTATGTCCAATAGCCAAGGAAAGCAAGGCTTGATATGATGTAATGTAAAGGTTGGACATTTTGGTATGCTCTTGCTGCTGTCATCTCATCATCATAATGGAAGAACCAAATCGGTATTGTTATTGCAGCAAATAATACTGCCAAAGCTATGGAAACTAAGATAAAGTCAACAATCCAAGCCAACAATCGATCTCCCCAATTTGCAAGTATTATTTGTCTGGGTCTCTTCTTTTCTTCTCCTCCTCCTTCTCCTCCTATTCTTCTTGTTTCATCAGATGATGACATATGACTCTATAACACTGATGGTCGGTACTTACTAATTTATAAAACTGAGATATATTCCGGGACTACATATCATGTCAAATATGGTTCACAAACCATTGACCCACTAAGTAAGTGGATTCATATACCTTGGTTAACCAAACACCGGTGTACAGAAGTTGTGATAAAGCTATTTTGCCTGAACGGGAAACTATTAGATCAATGTAACATTCAATATCCTGAGGAGATATCACACAACTGTTACCTGCATGCGATATTGTGTACTAGAAATACACTTTATATAATTTGTTCCTGTTCCATGGTATTGTGAAAAGAGAAAAGGATCATGCATTGATTAGAAGTATAGCTTATGGAACACTGCTTTTTTGGCGGCAAGAAGGAGAAAAACAATGACTGACCACAAGATTGGAACACGTGAAGAGTGGCTTGCGGCCCGGCTGGAGCTGCTCAAGGAAGAGAAGGCGCTGACACGGCGTAGCGACGAACTGGCGCAGCGGCGGCAGAGGCTGCCTTGGGTTCGAATTGACAAGGAGTACCGTTTTGAGACCGACGAGGGCATGGCGTCTCTTGCCGATCTGTTCAGAGGACGTTCGCAGCTTCTCATCTATCACTTCATGTTCGGCCCCGAATACAGAGGCGGCTGCCCGGCATGCTCTGCGATCGCAGACGGCTTTAACGGCTTCGCCGTGCACCTTGAGCACCACGACGTCGCGATGGTCGCGGTCTCACGTTCCCCAATCGCCGCGCTCCAGGCCTACAAGCGCCGCATGGGCTGGACGTTCACGTGGGCCTCGTCGCTGAATAGCGATTTCAACTACGACTTCAACACTTCGTTTACCGAGGAACAGGAGCGCTCCGGGCAGCATCGACTACAACTACAGCACGCTCGGCACGACATCCGACTCGGAGGGCGGCTCAAAGGGCCGTCAAGACCGGATTCGAGCGCGCCTCGACTTTTCAGGCGATTTCGCGGCCATGACCGGCACCGACGTCCCCACCTACACTCGCGAGGCGCCGGGCATGAGCGCGTTCGCACTCTCCGAAGGCGTCATCTACCACACATACTCCACCTACGCGCGCGGCCTCGACGCGCTCTGGGGAATGTACCAGTGGCTCGACCGAGCGCCGAATGGGCGGAACGAAACGGGGCCGTGGTTTCGGCGGCACGACGAGTATATACGAGATTCTCGATAGCGGTCACTTCAATTTTTGGCAGTCAAGGAGCCGACGCTTTAATGTAACAAACTAAACTCCTTTCTTTTTTTATTATGAATGCGTTACTAATTCAATATTAACAAATTGCTGAGCGTGAAATCGCTTGCGATAATGCAAGTCTTGTATGGTTATAGTCCTCTAAATGGTGGTCGAACCCGCACACTACCAGGTTCCGAATCCCACCGGATGGAGGCTATATTTGCCTGTAATCGGAATTTCATCTCATCTGTATTAATTTTATAGTTTTACTTATGACCTTTTAGCAATGGTGATGTCATGTTATTACGATAAGGACATGTTTCAAGGCTGAATGCATTTCCTTAGGGAAGAATTCATATCTAAAGGAACAGGATAAATTTTCTTTCATTGAGACTCGGATTATTATTTCATATTTATGATCTCTTAAGTAACGCTTGATAAAATTCAAGGATCGGACCCTGTGGGCTTAGTGTTGATATCAGTCCTTTAAGGTGGATTCTGATTTTTGTATAACTAAATAAATTTATTATCTTTAAAAACATATTTATCCATAAAAAAATTAGTATTTGCAAATTAGATTTTGCACCGAATTGGAATTTGTAAACCATCATTGTCCAATTACAACTACAATTAGAAGCACAATTTCAAAAGGGATATACTATTCTTAATTGGATATTCGAGTATACGTTCCGACCATACTATTCTTTCAACGCCTTCCATTTTCTTGATGCTCTTAATGATGTCTAAAAGTTCGACACCATGATTATACATCAATCCTGCAAGAATATCTGAATTTCCTATATGAGCTTCAATTGAAGTGATACATCTAATTTTAGATACCTTCTCCATAATTTCCTTCAGGTTACCGTTATTGAGATATATATATGTACAAAACCTCCCTTAAACCCAAACTTTTCATAATTGATATGGTATTTTGAAACTACTACTACTTATGGATTTAACTATCCTTTATTAATGACAGGACGACAGCAACAACATCAACAACAATCATTTAATGATAGCTATACTGCTTTGATATTAGAAGAGTCTGAAAAGCTTTACAATAAGTTAACGACAGAACTGACAGATAGGGTTATAACAGCAACAGCAACAACAACAACAACAACAACAACAGCTATTAGGGCATCATCGTTACCAACAGTGCACTATTAGGGCATCATCGTTACCAACAGCTAATAACAGGCAGAAACTAATCCATAAGAATAATGCATATCAAACAGAATGACAAATATATTAAGGCTTCGTTAGTCTTACCCTTGAGCGAGGAATTTAAAATGAATAAAGATAATCTTGCTGAGCTGTCACTGTTAATTGCCGTAGTATTTCTAATTGCAGGCTTTGCTATGCATTTTAACAGCTCTGATCTTAATAAATCAGTATTAGCACAAGGAGAAGTAGGAACACCAAAACCTTTTTCTGCGATACAAGTAGCACAAGAAGGCAAAGAAAACGGTACAACAACAACAAATGGTCAGATCAAGAACGTTCAATTCTCAATTGACAAATCTCAATTCAAAAGGGCACCAGAACTTGCTAAAATTAGTGGGTATATTAACACAGTACCAATAAAACTCTCAGATCTTAGAGGAAAAGTTGTGCTTGTTGATTTTTGGACATACAGTTGTATTAACTGGATAAGAACTCTTCCTTATCTTAATGAATGGAATGAAAAATATGCAGATAAAGGTCTAGTTATATTTAGTGTCCATACACCTGAGTTTGAATTTGAGAAGAACATTGGTAATGTAATGGGAAGGAGCTAAAAAGTTTGGAATAAAGTATCCGATAGTTCAGGACAATGAGAGAGGAACTTGGAATGCATATGAAAATAGATACTGGCCTAGGGTATATCTAGTTGATAATGAAGGATACATAAGGTACGATCATATTGGTGAAGGAGGTTATGCTGAAACTGAGAAGGTCATTCAATCTCTACTTCAAGAACGTGCTGTTCAATTGGGTATCAAAGATGCTACTCTTCTTAATTTAAATAATTCAATCACAACAACAACTAAACCAAAAGGTGTTCAATCTGTAGACTTCTCACAAATCAAGACTCCAGAGCTCTATTTTGGATATCATCTTGCAAGGACATCACTTGGAAATCCTGAAGGTCATAGACCAAATCAAACAGTGACATATTCTTTTCCTTCTTCTTCTTCCTCAGATATCAAACCTAATATCATTTATCTTGATGGAAAATGGAAGAACAATGCGGATAATATGGAATTGCAAAGTGATACCGGTCGTATTGCTTTAACCTACTCTGCAAAATCTGTAAACATAGTTGCAGGAGGAAAAGGAGGAGGAGAAGTCTCCATTTCTGAAGATGGAAAACCATTGTCAGCTGAATCATATGGACAAGACTTGTCTGAAGGAGGTAAATTCGTAGTAGATGGAGCGAGATTGTACAACTTATCAATGCATGATGGATATGGTAACCATTCACTCATAATGGATGTAAAAGGAAAGGGGTATCAGACATACGCATTTACATTTGGTTAGTTATTTAAGCGGTTTACATAATTATGGTGGTTGATAGTAAGCTTGAATAATTTTGCTGTGATTTCTAGTGCTTTAAATGAAAAGAAGTCAAGAGGATTACCCATAAGGGAAAGACCAATAAGATCTTAAAACAAATTAAAGACTGCAGACATAAGTTGAATATAAAAAGTTGAACAGATCTATCAAAATATTAAGAGTCCAGCAGAAGAATTAGGACGCCAACTTATTTCTATAGAGAAGCAAATAAGTGGTAGATTTGAAAACAAAACAACAATACCAAGGAATCTATAATTATTGTTTGATAAAGCTGCAGATTTATATGGACAACTTTGATATATTCATCTTTCGACACATCTTGATACTATCAACATTTTAACTTTAGACCACAATCAAGCACAACTTCAGCTTGAAAATCCCGGCGATATTACCGGGGATATCAATTCAATATCACCGGACATATCCCGGCAGCAAACAGTCAAAATTGTGCTCAAAATTATAGTTCCGGGGATACCGGTTATACCGGGGATATTATCCATACTTCTCCTCCTCCTACATCAATCCATCGTTTAGGGCATTCTGATACTTTTGCTTGTGGGTCCATATAATCAAAATGGAGACAAATGTTTTATGGGACAGCATGTGTGCAGAGGATAATCAAAATGATTGTTCATAATATGACCACATTATGGCAAAGCCTCCTCGTAATATGGCGTGGTTGGGTAATGCTAATTTGCCTAAAACAAACCAAAACAAAGGAACAAGTGAACAAAATATGGCAAGTGAAAACCAACAGCAACAACAAGAATTAAGTGAGAAAGCAAGACAAAATCTTCAACGCAATGCAGAGCTAAGAAACAAAAATAGCAAATTCTTCAATCCACAACCTGGTGAGAAGTCAATATGGATATTTGATGCAGAGAAAATACAGCCAGTAGAGAAAGAATTTGATGGAAAGAAAGTCCAGAGATTTCAATACGTCATACAAGACCCTAAGGATCCAGAGTATGAAAAATACTGGACTGTAAGTAAGAGAACATCAGAACAGATAGATGCGTTTCTAAGCGAAGGACATAGACTGCTCAAAATTCAAAGGATTGGTACAGGAAAGGAAACTCGTTACAATATTATGCCTTCTGCTAGTTGAGATGAAATATTGTAACTCGGTATCCTAACTCCTGTACCTGCCACTTATTATTTTTTGATATATATGAATAACATACATTACTCTAGCTGAATAATAGCAATTCTGCTTAATAAAATGGTTTTAATTACTTCTTGATGATTTATTTAATTACTCATAGAAGTAGATTTTATAGCAGATACGTTGAAAGAATTGCAAAAAACCGAGTTCCGATCACACAGGACCATAGGTAGAGATGACATCCATCTCAACAATGAATAATCGTCATCTTATGTGCAAATAGAAAAATCATATGTAGGGTTTCGACTCTCCCATTAAGTAAACACCATCTTGCTCTACAGCCAAAGACATATAGGGTTTGGACCTTAAATTGTAGGTGGTGTGTTTACGCAGTGAGTAGTCAAAGCGATGATGATTTTGTTAAAGTTGCTGAAACAAAAGACATTCATATATCACAAATGAAAGAAGTTCAAATTGACGGTGAAGATGTATGTATTGCAAATGTAGATGGAAAATACTATGCAATTGGCAATGTATGTACACATGAAGGTGGCCCTCTAGCTGATGGTGTATTGGAGGGCTATGAGGTCGAATGTCCTTGGCATCAATCTAAATTTGATGTGAGAACTGGTCAGGTGACAAGTCCTCCTGCGACCGAGTCAGAACCCACTTATGAGATAAAAGTAGATAACAATAGCATACTAGTTAAGAAACATCCGTCTGCTATAGAAAAAGAGCAACCGAAACAACTACAACAACAGCCACCTTCTAGACCTTCTTCCGAATATGAGCTTTCATTATTAGAGAAGCAAAAGTTTGAAGCTACCGATGTAATGTCATTTAGATTTAGCAAGAAACAGAACCAACAGCAACAAGGAAGAGAGAGCAATGATAAACAAAGTTCCTTCTTAGACTATACAGCAGGTCAATATGCATTTTTTGATATAGGCGGGGTTCATAATAATCCGAAAGGTCCTATAAGACATTTTACAATCTCGTCGTCTCCAACAGAAGAGTTTGTCATGATTACTACTAGAATTAGGGATACGTCTTACAAAAACAGATTTTCGTCATTAGAAGAAGGCACAATAGTTAAAGTAAGAGGTCCTCAAGGAAAATTTGTTTTACATGAGGATTATTCAAAGCCTGCTGTGTTTCTTTCCGGCGGTATTGGTGTGACTCCATTTAGAAGCATGATAAAGTACGCTACAGATAAGCAATTACCTATAAAAATTATGATGTTTGATTCAAATAGGAATCAGGAAAATACCTTGTTTAAAAAGGAATTTGACGAATATGTAAATATAAACAGAAATTTGAAAATTGTTTATACCATTACAGAGGAAGAAGAAGAAAAACAAGGAGTTCATGATACCATCTCCTCTTCTCCTACTAGGCAACAATGGACAGGAGAAAGAGGACGAATAGATAAAGCTATGTTAACCAAACATTTAACAGATGATGAAATAAGGAATTCAATATTTTATACATGTGGTCCTCCGGGTATGATAAAAGCAATGCAAGACATAATTCAAAATGATCTTAAGATTCCAAAAGACAGAATAAAAGTCGAGGAGTTTACAGGTTACTAGTAAAAAATACAATAGAATAATAATATGGCTAACGTAGCTTTCAAAACAGGTCATATGACTAATAGTATTAAACCAACTGATATCAAACCTCCATTTGATGAGGAGAAATCTCAGTTGAAAGTTAGAGCTGCTGAAAATGCTTGGAATACCTGCAATCCAGAACTAGTGGCTCAAGCATACACTCCTGATTCTAAATGGCGAAATCGTACGGAGTTTTTCACAGGTAGGAAAGCTATAATTGATTTTCTACGACGAAAATGGGCTAAGGAGCTTGATTATCATCTGATGAAAGAGCTTTGGTGTTGCACTGGAAACCGTATTTCTGTGCGCTTTGAATATGAATGGAGAGATGCTCATAATCCGGTTCAATGGATGCGTACCCATGGTAACGAGCATTGGGAGTTTGATGATAGCGCTTTGATGTGCATACGTGATATGAGTGCAAATGATTATCCTATCAAAGAGTCAGAGCGACGTTATCGTTAGTAGCAGATAAAAAATCAGTATTGGTCTTCTTGTGCTTGTTCTAATATTTTTCTTCATCTTCCATTTGTTTCACAACCCTCTGAGCCCGCTAACTATACGGGTTCAATATGCTGGTTAGAAGATATAGAATAGCGTATCTAAAGCAAGATCTTGTTATGCAAATGACAATAAAATTTTCATAGCCCTAATTGCAATCTATTAATATACCTATATATACCATTAGAAAGAAAATAAAAGAAACGTCATGGCTGATAAATTGAACAGAATTTTTAAACCACTTATATTTTACCTGTGATTATTGTTATGAGTATACATAACCAAAGTTGGTTGTATCTCTAGTATCTTGTTCATTATATGACCATGGATCCATAATTGCATCTGTGCCTATGAAGCAATATTAGGAAGCTACCAGAATTGGAACAATATTTGTATTGATAAAGAGAAAGACCATCGATAGAACAGAAAGCCAGCGAAGCAAAGATATTAGAAATATATTAGAAATTTAGTCAATGCTAAAGGTTACTTCCTCCGGCCTGCTTTGTTTGAAGACGAATTTGTCCAAGTCTTACAATCTGAGAATCCGTCTGAGACTTTAACACAAACATTAAAGGATTATGTTACTTTTGTATTTGCTCACCATAATTTCCTTCACTACACTCTGCAACGTCAAGAATGGTTCTCCTCCTCCACTTGCTCCGCCAGTATCGATGATTTTGTTACAGTTAAAAGGAACTCTATAACAAGGTTGGCCTTCTTCTTCGTACTCATTTATAGAATAATGAAAGATGACATTTATATCTAAAGTTATTAGATTATAGAAGTCTTTTTTTGATTCTCTACGATATAATATTAAAGTGATCAAATTGAGGTATTTATGAGGATTTCCTGTTTAGAAGGAATCAGGTGAAATCAGGCAGCAAAAATTGGTATCAATGGTATCATAAAATGAAAGTTTTATAAAGATGGATCATTTAGTGTGTAGGGCAAAAAATAACATTGACCATCAGCGAAGAAAGAAAAAGACGCGTTATCGACCTTTACTATAATCAGGGAAAGACAACGCGTGAAATTGCAAAGATAGAAAGGATGTCAATCCGCGACATTTCTACTATTATAAAGGAAGAAGAAGCTAGACGACGAAAATATGAACATCAACAACAGCAAGTAGAGACATCTGGTAAAGCCTATGAACTATTTTTCAAGAGATATACACCACTACAAGTAGCCATAGAACTAAATATTAGACAATCAGAGGCAACTAAATACTATAGAGAATACTGGAAGCTACGGGGATTGCACAAGCTTAATGCCATATACATAAAGACAAATGGAAAAATATGGCCACTTTGGAAATTATACAAAGAACTGATAGAGAAAAGAGGTATGAGTATTGAGGAGCTAGTTAATGTTGTAGAGATTGCTATTCATAAACTTCCTTATATGGAAAATCTCTATGGACAGGCAAAGATCAGGTGGAGAAGATGCAATGCACGCTACAACGATTGGCAAATAATATAATGGCTTTAGAATATAAAATATCAATTTTAGACAAGACTGCATTCTCTTGTGAACAAGATTGCAAGATAAAAGAACAACAAATACAAGAACTTACTGCTCAACATCTATAGAGATTATGCAAGTCACATCCAACTCTGCAGTCGAAAAAACACTAAGAATAGACAGTCAATAGCACTAAATGTATGGTAACCAAAAGACATCGAAGGAGAGTCTGTCTGCAGAAAAATCATATCAGACAAATTCAATCTACAATAAGCAATTTTTTGTAGTATAAAAAATAGTCTATAGTTGACATTATCAGAAGAACTGAAAGGTATACTGTTATCCAGAAGAAAATATGAGAGATAATCCAAGGACATATGTGCTGACTATATTTGACTTGTGGATATGTTGGATTGATATTATGATTCGTCTGAGCGATTGCATACTACAAGGCATTTCAAAGAAACTAATCATCCTAAGCTAAAGCCCATTGCAAGGCATATGTATATCTAAGAGAAAAAGATATTCTTGTCTTTCTACTTCATTTGTTGCTAGTAGAGATTCTTCTTTTTGTTCTTAATCTTAGTCACTATCTTCCTCCTCCTCTTCTTCCTCTTCTACTGCTTCATTTCCTCCTCCTCTTCTTCCTCTTCTTCTACGTCTGCTTCTACATCTGGTGTTGAAACTACATTAGTAGATGGAAGAATCCTATATATTGCTCCATGACCAAGCGAAACAACATAAAGATATCCATCAGGACCAACTTCAAGATCTGTAATTCCTCCAAAACCTTCACCAAATATTATCTGTTCAAGTTCAGTTACACTCTCTGTAGCTGCCACTTTATCAGCTAGTAAACCATCCAGAATTAGATCTCTTCTATCTCGATTCAATTCAAAATGATAAATTCTTCCATTAACTATATCTCCTACAAACATATCATTTGCATATTCTGCTCCCAATTTATCTGAATTGAGAAACTTCACCGCAGTAGGTCCAAGAGTATCACGCCACTCAAATTCAGGATCACTGTATTCTCCTTTTCCATCAAAGTCAACTAAATAATCATCTTCTGGACTAAAGTCATCGGCGTTAGAAGACATACCTGTAATTTCTAACCATCCACTGTTAAATCCCGGTTCTACCAAATTAATCTCATCTCCATAACCTGGACCATTCTCAGTATCCCATATATTCCCAGTTATAGGATCAAAATCAAATCCAAAACTGTTTCGTATTCCATATGCATAGTATAGGTTAACTGGATAAGAATTACCAAGAATACTACTTCCCACAGGTTTACCATCCTGAGTAATTCTGAGTATACCACTAGTTCCATCAGGTTCACCTCCAGATTCTTGATTCTGAGCTTGGGTCTGATGACCATCAACGTCACCTATCACAAGATATACGTTATTATCTGGACCTATCATAACTACACCTCCATTGTGACGGGGTCCAGGTGTTGCTGGTAAGTCTAGTAGAAGTATAGGATTTACTAATTGATTGTTTATCCATTCATATCTGTATAGGCGATTACCTACAGGCTCACTATTACCACTTCCATCTGCTTCAGTAAAATACAAGAAAACATATACAGTCCCACTATCACTTTTTGACACAGCAATTCCACACATACATCTTTCAACTTGACTTGCAACATCAACAGTAAGGACAGGAGTTGGTAATAACTTACCATTTATAATTCTCTGTACTGTACCTTTTTCTTTCTCTAAAACCAAAATATCGTCTGGACCCAAAAAAGCCATAGAAGTAGGTAATTCAAGTACATCTGAAGAAACTAACTCTACTCCTAGATTAGGATCTTTAATAAATGGTTCTTCTTCATCTCCAATAGAAGCATTGACACCTTCTATTTCTTCTTGAGCATAAGTAATGATATCATTATATCCAATTGGTGGTGTCAATAGAGAAACCAAAATGATAAAGGATAATGCGGTTTCCCTAAATACTGATGGCAATGCTAAAGGGAAGAGGAGCATTCTTAGTACTACTATGATTACTACTATCTTTATAATATAGTTATATAGACTACGTCAACAGAAAAACTAAAACGAAGCTAAATGTAATTTCTAGATCAATTGTATTACGTCTAAGAGCAATTATACTCATCTTTGAATATCCAATACAAATACATACAATGATCCATCAGGTCAGATATATGCTACTGTGGGAATAGGAGAAGTAGCATAGCCAGATAGAAAAAGTCAAATAGAGCCTCTTTTTTTAGTAGGGAAAAAGCTATTATAATTTCAAAAGTAAAGCTCCTTTCGTAGTTACTCAGTTCAAAGGATATGGCTTATGAATATAGATGTATGATAAACACTGGAGTAACATTCGATGCAAAATTAAGTTCTGTGCAAATGATAGAACCTACTGCTCAAAAAGATAGATTAGAAAAGAGGAATGGTTATCACAATACATAATAGATATAATTGAATAATCACGAATATTTTGTAATTATTTGTAAGACTTTTAGATAAAATAGCAATCATCATCATCATCAATTCCTTCTAGTCTAGCATATTTTAGATATGCTGCACTTTCATCTATGCCATTGAGTTTTGCATTTCTCAAATTTGCATGTACAAAAATTGTTTTCGACATTTTACTATTGGTTAGATTAGAACCTTGAAGATTGGCATACATGAAATTTGTCCTGCTTAAATCTGTATTAATAAGGTTACATTCCTTCATCTGAGACCACATTAAGAGTGCATCACTCAAATTTGCTCCTTCAAGATTGGCCATACTGAGGTCAGCTTGAACAAAATTTGCCTTACTTAAATTGCAGCACGATAAATTGGTCCCAATACATGAAGTACCATTAAGATATACTCCAGAAAGGTCGTTACCCGAAAAATTCTGACCATTAATATCTGGTATTATGCTCATATCTTTCATTCTCCAGTTATTATAATCTTGGATTTTCATATCCTGTAGGAGCTTAACACCTTCACGAAGGATAAGATTATCATTTTTATTGTTATAGATGATGGCCATCTAATATTATATTTTCAAAATCTATTATGTATACGTATTCACATTGAGTCATAATTGCTGATTTTAACTTGGAATAGTATAGGGCAAATGTATATTATTAACGATTCTTTGACAGCAATCTTGAGGTCTTCTACAATATCTTTTTAGAAGGACATCACTAACTATAAGAAAAATAACTTGACAAAAATTTTAACTACAATTAATTGATATAGAGACAGCACTATCTAGATTGTTGGATAAATATATTCCAATAAAATATATCCATGGGAATGGCTATCGTATAAGGTGTTTTGATTTTAATTATCAGAAGGATAATGATGACTATCAATCAAGAGAAAGTCATAAAAAAGTTCTCATTTTTTTGCACGATATAGTATTTTCGGCTGACTAACTAGTCTATCTTCCTTCCAAAGATAGAGAACTGTGAAAGTATCTTCTTGACTTTCTGAAATACTTTATATCCGAACTTAGTAGCCTTGACTGCCTTAAACAATTTTAAAGTTACTTTTATGAACTTTAGAGGTAGTAGAACTGGAATTAAGGCTGTCATAGATATGTCAAGCCAATGGTACTTGAAAAGAAGCTTCAAATCTCTTCCCACGATTATATATTTTAAATAAATATCAAATACAAGTACCCCAAATAAGATCCAAGGTATTGCCTCAAAGTATTGCTCTGTTTCATTTGGAATTGTTACAATAATTGGTTTATGCAATCCCAACAATTCATAATCAAATGCTAGGAAGCCAAAAAAGAAGATAACAAGTAAAGCAAAAACTACTATATCTGCAACCTTGGAGCAGGTTATGATTATATGTGATGCTGTTGATGATGACGCTGGGTTCATTCTTTAACTTTGGTACTCACTGCATACCATGTTATTACTCATTTATTTGGAAGACGCGTTATAGTGTCTCTGTCAATAAACTGTCAGTGTATAGAACTTTTATGTGATTCTCAAAAGCTTGATTGCACTAGGAGTCAACATTATTACGATATCAAAAAGAAGAGAAAAGAGTGAAGTTTATTTTTATTTTTATTTTTGTGATTGTTACTCTAGAGCAGCTAAGCCAGTTTACTTTTCTACTGTTAACAGTTTTTGTATTATGCCAAATATTGGTGTGTTTCCAAAGTGATTATTAATCTTAGTTGGGTCAGCCCATATACTTATGACGTTGTTATCCATTGTTCTTATGCTAACTGGAACATTAGGCACTGGTCCTTCTCTCATGGTTATAGTAGCAGTTCCATTGTAGACTGTTGTAGAGTTATTTGGCATTGTCATATCCGTCAGTCTAAAGTCATAGATCTCATGATCATGCAAAGCAGATCCATTTGTCATTACCATATTGAATTTGGAATATAACGTTGCATTTGGAAGACCACCTGTTTCAGTAGCAGTAGTAGTAGTGATAGTGGTGCTTTGATTGTCTCCTCCACCTTGTGTTTTATTATCCATAGATAAACTTCCTTTCCAAAGACCTGAAACAATCCATGTAGGATTACCATTCTCATCATTTTGCAAACTGCTGATAGTTCCAAATGCATACAATCCTGGCTGCATCATCATCTTGTTATGATGAGAATATCCTTGTTTTTGTTGTGGATATGCCATGGCACTAGTTTGTATTACTCCTGACATCAGTATCGCTGCAGACACAATTGATAACACTAAGAGTAGTTTTGATTGCATCATTGCAGTTAATTGCTAGCTGAACTTCATTATTAAGCTTCCACTCTTATATTTTTGCTATATTTAACGCTTGATTTGATAACAGTATAACAAAATATTTAGTACTATACGCAATCCGTAGAATAAATAGCATATATTACAATGAGTTATCTCCTACGATAAAAGAGTAGGAGAAAGTTTTAATTCTGACTCTACTATTGTAATTTAGAATCCTATTATAGAACCGATATCGTCACGGAGACCCTTGGGCCCACGTCAATCTTGTCTCTTTATTTAGGCCCTATCATTATACTATTTGAAAATAGTTGTCCGTTATCCAAGAAGAAGAACAACAACAAGACCCCATAACTATGTTTCTGTATGCTCTAAAGACTCCAGAAACAAGAAGAAAGTGGCCATTGCAGGTTAAAGATATTCCTTGATTTCCTAAAACTTGACGGTACTACAAAGGAAGAAAAGGCTAAACAATTTATGATAAAGGCACGGCAAAGTCCCCAATGGGCTCAGGACATTTTTATGGAGTTCATAGCTTTTCAAATAGAAAGGGTAAGAAGGAACGAAATTTCAGAAACTACATTTCAAATATTATAAAGCAACCAAATTATTTTGTGAAATGAACGATCTATCGCTAGGTTAGAGGAAAATAAGATGTGGCTTACATAGGGAAAGAAGGACGGCCGATGACAGAGCTCCGAACATAGAAGAATACAGAAGCTATTGAATATCCAGACAGACGTATAAAACCAATAATTTACACTATGGTATCTTCAGGAATTAGAGTAGGGGCTTGGAATTATCTAAGATGGAAAGATGTTGATCACATGACTAATGGACTTGAAGTCATTGCTGCTAAATTAATAATCTATCCAGGAGATCATGAAGAATATTATATTTTTATCATTCTTATTTTACTTAGCTATCCCTTAATTCTATAGTGACAAATGTTTATAAGCTATAACTTGAGTCTGAATTTGCATTGGCTAGTTATATTATGTTATGGAATTGGACAGACCAAGGAATACGAAATGCTAAAGATTCGCCACAGCGGTATGAGTCTTTTAAGAAAGATTTGGAAAAGGCTGGTGGAAAGATAGTAGATGCATACTATACAATGGGCAAATATGATGGTGTAATAATACTCGAAGCTCCAAATGATGAAGTAGTAATGAAAACCACATTAGCTACTGCAAGCCTAGGCAATATTAGAACTAAAACACTAAAGGCGCTGCCATATGAAGAAGGTTCTAAAATAATGGAGAACCTTTAAGTTAAGTAAGTTTTAACTACCAGAAATTTTATTGCTATTTAGGTAAGAACAGCAGATGGTGACCCCCTGTAAATACCACTAATATTATGAAGGTTATTGACAGTTAAGTGTAGGTCAGATAGAAGAGAGAGAAGATACAGCAGCATCATTATCATTATTTGCTAAAGAATGTTATTGAATGAAACTAGATTTACTTACGAATACTACTGTGGTTGAAGATGCCGTTAGTTAGTGTAAGAAAGAATAGATAATAAAAAGAGACATTGTGCATAAAACACACTAATTGGTCCAATTTTATTCCCAACTCTATTATTGTAGCAATAATATTGTCATAGATAGTTGGTATAAGGTATGAAAAGGTTCATCTATTTCAAGTTAACAAAAGGACTTATAGTGTTATTTACTCTTGGAATAACACTCATTCTTTATTCTGCTCTTGCAGATTATTATAGTTCTTTACAAGTACAGGCACAACTGCAACAACAACAGCCATCGCCAATAATAGGTATAAAGATTACATCGCCTAGTACAGGTCAACAAATAACGGTCGGTGAACTTATAATATCAGGAACGTCTACAGATAACGCTACAACTGATTGTACAGTCTATGCTGATTGGAATAATACAAAGCCTTTTCAAAAAGCTGTAGCAACAGGTCCTGGGGGATTAGATGATTATTCTACATGGACTTTTACATATACTGATGATTACCATCTTATTACAAATGGAACAAATAATCTAACTTCAAAACTATCATGTGTTGGTGATGATAGTAATGTTGGTACTGCTAATTTAACGAAAAGTTATAGTGTAAATGTAATCGGAGTAACAGAATCTTCTGAAAGGCAGGAATTAGATAAAGAAGAAGTACAACAGAATAATGGTAGCAGTGACTTTTCCTCCTCTCCTTCCTTCCCTTCTATGACTAGAGGTGGTAATGATAATAATAATACAGCTGCAATAACAACAACAACACCTCCAGAAGACCCAACTATCTATTGGGATCTTGAAGATTTTGAATAGGATAGTGAACATGGTCTCAACTTTGAAGAAATATATCGGATTTAGAATAAATCCTGACTAGGAAATAATTATTATCTATGTTGAAAGATGAAAATCGTATGACAAGCCTTGGGATGCTATGTAATCTCTAAAGATGAATAATAATTATCAAGAAACAGGAGAGCTGATGTATAAAGTACCAAGAAGTATACAAGACGCCATATTACTGTAATTACTATAATACGCTGTTATGATATAATTTATCTCATTTAGATGATCTATTAGTTACTACTCATCATAAAGTTACAATGTTTCACTCTCTCTCCGTCAAACTCAAACTCTGAAGAGTAACATTCTCCTGGGTTCATACATCTTATTGTTCCGTCTATACTTGTAGGGAGTTGATCAGATGAACAATTATCAACTGCGGATAAAGATGGATTTCTTTCGTCCTGCTGTGCATATGCTGCTTGAGGTATGACCATTGCTAGTTTCGACAGCAACAAAACGATAGTAACTGCTGCTGTCATTACTATTACAGTTTGTTTTGGGACTTTTCCCATATGAATAATTGATGCACCATATACGAAAGGTTTTCTCAACTATCTTATAGCATATTTTCCTCAGCTATAGTATCACATTGCTTTAAAGGGCGTGCGCTGCGAGAGATTAGACTTGCATATATCCGTTAATCCTATTTCTCTGCTTTCAATTCCTACAGGCCTACCTCCCTCTGTCTGTTTCCTAGGCAATAGATTGTCTTGAATTCTTCAAAGTCTGACGATGGTGAAGGCATGAAGGCAATGAAGGCTCTACATAAGATAAGGCACTTCCAATACTATTTCAATTTCAGAATTATTGTAATGTAGCGAAGATCTACTGTCATTTCTATAATATTGTTTATCTCTACATTATTCATTACGCTACTATTATAGCATCATCATTTAGTCTATTGAGGAAGATATTATCTATAATGCCTTCACTACTTTCATTACTTTCACTGTCTGTAAGTTTTGTTTGGATATTAAACTCACTATCATCAACCTATCCTCCTTTGATAAATCCTAGAAACTTTTCATAAAATGTTACATTAAAGATAGAGTATTTACAATTGATGTCATCATGTCATCATTTACTACTACTACTACTACCGTTACGACTAAATCTTATTCAGATTCATCAGCATGTCTTTAGAATAACTATACTTAATTCTAGATTGGAGTCAGAAATTTATGATTATGATAAAAGCTGCTGGATTTACGCATTTTAGACGTGCTACTCTTAGACACCTATTGAGCTGATTTATGAGACTAAGATATAGGAAGTATTATTATTAAGTAATATCACTAACAACATAGATGCAGCAGCAACAACAATGGAAGCTTGAAGGTGATTACTTTGAGGGATGTAACTGCAGTTTAATATGTCCATGTATTTTCATGGGAGATCCTACTGAAGGCAATTGTCATGTAACTACTGCATGGCATATCCAGAGAGGAAATTATAATAAAACTAATCTTGATGGGCTTAATGTAGTAGGAGTATTTAATACACCAGGTAATATGGCAACTGGACCAAAGTGGAAAGGTGCCCTTTACCTTGACCAAACAGCAACTGCAGAACAATCTGATGCGCTTACTAAGATCTATTCTGGTCAAGCAGGTGGATTCTTTGCCGCATTTTCTAATTTTATTGGAGAGATTTTGGGTGTAAAATCAGTCTCCAATTGAGTTTGGTGTAGATGGAAAACGTCGTTGGCTACACATAAAAGATTCTCTAGAACTGGAGATAGAAGGAGTTACAGGTATAGACCCTGGTAAGGAATCACGTGTAGTTAACCCGGCATTCTCTGCTGTACCTGAATCTGATTTAATAATTGCACGTTCAACTAAATATAGTTATAATGATCATGGGATGCAATGGGATAATTCTGGTAAGAATGGTTTCTATTGTCGTTTTAGTTATTCTCCATAGTTATATTGACGATTTATAAAGATGTAATAAAGCTATTTATTTATTTATTCATCAATCATAAACGCGGATATGTACACTTAACTACTACAACTCAGATATAATTTTCGTCAGAGCTCTTATGGCTGGATTAAAACTATCACTTACAAAGCCTTGATCTATTTGTCTGTCAAATAGCTGAACCACTTTAAGAGACTGAATTACTTTCTTGAAACCTCAGGACAAAATTATTTTGATACACCTTGATCCCACAGATCATGTCAAATTAATTCACATAACGGTATATAGAGAAATTTAAACATCTGCAAAGAAACTTCCATCCATTTTGCCGATAGAGAATCCATCAGACTCTATGCACAATCTCCTTTACTAATAGTTATCATCATCAATATAATGAATTCTTTCATTCTTTCTTATGTAATCGTGTACATTTTCTCTATCTAAGTCTTCTTGTTCCCTTTCTTTGGAACGCTTAACTTCTTTATTATTATTACTATTATCAAGTGATTCATACTTTGAAATTTGTTTTGTTAGCCAGTCAATCATTTTATGTTGTGAAAGCAATAAGGCCATGATCAACGGTTCGGTTGGAAACGGTTCGCCCTTTGCGTTAATTGCAGTAGCACACTTGTAATAATCGTTTAGCATATTATTGAATAATTCTCTATCTTCTTTTGAAGGCAAGCTATCTCCAAAACTCTTCCATGATTCAATTTCTTTAGTAAGAATATCTTCATTGGGAAACAAACTCATATAGTCAATCACCTATACCTCTTTTATTATTACTTTTAAGAATTAAAATACCAATTAGACAGGGAGAGTTATATCTCATAAAGGGTCAGAGTATTATTGATAAGAATCTGTTAATTTAATAGCAAGTATTTCTGGGCCTAGTTATTGTGTCAAATATGATTGACATACCCTTGGGCCCATTATATACATGCGTTCAAATACTTGAGGTAGGTATTATACCGTAAATCTCTTGAAAGAGGGATTAGTGTAATTGCCTAGTAAACTCACTACTACTATAAGTAAAATTGCATCGTTATCTAACCCAACAAATTCTGCTCTAAACAATGAGTTTTGTCAATACATGAAATCCAACTGAGCCTCGGAACGTCACCAGAACAACAACCTAAAAGCAATTATAGCCTTTGCCAACTTCCTAGGTACAGATACAACGTTCTTCGATGTTCAACTAAAAGAAGAGATAATACTAAAAATAGTTATAGATGTATAGTGTCTTAAATCCTGTTCTTTTTCTATGTATATGACTGGAAGTACGATGCTTTGGAGGTAAATTGTTTATTATAGTATCGCTTCTTTCAAAATAACGATTAATACAAGGTCTGTTATTTTATTGTCTGATGCAAAAAGATGATATCAACAAAAGGGAAATAACTACTTCAACGGAAATAGTTGATGTTCCCCCACCTACAGACAACGAAACTCCTTTCAAGGCAGATGATGAATCTGTAGGTACAACAAAATTAAGTAAAGAAGAATTGCAACTTCTTTTTCAAGGTAGAAATTTAGCTTTTTTAGCAACACTATCAAATGACAGTTCCCCTCATGTTACTCCAGTATGGGCAGAAATGGTAGATGATTTAATATTTATAAATACTTTCGAATCTTCAGCGAAAAATAGGCATATAACAAAGGATAAGAGGATCGCTCTATCTATTGTAGAGCAAACCAATCCATTCAATATGGCGTCAATAAAAGGAAGAGTAATTGAGCAGACGACTGAAGGAGCAGATGAGCATTTAAAGAGACTTGCCAAAAAATACCTGGGAATTGGAAGATACTACTATCGAAAACCAAATCATAAGCGAATTATC
The DNA here is from genome assembly GCA_963733025.1 of uncultured Nitrososphaeraceae archaeon. Classification (GTDB taxonomy): domain Archaea; phylum Thermoproteota; class Nitrososphaeria; order Nitrososphaerales; family Nitrososphaeraceae; genus JAJNBK01. Next base: position 84,796 of record CAVTCE010000036.1, on the reverse strand, counting down.
TTAAAGATCAAGCCAGAAAAGGTACTGGGCCTATCCATTCATCCTGCATTCTATTTTCTATCATATTCTCCATGGAACAAATAATTTGATTTCAATAATATAATCTGTTAACTGTTGACGAAAGGAGGATTATATCCATTACATCTGCACCCTACCGGTCCGTGAAATCATCTTTGTAACTAATTAATTAATATACACAATATTGTGCCAAATACAAGATTAGCAAGGATCCCTGTCTGTGTAAGAGGAACATGGAAGCACAAAGAATTGACGAAATTAAATCAACAGAAGAGGATTATGTACTAATAAAAAGGTGTGATTCAGACCTTCATAGTGAATTAAGTGTTTGCTGCAAAGTGTAGGCATAAAGAAAGGAAAGCATTATTTTTTATATTCTAGATTTTAACAGATTTTAATTGGTTTCTCTTTTATCTTCTATGCCAGAGATACACTAATATTTATTAGAAAAATAATATCAATTCTTGCCTGCCTTATCACTGTTGCTAACATTATTGCTAGCTCAAAGGAGAGACCACATTCAATTCTAAGAAGACTGATCATCACGAGAATTGTATTATTTTACAGTCATAGATGATAGAAAAGAGAACAAGATGAACATCTACATGGAAGATGCTTTTTCTCCCCTTAATCTTCTAGTCCAGTTCGAAAGATTCTGAAGCAACTGTGTCAAAAATTTTTTTGTATTCTCATCAAGTAAATTACCCTCTGCATCAAATTTGTTACTTGCAGATGTTACTATGACCTCCGGAGCATTGATTGGGTGCATATTCAAAAATACAAACATTTGACGAAGATGATACTGAGCTCTTGCACCTCCCAGCATCCCAACAGAGGCACTCATAATAGCAACGGGTTTGTCATCAAAGGGATTGTCGCCGTATGGCCTTGACGCATAATCAATGGCATTCTTTAATACTCCAGGTACTGAGTAGTTGTATTCTGGGGTAGCAATCAAAAGAGCATCTGATTCTCTTATTTTTGATTTGAATTCGTTTACTTTTGCAGGCATATTGGCCTCAAGATCCTGATTAAATGGTGGGATGTCTGAAAGGTCAAATATTTCGAGAATGGTATCTTGGGGTAGGAGTTGGCCAGCAGAGCGCAAAAGAGATCTGTTATACGAACCTTTTCTTAAACTCCCTGCAAAACCAATAATTTTTAACTTATTTCCCACATTTCCCACTATATTTCCTGAGATCTGTTATATGTGCTCTTGAGATAAGAAGGTTATCTCGACGATCCCGCCAATTTACGAGATAAGATCATGATTTTGTTGTTGTCATACAATACTTGGCTTAAATTTAATTTATTTCTGCTTAGGATCGCTTTACCTGAAATATTTAGATCCTGTTATAGTTGCACTATCTAACAAGCATAAGGTATATGGATAGCGGAGATGCAGGAGACGATGGTGATGGCGGCGATGGTGGCGGAGAATAACATAATTTTGTGGCCGCACGACAGTTACTAGCTGCATTATCTATGGAAGTATATCAGATATTGTAAGTTCATCAACTATGACTTGTTGACTGGATCTATGCGATGTACTCTACACGCCTAATATTGGTTGTAATGTTTACACATAGCCCCTCACCTGCTGACAATCAACTATAATCATAAACCCGTCCTGTAAAGAAGACTAAATATTTTAAGATCTAACTTAACTATCTCTGTTACTTTTTGCTATTAACATAGTCTTCAATTGTCAGAAATCTTATCAGCATTTTATATATATCATCATTATTATCTCATCTTCTATAATTTAGTTAATTATCAGGTAAATACAAGATTGAATGATGATGATTCTATTAATATGCTCAGAAGAATAATTTTACTTTCAATTTTGGTTTTAAGTTTTATACCTATTGATTATTATCATCATTATCTATCTACTTCTTCTGCTAATGCATCATATGAACCGGTACTCAGTTATTCAACTGATGACGGAATACCGTCTATTATTGGTGATCCTGCATTAAAAGTAGAAGAAGTTGCAAGAGGATTGGATCTACCTACTACTATGGCTTTTCTGGGTGATAATGATATACTAGTTTTGGAGAAGGACAAGGGGACAGTTCAGAGAATAGTTAATGGTAAGATGCTGCCAGAACCACTGCTCGATGTTAACGTTGCGACTTCTGTTGAAAGATGTATGTGTGGAATTGCTGTATCATCACATAGTGATAGTGTTAGTGGTGGTGGCTGGCACTGGCTTAAGAACATATGTTTTCTTATATTACACTGAAGCAGAACTAACAGATAGCGAGGATATTACTGAAGGAAAAGCTCCGCTAGGCAACCGACTTTATAGATATGAATTAGTAAATAATAAATTAATAAATCCTGTACTTCTTCTAGACCTTCCAGCTATACCTGGTCCCCGTCATAATGGTGGTGCTATTATGATTGGACCTGATAATAACCTCTATGTTCCTATTGGAGATGTAGATGGATCCCATATGGGAGGGACCGGGGAAACTAAAGCTCAGAATTATGTTGATGGAGTAGAACCTGATGGAAGAAGTGGAATACTTAGGATTACTCAGGATGGTCAACCTGTAGGTGGTGATGGTGATGGTAGTGGTAGTGATATTAGCGTTCTTGGTAATACTCATCCACTTAACCTATACTATGCATATGGAATACGAAACAGCTTTGGATTTGATTTTGATCCTGTAACTGGGAATATATGGGATACTGAGAACGGTCCAGGCAATTCAGATGAGATTAATTTGGTAGAACCTGGATTTAACAGTGGATGGCAAGAGATACAAGGTATGGCTTCTAATACTGATGATGGATTTAATCTAGAAGAGGATATAGTTAATTTTGAAGGAAAAGGAAAGTACAGTGATCCAGAACTTTTATGGATGGATACAGAAGGGCCTACTGCAGCCAAATTTCTTAATTCCGATAAATTAGGAATGCAATATGTAAATGACATGTTTGTAGGAGATGTCCATAACGGATGGATATACCATTTTGACTTGAATGAAGATAGAACAGATCTAATTCTTGAAGGGCCACTTGCAGATAAAATTGCAGATACTCCAGTGGAAATGCAGGAAACAATATTTGGTGAAGGTTTTGGCGGAATTACAGATCTTGAAGTTGGTCCAGATGGGTATCTCTATGTTGTTTCAATCGGTCAAGGCGCAATATATAGAATAGTACCTGGAGTCAATGATGATGCTGGTGGAGTACCAATAGACAAAGAGGATGAGGAGCAAGAAGAAGATGATGACGTTGTTGTTGAATCAGAAGAAGAAGATAACATCAGTAATGATGATGACGATGATGAGGGTGAAGCTGATGAAGATGGAAGCTTTGATGATGATGATGGTGGTGGTGGCAATGGAGGAGGATGATGGCGGCGGAGATGAAGAGGGTTAGCAGGCTGTCGTTAAATGGTATTTGAGAATACTAATAGTAATATTTCCAGATATTCTAAATGACTAATATAACTAAGGAGAGGAATAAGGAAGAACGACTATAACAAAACCAAAACTACTCTTAATCATAGGTATATCCATAGCCGGAGTATCTTTAGGACTAGGTGCATGGGCTGCAACAATAACCACACCAACAAGCATCAAGATAATTCAATGCATGAGAGAGAAGGACCCAAATCAAACATTTACAGGGCTAGATGCAGAAGGCCATTTCGAAGAATGTGCTTCGCAGTATCCATTAGATCCTACTGCAGCACTTGTACTTGGTATAAGCAACTTGTTATTCTGGGCTGGTATCATAATAGTAGTAGTAGCTATCGGCTGGATAGTACGTGACTGGTATATTGATAGAAAGAGTACAAGAAGCATTAGAACCGATCGTAGAAAGAAATGATGAAGAAATAGACAAGAATAACATGGTCACACCTAGGTAAGTACTGGATTATTGTCTAATTGTAGGATTGATTAGCGGCACACACACACTCTCTCTCTCCATGAATTCGTTTATAGTACTTTCTGTGGCAGCTTTTGTATTTGCTTCAACTACAGTATGGTACATATTTGGAGTGAAATTTCATAGATTGGAAGAGAGGAGAAGAAAAAGAGAGCTATTTTCTTTGATGATAGATATCTTCGCACCACTACTATGATACAAGATATACACTACATAAAATAATCCTAATGTCAAAATAATAACAATAATCAATCTATGATAAAAGATAGACATGTATATTATAGACAGCTATGTCAACATATCATAAGCCGGCTTTACCTAAGTAGTTAAGTAACTTCAGACTTTATAATCATGATGACAAACAAAGAACAAAGTTCAATTTTAGCAATAGCATATTATTCCAATCTGAAGAAGATATATTTATAGAAGTAGATTGAAGTATGTCAATTCATGATACTCAAGTTATTGTTAAAATAAAAGATACAGGTACTGCTATAGACACTGAAATATTGCCACAACTATTCTCAAAGTTTGCTTCAAAGTCTTTTGAAGGTAATGGATTGGGATTGTTTATTGCTAAAAATATTGTAGAAGCTCATGATGCAAATGCATGGGCTGAAAATAATAACAATAATACTGATAGAGAAAAAACTGCTACCTTTTACTTTACTCTACCAACTATCAATAGACAACAAAATGTAAAGGTGATCGATCAATAATGAACAAGAGAGTCTTATTAGTAGACGATGAACCTGATCTTAATTTAACGTTAAAGATAACTTTAGAAGAAAATGGATTCAAAGTCGATTCATTTACTGATCCTTTGTCGGCATTGGAGAATTATAAAGAAGAAGCAGGTATGTATGATCTCTTAATTCTTGATATTAAAATGCCAGAAATGAATGGATTTGAGTTATATAGACAAATAAAGAAGATAGATGATAAAGTTAAAGTATGTTTTCTGACAGCAGGTGAAATGGATTATGAGAAGTTTGCAAAAGAACTATTTCCTGCATTAGAAAACAATTGCTATAATCAAAAGCCAATTGAAAATGAAACGCTGATAAAAAGACTAAATAAAATAATAAGTACAAAATAATGATATCAACAATAAACATGGAAACAGGATTTATAGCCTACCACATGCACAAGATAGTTAATCTTATATTATGTTGAATTTAACAAAAGAATTGCTATTTAATTTATGAAACAATTTTTATCATACAGTATTTGTTTATCATTATAACATAGTTTATGATTTGTATAACATACTGCTGAGTTGAGTTAATGTAATAAGGCATGTAGATCAAGATTATATGACATCAGGAAAATACTTCAACAAAGGTGTGATGGCATTAGATGTTCCAGATATTGGACATGTGGTGAGAGAAACAGATGACAAGATCGTTATATTTGGTGAAGGAAAAAATAGATACGATATCCCAAAATCAGAAATTCAATTTACCGGTAGAAATGTGCTAATTGGCCTTAATCTTCAAACCATTGTGAAGAAGTATAAAGTAGACCATGACGATTTACTACCTACAGGTATACCAATAGAGCAATGGAGTCAGGGTAAAAATATAGACCTTGCCAGCTATGAGCGAAAATATCCAAAACCACTCTTCAATAAAGGAGTCAGAATAGAAAATGAAGATCACGTAGGACATATAATGAGAGAAACAGATGACAAGATCGTTATATTTGGTGAATACAATTACAGATTTGATGTTCCAAAGTCCAAAATAAAAGAAGTGGGTAGGAATGTTATATTAGACATGAAATATCCCGAATTGTTCAAGTTTAAAGTGGATAGGAATGTGCCACTACCTACTGGAGAATCTATTGCGGAACTTGTTAATGAGCAATAGAAATTAAGGTACTAATCAGAAGATCAATATCGCTTTAATTTTCAGCCATACTATTTGATTTCTTAGGTTGTTAACGATTGAATGATACCTTATCAAAATATTACCGTCTGAGAGTTAGGATAATAAAGTGCCTATTCTGGGCAATAAATTCATGTCAAACATGTTTCACACATCCTTGGGCCCATTATATACAAGGGTTCAAATTACTTCTGATAAGTATTATACGGTAAATCTCTTGGATGGGATATTACTTAATTGTCGACTAAAACTGAATATTACTATAAGCAAAATTGCATCGTTACCAAATTCAACAAATTCTGCTTTAATCAATGAGTTTTAACAATAAATGAAAGCCAATCCCTCGGCTGCGAATTGGTGTTGTAACAGTTCACAATCGCTAGCCTAAGTCTCGAATGGTTAATTACTAACACACGAAATAATACATATCTACATATCTATTAACAAGAGTTCAATAAAAATGAGATTATTACGGATATAACTTTTAATCTATTTCTTAATTAAGTTGTTGTATATTCTCCTCGCTAATTCATTATTAGGATCTATCTCAAGAGCCTTATCAAAATAATATTTTGCTCCTGTTTGATTACCAAGACCATATAATGATTGTCCTTTGAAGATAAAAGCATCAATATGTTTCGGATCTATCTCAAGAGCTTTGTTCAAGTAAGTAATGGCTTGTGTATAATTACCTAATTCATTTAATGCCCATCCCTTATTACTCAGCGACCATTTATAATTAGGATCTATCTCAAGAGCTTTGTTCAAGTAAGTAATGGCTTGTGTATAATTACCTAATTCATTTAATGCCCATCCTTTACCATCCCATGCATTTGTATAATTAGGATCTATCTCAAGAGCTTTGTTATATGCTACTATTGCTCCAGTGTAATTTTCCAGAAGGTTTAATACATCACCTTTATCTACCCAGGCTTGTTTATCTTTGGGATCTATCTCAAGAGCTTTGTTATATGCTACTATTGCTCCTGTGTAGTTTCTTTCTTGTTTAAGAAGATTTCCAGCACTTGACCAATCATTATCTTCAGCCATAACCTTAGGGATATGAGAAACAAATATATCAAAAATAATTGAAAATATTAGTATTAGCATGTATAATTTCGCTATAGGTTTCATGAGTTTTGTTTGTAATATATATTGAATAACATAATATATTATATACACTATTTAATCAGAGATTATTAGATCGGTCAAATGAAATGCTTTTAACAGTGGGCAGATTTATAAGTCAATGCTGTTCTGAATGCGAACAAGTATTCGATTTATGTGCCAGTCGATTCATCCGTGCTGGGTTCAAAAATTGTGTAGATAATAGTTCACAAACGACCAAGCCCCCACTAAACCGTTTTCTATAATAATCGAAAAGAATAAATCAGTATACAACGAGTTTCGATATTAATAGATCGATTACTTTGAACGTCTATTGTGCTTAAAAATTGTAATGTTAATAAATGCCCTTTACATGCAAGGTTCAAACTCTTTAGTGCCATATTAGGTTACTATATACTGGTAACAATATATAATTAACGAATAGTGTGTGAACCCATTTATATCTAGGGTTCAAGCAGATATGAATCCAAAGATTTTTCATTACCTAATACATCATTATTTTATTGTTATTCCTGAAATTATAATTAAAGTTTCTCTCCTTAAACAAGATATCAAAAATGTTACTTAGATGTCGTATTCTTTATTCTTATTGCTGCTATTAACAGAGTATAATCGTTCCCCATCTAAAGAATAAGAATATTTATCATTAAAAGTTGAAGATCGCTATGTTATAGTTAAGCATAATGGATATTTCTATTGGTGTGTACATTAAAAGTTTTAATATTTGCATTAATGTGTTACGAATATTGTCTGATGATCAAGACAGTTTGAAAGATAAACAAATTTCAAGGCGGCAATTTGTGAAACTTATGGGAGCAGGATCGTTGTTTCTTGGGCTGGGTGCTTTTGGTATATCGAACGTTCTTAAGACTATTAGAGAAGCGTCAGCAATACAAGAAGCAGTACCACCAGTTTTGCAAGGGGTTATAAATAACAACAAGACTATAAGTAACGATATGAGTAAAACTAACAACTTAGATATTCGTCCTTTTCATGTGAACTTTCCGGAAGCGGAACTTACCGAATTGCGCAGGCGCATAAACGCGACAAGGTGGCCTGAAAGGGAAACGGTCACGGACCCAACACCCTTGGCTCCTGCTGCAGAACCAGGATGGGGGCAAGGTGTGCAGCTCACGACGATTCAGAAACTCGCGCGCTATTGGGCGACAGAACACGATTGGCGCAAGGTCGAAGCGAAACTGAACTCCCTGCCACAGTTCATTACAGAGATCGATGGGCTGGACATTCATTTCATCCACGTTCGTTCGAAACATGAGAATGCGTTGCCGCTCATCGTCACGCACGGATGGCCCGGCTCGATCATCGAACAGCTGAAGATCATCGATCCCCTGACCAATCCCACGGCACATGGCGCAAGCGCATCGGACGCCTTCCATATCGTGATTCCCTCAATGCCGGGCTACGGGTTTTCAGGTAAGCCCACCACTACCGGCTGGGACCCCGCCCGCATAGCACGTGCGTGGGTAGAGCTCATGAAGCGCCTTGGATACACGCGCTTTGTGGCGCAAGGAGGCGATTGGGGTGGGGTTATCACGGACCTGATGGGTGTACAGGCACCTCCGGAATTGCTCGGCATTCACACTAACTTCCCTGGCTCGGTTCCATCAGACATTGACAAGGCGATCCAGACCGGCGGCTCGCCACCCTCCGATCTCTCAGCCGAGGAAAGACGCGCGTGGGACCTGCTGGCCTTCACATACAAGAATGTAGGCTACGGAATCATGATGGCGACGCACCCACAATCGCTAACCGGAATAGCAGATTCGCCCGTCGGCCTCGCAGCCTTTTTCCTTGACCACGACCTGCGGAGTTACGAGCTGATCGCACGAGCCTTTGACGGACTCCCTGAAGGCCTTACACGAGACGACGTCCTCGACAACATTACACTCTTCTGGTTGACTAACACGGCGATTTCTGCGGCTCGTCTCTATTGGGAATACAAGGGCAGCTATTTCGATGTCAAAAATGTCTCAATCCCGGTTGCTGTGAGCGTCTTCCCTGACGAGATCTACTATACCCCGCGAAGCTGGGCAGAGCGGGCGTATCCTAAACTCATCTATTACAACAAGGTCGCCAAGGGCGGGCACTTTCGGCCTGGGAACAGCCGCAACTCTTTTCAGAGGAGGTTCGTGCGGGCTTCAGACCACTGCGCAGTTGATCATCTATCCCAATTCGGGCCACAGTTCACATTTTCAGTACCCCGACCTCTTCTTGTCGCATGTACGCTGCACGCATGTTTCTGGAGAGGTGATCGAAATGAGTCGAGGAGGTTCAACTAATATCAGCCCTCGGGTATCTGGACGGGACTTCCTAAAATTAATGGCTGCAGCTGGCATCGTCATGACTTTTGCGCCTTTTGTTGACTGGCAAGTTTTTGCCAAATACCCGGACAAATGTAGCTAAAAGAGCAAAAGCTGAGCTTCCTGATGGAACCCAGGCAAATATCATGACATTTCCGGTAAACCACTCAGAGGTGGTCATATATCCACAAACCGATGATGCTGTCCTAAACAAGGAAGCATTCAGAACGTGGCAATTTATCAGACTCCCAAGAGAGCTTGGCGGTGACAAGAACGATGTTTCTGCTTTTAGAGTATACAGTGCGCCGCCACTTTTCCAAAGTAATCCCTGATATTTCTTCTAGAAAGGTAATACAATACTATAGCATTGATGGCGATGCCAACAAGTGCACCAGCTATTGTACCCATATTTGGGATAACTAATGAGATGGCATTAACAACTAATCCTATGGTAGACAGCATAACTGCAACAAGCCAAGCCCAGCTTTTTCCCGTAAACAGACCGTATGCTACAACAAACGATGCAATACACAGGATTTCAATACCAAGAGGTATCAATAATGCTCCTAATACTGCTAAAATTGACCCGCTTCCCTGTGCAAGTGCTGTTTCAAGTGCTGTTTCAAGTGTTGTTATCCCGCCAAGCAAGGTAAAGGCTCCAGCTATTACAAAAAGAAGTCCCAATATTGTTACACCGGTCGGTCTGTGTCTTATTAGATCATTATTGCTGCTGATTTTGGTCATCTGTGTGTCTCTCTCTACATCCTTTAAAATAGAAGCCCGATGATTACGTTTTCTCACTGATGGTTCTGAAACACAGCATCGCATGAGAACTGTACATGATAGAACCAAATGCGCTATCTATTTTAACAGCACTGCCCTTTAGATACATAATAAGGAGCAAAGCCTAAAAAGTTGATGACCTGAGGTCGTGGGTTCAAGTCTCACCAGGTCCATTTCTTATTACGAGGGAAGTACAGTATTGAACTGAGCTTATTTTTGGATGGTTGTCAGACAAAACCTCTGACTTGCAGTGTATTCTTATTAGCCTGGCATCTATTGTCTATGATGTACCAATATTGCTATCGATCTGCTCTTGCAAATAAATTTGGTCTATTTATTGGAAAGAACTCTAATGAACTACATTTCATCCTGATATTGAGAATTAGTAGGAATCCTTCAAAAGAACAGATAACCTTCCGGCTTCCACCGAACCCGTAGAATTTTGCAGTAAGTACGAACTTGGTGTGTTATAGTAAATTTACTCATATTAATTTATTACATCTTGTCTTGATAAAGAAATAATGTTAACTGTCTCATGTAGAGAAGTAGGTATAGACTGTAACTACATTTGCAAAGGTGAAACAGAGGAAAAATTATGCAAGCTTCAACAACAATAAAGATGACAATGCCAACAGGTAAGATGACAGCTACCACTACTGCTGATGCAGCGAACCAGCTTTAAAAGGATATTAGAATTGTACTTAACAAATATTAAATATATACTTTAAGATATAATACTGCATATTTGTTGGATAATAATTGATATCTGTAAATAAACTGCGAGTAGGGAAAAACCCTCCACATGACATTAATGTAGTAATAGAGATTCCAAAAGGTGGCAACATCAAGTATGAGATAGATGCTGAAAGCGGGGCTATCTTTGTAGATAGAAAATTGTCAACAACAATGTTTTATCCTGGTAATTACGGTTTTATTCCTCAGACTGAAGAAGACGATGGAGATCCTACAGATGTACTAGGTACTTGGAGACGATCCTTTAGTACCAATGTCAATTATCCGCACTCATCCTATTGGAGTATTACTAACTGAAGATGAAAAAGGTCAGGATTCAAAAATTATTGCTGTCCCTATTGCAAAAATAGATCAAAATTTTGCAACTTTTATAGATGTTGAAAATATTCCTGAACATATGCGCAACCAGATAAAATATTTCTTTGAACACTATAAAGAACTAGAACATGGAAAATATGTGAAAGTGGTGGGCATGGAGAATAATGAAGTTGCAAAGAAAAAGATTTCTGAGGCAATAGAAAGATACAAGCATAAGATAGATAATATGCAAACTAAAGTTTAATTAAATTTTATAGCCAGTAGTATAGAATAAAGTTGATAATACACATGCATGCAATGAAAGAGAACTGAAATTCAAACCCAGTCGATATAAAGTTTTTTGAACGATCAGGCAATAGATGGTTCAAGTCAGTCAAAATACATTATGATATTCAGCAGCCAAGATATTAGAACAAAAAGTACACTAATAGATTGGTTCAATCAAACTATATATGACAGGTGAATATATTCATGACTGACACTCAGCGTAAACAAGAATTGAAAAAATCTGGATGGACACAAAGTCATTGGGCACCCTATTTTTCGAGTATTGTGGCTGTTAAGTAGCAATAATCCCTGAAGTATGCAAATTATTTTTATAACAGGAAGGAAGTTTAGATTTAATGAATGAAAAAGAGACGGAAAATAAGAGATCAATTCCATCAACACGTATAGTTGATGAAGAATTATTTAGATTAGTTTATGATTCTCCTGCTTCTCTGCCAGGTAAGGAAAGATGGGTAACTTCCGATAAGGATGTTAGAGATATAGAGAGAATTTTAGGAATGAAACCAAATACTATAGGTGCACCACTATGGGTTAGCGGAGATACAAAAAACTGTTCAAAGTGCGGGCGTGAAATTAATTGGTTAGATATCGTGTCATCTGGGTTATCAAAGGCACACAATAAGGAAATGGTTGCCAAAGTGATACTTGGAGATAGAAAGTTTGTCAATACGGAAGCTCCAAGAGCAATTGCTGATCTGTACTGTCATCAATGCCATGAACCTATAACAGATCTTCGGAGTTTTAAGTGTCATAATTGGGCTTATGCATCAGAACAAATGTTAGAGGTATTAGAACAAATGCGATCACAATCCTAATAGTGATATTTTTATTTAATTTCAAATCAACTTATAAATTCTTTATGGATTGAATGAGATTAGCATGTAAGATCTAACACTTTGATAATACAAAACAATGTGTGTGAGAAGAAACAAACAATGCATATTATCTTGAGAACTAATTTGAAGAGAAATTAATCATAATATTTAGTATATACATGAAAGCGTCATTATTTTATACTCTGAATTCAAATACCGTGCATTGGTAACAGTTGAAAACAGATGATAACAGAGGTAATGAAACGATAGCAATGATAACAAAACTGATATCAAATGATAACAAGAGGTAACAGCTTTAAGCTTCTATTATGCTATATACTTCTGAAGATACAAAATATATGACGATATTAACAAGACAGGAAAGAGAAAGACTTGTAATAGAACTTTACTATAATCAGGGCAAGACTTATCGCGAAATATCTAAGGAGGCAAGAATATCTCCACGTGATATAGGAGTTATTTTGAATAAGGCAATTGAAGAGAGAACAGAAGCATCGAAAGAACAACAAGATAATGATAAAGCTGAGCAATATCAAGAACAGGAACAACAACAGCTATCTCTATCCGCTCAAGCCTACAAACTCTTTTCTGATAGAAAGACTCCTTTAGAAGTAGCAATTGCACTAAATCTAAGAGAGTCAGAGGCAACAAAATTTTACAAAGAGTATTGGAAGCTAAAACGACTACATAATCTTATTTTGATTTATGAAGAGACTAAAGGTGATATTGATCCTTTTCTAAAATTATATAGATTATCTAAAGCTGCAGGTATGAATGTACAACAAGTAGTTAACCTTCTTGAAATTGCAAATACTAACCTACCAGATATTCGATGTAGATATGAAAGACTCAAGAGAGAATTAAATACGCTAGAATTCAATAAACGGCAATCACACATAGCTCTGTCATACTTCAATAATCAAATAGAAATGAAAAGCAAAGCCTTAACCTCTTATCGTATATCTTGTATAAGAGAAGGAAGAGAGATAGGAAATCTACAGAATGAAAAGGCAAGACTCGAGGCTATTGTAACAGGATTTAAGAACAATAATGAAGAATATCTTAAAATAAAACAGGCAGCTGAAGAAACTGTGAAAAGTGTTTTAACGAACAGTAAATTACTCTTACAATTCGCTCTTGCATCAGTAATTGAATCATTAAGAATGAACTCTAAATTATATAATTTTATATCGTATAGTAGGCTCTGTTCACTTAACGATAAATCTATAGCTAAAGATATCCTACTTCTTTAGATGGTCAAATCTAAAAGAAGCAGAACACCTTCAAAATATATTTACTATGCATTATACTTGTACTTTTCTGGTCTTTCGCTTAGAAAAACGTCAGAACATTTATTGCCATTTGTTAAAAGGAATCATGTTTCAGTATGGAAATGGATTCAACATTATTATAGACCAAAGAAAATATTGCAAAGGAAAAGAAAAAAAGTACAGGAATTTATCGTAGATGAAACTTTACTTAAAGTAGGCAGTCAATATGTTTGGGTTTGGGTTGCCATTGAACCCTTAGCCAAAGTAATTCTTGGTATTCGTATTTCTTTTGAAAGAACAATGCTTCTTGTTGCCGAAAGATTTCTTAAAGCTTTGGTTATAGAATATGGAAAACATCCACTTTCAACAGATGGTGGGGGGACATGGTACCCACAAGCTTGTAGATTTTTGAATATAGAACATCACATTCACTCATTATATGAGAGAAGTGTCATCATAGAAAGAACAATCCAATACATTAAGGATAGAACCGAATCTTTTGATGACTACTTTCCTTGTGGAAAAGAAAAGTGCATGTTAGAACATGTCAGAAATTGGTTCAATCTATTTGTTGACTATTATAATAAGAAAGTGATTGCTTAAGTAAACAGAGCCGTATAGTACTTCAAGTGAAACTACTTTCGCTACTGCTTATGGATCTAACTATATTTCATTAATGTCAGGACGACAGCAACAACATCAACAACAATCATTTAATGATAGTTATACTGCTTTGATATTAGAAGAAGCTGAAAAGCTTTGCAATAAGTTAATAACAGAATTTACAAATAGAGTTATAACAGCAACTGCAACTATTAGATAATCATCATTATCGTTACCATCATATAATAACAACAGAAACTAATCCATAATAATGATGAGAAGAATGAAGGCATAATAATCAACAAGAAATTTATAAAAGATCAAGAGTAATCGAATGAACAGCAAATTACATAAAGCCTAATGAATACCAGAATTTTTAAATCAATCAATCTCTTTATAAACCAACATAATATAAGAAAGAACAATGCTTGTGGTAGTTTCTCTTTGATTTTCTGTTCGAGTTGTGTTTCATCTACTATCTTAAATCTATCTTCTTTAACCTTCTGTCCTCCCCAAAATTTATCATATTCAGCTTTCTTTTCTCCTCCCATCTTGCCTCATCGCTAAATCTAGCTCATGTTATGCCCTGTGTTTATTAAAGAAACATTAGATGAACAATACAAGCGCCATCTTTGGTCCTAAACAATGTGTGTCGAATTAGTTTCACTACTGACTGTCTAACAGGTATACATTAAGGCTAATAAGTCATCTAGTCTTTTGTATAGATGATATTATCTTCCGGTCTTGATTCTGTATTCTTCTTTAATTTAATCACAATAGTGTTGCTTATTTTGTTAAATATTCTCTGTCTTTTGTTATTAGTAAATATCAATCCTAAGATTACATCTATTGGCAGCAAGAAAGACTTACCAAAGCTTTCTATTGCGGCTCTTTTGATATCAATTTTATTATCACCAGATACATCTATAGTCTTTATCTTCAAGAGTCTCTTGCCTATTGATTGGCCGCTAGTAGATTCAAAGTATGTCCAATAGCCAAGGAAAGCAAGGCTTGATATGATGTAATGTAAAGGTTGGACATTTTGGTATGCTCTTGCTGCTGTCATCTCATCATCATAATGGAAGAACCAAATCGGTATTGTTATTGCAGCAAATAATACTGTCAAAGCTATGGAAACTAAGATAAAGTCAACAATCCAAGCCAACAATCAATCTCCCCAATTAGCAAGTATTATTTGTCTGGGTCTCTTCTTTTCTTCTCCTCCTTCTCCTATTCTTCTTGTTTCATCAGATGATGCCATATGACTCTATAACACTGATGGTCGGTACTTACTAATTTATAAAACTGAGATATATTCTGGGACTACATATCATGTCAAATATGGTTCACAAACCATTGACCCACTAAGTAGGTGGATTCATATACCTTGGTTAACCAAACACCGGTGTACAGAAGTTGTGATAAAGCTATTTTGCCTGAACGGGAAACTAGTAGATCAATGTAACATTCAATATCCTGAGGAGATATCACACAACTGTTACCTGCATGCGATATTGTGTACTAGAAATACACTTTATATAATTTGTTCCTGTTCCATGGTATTGTGAAAAGAGAAAAGGATCATGCATTGATTAGAAGTATAGCTTATGGAACACTGCTTTTTTGGCGGCAAGAAGGAGAAAAACAATGACTGACCACAAGATTGGAACACGTGAAGAGTGGCTTGCGGCCCGGCTGGAGCTGCTCAAGGAAGAGAAGGCGCTGACACGGCGTAGCGACGAACTGGCGCAGCGGCGGCAGAGGCTGCCTTGGGTTCGAATTGACAAGGAGTACCGTTTTGAGACCGACGAGGGCATGGCGTCTCTTGCCGATCTGTTCAGAGGACGTTCGCAAGCTTCTCATCTATCACTTCATGTTCGGCCCCGAATACAGAGGCGGCTGCCCGGCATGCTCTGCGATCGCAGACGGCTTTAACGGCTTCGCCGTGCACCTTGAGCACCACGACGTCGCGATGGTCGCGGTCTCACGTTCCCCAATCGCCACGCTCCAGGCCTACAAGCGCCGCATGGGCTGGACGTTCACGTGGGCCTCGTCGCTGAATAGCGATTTCAACTACGACTTCAACACCTCGTTTACCGAGGAACAGCGAGCGCTCCGGCAGCATCGACTACAACTACAGCACGCTCGGCACGACATCCGACTCGGAGGGCGGCTCAAAGGGCCGTCAAGACCAAATTCGAGCGCGCCTCGACTTTTCAGGTGATTTCGCGGCCATGACCGGCACCGACGTCCCCACCTACACTCGCGAGGCGCCGGGCATGAGCGCGTTCGCACTCTCCGAAGGCGTCATCTACCACACATACTCCACCTACGCGCGCGGCCTCGACGCGCTCTGGGGAATGTATCAGTGGCTCGACCGGGCGCCGAATGGGCGGAACGAAACGGGGCCATGGTTTCGGCGGCACGACGAGTACATACGAGATTCTCGATAGCGGTCACTTCAATTTTTGGCAGTCAAGGAGCCGACGCTTTAATGTAACAAACTAAACTCCTTTCTTTTTTTATTATGAATGCGTTACTAATTCAATATTAACAAATTGCTGAGCGTGAAATCGCTTGCGATAATGCAAGTCTTGTATGGTTATAGTCCTCTAAATGGTGGTCGAACCCGCACACTACCAGGTTCCGAATCCCACCGGATGGAGGCTATATTTGCCTGTAATCGGAATTTCATCTCATCTGTATTAATTTTATAGTTTTACTTATGACCTTTTAGCAATGGTGATGTCATGTTATTACGATAAGGACATGTTTCAAGGCTGAATGCATTTCCTTAGGGAAGAATTCATATCTAAAGGAACAGGATAAATTTTCTTTCATTGAGACTCGGATTATTATTTCATATTTATGATCTCTTAAGTAACGCTTGATAAAATTCAAGGATCGGACCCTGTGGGCTTAGTGTTGATATCAGTCCTTTAAGGTGGATTCTGATTTTTGTATAACTAAATAAATTTATTATCTTTAAAAACATATTTATCCATAAAAAAATTAGTATTTGCAAATTAGATTTTGCACCGAATTGGAATTTGTAAACCATCATTGTCCAATTACAATTACAATTAGAAGCACAATTTCAAAAGGGATATATTATTCTTAATTGGATATTCGAGTATACGTTCCGACCATACTATTCTTTCAACGCCTTCCATTTTCTTGATGCTCTTAATGATGTCTAGAAGTTCGACACCATGATTATACATCAATCCTGCAAGAATATCTGAATTTCCTATATGAGCTTCAATTGAAGTGATACATCTAATTTTAGATACCTTCTCCATAATTTCCTTCAGGTTACCGTCATTGAGATATATATGTACAAAACCTCCCTTAAACCCAAACTTTTCATAATTGATATGGTATTTTGAAACTACTACTACTTATGGATCTAACTATCCTTTATTAATGACAGGACGACAGCAACAACATCAACAACAATCATTTAATGATAGCTATACTGCTTTGATATTAGAAGAGTCTGAAAAGCTTTACAATAAGTTAACGACAGAACTGACAGATAGGGTTATAACAGCAACAACAACAACAACAGCTGCAGCTATTAGGGCATCATCGTTACCAACAGCTAATAACAGGCAGAAACTAATCCATAAGAATAATGCATATCAAACAGAATGACAAATATATTAAGGCTTCGTTAGTCATTAACCTTGAGCGAGGAATTTAAAATGAATAAAGATAATCTTGCTGAGCTGTCACTGTTAATTGCCGTAGTATTTCTAATTGCAGGCTTTGCTATGTATTTTAACAGCTCTGATCTTAATAAATCAGTATTAGCACAAGGAGAAGTAGGAACACCAAAACCTTTTTCTGCGATACAAGTAGCACAAGAAGGCAAAGAAAACGGTACAACAACAACAAATGGTCAGATCAAGAACGTTCAATTCTCAATTGACAAATCTCAATTCAAAAGGGCACCAGAACTTGCTAAAATTAGTGGGTATATTAACACAGTACCAATAAAACTCTCAGATCTTAGAGGAAAAGTTGTGCTTGTTGATTTTTGGACATACAGTTGTATTAACTGGATAAGAACTCTTCCTTATCTTAATGAATGGAATGAAAAATATGCAGATAAAGGTCTAGTTATATTTAGTGTCCATACACCTGAGTTTGAATTTGAGAAGAACATTGATAATGTAATGGCAGCAGCTAAAAAGTTTGGAATAAAGTATCCGATAGTTCAGGACAATGAGAGAGGAACTTGGAATGCATATGAAAATAGATACTGGCCTAGGGTATATCTAGTTGATAATGAAGGATACATAAGGTACAATCATATTGGTGAAGGAGGTTATGCTGAAACTGAGAAGGTCATTCAATCTCTACTTCAAGAACGTGCTGTTCAATTGGGTATCAAAGATGCTACTCTTCTTAATTTAAATAATTCAATCACAACAACAACTAAACCAAAAGGTGTTCAATCTGTAGACTTCTCACAAATCAAGACTCCAGAGCTCTATTTTGGATATCATCTTGCAAGGACATCACTTGGAAATCCTGAAGATCATAGACCAAATCAAACAGTGACATATTCTTTTCCTTCTTCTTCTTCCTCAGATATCAAACCTAATATCATTTATCTTGATGGAAAATGGAAGAATAATGCGGATAATATGGAATTGCAAAGTGATACCGGTCGTATTGCTTTAACCTACTCTGCAAAATCTGTAAACATAGTTGCAGGAGGAAAAGGAGGAGAAGAAGTCTCCATATCTGAAGATGGAAAACCATTGTCAGCTGAATCATATGGACAAGACTTGTCTGAAGGAGGTAAATTCGTAGTAGATGGAGCGAGATTGTACAACTTATCAATGCATGATGGATATGGTAACCATTCACTCATAATGGATGTAAAAGGAAAGGGGTTTCAGACATACGCATTTACATTTGGTTAGTTGTTTAAGCGGTTTACATAATTATGGTAGTTGATAGTAAGCCTGAATAATTTTGCTGTGATTTCTAGTGCTTTAAATGAAAAGAAGTCAAGAGGATTACCCATAAGGGAAAGACCAATAAGATCTTAAAAGAAATTAAAGACTGCAGACATAAGTTGAATATAAAAAGTTGAACAGATCTATCAAAATATTAAGAGTCCAGCAGAAGAATTAGGACGCCAACTTATTTCTATAGAGAAGCAAATAAGTGGTAGATTTGAAAACAAAACAACAATACCAAGGAATCTATAATTATTGTTTGATAAAGCTGCAGATTTATATGGACAACTTTGATATATTCATCTTTCGACACATCTTGATACTATCAACATTTTAACTTTAGACCACAATCAAGCACAACTTCAGCTTGAAAATCCCGGCGATATTGCCGGGGATATCAATTCAATATCACCGGACATATCCCCGGCAGCAAACAGTCAAAATTGTGCTCAAAATTATAGTTCCGGGGATACCGGTTATACCGGGGATATTATCCATACTTCTCCTCCTCCTACATCAATCCATCGTTTAGGGCATTCTGATACTTTTGCATGTGAGTACTGTAATCAAAATGGAGACAAATGGTTTATGGGACAGCATGTGTGCAGAGGATAATCAAAATGATTGTTCATAATATGACCACATTATGGCAAAGCCTCCTCGTAATATGGCGTGGTTGGGTAATGCTAATTTGCCTAAAACAAACCAAAACAAAGGAACAAGTGAACAAAATATGGCAAGTGAAAACCAACAGCAACAACAAGAATTAAGTGAGAAAGCAAGACAAAATCTTCAACGCAATGCAGAGCTAAGAAACAAAAATAGCAAATTCTTCAATCCACAACCTGGTGAGAAGTCAATATGGATATTTGATGCAGAGAAAATACAGCCAGTAGAGAAAGAATTTGATGGAAAGAAAGTCCAGAGATTTCAATACGTCATACAAGACCCTAAGGATCCAGAGTATGAAAAATACTGGACTGTAAGTAAGAGAACATCAGAACAGATAGATGCGTTTCTAAGCGAAGGACATAGACTGCTCAAAATTCAAAGGATTGGTACAGGAAAGGAAACTCGTTACAATATTATGCCTTCTGCTAGTTGAGATGAAATATTGTAACTCGGTATCCTAACTCCTGTACCTGCCACTTATTATTTTTTGATATATATGTATAATACATACATTACTCTAGCTGAATAATAGCAATTCTGCTTAATAAAATGGTTTTAATTACTTCTTGATGATTTATTTAATTACTCATAGAAGTAGATTTTATAGCAGATACGTTGAAAGAATTGCAAAAAACCGAGTTCCGATCACGCAGGACCATAGGTAGAGATGACATCCATCTCAACAATGAATAATCGTCATCTTATGTGCAAATAGAAAAATCATATGTAGGGTTTCGACTCTCCCATTAAGTAAACACCATCTTGCTCTACAGCCAAAGACATATAGGGTTTGGACCTTAAATTGTAGGTGGTGTGTTTACGCAGTGAGTAGTCAAAGCGATGATGATTTTGTTAAAGTTGCTGAAACAAAAGACATTCATATATCACAAATGAAAGAAGTTCAAATTGACGGTGAAGATGTATGTATTGCAAATGTAGATGGAAAATACTATGCAATTGGCAATGTATGTACACATGAAGGTGGCCCTCTAACTGATGGTGTATTGGAGGGCTATGAGGTCGAATGTCCTTGGCATCAATCTAAATTTGATGTGAGAACTGGTCAGGTGACAAGTCCTCCTGCGACTGAGTCAGAACCCACTTATGAGATAAAAGTAGATAACAATAGCATACTAGTTAAGAAACATCCGTCTGCTATAGAAAAAGAGCAACCGCAACAACTACAACAACAGCCACCTTCTAGACCTTCTTCCGAATATGAGCTTTCATTATTAGAGAAGCAAAAGTTTGAAGCTACCGATGTAATGTCATTTAGATTTAGCAAGAAACAGAACCAACAGCAACAAGGAAGAGAGAGCAATGATAAACAAAGTTCCTTCTTAGACTATACAGCAGGTCAATATGCATTTTTTGATATAGGCGGGGTTCATAATGATCCGAAAGGTCCCATAAGACATTTTACGATTTCGTCGTCTCCAACAGAAGACTTTGTCATGATTACTACTAGAATTAGAGATACGCCTTACAAAAAGAGACTTTCGTCATTAGAAGAAGGCACAATAGTTAAAGTAAGAGGTCCTCAAGGAAAATTTGTTTTACATGAGGATTATTCAAAGCCTGCTGTGTTTCTTTCCGGCGGTATTGGTGTGACTCCATTTAGAAGCATGATAAAGTACGCTACAGATAAGCAATTACCTATAAAAATTATGATGTTTGATTCAAATAGGAATCAGGAAAATACCTTGTTTAAAAAGGAATTTGACGAATATGTAAATATAAACAGAAATTTGAAAATTGTTTATACCATTACAGAGGAAGAAGAAGAAAAACAAGGAGTTCATGATACCATCTCCTCTTCTCCTACTAGGCAACAATGGACAGGAGAAAGAGGACGAATAGATAAAGCCATGTTAACCAAACATTTAACAGATGATGAAATAAGGAATTCAATATTTTATACATGTGGTCCTCCGGGTATGATAAAAGCAATGCAAGACATAATTCAAAATGATCTTAAGATTCCAAAAGACAGAATAAAAGTCGAGGAGTTTACAGGTTACTAGTAAAAAATACAATAGAATAATAATATGGCTAACGTAGCTTTCAAAACAGGTCATATGACTAATAGTATTAAACCAACTGATATCAAACCTCCATTTGATGAGAAGAAATCTCAGTTGAAAGTTAGAGCTGCTGAAAATGCTTGGAATACCTGCAATCCAGAACTAGTGGCTCAAGCATACACTCCTGATTCTAAATGGCGAAATCGTACAGAGTTTTTCACAGGTAGGAAAGCTATAATTGATTTTCTACGACGAAAATGGGCTAAGGAGCTTGATTATCATCTGATGAAAGAGCTTTGGTGTTACACCGGAAACCGTATTTCTGTGCGCTTTGAATATGAATGGAGAGATGCTCATAATCCGGTTCAATGGATGCGTACCCATGGTAACGAGCATTGGGAGTTTGATGATTATAGCGCTTTGATGTGCATACGTGATATGAGTGCAAATGATTATCCTATCAAAGAGTCAGAGCGACGTTATCGTTAGTAGTAGATAAAAAATCAGTATTGGTCTTCTTGTGCTTGTTCTAATATTTTTCTTCATCTTCCATTTGTTTCACAACCCTCTGAGCCCGCTAACTATACAGGTTCAATATGCTGGTTAGAAGATATAGAATAGCGTATCTAAAGCAAGATCTTGTTATGCAAATGACAATAAAATTTTCATTGCCCTAATTGCAATCTATTAATATACCTATATATACCATTAGAAAGGAAAGAAAATAAAAGAAACGTCATGGCTGATAAATTGAACAGAATTTTTAAACCACTTATATTTTACCTATGATTATTGTTATGAGTATACATAACCAAAGTTGGTTGTATCTCTAGTATCTTGTTCATTATATGACCATGGATCCATAATTGCATCTGTGCCTGTAAGATTAGGATTCTGATTGACATGATTCTTTTGCCATATAGCCCATATTCGGTCACAATTTGCATGATGTAACCAAAATAACACATCAGTTGGTGAGTACATTATATCAGACATGATGCCGCCAACCCACATGTGTACACCATTATGCATAGCGGTTTGATATTTATTTACAGGTACGCCTCCCTCTAAAGCGCGTGTAAAAGCTGTATAACTTGTTTCAGTAACAACAGTAGTAACATCCTGTGATGGAGGCAATTTGGATCGTGGATTGGAATGGACCCCAGGCGCCCTAGTTACAGTACGTGGAAGTCCATCTACTATCACTGTGGGAGTAAAGTTTTGCAACCAGTAAGGAATAGATCTGTCTACTGACCAATCCCAATAAGGAATAAAGATTTCTGGATCGAATACTTGAAGCATTTGTTCGAGTTTAAATAGATAAACTCGATGCCAAGGTAAGAATCGTTGTACACCTATTGGTCCCATACTTCCATGCATGTTGTGTTTCATATCCGCGTGATGAGATACATGAGGTCCATATTGTCCATTGCTTATTAGAATCTGAATACCATTTAGAAATCGAGCTTTTTCTTCGTTAGTCATTTTAGACTGATTCTTACGTTCGATTATCGAATACCTTGTTTCTATATCCTCGCCTGGAAAGTTAAGTAGGAAGCTACGTCGATGTGCCATGACCTCATGTTCCATCCCAGCATGGATACTCTTAGTGCGAATTATCATCTCCACTTTCTCTGGAGGTTTCAGTTTACTGGCTCTGTCGCTAGTTATTGTCGTTTTTTTCATAAATTTACATATCTACGGGTAAAAATTAAAGATTTAGATGTCCAAACCCCCTTTTAGAGTAAAATATAGAAGGATTATAACTTTATAAAAGAAATAATTTTAATTGAACCTTATGGCTCTATTTTAGTCCTCGTTAATCTTCTTGTTTAATCTTAAAATATAAAATGAGCTATTTTGTGATTTTTAAAAACCTTTAAAGCTTCATCTGTCTATATTATATTAGGAACCTACTTTTAGCACCGATATCGTCATGGATTCCACCGAACCCGTTACGATATGAGTGCTTTTTAGTGGGTTCTGTGAAATAAAAGGTGAAATAAAGAAAAGTGTTAGAGAACAAAGAAATAGAAGGATCCTCGTCCTCATCATCATCGACGGTAACCATAGAAAGAGGAGGATTAGACCCATGGACATTATATCTGTATGCCATGAAGTCTCCAGCAACAAAGGAAAAATATTTGATGAGATTAGGAAAGTTTTTAGATTTTCTACATCTTTTGGAAGGAGGGATACTCGAAGATAAATCAAATCCGATAACGACCATACTAAAGAAGGAAGAACAAAGGAATAATAGTATCGTTACTAATAATTAGAAACATTATTCTTCTTTACTTGCTACCAAAGCATATGAACTGTTTTTCTAAAGATAAGCGCCCTGTCGAAGTACCTATCCCACTAAACCTAGGGGAGCCAGAAGTAACCAGAATGTTCATAGAATATTGCAAGCTAAATCGACTGCATAAATTCTATTTGGCTTATACAGAGTTAGGAGATAACGGTATGGATATTTTGTAAAGTTATGCGAATCGGAAAAGAAATAAGATATTGGGATAGAAAAAGTTGTGCATGTCGTAGACATCGCTGATGACAAACTTCCTTCTATGGAAGCCCTCTATGGACAGGTAAAAGATGTGGTAGATAATATGCAACGCACAAGACAATATTTATCAAACGATATACAAGCTATGAAGAATAAAATTTCAATATTAGATGCAACAGCATTCTCTTGTGAACACGATTGCAGGAGAAAAGAACAACAGGTACAAGAACTGATTGAGCAAAATGAGAGGCTAGAAAAGTTGATGTGGAAGGAATAATAATGGCGATGATAAAAATGATCTGTCAGGTATGGTTATTGTAAAGTCTTCCAATCCAGCCTTCTCATTGCCATGAACTTCTCCATTCAAAGTATGCCATGTATTCATTCCGATACGGTGATGATATCCTCCTGCAGACAGGAAGGCGGCACCAATAACTGATCAAGCCGTTAGTATCGAACTCAAATATATGTACCTTTTCTGTTCGTCTTTTGAATCGTGTATAAACCATGAAATGAGTCTTTGACCTTTTATATATTCACATGAAATTGAACTCTTACATTTTTGTCTGAATATCATGAGCTGCTCTTAGAACAACTTCTGAGAGTGCTGGATGAATATGAACTGCTCTTGTAATATTATCAATTGTATCAAGACCTTCATTAGATTTCATAGCTACTAGCACCTCATGGATAAGAATTGATGCCTGACTTCCAATGATATGACAACCTAATATTTTTCTATTCTTTTTATGGACGAGAAATTTGACAAAACCGTCTTTATCTTCAAGCGCTCGTCCCATAGCAGTATTGATGTAAGGATAAACAGATTTTACATAATCAATACTATTATTCTTATTTTTATCTTGTTGTTTTATTCCTTCCTCTTTTAATTCTTGTTCTGTAAATCCTACACCTGCAACTTGGGGTGAGCTAAATATTGCATGGGGCATAGCAGCATAATTCACAGGAATCTTTCTATCTGGATGCATTATATTATTATAAGCATACTGAGCTTCATGATTCGCATTATGTTTGAATAGGTATCTCCCAATTGCGTCTCCTAATGCAAATATTCCCTTTGCACTAGTCTCAAGATATCTGTCTGTAATTATAAAACCCTTTTTGGTAAGTTTTACACCTGTCTTTTCTAAATCAAGAGTGTCTGAATTTGGAATTCTTCCTGCAGCAATTAGAAGTTGATCTGATAAAAGTTCTATTGATTTGCCATGAGAGTCTTTTACTAGAATGTGAAATATACTACCACCATCATTATCATCGTCGTGGTTGATAGCAGTAGCATCAGAATCAGCGGCATTACCACCACCACCATTATTCCTGTGTTTCTTTGAAACAAACTCTGCTTCACAACCTAAATAGACATTGTACTTTTTGGAAAATATTTCTGTGAATCTTTGTGAGATCTCTTCATCTTCAGATGGTATTAATACATCTCTTCGCTGAACTATGTTAATCTTTGTTCCAAGGGCCCCAAAAAAGTGAGCCAACTCACAAGCTATATAGCCTCCACCTATAATGGTAAGAACTTTAGGTTGTTTTCTAAGCCTTAAAGCTTCATCGCTTGTGATGTAGCCACTTTCTTCAAGACCTCTTATTTTAGGAATCCTAGGTCTAGTACCAGAGGCAATCAATATTTTTTCTGCAGAGATATTTTGATCCTCGCCTATGGTAATTGTCTTTTCTCCAATGAATTTGCATTCCTTAGAAAAAAGTTTTGGGTTTTGACTAGCTGCAAATGCATTTTTAATTTCATCTGATTGAGAATCTGTTATGTTATTAACACGATTAACTATTGATTCAAAATCAATTGTAAATCCATCAACTTTTATTCCAAAAAGATGGGCGCTTTTGATAATTTCGGATACATCCGCACTATGTATGAGCAATTTAGAAGGCACACAACCTCGATTGAGACACGTTCCACCTATCTTGTCTTTTTCAATAACTGCAACTTTAAGACCATGCTGGTATACTGCATTTGCCACATCCAAGCCAGAACCACTTCCAATTACAATAAGATCAAATGTGTTTGTATTAGACACTAAAGTAAATGGGTATGTTCTATAACCTTTATTTATTTCCAGTTTACTTGCAGTATAGATAAATCCATGGAATCATATTGCTGACTATGACTCTTAGAAGTAATAATAGTAATAATAAACCAAATGGAGAAAGCACCCATCGTGTCGCTGTTGTAACAGGTAGTTCAACAGGCATAGGATTTGAGACTTCATTAATGCTTGCTCGTAATGGTTATTTTACATATGCCACAATGAGAAATATACAAAAATCTAAAGAAATAGAAAGAATTGCACAACAAGAAAATCTTCCTATAAGAATAGTTGAAATGGATGTTGATAATGATAATTCAGTAAAAACGACAATAGAGAAAATAATTAGCGAAAGAAATAGAATTGATATTCTTGTAAATAATGCAGGATACGGTCTTTTCGGAGCATTAGAAGACTTGCCGATGGAAGAGATAAAAAGACAATATGAAACAAACGTTTTTGGTGTAATAAGAGTATCACAAAATGTTCTTCCAATAATGAGATCTCAAAGGGATGGAATAATAATTAACATCAGCTCTGTGTCAGGCTTGGCAGGAATTCCTTCTCAGTCAGTGTATGTTAGTACAAAATATGCACTTGAAGGTTTGAGTGAGTCTTTGTCTTTTGAAGTGGAAACCTATGGAATAAAAATAATACTTATTGAACCTGGTGTAATCAATACAGGATTTGTAGAAGATTTGGTTGTTCCAGACAAGTACAATATCAATAAGAATAGACAAGCCGTTCAGAAAGCAGTGAATAGGGATAATAATTCTTTATCTTACTACAATAATACAATAGAAAAGTTTTTGTCATTTTATTATCCTGCAATGAGCAATGCTCCTCATCCTAAGATTGTTGCAAATGAAATTATACAAGCAATAGAAAAGGTTTCAAACGAGAAGGAGGAGGTAGGTCCTTTCTTAAGAGTTCCTGTTGGTAGCGATGCTAAAAAGTATTCAAAATTAAAAAGAGAATTGGCAGATAGCGAATATCATAAATTGTTAAAGAAAGATCTATTAGAAAATAGGGTTTAGGGTATTCTATGAGAAATCTATTGGAGCTAACTTTCAGAGTTATCTCTGATAAATGAAGTTGCTTATGTTGTATGAATATTGGATTCATTCATAACAGAACCCTTGTATATGAAGGATTCAAGCAGATATGAGATCGTTTTGATATTATTCGAGTTCAATTCTAATATCTCACTACAAAATATTTGCAAAATATTAGAACGGAGGTGGGACTGTGAATTGAACCTTTAGTTGAGCAGACTTGCACAAAATATAGATAGATAAAATAGTGTTTACAGTATTTTCCATGTCATGGCAGACTTTATTCATTGTTTCCGATTATTACTACTATTATAGGCAGTGGTTTATTTTTATTTAACTTTAATTAGACCATTTGGTATGCTTATTAAATAATGGCTTCTTCCTTGCATTTGTCTTGAACTACTTCTTTAGAAAATTATGACTGTGTTTTTATTTGTGTTGTATTTGTGAGTAAGTTTGTAGTAATTATCTGGTTGATTATAAGTTACTTGGTTAGTCAACTTAATATTGTCTCTAGCAGAAGAGGAGACTGGGCCTAAATACTGAGCCAAACTTGATTGATATCCTCTAGGATCTGGTCTTTGTTCTTAAAATGGTCTTTAATCTCCTCCTTCGCAAAGTTGAAATATTATTTTTAACTATATCGTACTGCCGTTATTTTATTTTCTCTCCATACTAGCTAGGAATGCTATATCATAAAATCTTAAAGCTACTGAAAATTTAGTGCTTTACGAATAGTTACTATAAAGAGGAAAGTAGATGGTAATAAGGAAATATTTTGATATACAGATGAAAGCAAGTGGTATTAGAAAAAACGTTCCCTTTTTAAAATCTTGAACATTTATAATTAAGAATACGTTTGCAGATAACAGAAGTAGATTCTTTTGAAATATCAATTAGGTAATATTATAGAGCTGTATTAAAGTTTCGACGTTTACCTTTAATCACTCTACCTTTTTCATGGTAATTAGGAATATGTTTGCGAACCTAATTCCAGAAATGATATAAAAAAGCTCATTGCTTTTTTGTTAGTTATCTTCCTATTACCACACAAAAAACTATAGAGATAAGGTTGCATACTCATTAACATATTGTCGCATATGAAAACAATGAGAAGAATAGCAGCAATATCATTGTCAGTCCTATTCTTGGCAGTTGTATTTGTGTATGTAGATAATAATGACATTGGTAGACAAGTATATTCCCAACAAACAACAGAAAATATGTTTCCTAATAATACAGAAACTGCAACAGAATTTGAAGATGTTATAGAAGGTAACAACACAGCTATTTTGGAAAATGATACAGATATAGGAAATCCAAATAATACTTTATCAACTGATGTAGAAACAGGTGCAGAAACGCTAGGCCAAGATATAATTATATTAGGAGAAGATTCAAAGACGATGCTAAAAAATGAAATAGATGAAATTGAGCAAATAGGTAAGCAAGACTTTGACGCTCTGCTTGCTAAAATAAAAAGCCTTCAAATTCCATAAGAAATTACAGTAAAGCAAAAGTATCCTTTGTTGCACACTCTGATATTTGTCAAGAAGAGCAACAAAATTCTGTTTTTTTGATATTAAATCACATATGATTGAGGAAGACACATGCGGCGAATATGGATGGTAAGAATGATTCAATTTTCTCCTGCATCCGACCAACAACAGCTTCATAATCAATTTACTTTACAATATACTAGCGCACCATTATCATCATTATCACCTTCTGATAGTTGTTATATTGTACCTGGGATGAGAAGTAGTTAAATAATCAGAGCTGCATTTCAAGGTGGAAATAAAGTAATGATATCTATACCGTTGATTGAAGCAAGATGTTATACCTGAAGAATTCTTTCTGTCACAAACCAGTGCAAGAGCAAATCAATGCAGAGGAAATACTTGTTTTAGTAAGTTGAAAGAAAGTACGCAAGTAATCATACTCTGCAGCCAAGTATATGAAAATCATAAATACTCAATCTTGTTTTCAGTGTTTGATATTTAATGAGAAGCGAAAAGAGTATTAGAGTTATAGCGGTGATTGCTATATTATTACTTGCAGCAACTTTAGGTAGTTTTTCAATTATTTCTCATGCTCAAGTTGAACAGGATATAGACCAAGCACCAGAACAAGAAGTGACAAATGCTACTGATACTGAGCAGGAGCTAGTCGAAGAAGCAGAACAAGAAGCTACTGATGTTGAAGGTAGTACTGAGCAGGAGCTAGTCGAAGAAGCAGAACAAGAAGTGACAAATGCTACTGATACTGAGCAGGAGCTAGTCGAAGAAGCAGAACAAGAAGTGACAAATGCTACTGATACTGAGCAGGAGCTAGTCGAAGAAGCAGAACAAGAAGCTACTGATGTTGAAGGTAGTACTGAGCAGGAGCTAGTCGAAGAAGCAGAACAAGGAGTGACAAATGCTACTGATACTGAGCAGCAGGTAGTCGAAGCAGCAGAACAAGAAGTGACAAATGCTACTAACGCAGATCAAGCAGGAGGTGAGGAGCAGATTGTTCAAGCAATAGAACAAGGCGCATTAGAACAAGCAGGAGGTGAGGAGCAGATTGTTCAAGCAATAGAACAAGGCGCATTAGAACAAGCAGGAGGTGAAGATATTACACAAGCAATAGAACAAGAGGCAATACAACAAGCTGCGGGTGTTGATGCTGTCCAACAAATAGAGCAGGTTGCAACACAAATAGCAAGTTCATCAACTGAAGCACAGGAAACAGGAGATACTGAAGAGGCAGGTGCATCAACCATAGAACAAATTATTGAACAGATTGCTTTACAGACTGGACAGGTTGGAGGAAATGTGGATCAGACTATAATCCAGATAGCTCAACAAGTATCTAGTGATCCAAAGGGACCTGTAGCACAAGCGATACAACAACTATCACAACAATATGCTGGAGGCAACACAGATGAAGTTCGCCAGGCCACAACACAGATAGGTACCCAAATAGCTCAAGGTCAAAATATCCAGCAAACTCTGGTTCAGATATCTAACCAGGTAATCAATAACATAAATAATATCAATACAAATATCAATAACTATAACAATGTAAGAATTCATTCTACCTCTCCTACAGAGACCAAAGTTATTCAGGAAACAGTCAATACATTAAAAGTAGAAAAACCACTTGTTAAAGTTCCACGAATACATATCGAGTTCGATAATAACAAAGAGCGTAACCTAATCTTGCGAACTCTAAATACCCAAGACGCAAAATATGATATGCCATTTAGCAGATTTAATGGAGCATTCATCCTGAATGACGATGAATTCAGGGTCAAGATCATAGGTAAAGGAAAGATATTATCCGCAGCGGTATCGGAAATGAAAAATAATGGAGATGTTGGTCCACGGGAGTTTCTTGAAAAAGAAATTCGCAATGGCAAAGTTTACTTTGAATTAGACGATGTCAAAAAAGGGAAAGTATCTGTTCGATGTCTATGTCAGACTGAGTGATGGATCCATTGGGACTTACGCCAGGGGCTCAATAACTATTAGATAAATCCATCCCCCCTCCTCTTTATTTTTACTCTAGGGATAACTGGAAATAGCCCTTAGGAAATTCTGTGGCTCTATGTTTTACTATTCTAGAATACAAAATAAAAAACAGCTTCCTTTTTTTATTGCATGCATATTTACGCTGTCAGCTGTACACATTATCCTAGGAATCGATAGCAATATTTGACTCAATAACATCCTACTTCTAGTCGGCAAAACTTTGATTCAATTTCTTCTTGATAAGAATGTCTTCATTTGGAAATAGACTACTCATATAATTAATCATTTACAATCCCAATATTAGTGCTGTAAATAACTCTTGTGTTTGTGATGCTCATCACCACCTTGTATACTGAAGACTCAACTTCGATGACGTTAATACAAAAAAGAATGTAGAGAAGATTACAATGACCCTCCAATATCTGGACAGTCTAATTACCATATCATCAAATATGAAACTGAAGACAAAGAAATCCTTCAAGTAACAGAGAATGTGAAATCCAAAAATAACAAACAGAAAGGTTATATGATCAATTTAAGTGCTCATGATGGCATCGTCGACAGCTTTGGAAAAGGAGATATCTAGTTTTAAAAAAATCATCAAAATCAGTTGATGATGGAGTTGTAGCCCTAGGTTCAACTCCTGAATCTCAAATCGATAACTTTGAATCATGAGCTTAATAATAAGAAGAAGGACACTGTTGTTTAGTATGGAGCACGCTTCACTCGGATGACGATACAACACGACATATAATTGATCCTGATTTAGTACCATTAGATTTCAAAAAAATAATGATAAGCTTAATTTTGGTGAGTTGCAAATTTTCAATCATGTCTCTACTAGATTTTCCTGGCCAAAACTGTGTATTAAAAGTAAAAAGCTAAACTAATAAGAAAACAAATTGGACCCTTGTACATGCGATGAACTAATCCACCGAATCAGCAGGATTTTTTCTATAGCTCTATCGAATACTTTTGAGTTTATAATTCACTATTAGGTGATCTATATTTGTAAGCTTTGTTATTGCTGTTGTGCTATAGATTGAGGATATTTTTTTCATGTGGCTTCATAGCCTTCTTGTATTAATTTCTTGATCGTGTCTGACATAAAGTCAACAACTTTACCAGAAATAGTATCAATATTATCTCTACGTTCTATATTTTCTAGTTCGATTATTTCAAATTGTGTTTTTATAATGTCTATGTACTTTTTTGGTAAATCTTTTGTATCTCTGCTAAAGTATAGTTTTGTAGTATAGTATCTTATTAATTTCTTTTTTCATTCATAGTTGTTGTTCTCACCGTTTCGGAGTTGAATAAGTTTCTCAATCAAATCTATGTAATGTGTAATAAGTATAGATTCGTTTACATAGTATTGGTCATGTGATTTAATGTCTGCGTGCCTTTCAGTTATTCCATCAGGATCACAGGGAACGACTTTATCATCAAAATGCCATAGATTTACTATATATAATTCTAAATCTGGCACTATAAGGTTTCCTTCATCTAATATTGAATCTCTAGTTCGTTTGAACCTATCTTGTATTCCCGAAATTCTTTATGAGCTTGGATTACCTCTGTAATGGGCGTATTTCTTAGTATGCTTCCATCCAAAAACTTCCGTCCATTTATTTCTTCATACTCATAAAATTCTGGCAGTGATGCACTTGCCATTGCATGTTGTATCTTAACACCGTCATTATTTTCTATAACTATTGGCCTTTCTTGACCAAAATCTCCATAAACTGTTTTTCAAATCTCTTTCCCATTCAGATCTTTACCTCTTTCGCAGCTGTCAAATTTTACTGTTGTACCTTCTGCCACATCGTACCTACTACAACTTTCTTGAGGCTGTAGCAGTGTAGAAGTATTCTCTCTAACTTTCCTTCATCATACTCTTAACTATCACAAAATGTTTTCAGGTAAGATAAAGGATTGTTATACCAATGAGGATATTGTTCTTAACTGCACATCTACCATTCCCTCCTTTTAGTGGCGGCCGCAGACGAGAATTTGAACTAATATCCAGACTAGGAAAAGATTTTGAAATACATCTGTGCTCTATAACAAAAACTTGGGAAACAGATATAATGTATATAAGTAACTTACTCTATTCTTGTGCAAGCGTCAACCTATTTAAAGCCGTTTTCAACTATAATAAACAATACGTGATATATCCCAATCAAATAAAGAGGCATACCTCTGAAGAAGCCAGTTCTTATATTTCATTCTTGTTGAAAAACAAACCCTTTGATGTTGTACATGTTGAAGGCTACTATCTCATGCAACATCTTCCCATAAAACCTGAGATTCCAGTGCTTCTAGTTGAGCATAATATAGAATGCTTACTGAACTTACAACGATTTAAACTAGCAACAATACAGCAAGACAAATCTTATTACTGGCAAGAATATGTCTACACTCTAAAATGGGAGCGAACCTTTTGGAAGCGAGCAACAAAATGTGTTACGCTCACCACTGAAGACGAAAGCAATATGAGACAATTAGAACCCCATATTGATATGAGAACGATCCCTAATGGCATCGACCATCGTAAAATGATAGATGAGGCAGCGTCATCTAATATTTGTAAGAACTCTATTGTCAGTGCTAAATGTCCTTCTATTCTCTTCGTTGGTAATTTTCTCTATGAGCCAAATATCGATGCTGCACTATATTTCTCCCAACTTATCTTTCCTCTAATCCTGAAAGATGTACCGAATGCAAAACTGCATCTTGTCGGGAATGCGCCGCCGCCAGAAGTTAGCTCATTAACATTGAACAAACAGATTAAAGTTAGCGGTTATGTAGATTCTCTCACTAATTTTTACAAAGATGCTGACGTTGTCGTTTGCCCTCTTCGGATAGGGGGAGGAGTAAAAGTAAAGGTTTTAGAAGCATTAAATGCAGGTAAAGCCATAGTTAGTACTTCCATAGGGGCACAAGGACTTAATCTTAGCACCTACCCCTCTCTAACTGTTGCTGATGAAGTAGCTGATTTTGCTGAAAAGGTAGTTCGATTTCTTTTGGATCCTCAAAAACGCTATCGACAGGAACAACAAGCATTAGCTTACGCTAGTATACTTCCTACTTGGGATCAAGCTACAGAAGCTTTCATACAATGCTACAAGGAAATCATAGATTGTAGAAATAGATAAGAGTAAGAATAAGAGAATGAATAAGTCGGATTTCTTATCAGCAAACCAACCTCGAGGCGTTCGAAGAGTTTTCTTTGCTGCTTTGTGTTCAGGTCTAAAAAATCCTAATTGTAAAAAATCTCTGCATACTGTTTGAGTATGTTGTGTTCATATGGTATAACTTTGAAACCAACGATTGTTTTCTTTTCGTTCTCATCGTTAGGAATGTTTGTGTCATCTATAGCTATCGGTATAGATCTGTAGCCTACTATGTATTATAACCTAACCCCACTAAATAGAGCGGTGGTAATTGTCGTGTAATGAAAATGTAATACACGTATATAGCGCTGCTTTGCTCCTACACTAAAGTCCACAAATTAATAAAACTTTACTTTTTTTGATCAATTCCTCTAGTTTCTTGTGTTCTAAATGTTCAATAAATGAGTCGTATTCATGAACACTCTATCTAAAATATCAGAAATTGTTTCACCATACTTGCCATATCTTGTTAAACGTTCATAGAGTTCCATTCTCATTTTAACCATATGAACGAATCTGTTGTATATATATGCAAGTTTTTGGTTATGGTTATATAGAAAAATAAGAAAATAAGTAATATCAATATACAAAAAGACTTCTGCTTTCAATCTTTACGTTTTCAATATAAAAAATATATGTATATAGTAATTCTAAAAATACAGCATAATTTAGCACTTTCAAAAAGCATTCTTTCATGAATCTTTGATTCTCTAAATATTAACAAGTTAGAGAAATTGGGATTCAATTGAATTTTGTCGTTATCCTCCGAACGCTTGTCATTCTTGACCTTTGAATATAATGGTATGTTATAATCAATCGATAAAACAAACGACATTATATATCGCTAGAATTGACTCAGTTGTTAAAGAGTAATGAGAAAATCTATATTTCTGGCCTTATTTGCCTAATTTAGAACCTTTCCGAGAACCAATATCGTCAGGGAGCCCTCGGGCCCAATTATGAAATTACTTTTTTAGTGCATTTCATAAAAATATCGTGAAAATCAAAAGGGATTGAATGATCATCAGACGCCTATTCACTATTCGTATTCGAAATCAATTCTCCAATAATAGCACCCAAAGAAGAAGGACAAAAATGTCAAGTTTCAGCTAACCAAAAAATCTACAATTCAATCCAGAGAAATTGATCAAGTAGGAGCGGAATTGATGGTAGAACGACTCAGAGATATCAATACCCAGTCACAGAATCTAAAAGCGGCAGTGATTAGGAGAATTATTTGACAGTAGATAAAAGAAAATTTCAGGAAATATACGTATATGTAATGGAACGTCAGAATTTAACTTAGAGATTTAGTTTAGTAGGAGACAGATATCGTATCTCTCTATCCTAATAGCTAAATCTTTCTTCTTATTTTTTATTAAAATATTAACAATTATTATATAAATATAAACTGGTAGCCAGTTGACCATAATTGCACAGTAGTGATACCTATACGCTAGCAGCTAAATGTGTTGTTTACCTTGACCAAGCAAATTATACAGAAATTATAAAATATTATGATAAGGCGATATCGATAGATCCAAATATAGAGACTTATTTGAAATTACTCTTACTTTTTTTATAGGTTCACTCAAAAGATCCGATACCATTATAAGGGTGGCTCTATGCTTGTTTCAGATATTAGTCTTTAATAGCGGTGTTATCAACAATGAGTAATGAATCTGATTTATTTGTTAGATGTTTAAAGTGTCAACATCAGAAGGTTGACCATGATAGAAGTGCCGCTAAAAAAGACAAGTTGAAATGTTTGATTGGTAATTGTAAATGTAAGGGCTTTGTGTCTGATAGAAAATACTACAGATCATCTAAAAAATAGATACATTAACCTAAAATTATAAAAATATCAGATCTCTATCTAGCATAGAATGGACATCTCAACCGTAGATAAATTTCTCTCGACGCGGCTATTTTTTCGATCCTGTCAAAAATTATGTATAAAAAAGAAACAGATTTTAGCGATTACCTGAGTACTAATTCTACTCAAGAAATAACCCTACTCTAGATATGGTACTGATGGTGTCCTGCTATAACTGGATGTCGTATAAGATATAGTTTAGAGCAATGATTACGATAGGGCAATATTCCTAATAAACTCCTTATGGGCTTAGGTCTTTCTTTTATTTTTATTGCCAGTCTGCAAGATATATTGCTGATTGTTCAAAAAGCAAAACAAATAGGATAGCTAGTTACATCAGAAAGGATAATGATGGGCTATTTGCTATGTACTTTGTGAATGAATTGTTTTTTATGCATTTCAGCACGTCAAGACTACAGCAAAAACCGATTTGAATTTCTCTTGTATTTAAGAGTTTCTCATGTACAAAATCTAAAGGCTTTATTCATTGAATAAAAATTTACAATAGTGCCTTAGATTCTTTTTCTATTCTTTGAATTGTTGTTATTTCTGCTAAAATCATGACCTATCCACAACAAAAAAATTCTAAAAATATTGCCTGGTGGAAATCCTCTTATACAATCGACACACTATAATAGTGCCATAAGACATGTCTGAAGTACAAGAAATAAGAAGCGTATTTCAAGGATTGCAGACCTTATATCAGATATATCTTCCAAAGGTTGATCCTATCCTAATTCATGATTTACTGGTACGTGAAAAAGAAAAATCTGAAGATGCGCCCTTTTATATGGTCGAGATATTTACAAAACCAGGAACAGATTCTGAAGCAATGAAAAATAAGATATTTGATAGGACTGGATGGCTTCCTGCTGTATATGATAAAGGCACTCATTATGTAACTAATCAGAGACTGACTTTGGAAATGCTAAAAGAAATATCTGAACCTGAGGATGTCATAGAAGTTACTGGCGACTATACAGGAAGTATAACAGCAAGAGGAGCGTCACATGAGCCTAAAACTCCTGCATATTAACATATTATATGAATAATAGAAAAACAATCTTCTAACTTTTGATCATATGAAGGACATTGTCTATGATTTTTTGATGATCCGCTTCTATTTCCGTTGTTATCAGAAGTAAGTGATAGTTTTCTAACGGTATAGTTATACGTTTAAGCTTTTCATATTCTGCGACAGCGTATTTTCCCTTTCCAATCTTTGGAGCCAGAGAGTTGCGTAGAGACCATCTTGCTAATGCTTGTAAATTTGATCTTTTTGTTTCCTCAGGAGAAAGCAGATTCTGAACACCTTGGCGTTGCCCGCCATACTTAGTTTCGCCAGTATCATCACATATACCAGCATATCGTATTTTTGGATCAACGTTTAAGATATCTTTACATAGCTTTCCATAGTCCATGGCTGTGCGTTATTAACAATAAGAATGATCCTAATAAGCATTTTATTTGGCATCTAATGAAGATTGTAAGAAGCGTCTTCCTATTGAGAAATTGAAACAATCGACAGTTGTCAGAGTATATTGGTAACTTTTAGGCTATATTATATATATATATTAGAAATGGCTATGGAGATTCCAGGCTAATGTAATTAGAAAGTAGAAGAAAATTGTATGGATTCTATGTGAGCCTGTGAAAATTATTGACATCACTGAAGTATTTAGAGGGATTATTCATATTCAAAACTGATCAAGCAGAATACCCAATTCATACCACATACTCGGATCTGCTATATTTGATCAGCCAGAATCTAAGAGAAGAGATTCATTTCTGCTGCCCCAGACATTTCCTGAAGCAGCTCCAACTCATCCCTCTTAGTCTGCTGGACAAGCTATACCGTAAGTGTGTAGGCAACGATCCTAAAAGTAATCTTTGACGAGACATATGTGTTCGCAAACCTGTAGTGACAAATAAGGATGGTAAAAGCCCCCACCTTACAAAAGCTCAAAGATGGGCTGAAATGGGTATGAGCTAACCAAGCTGGCTTCTAAGATTGTGAGACTTTGGGAATTTGCAGGCATTTACTATCGCAGTGACTATGTGGAATCCATTATTATTATGTGAGGAGGTCGCAATTGGCATATTGAAGTAGCAAAGAGATACATACCACAAATTTAGTTTTTCACTTTAACCAAGGCAGTGAAGAAAGAGTAACCATTAAAAAAACCGTATAAGAAGGATAGAAAAGACGGAGTAGATTTGGAAACGCTACTTTTACCTCTATTTCTTTACTTTCTATTTTTTTATATATAGATAATTGCTATTTTCATCATATCCAATGATCTGCCATTGACAATACCTTAAAGCCATTATCATGTAAATATTTAATCTCTTTTTCAAATAAGTCTATACTAGTAGCATACTGCTCTGAATCGCCTTCTCCACTATTATCTATTCTATGCCATATAATTATGGGAATTGCATTTATTGTACCATCTGTATTATAGGTAGACTGGCTATTGACAACTTCAATGAACCTGTCTAACATTTCAGAATCATCATATGAGTTCTTTGACCTGTCAGCATCATGACTCCAACCCATAATAGAGTACCTATTTGCAAAAGTGAGTTCAGCATCATCATCACCATCACCAGAAAATGTTCTACAATCAGCCTGACTTGATTCTTCTTCTTTAAATCCATCACAATGTAAATACATTATTGGTTCAGGAGCACTTCTGGCAGTTCTAGCTATATCATAATATTTAGCAACTGTATTGACTACTGCAGCTTCACCAGTTCCACCATTAAAAGGATACGCGAAGCTTGTTGGATTAATGCCATGGTTAAGAAGGCATTGTTTTGATTCAGCTATTTCATATCGAGTCTCTTTCTTTGACGTTTGAGAAAGATCTGCATGATTCATCGTATGGGATCCTATATCGTATCCTTCCTTGTGTAAAGCCGTTATATCTTCCCATTTCAGCCGTCCATTATTTTCTACATAATTGCAGACGATATAGAAAGTAGCCTTATATCCGTATTTGTCTAAAATTGGCTTTGCATTAGTGTATTGGCTCTTATATCCATCGTCAAAAGTTAAGATTACTGCTTTATTATTTGCAGTATTAATATTTTCAACGTTGGGAACATAAGGAATAGGCTGGCTATAAGCTATATTTGGCATTGCTATAACAACAGCAATTATTAGAAATCCTATTATAATATTTGCAACAGACAAATTCAATTTTAAAATTTCTTATACTTCGTAGTACCATAGTTTAGGAGAAATAGACATCATCTATATAATTTTTATTATTAATAGAACCATATGTTATATTTGCAATGGGAAGAGATGAGCATATACAAAATGAATCAAAGTTATAACCATATAAGAATGATTGATCCATATGAATTTATAAAATCACAAAAAAAGAAAAATCATCTGTCACTAATAACTTGGCTTTTAGAGTCAGTCAGTCAGCCATCCATCTTTCGAGTGCATCGACGAGTTTTATACCCACTTTAGGTGACCTTATTATATATTTACAGGCATTTGCGCTAATACTGCAATCCATAAAACAAGCCTCTTAGTTAAAGTAGGTTTGTTCTGATCAATAAACTATTTTAAACCTCTTATTGCCTTCTAAGTTGCCAGATTCCGTTACTTTACGGTTAACATAGTAAAATAGAATGTCTAGGGTATAAATCGGCTAAAGATTTAGGTATTTTGAAATAGAGTTCAACACAATGATTTATGGAATTAGTTAAATTCCAGATAAAGTGTAGAAATAGGAAGTAATGAAATACTCCTTCTGAGCTTATTTAGAAGAGTCTATGCGCTGGTATAGATTCACCATTATAGGGCTTCATGCTTTTACTACTTTTCATTATGTGCTATACGAACAGCAATTATCAAATGCTTTAGTTTTTTTATTTCTCTTTATATATCATATGCTCTATGGACATAAAACAAGTCATGAAAAAAGAGATTCTTGTAGAATTTGTAGAACTAAAAAAATCGATAGCAATAGAATTAGACAATTCACAATCGCCAAAAACTGTGAATGCGATACTTGATAATCTACCAATAAAGGTAAAAATTAACAGATGGGGAGATGAGCTTTATACAGATAAGACTCCTATAATTGCTGAAGACGAAAACGCTCAGTCTGAAGTTAATCTCTTAGATGTTGCATACTGGCCTGAAGGAAATGCGCTTTGTCTATTCTATGGTCCAACTCCAATAAGTAAAAAAGGTGAAAGTAATAAAATATTACCCTATTCTCCTGTCAACATAGTAGGCAAAATTGTCTCTAAAGACGATATTTTAAATCAGATGAATGACAGCAACAGCACAGTAATTGTAAAGCCAAAGTAGAATTTCCCATGTAATCGTGAATTACTGTAGGTTTGCTGTGGATATAGATACATACTAGCAAAAAGGGCATGTATTTCTAATAAACCAAAAAAAAGGTACATTTGCAGACCATCTCTCGATAATGATGGTAGGATGCTACTTATTTTCAAACGGCATAGTTTGTCTAATATTATGTAGACTAAATGTATTAGGAGAACTTTAGAAGATTTGTATTAGATTTAGTACACCACCATATTTGGTAACACCATCCTCTCTGTTTTAGGCTCTTGATAGTGATTTTTTTCTGGTTTAACACAATTTTTGCTAATGCCTTTCTTCTACCTTTATCTTAAAAATAATTTGTGAATTATCACTCAACCAAGAATCTTTAGCAGACATATACAGTAGCAGCAATGTGATTGACTTCTGAAAATATGCCACAGAATCAATATATAATATATTACTATGAAATAATTATAGATATTTACAGAGGCTATGCGTACTTGCAACCAGAGGAAGTGGATGATTCATGGTCATTTCGAGATATAGATAGATCTGAAACATCTTATCTTACTCATAGCTATCACAGATATCCTGCCAAATTTATTCCCCAGCTAGCGGCAAGATTGATCAAAGAGAATAGCCAAGTTGAAGAACTTGTCTGTGATCCTTTTATGGGTTCTGGAACCACTCTCGTTGAATCTATTGTCAATGATAGAAGAACGTATGGAACCGATATCAATCCAGTCGCTGTGATGATTACAAAGGCTAAAACTACCCCGATAGATCCTCAATATCTAGAAGCTCAAATATATACATTAAAAGGAACAATTAAACGTCTTCTTATAGATGAAAATGAACACACACAATCCTTAAGCAATGACGATGACTTTAAAGCAGTCTTTTCTTCTGAAAATAAAAGAATAGATTACTGGTTCTCTGAAAAACAAAGGCATGATTTAGACATTATTCTGTCGGGGATCATGATATTCTCTGAAGACGAAAATGTTAGAAATTTTTTACTTTGTGCCTTCTCAAATATTCTAAAAGGGTGTTCACGATGGATGATGAAATCGGTGAAGCCCACAATAGATAAGAATAAAACAACAAATGATGCATACAGAAGTTTCTTGCTCCATACGCAGAGAATGTCAAAAAAGAATCGACAGTTTTGGAAAATTCATAAGAAAAACAAGAAGAAAGTCGACTGTATGGTAGATAATGTTGATGCACGTAAAATGAGAATAAATGATGATTCTGTGGCATTGATAATTACAAGCCCACCTTATGTTACTTCATATGAATATGCTGATCTTCATCAGCTGACAGCCATTTGGTTGAGATATACTGAAAAGCTCTCAGAGTTTAGAACTAAATTTATCGGATCTCTGCAAAAAAAAGAACTGACCGATATTAGATTGTATAGCGATCTTGGAAAAACAATAGTGAATGAACTTCACTTGATAGATAAAAGAGAGGCCAATGGAGTAGAACAGTATTTTTTTGACATGCAGAAATGTTTTGAAGAAATGTATAGAGTCTTGAAGTTTGGTGGCCGAACAGCTATAGTAATCGGTGACACAGATATTAAAAAAGTTAAGATTCAGAATGCAGATGTATTTGTACAAACGCTGGAAAAAATAGGCTTTAAGATTTACAATATTATCAAGAGACTAGTACCAAACAAGATTCTTCCATTGACACGGGATCAGAGAACAGGTCG
Source organism: uncultured Nitrososphaeraceae archaeon (assembly GCA_963733025.1). Lineage (GTDB taxonomy): Archaea > Thermoproteota > Nitrososphaeria > Nitrososphaerales > Nitrososphaeraceae > JAJNBK01. The sequence goes on along the minus strand of CAVTCE010000036.1, from coordinate 42,769 downwards.
ATTTATTGCTACAATGAAATCTGATAGGTTAGCATATCCATTTGAATATATCCTTATAATGGAAAAAGCCTGAACCGGGTTTTTGTTATTAGTTCAACTATGCGAAAAGAAGAAGGAGGAAGAATATAATGGTGCTATTGATATCTAGCGCCAATATTTATGAGATCAAGAGGGACACAAAAGTTCATAAGAAATATTTATCACTTAAGAAAACAAAATTGATTATGAATAGGCATGAAGAGTAACGGAAAGACTATTGGAATTTTTTATTCATATTATGAACTATGAATTACATCACTTTGGCTTAACGATATCATCAAGAAACGGCCTGAATCGAATATACAATTTTTTGTGATTAATTAATTCGATTTAGTTAAAAAGAATGTCACCTTCTAGGATGAGTGAACCCAATGATATGCATGGGACTAATCCTGACAGATTTAGATCCCAACAACTTTATAATATGACCAGAGAATACATTACAACGCCTTTAAAATGTAATAGGTATCGATTGCGGTTAGAGATCTGAAATGGCAATTTTAAGCATTCAGTGTTTATAGAAGAATAATTGAATCTCTTTCATTAAAGGAAGAGAGTAACCTGGTATCTATATCATAAAAATAAAATATCAAACACAATCCCGAAAGCTCAGATATACATTATCCAGAGTGTACTATATTCAATTATCAAGTGTTTATTGATGGTATAAATAGAAACAATAAAAATACAATAACCTAAAAATAAGATGATGATATATGTAGTATATATATATATATATATATTTAATTCAAGCACACCAATTCTTTAAATAATCTGTTGCTGACTGTGTACTTTCAAATACTCTATCTTCTCCTATTAATCCTTTAAAATCTGATATTGTAAGAGTTGAATTATTTAAAGTAACAATGCATTCAATACCTGCTTTATTTGCCGCTTGAACTCCTAATGGGGCGTTTTCTACCACTAATGCTTCTTGTGGTTTTAGATTCAATCTTTCCAATGCAGTTTCAAATGGATCAGGATTTGGCTTGCCTTCTTCTAGATCATCACCAGTAATCACGACATCGAATTCTTCTCTATCAAAAGTTTTATAAATTATATCTTCAACTTCTTGTCTTGCGGCACCACTTACAATAGCTTTTAAACAATCTAATTCTCTTATTAATTCTCTTACTCCATCGATAGGCTTGACTACTAATATCTGTTTTAAAATTTCCTTCTTTAAATTATGAATTTTATCTACAATAGAGAAATAATAAGGATTATTGTCATATCCTTTACGTCTGAAAATCTCTTTTATCATTTCATCAGCTGGCATTCCTTCTAGTAAAAAAATTGTCCTATCGTCAATGTCAATATTAGTCTCTCGTTTGATGGCAATCTGCAAAGCTTTACAATGATATGGCATTGCATCTACCAATACGCCATCCATATCAAAAATTATTCCTTTCATAAAAGAAAAATAACGTATGCTTATTATATTAATACATCAGTAGAGAATTCTAAAATAAATATAATATATGCATTTTCGTATATCACAATAGGAGATAAATTCACAATAGATTTATTTTCTTTACTCCAATTTGCTTAACCATATAAAATTCCGTACCCATCTGAATAATATCTCCAGCAGATATTCTTTTATGGCTTCTCTTGTTTTCTAACGGTATTCCAAAGGGTTTTAAATCTTCTTCGTTGAATTTTAACCATATCTTACCTACATTAACAATATTTTTGAACTCTGATTCCCAAACTAGATCATAAATGGTCTCTAAGGCTTGTTTGCTAATTTTATCATCTTTAAATAGGATTTCTGGGTCAACTTCCTTGCAAAAATAAACTCTTATCTTCATAGTTTATCTCTGTAGAAAGATCAATTTGACTATTGTCTCTTGACTCGTATAGTGGGACTATATATGACAGAAATAAGCAATAACAATATCTCTTTATTATTATTTGCGACTAATAAAGACCTATCAACTCTATTCTAACCAGTAAATGTATGAAGGATATTATACCAAATATTATATATATAGATATATATATTTATATATATATAAATTAGATTTGAAATGCAAACCGTTGTTATAAGAAACTAATTATATTTTTAACAATGAAATGAAAAACTTTTTTTTAACAATAGAGCACATGTTCTCCTTTGATCTATGTATGGCAGAAAGATAAATCAAAAGATGATAATGAAATCAAAAGAAACTACAACAATAATAATTACATAAAGAAAGGCAAATACAAATAGTATATACTTCAAGATAGAAAAATAATATCACCATCAGCTCAATACCTGTAAAATAAATAATATTGATGATATGGTAGTATATGCCGAAACGACTGATTGAGCATCAATAGAAAACAATTATAATGTATATTAAATTCAGCTACTCAAAATTCATATTAAAGTTGTAGCCGAGAACGATAATAAAATCCAAAAAATTATATGTTATAAAACGAATGAACATTGTTCTTGCTTAATATAATTAAATTATCGAAATCCTCTGCGATTTATTTTCTTCTTATCTTTGCTCCTATGGCAGTAGCACTAGAATTTGTTAATGCTGCTGACCATCTTATCTTATTTATAATCTCATCTCTTGCATTAATTCCCCTGGCAAAATTAATTGGTGATTCAACTGAACATCTTTCCACCCATTATGGTACCACACTAGGATCTTTACTTAACGTAACTTTTGGAAATGCTGCAGAATTAATAATAGCAACTGTTGCTATTAGTGCTGGATTGCTTGATCTTGTAAAAGCATCGATTACAGGTGCAATTCTTGGAAATATTCTGTTAATCTTTGGATTGAGTATTCTTGTAGGTGGGTTTAGATATAAAGAACAGTTTTTCAACAGAGAGAATGCTGGATTTCAATCTTCCATGTTGTTTTTGGCTATAATTGGATTAGCAGTACCTACGATATTATTCGGTACTGCATTAGCGCCAGTTGATGTTGAAAACCAGACAAATATACAGATCTTAAGCGATGCTCTTGCATTTCTATTATTGGCAGTGTATGTGGCAGGAATAGTATTTACATTTTTTACTCACAAACATCTTTTTGTACAAGCACATAGCGAAGAAGACGCTGGAGAACAATATCACAAACACTGGACCAAGAAAAAATCTTTCTTAATGCTTGGATTGAGTATGGTTGGCGTTATTGCGGTAAGTGAAGTACTTGTCGGATCGGTAGAAGAGACGAGCAAACAATTTGGATTTGGTGAATTATTCGTTGGTGCAGTTATTGTAGGTATAGTTGGAAATGCTGCAGAACATAGTAGTGCTGTTGTTCTGGCAAGGAAAGGTAAAATTGATTTATCAATAGGCATAGCTGCAGGATCAGGTACACAGATTGCACTATTTGTAGTTCCAATTCTTGTGATAATTGGCATAATTATGGGGCAGCCATTTACATTAGTATTTACACTCTTTGAGATCGCTGCCGTTCTTCTTGCAGCAATAATATTAAACTTAATAGCTCATGATGGTAAGAGCAACTGGTTTGAAGGTGTGATGTTAACTGCCGTCTATATAATAATTGCATTAGGGTTTTTCTTTATTAACTGATTATCAACTAATAGATCTACAATGAAATGTCATCTTCTTTGTCTATGTGTTCCCTTTATCTTCTGTAGTAAAAAGCAGAAGCATTTTTGATTGTTTCAAATACTTTTGTAATAGCCAAGATTCTCATTTTTCTTTATTTCTTCCTTAGAAAGCAGGATACTTGTATTATATTATTGTGAAATCGCGCAGAACAATGGCTTTTACTTAACTCTCTTCGTAACCTACTGAAATTATATCACTGGGATGAAGAATAGATTCATTACTTCTTCAAATTGCCTTAATAAATAAATAAATAAATACCTATACATTTTTGATTCCCTTAACAATTCCATAGATTTGCTGATCCATAAAATGGCGTTGAGTATCATTATCATCTAGACTAATACTGATTGTTCTACCATTAGAAATGACTACTGTTGTATTTACATCATTCCATGCATTATTACCCGCCGTTCCAACATTCAAAATACCTGAGATCGATAGGCTATTATCTGGACTGAGCTGAATAGGACTGTTATTATTAACTCTAAAGTTACTTAATTGATGAGTGTGATTGTTAGCTCCATTAACAGGACCTGTATAAAAGTTCGCATTAAAATTTGTTAATTTTCCTTGGTCTACACTCATACTCCAATCACCTGATAGAATAAATTTTTGTACAGTAATCAAATCAATAGTCTTAGTATTTGCTGACACTCCAAGAATTAGAGAACTTATTACACCATCCATATCAAAAGTAGCACTAGAAGCAGTTGAAGTACTCGTTTGTGACGATGCTGTGATACTTGTAGCCTGATTTGATACAGCGGTAATTGATAATAGTGTTGATAGAAGAGATATTGAAGCAGCAAGTCGCAAAATTGTTTTGCTTTTCATTGAGACTTTTGTAGAAGAATCTTTTATATAAGAATATTCAGTTATTATTATCATCATCGTCAGAAAGGGTATGTCAATGAAAATAGTATGGCATTAATAATCATTAGATATAATCTTGTTTTGAAAAGTTGATAATGTCTGTATCATGGAGCTACGATATACTCATAACCATACTTTAGCCAAATATGTTATCTTTTTATATTTGAAATCTTTATAATTTCGATGCAAAATAGAAAAAGGCTATGCAAAAGGAAAATATACATACAGCTAAAGAGAAAAAGGTAAATGAGAATTATTTTACCGGAAATGTCGTAATAAGAGAAATTTTAGGTGAAGCTAATTCTGCAGAACAGGAAATGTACCATGTAATATTTCAAAATGGTGCTTTAACCACATTGCATTACCATGAATCCGATCAAATACTTATAGCTACAAATGGAAAAGGAGTTGTTGGATTAATACATGGAACCAGTATAACTAAATTTGAAATTGATGATAACGATATGATATTTTTCGAAAAAGAGGGAGATACAGTATGCATACCTGCTAATACATTGCATTTTCACGGTGCCATCAATGGAGAGACTTTTTCACACATTGCGATAATGAAAAAGTTCAAAATAAATGGTGAAAATGCTGGGGCATCTATTAAAAAGGCAGAAAACAAATGGGAGTATGATTTAATATCTGAAGAAATTGGAAATAATGATCCAGAAGGCATAAAAAGGGTATCAAAAGAAATAGCAGAAAAAATACAAATTGCTATCTCCAAAAAATTATAGAAAAATAAAATACACTAATAGAATTCATAAATCCAATAAAAAAGAGTATATCGCGATGGCTCAAGGACACTTCAGTCCTATGTAGAGGGACTTGAATTGAATCGCTTCTTTAGCAGTACATGAATAATTGGTTTTCAGACAAGTAAAGATTCTAATGTGAGTTCAGCAGCTTCTGAAGGGAATTCACCACTCGTATCAGGTTCACATTTATTATGGAGTTCCTCTGCATATACCTTTTCTTAACTCAAAAGCTTTATATCTAATTATTTGTATGCTAATTTTATGTGTTTAAAATACGACTAGTTTCGATTGTCAAAATAATGCTGGCTTTGTCATAAACAGAACTGCAAGGGCTTTGGCAAAGGCACTGGGTTCAGAGTTATGTAAGAATGTTGGTATCATTTTCGGTCAGTGGAGATTACTCATAACGCTAAAAAAAACCAAGATGGTCTAACACAGAAAGAGATCGCTGATAAATTGGGATTAGAATCTCCAACTCTGATACCTATAATTGATAGGTTGGAATCAGATGGATTGGTAGAAAGAAGAGTATACAAAAATGACAGAACGAACTATAGGATTTATCGAACACAAAAAGGCGATACTGTATGGAACAAAACCATTGATTGTGCTATCAGGATTGTACAACTTGCTTTAGCTAATATTCCAGAGACAAGAGGTAGAATCTTCAGGAGGTTTTGGAAAAAATGCGGATTAACCTAAGACTTAATTTTGATAATTCAGACGTTAATAATTCAACAACAGTAAAGGCAACGTCATCACCATCGCAACATCAAACGTGAAGGTGATTTCGTTAGTTGCAGCAACAGGATTTGACACTGCAAATCAGAAATAGAAGGTAAGAAAGCAAAAGCAAGTTAGGAGGAGAGAGAAAAATCAAAATTGGAAAATCCATTAGGAAAAAAATAAAACCTCTAACAGAGAGAGGATACACAAAATCCAAATTATTCATCATTTTTTTCTTCAAGCATAAAGGTATCTACCTACGCTTGGAAACTGCTGGTAATTCTTAGCTCCATAGCTACCATGGCTATGTATGCTGAAACGATGTTAATTCCTGCCATCCCAGATATAATAAAGGATTTTCAGGTTTCATACAGCATGTCATCTTGGATTCTTACAGCATATTTGGTTACAGGGGCCGTTACAACTCCAATAGCTGGCAAGTTGTCAGACATCTACGGAAGAAAGAAAGTACTTCTTATCATCATGATAATTTACGCTGTTGGGGTCTTTATAGGCGGGTTTGCGACTAACATATACTTTCTACTATCTGTCAGAGCAATTCAAGGAATAGGGATGTCCATGTTTCCAATAGCGTTTGGAATTATCAGAGACCAATTTCCAAGAGAGAAGATATCCATTGGTCAAGGAGTAATCAGTTCAATGTTTGCAGCTGGTGCTCTGCAATAGGTTTGTCTATTGGCGCCTTCATAATTCAGTTTTTTGGTTGGCATGCAACATTCTTCACAATAATACCTATCTCCATTTCACTTCTGATTGTAATATGGCGATTTGTTCACTTAGATGAAGGGGAGAGTAATAAGTATCAATGGAGCAACAATCAAAGTCCAGCAGAAAATGTGAGGTCAGAATCATCTTCTTTGCAAGCCAAAAAAGAGAGTGGCAGACCTGATAGACAAATAGATATAAAAGGTGCAATTAGTTTGGCTGCTGCCATTCCAAATCTTAGCTGAAGCAGTATAGATACAGAGAAGTATTTGACGCCTTTCGTGATCTCATTTGAAGTTAATCAATATTTTGTATATTTTATTGATCATCTTCATCTTTTGCTTCGTTCCACACAATTTTGAATCCAATTTTTAACTCTATCTGATATTTTCTATTTCTTCGTTTCAACTGTTATCTAACATGTCCTATCTCTACACATTATAAATTTTTGACTATTTTTCCAGCTTGTTTGATAGCATTTTTTATTGCATAATCACGCCTATTTTCGAAATTCCGACAATGTAAATATAAATGTAAGCCATCTACCTAATGGTAGTTAAGAGTTAAAGATACTTATTTTATAGGACGAAGACTTGCTATGAAACAATTTTTGTACCCAATTAGTTAATACTTTTCACATTCTCTATAGAAGTGTATTGCAAGGTTGTTGACTAAGTATTTTATATATTTGGTTACTCTGATTATGAATAATATGAAAGACAAGCAAACTTGCAGTCATGTTAAAGATGTTGATGAGAACGTTTCACCTAAAACATCAGGCTGCGAAGAATGTGAAAAAGAAGGTACTGAATGGGTGGCACTCCGTCTATGTTTGACTTGCGGTCATGTAGGATGTTGCGATTCGTCTGAGGGATTGCATGCTACAAAACATTTCAAAGAGACTAGTCATCCTGCAATGATAGCACTGCCTAATAGATCTTGGAAATGGTGTTATATTCACAAATCATATTCGTAACTGTACAACTACTACTCCATCAACAAGTAAGTGTATCTAATTTTCCAAATATGGTATATGATCCATAATAGTATCTTCAGGAGACTTGGATTTGTATAGTCAATTATACAACTATAATATTTTTAAAGATAATCATATTAGTCAAACCAGAAATAGAAAGGAAGATTATAGAGCTTTATAATTAGGGCAAAAACATTCGGGACAGGTCAAAAAAAGAGGTCAGGATGTTATCTTGCACCTTGAATTTTTATTGTCGACGCAGCAGAAATCGATGAATAAAAACAAGAACGATGATGAAAATAATAGTAGAGAATGGTATGCTCTTGACAACCATGCTTTACTAGAATTAAACTTTAATCAGCCAATATCAAATCAAATGAGGAAGATATAAAGATCTAACACCATTAATCTTCATCCTAATCTTCTTCGTCTGATTCTATTTCTAACTCTTTTATAGTAAATCCTTGTCCTTTTACTGATTCCACTATTTGAGAGACCTTCTGTAAGATCTGAGACACATCAGTCAACTCTGTATTCATTTCAATTTCTATCTTCATAGCTCAAATCTAACTATATCTTATTTAAAGGTTCGATGGTGCTAATCTGTGATTGTTATCTACTCTTGATAATTCATTTGAATTTATACAATAAGTCCATTGAGGATGGTGATAGAATGCTCTTTGATTTTATGTGTCAGAATTACGAATATTATATACATATAATTCATAATATGTTATGGACTTTAGCAGATTTATATTAATAGTATAGGTTGCCTTAATTGTGCGTGCTAAAGAAAGATGGACAATAAAGACATTTTATATCAGAATTATATTGTAGCTTCTTTAATATTTCGATTTCAAAATGCTATAAAATCTAAATCAAGACATAAGACCTTTGGTTAAAGAAGCAATTGAATGACTTAGAGACTTATGCACGTAAATATTAGTGAGTTCTGACATAAATTAATATTATTACGTAAACAAATTATAACAAAATTTTATATTTTGATTAATCCGAAAATTTGTAATGATAAGATGTGGCTGCCGATGTATTAAATGCAAGAGTCAAAAGCTGGAGAGTTTCGCATTTGTTGCTCCTGATGGCTTTGAAGATATACATCATACATGCTTAACGTGTAGAACGCATTTTAATCATCTTGATGGTGAGATTTACAGCACTTGTCAAACATGTAACTTTTCATCTGTCTAAAAAGGGAAATCTTCAATATAACCAGAACTCAAATATTAATTATAGAAGATATAATCTCACAATAAAAATGATTTAACCTAGCATATCGAACATCTACTTTTTAATGTTGAAATTATCAATTCTAAAACTTAAAGAATATTTACAAAAGAAGCAAGCAAAGTAAAAACCTTGATTAATCTAAATCCAGCGTATAAAATATTAAAGCATACATAGACCTATGAGCAAATAAAATCACTCTTAAGATGCTTTTACAGAAAAATCATATATTGCCTTGAGTGTATTTGAGTTTATCTGCCATGTAATCACGAATCGCGCATTCATATTTTTTAGATCTTTTATTAACACTAAACAAGTAAAGGTAATGATTGTACCTTGACAGACATAGTAATAAAATAGATCTAACAAATAGACAAAAGCAATGTGGAAATCAATACAGAAAAGAGAGGGAATGATAGATCAAAAGGATTGCTGATTCTTTTTTGAAGAATTCCTAGATTATAAAGTCAGATCCCTTCATAAAGAATATTCCAATTGAAATTCATTCAATCATATGTTGATATATAATTAGCAATGAAGCAATAGCAGTCCGGTTCAAATGTAATTCAATGAATAAGTTACCTCATAAGATGTGATTGTTACGTACGCTCTTGTGAAATATGATAAAGAAGAAATACTCGGGAGGATCTTGTATTTAGCATGTATAACCAATAGCGATATAGCAGTGAGAAATTTTTTTCTTTCTATTTACAGTTTGAAAGTACAATGATTATATTGAGTAAAAAAACAAAGCATTAGAAGTGTTTAATGGCACAAAAGAGTGTAATAACAATTTCTTTATTAGTGTTATATCTTTATATCTACATTGACCAATGTCCAAATAAGGTTATTTCGTAAAAGTGATTCTAAAAAAGTACTAAACCTCATTTCTGATATCATAGTTAATGAATTTAAATTTAGACTTGACTTTAACTGTTTGGATTCTGATCTCGTTTGCATAGAGGAACATTATAACAAACCTGATGGAGGGTGCTTTTGGGTTGCAGAAGAAACCATCGACAAGCAAATCATAGGTACCACTGGAATAAGAAATTTGAAGCAATATGCATCTACTTGTGAATTAAAGCGAATGTATGTAGCAAAAGGGTACAGGCGTTTAGGAATAGGTCAAAAGTTGTTTGATACAGCAGTAGACTCTGCTAAAAGAATTGGCTATTCAAGGATTGTTTTGGATAGTTCAAAATATTTAGAAGCAGCACGGGCGCTGTATTTGAAGAATGGCTTTGTAGATATTGCCAGGTATAACGATAATCATAGAGCAAATATCTTCATGGAAAAAAAGCTTGATTGATCAATTGATAATTGGTAATGTATTTATATATATATATATATATATATGTTTTGATTCATTGCTTGAACAAATTTTCTAATCATCTCCTTAATTTTACATTCCTTAAAAGAGAGATGGCTGAAGATCGAACATCTAAGTAATCGAATTACGGATTAACTTCTAAAAAGCAGTTATGGTTCCTCCTACACCCTCTTGGCTCTTTATTGCTGACGCTCTTATAATAACCACTATCTCTATGACTTGGTTTTCTTCTACTATAGTTTTACCATTGTACGCCTTTCTGAATATGGCATCTTAGTGGTGCCGTCTCCTCTGCCATAACTGAGTTTATATTTCTTGCCTTTGCGCATACCCTCAAATTCATAGAATGTTGCTTGCATGCGAATAGGGTCTAAAACTGATAATACTGAATCTGTTTTTTCAGTTGTCATAAATGCCTCTATTTTCTTGGTAGTTATAGAAGTATCATTCTTGTTCTTTTATATCCTAATCTAACATTTGAAAATTTTGCTTCTGCAATTGTCATAATGGTATTGCTTTACACTGTTATGCATTTAGATATTGTCGATGTCATAATGTCATTAGTGACTAAATCTGTAGATATCTTAGAAATCATTATTTTAAATTTTAGCTAATAATTTCAATGCTGCTAATGCGCTTTTCTCTTTATCTTTTATTTCTAGCATCACGTCAAAGTCTAATCTTTGTGTTTCCATTATAAAATTACAGAATAACAAAGGGTCAAGTGTAGCTGCATGTTTTCCTTTTCTTTCTCCCTTACTTTGACTACTGTAATCAAGCATAGGTAGGCCGTCTTTTACTTTCCATGTTAAACTTGCTTTTTTAATGGCTTGAATTATTGATTCTTTACTGTAGTTAAAGCATTCATGATGAAAGTTATCAAAAATAATTGGAATACCTGTTTGTTGATGGATCTCCAAGCAATCTTTTAAATTAAATAAATGGTCATCATTTTCTATAGCAATTCTCTTCTTTATGGCTTCACTTAAAGTGGAATAACATTCGATGAACTTTTTTATAGCCCTAGGCTTATCTCCATAAACTCCTCCTACATGGATCTGGACTTTAGCAGTTTGGTCTAGATCCATCGCATCTAAAATATTACAATGATATCTTAATTCATTGATGCTATTATCAGTCACTTTATCATTGGAAGAGTTAAGAATGACAAATTGATCTGGATGCATGGATATTCTGATATTATTTGCTTTGATATATTCGCCTAGCTGTTTAAATTCTGATTTAAAATTATCTATCCAGTTAAATTTACATATTGGATGAGAAGCAAAAGGAACAAGATCAGAACTAATCCTAAAAAATAACAAGCGATTTTCTACATTAAATTTTAGAATCTTTTCAAGATGCGCTAAGTTGTCTCTTACAGTTTGAATTAATCTCATTTCAGAATAAGAAGCCAGCCTAAAAGTAGATTTGTGATGACGTTGAATACTTGTATTTATACATGGGTAGCCTATCTTCACGTTAATTGCCTATCTAATATGATGATCTGTATTTGTTATAAATAAAAGCTCCAGGCTGATAGACCTGATGTCTAATTAGTAAATACAGATTATAGAGAGTCTATCGAAACTCTTTATGGTATAATTAAATGATTATGTTTTTAATCTGTTTGTTTCTAGAGTTCTTATAAATTGCTGAGCAGCATTAAGATAGGAAATATTATTATCTTGATTAACAGGTATTGTTTAGTACCTTTTTGCGACGATATTGACGTTCACAAATACAAGAAGAAGGAATAAGATGCTTCTGGACATAGATATAATTACATTCCTATTAATGAAAGGACTTAGCACATACGTGATAAACCAATCTATATCAAATCGAATTGTCTTCTAGATTTTCTTTAACCTCAGGTTCAACATCTCCAAGTCCCCTGTCATTTTATTGATGTTATGTGATCGGATAATTATATTGATATAGATAAATGAAGAATATGATTGACTAATTCTTTGTGTTCGTGATACTTTGTTGATTCTTTTTCCTTTGAAAAAAAATTACACCAACAATTGTTGTAATAACAGTCGCAATTACACCTACTGTAATAATAGCTAACGGCAATGAACTATTGTTCCAAGATTCTGGAACATCAATAAAATAGATAAAGTTAAGAATCTGGTTACTATAAGCCATATCATCTACATCGACATATAGTATGTATCTTCCTGATTCTGGAAATACATAGTTGTAATTGTAATGACCATATGGAACCAATATCTTACCGGTCTTTTCTAACTCTGTGTTATCTTTGAATATTCTTATGACAATAGGGACATCAATTAGATCATCCCCATTAACACTGCCAAATCTCAATATAATCCTGTTGTTCTGTCCTATGACAGGACTTTTTGGATCTGTTACCATCTCTACTTCATAGTTACCAATTCTTTGCTTCAAAGCGCTCTTAAGAGAGTCTGCATATACTTGTTGTGACGGGTTTATTATTAATGCAGCAGTAATAATGCAACCAAAAGCAATCAATAAAACAATATGCGATGGCATATAAGCAAACTTTATTACTACTAATCTTCCTTTAAATCTAACTAGCTTACGAAGTATTGGTTATAATTTTTGGTTGTTTTGTTTTTTTCCTTATCACATTGTTCTTGACTTATCGCTGCTCTCTCAACCAGGTTTGTTATAATGTTCTTCTGTGCACATGAGATCAGAATATCATCTTGAAATCAGCGGGCAATAACATTTGATATTAATTGTCTCACTTCCATTTCACTAAAATATTAGTTATTTCTATTGCTAAATTACTTAAATTTGATCTTATATTATGTGTTATATGATAATGATGTCTGATTAGGTTAGGAGATGTAAACCGCATGTTAATACAAAAACCCGTTATAATGACGATTTCAATAATAAAAGATAGATTCGTCCTCCTATCAAGAAGAGACAATTATTCTTGATACGGAGGGTATCTATCCTCTACTTATGCGATTACTTATCTATCTTGGTAGACGAGTAATTTATACCTTATGACAATAAAGATACAATATTTATTTTAAAATCTTATCAATGAGAAATATCTGATATATATACGACCTAATTCTACTAATCTTAATATTATGTTAAACTTCAAAGTTTGTTATAATATATAGAAGTTAGTCAATTATATATTGAATCAAATGAGGATTTGTTTAACAAATTAATAATAGTCAAGCCGAAAACGAGAAAATACGTATACAATCAGATATCTTATGCATTGATTATTTATGTTGTTATTTTTTTCAATATGTCAATAGAGAAGCTCAATAGTCTACCTCAACTTTTTTGTAATATGCATATGCTTTTCATTCCAGTGCTTCATAAAATCACTAATTAGTGGCTGATAATTACTTAGATGGCTATAATTCTTTTTAGCAAGACTGCCAAATTTGCGGCCGTATATTACACAGGTCCAACATCCAATAAATGGAATCAAAGGAGCTATATAGTAACCTGCATGTCTTCCAGTAAATCCCCATGCTTCACCAACCATACAGTATTTAGAGTCACTGTGCATTGTTATCCTATCCTTTTCGTTTAGTCCCAACTTCAGCTTGCTAGACCAAATAGGGCACACTTGTTCAAAGGTTAGACCTAAAGATGATTCTTTCATTTGTTCTCCTTCTTCTCTTTTTGACACTTGATTTTGCATCTTCAATATAGAGTCTATTTACTACATATAATAATTTAGCTAATGTGCAATAATCATAAATTCAAATACATACATTAATACAACTAATATGTAACAATTATTATAAAATTTGCAAAGCAATAGTGGCTCACACTTTCTAACATATTAAGGCCATTTAGACAATAACACACAGAGAACCACAGGTTATCTCATTTTCAAAATGTTCAGTCTATCACACATCTATACAGATTGAAATGTAACAAACGCTGGTAAAACAAACGGTTACTGAAGTTATAAAAAAAGCAAGCCGCACATAGGCAGAGGTTTAACTGGAGCAAAAGCATTAGTGCGGATAACAGTCCAAGCGGTAGTTCCTATGGCAAAATATAAAAATATTAAGAAACTATAACTAGAATATGTTACTTTTTTGAGCGACAGATCTCTTTAGTATAATTTATCAATCTAACTATATCCGATGTTATCCAATGTGTGTAATAGAATGTCAGATATATTAAGAGAAGATGAAGTAAATGAGGTAGTCAATAAAGGGCAAGAAGGTAAAAAGAGAGCAGGAAACAAAATTATCAAACCAGACAGAGACATAAACTCCGAATATCAAAAAGAAACAAGCAAGGAGAAAATAATGGAATAAACTTTCTTAATGAAAGAGGTTTATCTATATGTGTATGATAGATAGAGATATCTATATGAGCGATTCTATTAATTTTCTTATTTAATTATTATAGAGTAGCGTGAATATGTACATCTTATGTGATGCAGTTAATCGTTATCGTCTCTTTCAATATGATACTATTTATGATATGTCTAGAAATCAGATTTAGATCATTTTCAATTTAAACAGAGTTTGACTTTAGAGAAGAGACAAGGCTCTTGGAATACCTTCAAGAAAAAGGCGAAGCCATGATAAAATATCTCATGAGATATATTCAAATATCTAATGATTCTATATAGTCGATCAAATTGAAACCAGGTTATTGAGTGTTATTAAATTAAATCCGTAAATAATCCCATGGAAGAATCAGAATATTTGATATGTAATAATAAGGATATAAAATCAAGTTCTAAAGACTTCATTTGAACTCTTCAATATGATCCTGCTCTGGAAATTCTATGATTAACTCATTAACTTACGTTTTTGTTCTTTTATGTATTTCTTGTAATTTTGGTAAATTTCAACACTAATTATTAGGCTGAAACCGAGACAAATCAATCACCCAGCTTGCTGTAACTATGCCATTATATGTCATATTCTTCGCTGTAACAACAAATATGTTGTTTGTCTAAGCTTATCTGTTGATAAAGAATAAAATAAGTAAATATTTTTTTGCATCTACTTATTCTCTTTCTATCTCTATTTACAAATTCAAGGTAGACTGAGATGTACAATATGATAACGTGGATATTTGGTTCAGATCAATCAAAAAGACATGTGCTTATTCTGCATTCGTTAATTTCCATTTCATATCTATACAATGTAAAAGTCAAACAAATAAAAAAACAAACCTATTATAATAGTTTCTGTATAAATAAATATAGAAGAAACTGTCATATGAGCGAATTTGCATTTTTCCGGTTTGTTAGCTATAATATGCTAACGAAAGAAGAAAAGGAAAATAAAAACGAAATCATAGAATTAACCGAGCAAGTACTGGATGCAAAGGGCATTGAATGTGATTCTAGAATAGCAAAAATCTCTGAAGAACAACTAAAAGAAATACTTGAGGAAGTAAGACAGCGAAGAAAAAAGAAAAAATCAAATTCATTAGAATCAGATCAAAATATTGAAGAAGGTATATTCGTTCAGTAGCCAAAAGTAATAGTGACCCTATAATTTCTACACCTGCTACTTCTGCCTATAATACTATTCCATACTTGATCGCTATTATTGGTATTAGTATGATTATCTTTAGGATAGCATTTTAGCTCTGCGAACAGGACAAATAAATATTGTATTCTTGATAGCTCGTGTTTTCTTTGCTTCTTTATGGTTATGCCTTGATACAAATCAAAGGAAAAAAAGGGATCCTCGATAATCTTCTACTATCATTAAACAAGCATTATGCGCTCAATATGTAAGCATCATGAGGAGGCCAACGATCCCTTATAGCATAAGTGGATGCTGTAATATAACAAAAGATGATAATGTCATTATTGCACATCCAATATACCAATAATACACTATAATAACACTATATTTTACCAGAAGTAGACCTCTTCAATCTAAGGAATAATCGTTTATGGAATAATACTGCTTGACCTCGGCGAATTAGTAAGGTTATTTTTCTCAATATAAGTCTCTATATTTGGATCAGAGCAGAAGATAAATTCTGAATGGTTTAATGTCAAACCACTTTTATTCATAGCAGAATAATATTCGCACTGCCCTTTGTAATATAGCATAGAATGATCGCATGATTCTCGCCCTATATCTGACATTATATTACGGAATGTCAAACAGTTGTTAATAAGATCGGCATTGCTATTACTACTACCGATATCTATTGATGATGTAATATTTTCTTGTCCATATACAATCCCCCACACAAGAGTAATGCCTAAAAAAATTGCTAATATTGCTATTATCCCTGTCTTAGCTCTCGTCCATACTAGATATCTCAAATGCTCATATCTCATTGTATTAGCTTATCTTATTCCTTTATTTAATACACTCAGAAAATTCGGTTCTTACCCCTAAAGTTAATTCTAGGTGGCAAGTAAAAGGTATTACAATGGGTTTATATCTACTATTGTAATTTTTGTGGTATGAAATGCTCCCAATTAAAGGAAAGAACATATACAGATCAAAAAGTTCAAAAAAATTAGAAAAAGACAAAGAGATTGTTATTATAATAATGGCCCATTATGAATAAATAGACTATCAATGGAATAAGATATTGCGTTGTTATAATGCATTGTATAATGTTCTTAAATAATTGATTTAACAATAACCTGTGTCGGCATAGCAGCAGGCAGCAGCAGCATAGGATTGGACTATTTCTTTCCATCACTGCATACTTAAAGTCGTGACTACTATAGTGATCAAATATGGCCAATAATTCAGAAGGTATGCTTGAGGAAATGAACTCACTACAAGTTAGAAAGAGGGTAAATAGGAAAACTGTAGCCATACTAGTTTTTGGTGCATGTGAAAATCATGGAGACCATATGCCATTTGGGTCAGATTTCATTGTTCCTATGGAGTTGGCAAAAAGGGTTGCTAGGAAATCAGAGAATGTAATGGTACTTCCTGCTATTCCATACGGAATTAGTTTGCATCATATTGACTTTCAAATGACTATAAGTCTGGATCCCAATACACTTATCAAAGTTATTGAAGATCTTTTTACAAGTCTGGTTAAAAATGGAATAAATAGGATTCTTATCATTAATGGACATGATGGAAATATCCCAGCAGTAGAATTAGCTGCTAGAACTACAAAGGACAGATTTCCAGAAGTGATAATAAGTTGTCTGGAAGCCTGGTGGGTGCTAGTTGGTGAAATTACAAAAGGCATTTTCGAGACATGGAATGGACTTGGACATGGTGGAGAAGCCGAAACATCGGCAATGCTTGCTGTCCGTCCTGATTTAGTGGATATGAATAATGCGCCCAAAGAGATCATCCCAAATTTACCAAACAATATAAGAATTTACTTTAAGTTTAATGAGCTTACAAATACGGGAGCAACAGGTGCTCCTATGAAGGCTAGTATTCAGAAAGGACAGAGCGCTTTAAATGCTCTTGAAGATGTTTTGCTTTCATTTATAAATAAAATGGAGAAATATGAATGGAAATACGGATTATCTTTACAGTGAAATAAACGATCTCTAAAGTGAAAAAGATTATTAGAAGTGTGAGATAAGAGATGATAATAACAGGATCCTTATAATCTAAATAATGAATCGTATGGGAATGGAGTTAATTACATATAATGAAAAAAGACTTTGCATTTATATAGAGTTCACAAATGACAGTATGTAGCATTATAAATAAAGTATAAAATCAATAAATCCTAGAAATAATGGAGAATTAGTAACTATAATTTCCTACTAAAACTGCATATCTGAAATCAATATATAATGTTGATTCAATGCTTGTGTTTTTTATCATATCTTAACTTTAATCCTATTAGAATAACATTCAGAATGAATCCGCTTACATTTGTACCGATTATTACGAGGTCGCTTCTTATAATACCATATATTATCCACAAAAACATTCCAGTTGCTATGAGTCCCATGAGGTAAATTGAGACATCGATCATCCTCTTTGTCTTATATGCCTTGAACACTTGTGGAATGAATGATGATAATACCAATACTCCAGCAACAATACCTATGGTGTCGGCAAAGGCAACATAATTTTCTGACATAAATTAAAAGCCCAATTTTCTTTGATATAAAGCAACTTGAATGTGTCTTTCATCACTCGCTAAAAGGTTACATCATAATTATTTTGTACTTTTTCAGGTCATTCATATTGGAAAAATATCCTCGAAAAAAACATACCTTTTTCTTAGGTTATCATAGATATTTATTAAGAGAAATTATGTCTTTTAGCATAGAATTACATTCAACAATATAAAATAAACCAAAGAAGAATAAGAAGATATTTCAAAAAATAAGAAGAAGAGTTAGAATATGTATCCATATTTATCATTGATGACAGCAAAATAGCTAAACAAAAGTATGAATTAATAATATAATACATGATTATCGATCTTGCAGTTGAATATCTGGAAGAAAAGACTATATTAATAATAATAATTGGCATTCGTTATATTCATCATATCCATTAATTAGAAAGAAAAACATATTTTGTATAAGAGAAGTTTATGTAAACATTGGCTGAAAGGGTATGCGTGAAGCAGCTCTGGATATCCCCATGCATAACACCTACACTGAGAGGATGACAATGGTATATCCTGTGCATATATATGTTGTAATAAAGACTGTAATGCGTTGTTTACGACTACCACATGGGAGAGAAAGAGATAGAAGTGTTATCAAAAGAGCTATACAACGCATAAAGTGTTTACCTTAATGTACTTGATGATGATTAAGGTTATGATCTTGTTAATTCCATAGGTAAAAAGATGCAAACTAGTAAAACACACTGAATGACAGATAAATCACAAAGCTAATGAATTTGCAAGCAAAAGGAGAAAAAACTCATAGCAAAGCAAAATTATAAATTCTAGCGAAATTTAGTGAGAACGTAAAACGTCTAATGTTCATGGACATTCGATACCATGTCCATGAACATGTTCATGCACCTTTCCTATTAGAAAATAAATAAACCATAAAGCTATTTACCAATGAGTAGCAAACCAGAGTTACCAATAATAGAAAAAAACAGCTCTGAACATATTAGAATTTAAGGTTGTATATCAAAAAATTTATTAATATTATAAAAGAATTAATAGTAAAAATCAGATATAATATACACTAGATACTTTATTTCATAAGAAAATGTCTACAGCAATAAATTAGAGTTATATTTGAATATTGACTATATAGTGTAATTGTGAATTGCTATGACTGTAGAATTATTGTACTCATGGTTAAGACCTGTGGCCAATTCTAGCCATATCAGACATCTTAACATAATTGTTCAGTTAAGTAGTTATTTAGCTATAAAGCAATATTATCAGAGGTCTAGAACTTGACTCTCCAGCGCCATAAGACAAAGGTTAGAGAATTAGACAAGAAGCGATGGATGGTAAGGTTCTTTATACTCTCTGCCGTTGCTGTCGTTTTGGTTGTTAAACTTTACTTATTGTTAACTATAATGGATAGATTATTGGGGATCTACAGCTTTCTCACAACTTTTATCTTGTTTAATATATTGACACTAGCTTGGCTAAGATACAGAGATCCTTATCATAAAGCCAAAGACACTGATCTTTCAAATGTTAAACCACCTCTTATTTCAATTGTAGTACCAGTAAAAAATGAAGAAGATAACATCAGAAACTGCGTTATGTCTTGCGTTAATCAATCATATAAAAATAAAGAAGTCATAATAGTAGACGATGCTAGTACCGATACTACACCTAAAATTCTAGATCAAATACGAGCAGAAGTGGGATCAGAGAACATTCGTATCCTTCACTTATCTAAAAGTGTCGGTAAAAAAAGGGCAATTGAAGCAGCAAGTGAGATCGCGAAAGGAGAAATTTACGCTTTTATGGATAGCGACTGTGATATGGAAGGTGATGCTGTTGAAAAAGCAGCAAAGGTCTTTATGTCAGATAGGCTAATTGGAGCCTTGACAGCGCAGGGAAAAGTCAGAGGTGCGCATACCGGTAACATACTACTAAAAATGCAACAAGTATACATTGATGGATCGTATAGAGTAATAAAGGGAGCTGAAAGCTCATTTAATTCACTTACTTGCTGCTCAGGATCTCTGAGTTTCTATAAAAGAGCAGCAGTACAGGATTTTATCCACGAGTGGGCCCACGACCGCTTTTTAGGTGTAGACTTTAAATTCTGTACCGATAGACGTATGACTGCACGTGTGCTTGGATCAAAGGTTGTTTTAAATGAAAATAATTTACATAAAGAAGAGAAGTCTCATCAAAAGATTCCAATTCTCCAAACTGGAAATGATGATCTAGATATGATGAAGTCGTCTTCAGATGCAGATATGGATGATAGCGATACTTCCAAACCCAATTGGAATGTATTGTTTAGTTCAAGTATTAGAGTAAACATAGGCGTGCCTAACACTGTTCAAGCACTTGTAAAACAACAGATAAGATGGAAAAAGAGTTTCCTCAGAAGCCTATCTTCAACAGGCAGAATATATTGGAAACGTCCATTTTACACGGCGATGTTGTATTACGTACAAACTGGCATGAAATTTATCCGTCCATTTATTCTGCTGCACGCAGTGGTCATGCTGCCACTTGCAGGAGATATTATATCCCCTATACTTTGGTTGTCAGGAATAATGTTTACAGGAATGATTTATGGAGTAGACTTTAGATTGCGTAACCCTGGCGATAAATTGTGGTTATATCGTCCACTATTTACATTCCTTACAACATTTGTATATACTTGGTTGCTTATTTGGGCTGGAATTACAATTAGAAAACAATCATGGAGATAAATACGGATCAGCTAATACGGCTTATGTGAGCATACAAATTATAGAAAGTGTAATATCAAGAGCGTCACAGTAATATTTAGGAAAAACAAACCAACTCCAAAAGAGAGAAAAATAAGACACGAGCATAGAAGCATATGCTTGAGAATAGATTGATTACTATATAGTCAATAGTATACTCGATACAAAATATCCATCTAAAGAAAAATGCCTTTCTATTCTTGCTATATTTTTGTTTAAGTACTATCCATGGACTAAGAAGTATTATTCCCGATAACCGTGATTAAATATTGCAAATGGAAACCGTTGGATAGCGCTTTTGTCTGTAATAGATTTCTTATCGACAAGGAGATAAAAACAAAAACAACTGGGGGATGATGATATGCACAGTTCGAGGTTCTGATAAAGAGATCAACAATCTAGATTATTCGTTTCTTCCAATCGGAAATGATTTCATAATATTACTTGATTACAAGGGAAGTCATATGTGATGTTATATACAGATACACATATACATATTTCAGTGAGCGGTATTATGTCTCAGTATTAAAGAATATCTCTCTGTATTCTATATTTTTCTATTATAATTTACTATATTCAAAGTATCTCCGATAAAATGCAATAAATTATTTTTTGTATTAATAATAATTTTGTTGGATTAGTCAAAGCAACAGAAGAAATAGGTGTATCGTACTACACCTTTCTTCATTGTATGTATAAGTAAGAGTAATTTATGATCCGAAATACTGCCATTTCACTAGTCATTAAGCATCAAATAGGTTCATCTAAGTAAAATTGCATCATCTAAGAAGTATAAAAAGAAGCAAATGATCAATTCTTCTATAAAGCCTGCAGCATTAGTAATAGTTAGTTAGTAAGTATAGAAGCATAACTTAATAAGGATAAAATGAATAAATTGTTTTGATTTTATAAATAAATGCAAAATTCAAATAATGATTCCAATGTTGAATCTTTAAAATTGAGAGGCAGAAGAGCTGTAAATCTCGAACATAGGAACAAGGTTAAAGAAGACGAAATAAGGATAAATATTAAAATATCAGATATATATAGCGTAGACTTAGAAGAAGCAAAAGATATTCATATAAATTACCACTTAGATAGAATACTATTCTTCCTGATGGGAAGAGCAAAAAAGAATGGAATGACAGATTCTATGTTTGTTGATAGGGTAAAAAACTTAGATATTTATGAACATGCTTCTATGGTTGCGCAGGGAGAATTGATAGAAATGGCTGCAGTAGATGTACTGTACAAAGAATTATGTGAAGCAGAAAGTAAAGGAAATAGAGAAGACAGATACATTAACTTCTATGGCTGACCACTTTTTTATCTGCTCATTACAAAATGTACATAACGATTCAATACGCTTCTGACTTGTCATCATAAGAAAAGGAAAGGCCTCAGAATGTGTATAATGTAGTAAGATATGCAAAGGTTGCCTACGCAAACTTAGAGAGAGAGGCACGAGCGCTGGTTCTCTATGTATTACAAAGACATAATTATCTTTAATCAACAATAAGTAACTGATTGGGTCTCTCTAAATATGGCAGTTACATTAACAGGATGTGTCTATGTGTGGACCATGGGAGTGAATGGTCGCTATCAATTTAATATCAATTTAACACATATCAATTTCTTTCTACTGCTGTAACGCTTTTTTTGTTTGAACATAACACACCATTGGTTTTATGTTAGAAATAGATAGAATGTAACAAAATTATGGTCATCTTCTTATTTTTTCTTTGGTTAAAGATTTACGAGGTCGTTAATGTCTACTAACATATGCCCGCCTTTGAAGTGCTTCCTTCAACGTTTGGTTAACTATGGGAAGTATTCGTGGATCATTTATTTTAGGTATTATGTAGTCTTCTTTTAGATGAGCATCTGTAACCAGTCCTGCAATTGCTTTCGCAACTGCTACGAGTATATCTTCCTGTATAGTTTTGGCTCTTAGGTCCAACAAAGCTCTAAGAATAGAAGGGAATACTAAAGCATTATTAACCTGATTAGGAAAATCTGATCTGCCTGTAGCGACAATCCTCGCTCCAGCGTTTAGAGCATTAGGTGGAAGTATTTCGGGATCGGGGTTACTCAATGCAAATACTACAGCATCAGTATTCATTGATTTGACCATTTCGTCATTTAATAAATCTGCCTTTCCAGATACGCCTATGAATACGTCAGCTTCTCTAATTACATCAGTGAGAGTCCCACTCAATTTTTTGGAATTAGTTTTTCTTGAGATTTCTTTTTTGTATGAATTATCCAAACTTTCATTTCTTCCTTCATAAATAGCTCCTTTGCTATCGGTCACAATGATATCTCTGCAGCCCGCCTCATACAGAATCCTGTATATCCCATAGCCAGCTGAACCTGCTCCAGAGATCACTATCTTTATTTCCATTAACCTTTTGTCTAATAGTCTCAAGGCATTTATCAATGCTGAAAAAGTGATTACTGCTGTTCCGTGTTGATCATCGTGAAAAACAGGTATTGAAAGTTCATTTCTAAGTCGCTCTATAATCTCCAAGACCTTTGGCGATTCGATGTCTTCTATATTTACCGCTCCGAAAACTGGCTCAATAGCTTTAACAAGGCTGATTATTTCTTCTTTGTCTCTAGTCGATATGCAAAGCGGAAAAGCGTTAATACCGCCTAATACCTTGAATAAAACAGATTTTCCTTCCATAACGGGTAATGCACTTTCCGGTCCAATGTTACCCAGACCGAGTACTCTTGTTCCATCGCATATGATCGCCACATTGTTCCATTTTGAGGTATAATCATAAACAAGCTCCTTATTTTTACTTATTTCTCTAGCTATATAAGCCACTCCTGGAGTGTAAATTAAGCCAAGAGTACTTTTTTCTTCAACCGTATTATCTAGAGTAATTCTACTCTGTATTTCTATTTTTCCTCTGACCATACGATGAAGATTAATTGCATCATCTTTTAAAGTCAAACAAGTAACTTGTTAAATTCATATATATAAAACTAGCAAATGCAACCATCGAAATCTTATCCTCTAATATTTTTATTATCATAAATTATTTGAAAGGAAAGTATATCAGCATTCAAAGCAATTCTTTAGTCTCGTTACATCGCTATCATATAAGTTAATTACAAAGATAATATTTCTCTGTGCCAAAGAGCTCAAGGTCGTTAAGAAAATAATGATTACTTTGACATTTAACAGTCTAAAGTTAGAAAATAATAATAGCGGATGTAGGTTGTATGTAGTCTTACGTCGATACCATTAGATGGCAATGGAAATATAGTGTTGCATCTAATGAAGTTATATATTCATCGACTGGATAGACAATAAGAAGAATATAGCTGGAGACGAAAGCGTTTCACAATAGATCTGCAATTAAGATGAATTTGGTAAAAGTGATATGGTTGTTATTAGCAGATGAACTATTGGATAGATTACTTGTCTAACTTTGATTATCTTGAAGTTAAAGCTTCCTCTGCGGATTTTAACCTTCGCTGCCTTATGAATTTCTTAAAGTAATATCTGGAATGTCTCTTACAATATCAAAATAAATTAGTATCTTATAATTCTGCAATTATCTTTTCATAATTGATTTTTATTCTTAATGCTGTCGACCTTAACATTACCATCAAAAGAAAGAAATCCTATTTATTATAATAGAAATAAATAAGATCCTTATGATGATGAAAAATATACTCGTCATCTCAAAGAATATAGAAATAAAATAAGTATGGGTTCACATCAAATTAATAATTCTAGAACATAATTAGAAAGGATTTTAGAATATAACAGTAAGACTGAATGTATTGTTATTGCTATTCCTAATGCGATCAATGGTATTGATTGAAATATCAAAATTATTCCTATGGTTGTTATAGCAATTATACTGGCTAGGATAGTAGAAGCATAAAAATATTGCAGTAAAAATCCAACTTCGAAATAGTTATTTGTAATCCTTATCGCTGCATTAGTATTAGTATTCCCATAGACAGAATTGAGAGGTCTATTGTATGTAATTCCACATCTCAATAACAATTAATGGTAAACTATTCTTATGAAAGTTTTCTTTCCTTTTTTATATAGAATTAAAATACAATTAGTCTATCAATTAACGTACAACTTATATTTTGGTTATAGAGTCTCACTTTTTATGGCTAAGGGAGCTAAACGAGGTGGCAGGGTAAGGGATAAATGGCGAGATAAGCAGTGGGTGGTAGTTAATGCTCCGGTAGCATTTGGGGGAAACCCCCTGAGCTATGTCCCAATTACTGATATTGCTAATTCTAAGGGGCGTGTAATTGAAAATACGATGTTTGATATATTAAAACAAGATCCAACACAGCATCAGACAAAAATCTTTGTCCAGATAGACGACATTAGAAATGGTAACGCTAGTACTATCTTTAAGGGACATGAATACGCAAAAGAATTTCTCAGAAGTCTTATTAGAAGAGGAAGCTCAATGATCAACTATGTGCACGATTTTAGAACAATCGACGGTTATACTTTTCGAGTTTCGATAATTGCATTTAGTCAAAGAAGGCTAAATTCTTCAAAAAAACATGAAATTAGAATGATAGCACATAAAATACTCTCAGATAAAATTCCAAAATTGACTGTTGACCAGTTTGTACAGGAAGCCACTATGGGAAAGATGGGTGCTGATCTTCTTGCAGAAGCAAAGAAAATTGCATCACTGCGACACATAGGTATTAAAAAAACAAAATTGATATCAACATCAGAATCTAGAGCTATTCAGGAAGCAAAGGCAATTGAATCAACAACCACCACAACAACAACATCCTCATCCGAAGCTTTGACTACTGATGAAGCTGGTGAGGAAGTAGAGGATTATAAGCAGACGACAGAACCTACGCAATAACTTTTTAATCAATATTTGAAAGTCTTAGACTATTGGTATTAGTTTATGACTTCAGAAGATAATATTAGATTTTCTACTGCGGAAATCAGTATCATTATTCATGCTACAGAAAACCAAGATAAGATTTTGCAATCCATTAACGATGTGCTCAATATATCGCCTGATAGATTCTCCTCTACTTCTTCTGAAGGTCATTGGGGGAATAAAATTTTATTACTCTCTGCTGTTATAGGAAGTACTGAGGCTAACTCTCTTATAGCGACACTTTTATCTAAATTAAACAAAATTGACAGGCATTCTCTTTCAGATTTTTTTGATAATTATATCGACGAAAAAGGAAATCTATACATTCGTTTAGATAAACAGAGAGTCTGTCAGGGAAGAACATCTCTCTCTGATAATGATTCTATTAGAATTCGATTGCGACCGGTAAGAAGATATAAACCTACCAAAATATTAGAAGATTATAGGAGGCTTTTGACTTCAAGCGAATAGATCTTTGTATAAATTTTAAAGAATATAAAAAAATTGCCAAAATGGCTCAAATATCTGAAATTGATGTTGTAGGAATCGATTATGCTGGTAAAATATCAATAGATAATATTATTTATCGAATAAACAGAAAACCTGCAGAATTAACGAGTTATCCGTATCTAGTTGTTTGCAAAAAAATTGAAGAGATTTCAACTTCTAGTACAGATATTTTGGTTGTTGATGATCTTAAGAGAATTGAAGACCATCTAAAAAGGAGAGCGAGAAAGAGAATTGGACTGGAGATTACTGTATCCCATGCTCGCAAACAGGATGGACCTAACATTGGAAAATGGTTTAACCAAATACGAAATCTGTACAAATTTTGCAAATTGAATGATTATCAGTTCATTTTATCTAGTGGTGCGAATTCAGAGTTGGAAATGGTTTCGGGTCGATCTTTCGACTCTATATTAAAGATTTGTGATATAAAGCCAGAACAATATTGGCGAGATCTCGCAGAGTGGATAGAAACAAAATATCAAAGAATGGTGTTTGTAAGTGCTTAAGCGTAGGGCAAAACGTCGTTATTTGGCAATATTGCATAGTGTACATCCCCATGATAATATTAGACAAGACCTTAGTATACTTAACTCGATCACAAAACGTAATTCCGAACTTTTTGGTCATATATCAACTGAATTATCTTCTATTAGGTTGATTCGATCAGAACAAAAAAATATTATTATCATAAGCTGTCTTCTCCAACATATTGATAATATCCTGTCAACAATAGCTTTAATCGATCCGCCACTTATTACGATTGTCATCTCAGGTACATTAAAGAAGCTACGAAGGCATATTCAAGAAATACTTGAAAATGCCTGTCTATGAGTATTATTAACTATCGATGATAGGTAAAGTGAATAGCGGTTAAGAGAATCTTAACAACTGTGATATCTTATCTTTCTAGAGTATGGCTTAATCCTGTCAATAGCAAAAATATTTCAAAGAAACTTTATGATGGGACAAATTCCTAAGATGATGATCTCAAATACACTTTAATGATGGTTCTTATAGATATATACGGGGATGAGGTAAGATTTCGCTGCTCCAGACTGAGTCAACGCAATGAAGATCTCGCGACGAACCGACCCAAATTCTATAAGAACAATTTATCATATCATTTACTTCCTCATATAAAAAATAGTATAAGTTAAATGTAATATGCTATCTTAATCATAGTATATTTAAAATGGAAATTCTGTATGATCATCCTCTTTATAGACCACCATCCGAGGCTAACTCAATGATATTTCAGGTTACATTAGGTTGCTCCTTTAACAAATGCTCATTTTGTAACATGTATCGTACAAAGGAATATGTAGAAAGACCGTGGGAAGAGATAAAAACGGAAATTGATCTAGCGGCAAATGCATATCCTGATACTCGAAGGGTATTTCTTGCAGATGGAGATGCGCTAAACCTATCCACCGATAGATTGGTTCAAATTCTGAAATATTTACGGAGCAAATTTGCAAATATAGAAAGAATATCATGCTATGCAATGCCAAAGAATCTATTGCAGAAGAAGGATGATGAATTAGACAGACTTAGATCTGCTGGATTAGGGATGCTCTATGTAGGCGTTGAGACCGGAAATGATATTCTTTTAAAGAAGGTGACAAAAGGCGCGACAAGCAAAGGAATTATTCAGAGCTGTCAACGGGCGAAAAAACACGGCTATATTTTATCCTGCATGATAATCTTGGGCATAGGTGGTAAAACCTATACTTATGAGCATACACTTGATACTGCTAGAGTAATTAATGAAATTGTCCCTGATTATCTCGGAGCGTTAACATTACATCTTGAAGAGGAAATTTTTAATGAGTTTATGACCAAGTTTAACGAACCATTTATCCCATTAGAGGACATGGAGATATTGGAAGAACTTGAAAGATTAGTATTAAATATTAATGTATCCACACCAGTAATATTTAGGGCTAATCATGCATCGAATGTTTATTCATTGGGTGGTACCTTCCCTCAAGATAAGGAAAATCTTCTCTCTTTAGTGGCGGGACTTAAGAACCATCCGGAAATGTTAAAACCCAAGATCCTGAGAAGGTTCTGACCTCTAATTCTCAAATTTTATTTTCATTCAAAACATTTCTGTTATTAGATTTCTATTTAAGACATACTATAATAGTCTTTATCATTAACTTACCTATTGATGCAACCGCAATACTATATGTGAAAGATTCAATCCAAGTTTTTGCTACTATTATCGGATCGATTTTTTTAAACTTTACACAAGACAAGTTTTGTTGCAGCATTGATACTTCCCGGCTTTACTCCTTGAGGTGGTATATTATCTATATACCGTTCATATGAATTGACAAATAGAAAGTTTGGCATTGACTTAACAGGATGTATATTGTCGGTATAAGGACTATGATAATTTCAAAATATTAAATCTTGATTTTCTTAATGTCTCCCATGTATTTTTGAAGAGTATCTGGAATTTCTACCTCTCCATTTGAGGTCTGGTAGTTTTCTATAATACTCACCATAGTTCTCTCAGTAGCTACAAGCGTGCTATTTAGAGTATGAACCAATCTTGTTTCTTCATTTGTCTTGTCCTTAAATCTTATGCCGAGCCTACGAGCCTGGAAATCCGTACAGTTTGAACATGAAACTATCTCTCTATAAGCATTTTGTCCTGGCATCCATGCCTCTATATCATACGTTTTGGCTGAAATCTTGCCCAAGTCTGCTGAACATAGGAGCACGGTTCGGTAAGGAATGCCAATCTTATTATAAAACTCTTCAGTTATAGTTAACATCCTCTCATGTTCTTTCCACGAATCTTCTGGACGAGAGTATATGAATTGTTCTACTTTTTCAAACTGATGCACTCTAAAAATTCCTTTCATATCTTTGCCATGAGCACCGGCTTCTTTTCTAAAACAAGGACTAATAGCTCCATATTTGATCGGTAGCTGCTTACCATTTAAAATTTCATCCATATGCATTGACGCCAGTGCATGCTCAGAAGTTCCGATCATATATAGATCCTCTCCATTAATGTTGTAAATCACTTGTTCAAAATCTTCCAGTATTACAGACCCTTCGATAGCACTTCTTCTAATCATATATGGAGGCTGAGTGAGTATGTACCCTTTATCAGATAAAAAATCAAGTGCAAAGAGAATTAAGGCATAATTCATACTTACCAATTCTTTTTTCAAAAAATAAAATCTCGCACCCGATATTTTTGCAGCTCTTTCTATATCGACCAGATCTAGAGAAGTTGCAATTTCAATATGATCCTTAGGCTTGAAGTCCAAATTCTTGATTGTTCCATGATGCTGTAAGATGACATTGTCATTTTCATTATCTCCAATTGGAACAGATTGATCGATAATATTAGGAAGACATCGCATGAGAAGGTTAAACTGCGATTCGACCATACTCTTTTCTTTCTCAAGACTGATAATTCGGTTTCCTATATCTTTCATTTCCGATATTTCTAATGATGAATTAGCCTTTTCTTTTTTCTTGGAGGCAATAGAATGTGAAAGAGTGTTCTTCTTATGTTTGACGTGCTGCATTTCTACAATTATTTCACGTCGTCTCTTGTCTAGGGAAATTAGATCATTAATTGGAAACTCTATTTTCCTTTTCTTTAGCATATCTATTATGACTTCTGGATTTTGTTTGAGTAACTTTGAGTCAAGCACCATTTATCACTTTTTTTGCAAGCGAAATATCCTGTAAAACTTCATCCACTGTATTGATCAAGGTCTCAATTTGAGTAGAGGAGGAAAATTTGATACAGATAGTAGTGTTATCTTTTGAACTCATGTCCATAGATAACCCTTTTGGAAAGTTGATATTATCTGGTATCAATGCCTTCATGATTGCCTCCTTTTCAGATTGGTTTGAGAAGTTTAATTCTATGATAGCAGTTATTTCAAGAAGCGGCTGTGAATTTGGCATCTAGTATTGCGTTCCTGACTGCAGATAAAAATTCTTCCAATCTCGTAGATGGAATTCTACATCCTGCCGCCAATGAATGTCCGCCTCCACTTCCCCCAACAGATTCTGAACAATATCGCAGTAATCAAACCGAGATCTGACTTTGATGTACTCCCTAGTGACTTTCTAGAGGAAAATTTATAGAATCCGTCGTTAGTCAAGGTTCTCACAAAAACAAGTCGGCCACCAAGAGTTGGAGACCCACTCAATAAAGATGAAATTGCTCCTAGCATGTCTTCAGCCAAAAGTCCCTCTCCGTTTATGAAAACTGACTTGCCATTATCAATCATGCGCCATTTTTCAGTAAAAATAGACGATATATAGTTTCTTAAGGTTGTTCTGTATTTAGTGACTATCTTCTCGCCTTCATTTAATAGATTATTCCTATCGCCCATACAAATTCCAATGCCCACTCCTGCCTTTCGAATTCGTCCACATGCATTCAGCATAGTCGAAAATTCCCGTGCGTCACGCAGTAGGCTTCTTTGATCTTCGTTAATGAGCGTGTATGTATATCCTATCAGATTATCGATCATATTAACTTCTTTGCTTTTCGATAAATTGACTACATATTCTGATATTGCATTTAAAATAATGTCTTTCTCATCCTGAGAAATTTCAGAAAGCACACGCCATCGTCCATCTTTACTCATTTTTATTCCTGCATTTTTTATGAGTGCATAGCAGGATTCCGTAGCCCATGTTAAGCCCTCGATATATGGGAAAGCAGTATCGGCAAGTGCTTCATGGATTGGCCGAGTCTCACGTCCTGTAAGCATAATATCCAAATCCATACTAATAAGTCGAAGCGACTGAGCGGTCTTAACTATTTTGGAATTAAGGCCAAAAAGGGATTTTTTATCTCCCTGGTCTTGTCTCTCAGCAAGTGCAGAAACAATTGCAATTGGAGATAGATTCTTATTTTTTCTATCAAGCGTGATTGCAACCATATATGCCATTCCTCCAGCAGAAATCTCTTTATCTCCGTCTATGCCATATTTCCAAGCATTTAGGATTTGGTTATTACCGTCATCAATTGATATTTCTTGTTCGGGAATTTTATGATGATCAATTATGGCCCATCTGTTATCAAGAGCTTGGTTAAATTCATTAACCATCCCTCCGCCAAGATCTGTAATTATGTAAAAATCATGATTTTCAGAGCGCATTTGCTCTAGAACATTCAAAGTCATATCAGAGACGGTACGAACAGCGCATTTCGCGCCTAGTCTAGCCAATGCTGAAGAGATAATACTACCTGAAGCTATTCCGTCAGCATCTAAATGGCTAATAATACTAATTTCCTTCTCATTTTCAACCATAAATTCAATCTTGTCACAAAAAGCCTTTAGAGCCTGACAGATTTCTTTATCACTCATACTAATAATTTCTTATTCTAACTGTGCAATAACTGCGGCATATTTCCAGTTTTTCTTAATCTTACCTGTTTTCTTATAGTATTTGGATAATCTATGAATTTTTGATTCGATTAACTCGAGAGATCGGACGTTTCTATGGTCACTATTATGAGTTCTAAGATGCTTCTGTAGGCCCAAAGCTTTCATGACTAAGTGCTCTAGATCTTCTGGCATGTCTCTTATGATGTCGTTATCTACAAGTACATCTGCTATTGCTTTACCTAAAATAGGCTTAGCAAGAGGGATCGCGTATTCGTCACGTAAACGCAGTCCTATTTCACTTGGCGTTATGCCTTCTTTACCTAGTCCAACTATTAATGAGGATACTTTTTCTTGGCTTTCTGTCAGCCATGAGGGGACATCCTTTGAAGTTGGACGAGTAGAGTGGGATTTACCATGAGTATGAGCATGAATTCGTGCCATATCATCTATGAAAAATTTCAATACGTATCTAAATGTTACTTAATTCCACATTGTGATGTGGACATAAAGGTTAAATAATTGACTTGAAAAATGTATTTGATATGAACAAGCCAATTTCACTGGCTACGGTCACAATAGCACTTCTGATGGGTGTTGCATTTGTTTTTCCTTCGCTTGAGATTGCACATGGGCAATACGTAACTGAAGCTCCTAGTAGTGTGGAAGAGCAGTTAGAACTATCCAAAAGTAAAATCAACAATGCAAAACAGACAGGCGCTTATGGTTCTGGTACGCCTATGCTGGGAACTAACGTAAGTGAAACAGTAATTATGATAGTTGTCCTAACAGCAATATTTGGCGGCGTTGCAGCAGCATTCTTCGTAAAAGGCAGATCGGGAAGAAAAGAAGCAGCAACAAGCTAAGTCCTCCAACTACTTTTTTAAAGAAATATTATCTATCACTGACTTTTTAATTCTAATAGAAAAATACTAGAAGAATTCCTTCCTAACCTTTTTTGTAGGTTTATTCAGCGTTTATCTAGGACGTGGCTCAAAGCCTCGAGTCAATATATGTCTCACTTTTTCTTCTATATTGATAATAATTACATATTGCTGTACTGATCATACAAGGATTTTATGTGACTATTAATAGTACAGCACCAAAACAAATTTACTATAAAAGATTATTATCGAACCAAAATGTATATATCATAGATTTTATCTGCTGTAAGATAATGAGCGCTATCATGAGCGTTATGGCAATGGTAAGTACTAAGTTTAACAGTCTGATTGGGCAAATAGGACCATCGTATGATCCGCTGTTCTACGATGTAATGGTCTACATCTTCGGCACTATGTTATTCGCTGTGTTCCTGTTAGGTGTCATCGCATTTTGGCTACGGAAAAAGGGGCTTGGTGGCGGTTCTGCAAAGGAGAAATGGACACAAGAGCTAGAAAGATACTTCGAACGTGAACAAATCGGTCTAATTCCAGATGAAAAACACCATTGGTAAATCAGAAATGATCTTCTAGAAAGATACAAAGAAATGTCAAGAAATCTTTGTATCTTTCTTCTACTTCCCTGATAAATCCTAAATTTTTTATCCTTTTCTGTCTCTAAGATAGGAATGGGAATTGACTTTACAATTTTACCCGCTAGACAATATTATAATTTGGAAATGCTTCCAAAAATATTTGTCACTCAAGAGTTGTAATACGTATGTCTCCCTTAGAAAGAACAACAAATGAAATTCGCGAACGGTTTTAAAGGTCTCTCTGGAAGTTCATTCTCCTATTTCTGCTCCTCAATACAAAAAGATATTATTGAAATTAAGGCGATTATTATCTATGATAGAATTTAACTGAATTATTAAATAAGCTTTGAAGCCTAAGACTTGGCATAAATGATGAGTGACATCATTAAAAACAATGAAGAGATTAAAGGCGCTTTATTGCTGGATTTAAAGATATGTCATTAGAGTAAATAGCCCTTAAGAATTGAAAATACTGAGTTAGAATCGTTTTGAGAAATAAAAATGAGGAAGAATTTATTCTTCTAAATAACTTGCCACGGTCTTGTAGCGAATGTTACGCCGAGTCCTGCTCCAATAAGAATTACTTGATAGGCTACGTTACCCCAAGGAACTGGCTTTAAGATTGGTTCTCCACTCACTTGTACAGTCTGTCCAGGACCAAGGCCTGGGCCAACACCTGCTACATTAAGTTGCGTATGTACATGGTATACGCCAGGCTCAAGTGCTTTTGCTCTCATTTCATATGGAACAGTTGCTTGAGGAGGAATCTCAAACACATTCCCTGGTGGATCCCTTGCAACAAATTCCCATCTATTTCCTGCATTAGTAGATTCACTAAATATTGACATCCATGCTCTTAGAGGTCTATTTACCAGACTCTGTAGTTCACCCGTTACTGTTATTTCATCACCAGTTTGAAGTGTTTGAGCCGAAAAAGCTTCATCCTGAATACGTACGAATCTACTCTGAAGCTGTGCCTGCACACCATGACCCTCTGCGACCGGTATGAACGCAAATGCTATGTATAGTACCATGACTGACGCAAGAGCCGTGACGATTAAGGTCGTGCTTTTAACCATATCTGTATATCTAGGCATAGGTGGAAGGACAAAGATATATGCTTTGCTATGACTCATATACAGTGAAATAAAAAATAACTAACGATGATTATCAATGATGATTATCAATGAAGATAATCATAAGCACATCAACAGAATAATTAAAATAATCCTTAATTTCTGTATTTTTAATAATAAAACATTAATTTAATATAATTAATATGAGAAAATCGATGTAAATGACAAATAACAAATTTATATAGTAGATCAATCAAAATGATATTGACGAATAATGGCACAGATGCCAGCACTAATACCAAAAGAAGTAGAAATCCAACGACTAAAGAAAATCTATATTATGATTGTCATGCTGGGTTCAATCGCAGCATCAGTCGAAGTAGATAACTTTGTCGATGGATCACTGCATCAAACAGCTATCAGAGATAGTGCATTTACACCCGCACATTGGTGGTTATATAGTCACTTCGTTGCTCTGCCACTAGGATGGGGCTTCGTAGCAATGTATGATAGAAGAGTACCAATTCTTAGAGGTCCAAACAACTCTATGAACACAGGTTTGAAAATAACCATTATTGGTTATTTAGCAACCATGTTCACTATCGGAATTAACGAATTGTGGCATTTCTGGTTCGTAGAGGAAATATTCGCAGTTCCCAACCACTGGATGTTCAACATGGGAGTCGTCGTGGCTTTCATGGGTGCTCTTGCATACGTTGTGAGAGTTTATGCACGTATGGTAGAACTTGGTGCAGAAACACCAGCAAAGAATCCGTATGTGGCCGAGATGTATAAGCTAGCATTAGAAGGCAAGCTTTACAGCAGATCTATCCCATAGAAGATAAAATCGGTCACCTACGACTTTAGACTGGTCCGACAATTTTTTTTCTTTAATTATTCAAATAACGAAATACAAATTTTACTATTTCATTAGGATTTACTTGCATAATATTTATCTTTATCTCAATCTAAACATCAGCAATGAGTTACATCTATCATTAAATAACATCTTCCTGAGGTAAAAAAATGTAAAATTCTTGGTTATTGTGAAGATGGGTATCGATTATGTTCGCCCTTATCACATTTAGCTTTACAATTGTATTTGAAAGCCTTTTTCTATAAATGTTATCAATAGCAAAATTTAAAAGGGCATGTTTTGATGTTATTATCAAATGACTTTACCAAAAGGATGGGGCCCTGGTGGACCAAAGGAAGGTGCAGGTGGCGGCGGGCGTAGAGACGATATTGAGCGTATGATTGGCCGTAGAGTTGAAAACATGAAAGGCGTATATATCTTAGGATTTGCGCTTTGTTGGATAGCGACCGCAGGCGGTGTTTATGTTGGCGTCACAGTTTATCCTTGGGCATATCCGTTACCAAGTGGTATATATGCACTCTCTGTCTTAACCGTAATTGAAGCTTTAGGATTCCTTTTCATTTGGAAGCTAGCAATGGAAAAACCGGTTCGCGCCTAACAGTTCTTCTTTTCTATTTTCATTTTATTTTATTTTAATTTTATTTTAATTTTATTTATTATATTATATTATATTATTTTTCCAGTTAAACAATTATCAAAATTCTTTATTAGAATTTCCCATAAATCAGCAAACTCATTTTAGAAGAATTAAGATTATCCCATTGCAGTTGAATGGTGTAATCTATATAAAATTTTATATATCACCTATAAGCGAAGATTGGTAATGGTTTGGCTTAGACGTACAACGCACTATCTGTTCATTGTTGTAGTTGCTGTAAACAGCACACTTCTGACTATTAATGCAGGCGACTATATTTTCTACACTGATTGGGCTTGGACTTCATTTGTAGTATTTTCAATTTCGCAATCTACGATGTTGGTTGTGGGAGCAATATACTACATGCTCTTTACTGGAGTCCCTGGAACGGCGACGTATTATGCTACAATCATGACAATATATACCTGGGTTGCGAAAGGTGCATGGTTTGCATTAGGATACCCCTATGACTTCGTCGCAGTGCCAGTTTGGATACCTTCAGCAATGTTATTGGACTTAACGTATTGGGCAACACGCCGCAACAAACATGCCGCGATAATTATCGGAGGAACACTCGTTGGGCTGTCGCTGCCGTTGTTCAATATGATAAACCTTTTGTTGATAAGGGATCCTCTGGAGATGGCATTCAAGTATCCAAGACCTACCCTTCCTCCCTATATGACTCCCATTGAACCTCAGGTAGGAAAGTTCTACAATAGTCCTGTTGCACTAGGTTCCGGTGCAGGAGCGGTGCTGAGTGTGCCTATAGCAGCTTTAGGTGCTAAATTGAATACGTGGACATATAGATGGATGGCTGCGTGGAGTAAATGGGACTGAGCTAATCTCCCTTCCTTTATTTTTATTTTCAAATTCTAAATTATTAATTATCAAGAAACTCTTATCAACTTATAAATAAAAAATTAATTTTAAATAATAATAATAATAATAAAATTAAAAATTATTGTCTCAAATAGTTATTTTTGGCAGTTATTTTCAATTTCTCACTTGTCAACTCTTAGCCCTGCTAAAAGCTTGTCAATTCTAGAGACTGATTTGTTACTCTCATCTGATATAGCTTGTTTACATGGCGGGTTTTCTATATAGTCAGGTACCCTAGCAAGTATTCTCTCCTGATAAGTCGGTATATGTTCATTTTGATAGAATACGCCTATAGGTATTTTGTTCCCCCATTCATTCGATTTTTCAATTACCTGGGCCATTTTAGCATTAATATCTTCTTCTTCTTCGTGTACTATGCCATCGTATCCTGCCTCCTCGATTTTGTACGTTCTTGGCATTTGCTTATTCGTTTCGGGGTTAATATTGTCCAATCCTTGGTACCATTCCCTTGTGTTTATATCGTTATAAGTTGGACACGGTTGCAAAACGTCCAAAAAAGCAAGACCTTTGTGCTCAATTGCTTTTTTGATGATCTCTTTTAAATGTCTGACATCATATGAATATCCTCTTGCAATGAAAGTAAATCCTGCCACTAAAGCAAGAGATATTGGATTAACAGAATTATTTACATTAGGTTGTGTAAGAGACTTGGTTTTCATACCTAATTTTAAAGTAGGTGCAGCTTGACCTTTTGTTAGACCGTAGACTCCATTATTGAATATTATATAAACCATATCTACATTTCTTCTACCCGCACCTATAAAATGGCCAGCACCAATTCCCAGACCATCGCCGTCTCCTCCTACAGCCAATATTTCTAGTTCTGGATTAGACAACTTTGCACCTTGCGCGAATGGTAAAACTCTGCCATGTAATGTGTGTATTCCATATGTATGAATAAAGTGGGGTGTCTTACCGGAACAGCCTATACCCGAAAATATTGCGGTGCGATGACGAGGAATTTGCATATCGAATAAAGCCATTTGAATAGCATTTAATATGCCGAAATCTCCACACCCAGGACACCAATCGTTATGTATGTCTGTTTTGTAGTCTGCTAATTTAAGTGCCATTTTCTAACACAATTCTCCTTGATGCGTCTCCATCTATTATATGCATTATAGCATTATAAATCTCACTTGAAGACATTGGCCTGCCATTGTATTTTACAATACTATAATCAATTTCGCGCTTTAGATTCTGTTTTACAAGTAGTCCCAATTGCGATGAATAATTCATCTCAATATCTACCAAGACTTTTGTATTGACTAGCATTTTTTCTACTACTTCGGTCGGAAATGGATGTATCAATCTTACCTGAACGAATTTGATTTTTTTTCCCTCATCTGACAATCGATCCATTGCATCAAGAATCGCGCCCTTGGTCGAACCCCAACTTATTATTGTCAAACCCATTAATGGGTCATCATCTTCGCCATAGGCTATTGCTTTGTCTTCATTGGGTATTTCATTTAAAGCAACATCTAGTTTACTCATTCGTTTATTCATCATTTTAAGACGCATTTCAGGATCTTCAGTGATATGACCCTCTTCTGTGTGTTCATCCCCTGTATTCCAGAATATTCCATTTTCAGTTCCAAGGGGTATGCGGCGAGAAATCGGGCTTTCACTTAACTTGAATCTCAAATAGTGACCAGCAATACCTGTCTCTGTTGATGGAGCAACACTTTCTGATAATTGTCCTCTATCTAGCGTAACTTTATACGGGTCGAATATTTTGCATGTCATTAGGCTGTTTGCTATGGCTTTGTCCAGCATATGGATGACCGGCAGTTGATATTTTTCTGCGAAGTTGAATGCTTTTATGGTGTCGTAAAAACTTTCTTCAATATCTCCAGAAGCAAAAACAATTTTTGGAAATTCTCCATGTCCTGCATTAACTGCAAATAACAAGTCACCTTGTTCGTGTCTGGTTGGAAGGCCAGTTGCAGGTCC
Organism: uncultured Nitrososphaeraceae archaeon; assembly: GCA_963733025.1. GTDB lineage: Archaea > Thermoproteota > Nitrososphaeria > Nitrososphaerales > Nitrososphaeraceae > JAJNBK01. Next base: position 3,984 of record CAVTCE010000036.1, on the reverse strand, counting down.
AGCCCGTTGGTATAATGAGACAACCAATGGAACTTCGTTTATCCCGGCCCATCCTAATGCTTCTGTCATTAGCGAAAAGCCAGGTCCTGAAGTTGCAGTGGCTGAACGTACTCCAGTTAAAGCTCCCCCTATTGCCATCGCAATAGCAGCTATTTCATCTTCAGTTTGAAGAACTACTAGCGAACCATTATGGCCATTTCTCTGCTCAATTATCTGATTAGATTCTAAGAATTCGCTGTCATCGCTTGCTGGAGTTATGGGATAATATGTTTGAAACTTGCATCCTGCCACGATCTTTCCTAAACCAGATGATTGATTTCCCTGCGCCAATATCATCTCTGCAGAAGGGTGCCTACATCTTATAACGAACTTGACTTCAGATGGATCAAATTCCGATTTACTATAATTATAAGCATAATTGGCTACAGCAATATTGATCTCAGCGACTCTGGGCTTTGCTTGAAAAACATGTCTTATTGCGTTTGCCAATACCTCAGAATCAAAATTTAAAATTGCCATTGATGCTGATAAAGCCATAACATTTACCATTCTTGTAAATTTGCTCAGAGAGGTGTCATTGATCTTTTCTGCAAATTCTTTTAGTATCTTAAAATATGGTATCTTGTAGAGCAGAGCTCCATTATCCTTAGCATAATCTAGCATCCCTTGAATAGTCAGGGGCTTACCAGCTTTTTCCAGTATTCCAGATATCCTTTCAGAGGCAATTTCATCAATAGTAGGGACATCTTGAATAGTGGTATTGACTAACTCTGAATCATAAATTATGGCTCCGCCGTCTGTCACTTTATCTCCATGTCTAAATACTGTTTCAGCATCAAAGGACGCAAGTATATCGATATTATCAACATGAGATCGAATTGGCTTTTCTGATATTCTCACCGTAAAATAACTATGTTCGCCTTTAATGTTGGAGTAAAATTCTCGCTTTCCAAAGATATGCAAGCCTCCTTGAGCACATGCTCGTGAGAATATATTAGCTGCAGAGTCTACTCCACTTCCTTGAGCTCCTCCGATAACCCATGTTAAAGAATTAGTAGTTTTTGATATAGTCATCTAGATTGATTTTCACAAGACGAGCTTTTAATGATTTAGAAAAGAGGAGGTTATTTTAATTATTTTCTTAGCCACCGCCAGTTACGGCATCATACAGGCAACATTCACAACCATTTAATTCGCCACAATAAGGACATACGCACATACAGGCTTCAAGTGGATTGCCACAATAATCGCAGCTAGTTCCATCATCGTTAGAAACCTGTCGTTTAACATTATCTGACAATTTAATATAATATTGGTGATATCTTCAAAGTAATATACTTTACACACTTGGGTAAACAGGAGATCTTTACATTATTATCAAGATTATAAAAAAGAAAATGAAATAGAGAAGGTATAGACAGATTAAATATGTAAGCTTAATTTATTTATTACTAACATTATTATTATTTGAAATAAAACCTGCTTGAACTAGAAGAAGAAGAAGAAGAATGACGCAAATTATCACAATAGGTATCGAAAACAATAACGTAGTCGTTCCTTTTGATTTGAATCTCATTTAGGAAAGTCTCAATCCAAATCCCAGTCATATAATTTGTTCGTATAAGTTTTATTATATATATAGAGAATAAATAAATGATTAGAATATATATAATGTGTCAATACGAGGAATAGTTGATTTTTATTTAAAATCATTTGTCATACTCTGCCATATTTAGTATCATAGATAATTAATAATAATAATAAAACTGACGTTAAAAAGCAAGAAAAAACTAATGTCTATATAGAGCGAACTAAGAAATTATATTATGACAATTTCTCTTGTGGCAAATGAACTTGAGCCCAAGGGCATAAAATTAGATAAACTAGAAAATACAAAGATCGTTAGAGGCACTACTCTGATTAAACGTGGTTTTGCTCATATGCAGAAGCATGGAGTAATAATGGATGTTACTAATGTCGAACAAGCACAAATTGCAGAAGATGCTGGCGCAGTTGCTGTTATGGTATTGGATAAACTACCCTATGACGTGAGAAAGGCTGGAGGGGTCGCTAGGACAGCAAGTGTCAAGGTAATTCAGGATATTATGGATGCTGTTACTATTCCTATTATGGCAAAGTGCAGGATTGGTCATGTTTGGGAGGCTAAAGTACTTGAAGTAGCGGGAGTCGATATGATCGACGAAAGTGAAGTTTTAACTCCGGCAGATGAGGTCAGTCATATATGGAAATGGGATTACACAACACCATTTGTAAATGGAGCAAAGAATCTTGGTGAGGCATTAAGAAGAATAGAAGAAGGATGCGCCATGATTAGAACAAAAGGCGAACCAGGTACTGGTAACGTTGCTGAAGCAGTCACCCATATTAAAATGGTGAATAATAGTATCCGCCATATTAGTTCAATGTATCATGGTCTGGATAATCAAGGATTAATTAAGACTGCGAGAGAATTGAACGTTTCATTTCCGATCGTTGAAGAAACTGCACGTCTGGGTAGAATGCCTGTAGTAAATTTTGCGGCAGGTGGAATATCTACCCCTGCTGATGCAGCCTTTCTAATGAATCTCGGATGTGATGGTGTCTTTGTTGGTTCTGGTATCTTCAAGGCAGATGATCCGTCTCAAAGAGCTAGGTCCATAGTTCTTGCTACTACATATTATGATAATCCACAGATTGTTATGGAAGCGCAGAAAATGGTTGATGAGAAAAAATCTATGCTTGGACTTGATACAAAGAACCTTGAATTAAAGATGCAAGAACGAGGACCTTCAACTTGAAGGACGAAATAATCATCGGGATATTAGCAGTTCAAGGTGATATTGAAGAAAATATTGCTGCCACTAATGAAGCATTACAGAATATGAAAGTAAGAGGGAACGCAAGACCTGTTCGCTACTCTGAGGAAATAGAACAAGTTGATGGCTTGATAATACCTGGAGGAGAAAGTACTGTAATAAGTAGTCTAGTTACACTACATGAAGCGACATTTCAGACAATCAGGCGACGTATTTCCACTGGTATGCCTGCAATGGGATCATGTGCTGGGATGATTATGCTTTCAAAACGTGCCTACGATAGAGTAGTCGGTGAGACAAAGCAACAATTGATAGGAAATTTGGATATTGTGATAGAGCGAAATGCGTTTGGAAGACAAAATGATTCTTTTGAAACTGATCTCTATATACCAGTCCTGGGTAAGGACTTGTACAAAGGTATTTTCATACGATCTCCTGTTATAACTGAAGTCGGAAATGAAGTTGATGTCATAGCCAAATTTAATGATAAAATCGTTGCTGTAAATCAAAAGAACATTATCGGAACAGCTTTCCATCCAGAATTGTCTGGGGATGATAGGCTCCACAGACACTTTATCAATACAGTGCTAGAGTTCAGGCAAAATCAGCAGAATTACGAGATGCGGGGGGTGGGATTCGAACCCACGAACCCCTAAGGGACGGGATCACCCATGTTTTTTCAAGATCTTAAGTCCCGCGTCTCCAATTCTCTTTTTAGCCTATTTGGCCAGGCTCTACAACCCCCGCTTTATTTATTGTTCAGGTTTATTTGGATACTGTAATTAAACCTTACACGATAAATATCCTAACTCTATTTACAAGCGATCTAAGACAGACTCTTTCATTATAGTACAGTACTGGGGGGTGTATTTGGATTGAGAAAACGAAAATATGATACTACTTGAGATTGTTATTGTATTTACTTTACCATTCAACTACACGTTATAGAATAAGACGGACGAAAAACTACTGATAGCTAGATTAATAAATACAAATAATAGCAAATTAGTTAGTTTGCAGAAGATTATGGGTTGATTATTACTATAATCTATATAATACGAATTAGTGAAAATGTATACTCTTACTGAATCATAGGCGCCTTGGTAGCTCAGCCTGGTAGAGCGTTGCCTTGGTAAGGCAAAGGTCCCGGGTCCAAATCCCGGCCAAG
>CAVTCE010000035.1:0-36390 GCA_963733025.1 uncultured Nitrososphaeraceae archaeon | reverse complement strand
CCAAGGAGCGGGGCTATTATCTACATCCAGATCTTTACCGTCAGCCAGAAGAAATGGAATAAGCCACCTCCTCTTTTCCAAAAGATAAAAGAGAAGAATTGGCAAGAGCCTTTCATAAATGAGAACATGCATAGTAACTCGTGGATCATCGTTGACCTGCAGTCAAAATATCTGTGTCTTCTCTCTTTAGCCTTCTTTCCTCCTTCTCCTTTATCCTCTATCTTGACTTATCGCTAAATATATTATGAAAGACTAAACTCCGGAAGTTGAAAACCTATGCAGAGTAATGGTTCATTATTAAATATAGCATGGTTTACTATACGCTTCAATCTATCCAGTACCATCCTTTTATGTTCCTCATTATTGGTCTTATCCTGAAGGTAATCTTTCATGAAAGATACAGCGACCTGAAGTTAAGGCGTCTTCATCACAATAGAAATCAACATCCTTACGAATTTTATTGTCAATGTATTTGGTAGTGAACTTGCATTCAGGAACTATTTTCTTATACGTTCCCTTTATACAAAATTGTATCGATAAAGGAGGAGCATCTGGATTTACTAAAGCCAAAACCAATGTAGTTTATAGATGAAGATATTGTGGCTAAGTATTAAAGTAGCATGAGCAAGGAATATCCACTATCACAGATATTACTATAAATTAACTTCAGCATCTATGATATCTCTATATCTCCTCTCCTCGCTGTCTCTTTGGTGCTTCAAATCTTATTTTGTATGATAAACGACAGCACGTTATTGAGCTCGAACGAAGCACCGCCATCAACACCATCAGCAGAACCAACGCCAACCCTACCATTAAGATCACTACAAGAGATACTGCATAATAGAATCATACAGAAGAAAGGAGAAATTCATGAGTCTCATAATAGGGCTTATAATGAAAGGATATGGATAGAGATAGAAACATTGCAATGGGTCTTGGCTCAAATACTGTACGCTGCCTGCGACGGTCACAAGCCACATGAAGAAAGTCTCTTTAAGCAATCTCTTTTAACCACTTTCACCATTACTTTTAATAACTGAGACACTGATCACAGGGGAAGTTATATAATCAGGGACTAGCTTTCGTGTTAAATTCGTTTCACTACTCACAGGTATAACAGCTATACGGCAAGGTTAAGAAGGCATCTAGTCTTTTGTATAGACGATATTATCTTCAGGTCTTGATTCTGGTTTCTTCTTTAATTTGATCACAATAGTGTTGCTTATTCTGTTAAATATCCTCTGTCTCTTGTTATTAGTAAATATCAATCCTAATATTACATCTATTGGGAGCAGGAAAGACTTACCAAAGCTTTCTATTGCGGCTCTTTTGATATCTATTCTATTACCACCAGATAAATCTATAGTCTTTATCTTCAAAAGTCTCTTGCCTATTGATTGTCCGCTAGTAGATTCAAAGTATGTCCAATAGCCAAAGAAAGCAAGGCTTGATATGATGTAATGTAAAGGTTGGACATTTTGGTATGCTCTTGCTCCTGTCATCTCATCATCATAATGGAAGAACCAAATCGGTATTGTTATTGCTGAAAACAATACTGCCAAAGCTATGGAGACTAAGATAAAGTCAACAATCCAAGCCAATAATCAATCTCCCCAATTAGCAAGTATTATTTGTCTGGGTTTCTTCTTTCCTCCTCCTCCTCCTCCTTCTGTTCTTCTTCTTTCTTCAGATGATGTCATATGACTTTATAACAATGATGTTAAGTCCTTACTAATTTATAAAATTGGGATATATTCTGAGACTACATATCATGTCAAATTTGGTTCAAATCCCACTGGCCCCACTATCTACATAGATTCAAGTACTTGACTTCAACATTATGATTTTACTATCTTAATGCGATGTGTTAATAGTATATATTATTTTCAAAATGACAAATTTGAATAAGGTTACGCACCAATATTCTGCCGTACAGTTGTCAAAGTATTTTGCATTCCTAGAATTTGATTATTCGATAGAGTTAATTTAAGATCTGATGATGACTCATTTTATGCTATTGACCCTAGAATCACGAGCCAAGCTGAATAATGGAATTGAGATTCCACGCATAGGACTAGGAGTCTATCAATCGCCACCTGGAGAAATAACTCTACGTACTGTTAGATACGCTTCGAAGATTGGATACAGACACATCGATACTGCTCAGCTATATGGTAACGAATCGGATGTGGGTAGAGCAGTACAGGAAAGTGGAATCCACAGGGAAGAGATCTTCATTACTACAAAGGTCTCGAATAGCTACCAAAGATATGATTCGACGCTGCGAGCGTGAGAGGAGAGCTTGCGACGGCTCGGGCTATCGTATGTAGACCTCTATCTAATCCATTGGCCAGTAGAAGGGTTCGGCGGCGAGACATGGAGAGCTATGATAAAGTTATGGCGTCAGGGAAAAGCCCGAGCAATAGGAGTGAGTAATTACTTTGTCAGCCAAATAAATGAGCTCTTACAGAACTATGATGTTGTACCTGCAGTAAACCAGGTAGAATTTCATCCCTTTCTATACCAAAAGGATCTTTTACGGTTTTGCAAGAATAATAAAATTCAGCCTGCGGCTTATAGCCCATTGACAAGAGCAAAGAGGCTCAATGATCCAAATATTGTTGGGATGACAAAGAAATATGGCAAAACACCTGCACACAGGTTCTAATACGTTGGAGCTTACAGCATGACCTAGTCGTGATTCCAAAATCCATACACGAGGAATGTATTCTGGAGAATATCCAATTATTCGACTTCCAACTTGAACCTGAAGATATGTAACTCCTCAACTCGCTGAATGAGAATTTGTACACGGTATTTATGGATTAATATGAGATAATTGGTCAGAAAAGAAGTAGTAATAAGAAGAATGAATGGGAATGTTAAGATAATCCTTTGGAATAGATAAGAGGGAATACCAACAGTACAACAGCACAGATGATGATTGCTAACCTGTCTACATGCCAGGTTCATATCCCTATTACATTCTGGTAACCTCAAAACCTTTAAAGCTTAGTCTGTGTCTATGTCATAGTAGGAACCTACTATTAGCACCGATATCGTCACTAGCCCCGACGGGCCCGAATCAATATTGTCGCTTTATTTAGGCCCATTTTGTAATACTACATGACAGATAAGTTGACTGTAATTCAAGGAGAAGAACGTCAAGACCCATTTTCAGTCTTCATGTATGCTCTAAAAGCTCCAGAAATGAAGAGACAGTGGCCACGCAGGTAAAGCTATTTATTGATTTCTTAAAACTTGACGACACCAGGGGACAAAAGGCTAAACAATTATTGTCGATTGCAAGAAATGATTTGCAATACGAAGAAAACTTTATGCTATTCATAGTCTTCAGAAGGAGAGAGCCAAGAATAGATAAATAGCATATTGGACTATTACAATCATAATCATTATGTGATTATAATATGATTTACAACTATTTTCACCTAAATATTATGCATCATGCATAGCCAATTATATGATTGCCTTTGTATAAATCATAGATAATCCTAGTCTGCAGTCGTAGCGGCGCGATTAAAGAAAACCTGTAGTATTCTACTTAAGAAATACTAAAGTATTTTATTGCAAAGACTATGCAAGTCTTTTTCCGCCTGCGTATATTCTATAGTCTAGAATTCATGCTATAGTAGATTATATATAGTATAATTGATTAAAAAAATACTCATCACATCGAATGGACTCTATACCTGTCCTTGTATATAACCAAATAAACCTGAAACAAAAAAGGATTTCTTAATGAGATTTTAGTAAAGTTATATCCTTATAACCATTACCTCATAGTATGAGGCTATGAATCACCATATCATCTATCAGCAGTTACTTCTTTGTAACCTATGGCTGATTCTTTAAATCTTGATGCGTATATAATATTCTGGCCGTAGGCATCGTAATATGCAGCAAATTTAACATAGTCATTAGTTTTAAGAGCAACAATACATGATACGCTTCTATTATCTCTATATGATAATTCAGAGAAAAACCCGTCGATTTGGGATTTTGGATTTTATGAGAGTTTTTTAAACGTTTCTTCAGCGGGTCGATACCAATGTGGTTCTTCCTCAACCTCTACCTAAAAAACAACTGCTGGGCTATAGCCCATTTGAAAGCAGACTTGCTTTGTTGCCTATGACGCTTGTGGTCATGAGCTCGATGATAAGTTTTACACCTAAGTTGAGGAATCGTTTTGGTATCAAACGAAATTTGGGCATAGGCTTGGGATTATTGGCTATTGGAGTCATATGATGTTTAGCTGGTCAGCATCTCCTAACAGCAGCAGTAGTAGTAGTGATGAAAGCAGGACTGCTATCCATATGCTCATGGTCTGTGTTCTTCCTGCATTCTAATTGTGGATTCGGGTATGTCGTTAGCGTATATGCCTGTATTAAGAGGAGCATCAAATGCTCAAAAAGAATAGATGGAAGAGCCTCTGGCTGTATTAATACCAGCTATCAAATTGGTTTTGCACTTGGTGTTGCAATCATTGTAATTTTAGCTTCAAGTCAGACTGAAACTTAATAATTGTGCTGTATCTACGGATGCATTAAATAGTTGCTTATATTATGCGTTTGTAGACGCTACAATCATTTGCATACTCGCATCCATCATAACATCAGTAAACTCAAAATACGCCAACTAGGAAAAACAATTGCTGACAAAGAATAAGAATGACATTTTGGATATTCAGTCCATTCAGGGAATATTTAACTACATACACTCATATTTCTTCCTAGTTGTTATGTACCGGGTCCAACTACTGCTATAATCCCATTATAAAAAATATTTATCTGTTTAAAATTCTAAAACATTATTGTAAATTCTTGATCTGTAACTTAATCTAATTAATTTTTATATGCTGTTTCTATTAATTGGTAACCTTGTCTGATGTAGGTTAGTCTAGAAACTTCTCTGTGTATTATAACTTTCAATGTAAATCAGTCAAAAAAGAGTGGGTAAAAAAGTGTGAACATGGTTCATGAACTTTCATGAACTTGGTTCATTTGTTGAACACACTAAAGACTTGATATTTTTATAACTTTGCTTTTTTGTTGATCTTTTTAACCATGTTCCTTGAAAATCAGTAAGCTGTCTTACCTATGTATCATTCATTTATTGTGTGTGCTCCCTACTAGTTTGCATCTTTTTTCTTTTGTGTAGAAAGTATAATTATAACATTATATCTAAACTTTATATTCTATTCTCTTCATGTATCGAATAGATCTACTTTCAAGAATATGCTTTTTTGTCTATCTTTCTCTCTTTCATATCTTTTAGCCATGCTTCAAGAAATTTATTTTAGCAAAATAGTCTATTTCTAATGGAATATGCTGAATATCATGAATATGATGAATACTAACAATATTGTCTTTTGCTTACAGGTATTCAACTGCAAAATTCATAAGCATAGGATCAGTTAACTTATTTGTTTTATGGTATAATCTAAAAATGGATTTGTCTGTCTGTCATAATAATTTCATTGGTATAGTGAAAATATATCAGTAGGCGAGAACGGACTCAACCATAATTGCTTATTGCCTGTATTAACTATATTTGAATTCTATAAGCTATATGTTTGCATTCAAGTCACTTGAACCAATTATCAATAAGACGCATACACACAATGTACCATATGGAATTGGTAGTAAAGAATTCAAAGCTGTCAGATAATAACATAGATATAAATAGAGACATTTAGTCAGAGAGAATAAGAGAAATACATACTTGTGTAGAAGAAACCTTCATCCTCAAGGTAAATAGTCTGCTTATTATTGGTTATTACGGATAGTCTAAAAAACCAAACAATAAATCATGCTTGATGAAGACGATAATTCACGTCTGTCAAAAGAATCATTTGTATTTATCAATTCCTTAAGTAGGAGCTCTGAAGTAAAAATATATATAAAAAAAGAAAGCATATATTTACTGATTTATTCCTTTCTCTCTTTTCCTATCATTCACATAATTTCATGGCATAGTATATAGAAAATATCTTCACGATTCATGTTAGCGAAAAACTTATGCATTATCCTCTGGAGAAACCAATATTTTTAGGTTCACTAGCAGAGCTATCCTATCAGACATGGCTTGTATGCGAAAGCCTGTTATCACTCTTTTCCCTCAAACTTTCTTTTTATAGACTCTATTCTTCCAGCATATTTTTGCTTATAACCAGACATACATGCTGTACAACAGAAAAATCGTTCATAATTTGCAAATCTAAACACGTGTGGATCCCCTGTAATTGGTCCTTTACAGAATTCGCAATCTAACTTGATTTTTATCCCTTTTTTGATTCTGAATTTTTTGGTATCTTGTTGTTGTTGTTGTTGTTGCTGTTGATTGTTGTATTGCTTTTCCTTGTCAGTTTTGTGTTCATTTTCTATTACAATAGTGTTTCCATTATTATCTTTCTGCAATTCTGGTCTAACAATATTTCCTTCTACTATGTCGAAATCCAGAATCGGAGAGACAGATTTTATAAATCCAACATTGACAAGTCTGTTAAATCTAGTCTTAACAGTCGGTGTTGTTATGCCAGTTTCCCGCGAGATCTCACGAAATGATTTACGACCATCTTTTAATAGTGATTTTAGAATAGACACATCATAATCATCTAGTCGAAGAGGCATATATCTATATACACTCTTCTTTCTTTAGATATATGGTCTATTATATTTTTACAATTGTAAAGGCCTACAGTTATACATCTGTTATTCTATAAGTAGATACAAGAAGATATGGCAAAAGATCCTGTTTGTGGTATGTTTGTAGAAGAAAAACCCGATTCCATAAGGTATTCCAAAGATGGAAGAGAGTATTATTTTTGTAGCAACCAATGCTTAAATGAATTTACACAGCCCGAAAAAGAACTAAAAAAGCTGAAGATCTATGTTGCTATAAGCATCGCACTTACAATACCTTTAGTAATATTTAGCTTACCTCATATGTTTCCAACACAGTTTGGTAATTTCTTTCCTATGGATGTTATGCATTATAATAATTATATAATGCTAGCATTAGCTACTCCATTACAATTCTGGATAGGTTGGCGTTTCTACAGAGGGTTGTTAGATGGAATCAAGGCAAGAGCATCTAATATGGATACACTTATTGCAATAGGAACAACAGCTGCTTATTTGTATAGTGCGACTGTTACTATTATTCCTGCATACTTCCCATTTGAATCAGTGTATTTTGAAACAGCAGCAATTATAATCACCTTAATTCTAGTTGGAAGATTACTTGAAACAAGAACCAAAGAGAAAGCATCTAATGCTGTAAGGAAAATGCTAGATCTTCAACCAAAGATGGCAAAGGTCATAAGGAAAGGAGGAATTGAGGAAGAAGTCCCCATAGAACAGGTACAAGAAGGTGAAGTTCTGGTCATAAGACCTGGAGAGAGAATTCCAACGGATGGAATTGTAATTGAAGGCTCATCTTCTATTGACGAATCAGCCGTAACAGGTGAAAGCATACCAGTAGATAAGAAAAAGGAAGATGAAGTCATAGGAGCTACAATTAACAAGAGCGGCCTACTTAAGGTCAAAGCTACAAAAGTTGGACAAGATACTGTGCTTTCACAGATTATTACGTTAGTTGAGGAAGCAAGAACAGGAAAGGCACAAATGCAAAGGTTAGTAGACCAAGTTGCTAAATACTTTGTCCCAGCCGTTTTAGCAATAGCAGTAGGAGTAGGACTTGGATGGTATTTTGTTGGTGATATAGGAGTGACATTTTCACTTTTGGCTTTTGTATCTGTAATAATTATTGCATGTCCATGTGCTCTTGGTATTGCAACGCCAGCAGCATTAATGATGGGTGCTGGAAAGGGAGCTGAAAATGGTATTCTGTTTAAAGGAGGAGAACATTTGGAAATTGCAAAGAAAGTAAAGACAATAGTATTTGACAAGACGGGTACTTTGACAAAAGGTAAGCCATCTGTAACTGATGTAATTGATCTCTCTGATGGAATAATAGGTGAAAATGAATTGCTTAGACTTGCTGCAATTGCAGAATCAGGATCAGAGCATCCTTTGGGTCAAGCAGTTGTCAATAAAGCCAAAGAAAAAGGAATTGCTGTAGTATCAAATCCAGATTCATTTGAAGCTGTATCCGGTCATGGTCTGAAAGCAACATACGCAGATCATGTAGTTCTCATTGGAAATAGAAAACTAATGGATGATAACCATATTCCAGTTACTGAAAGCATAGATAATACTCTCAAACAACTCGAAATTCAGGGAAAAACGGCTACTCTTGTTGCAATTGACAATAAACTGTCAGGAATAATTGCACTTGCAGATACTATAAAAGAGAATGCTAAGGAAGCCATAGACATACTTACCAAATCAATGGGAGTAGAAGTTATAATGTTGACTGGAGATAATGAAAGAACCGCTAAAGCAGTTGCATCTAAACTTGGTATTAATAGAATTATAGCACAAGTACTACCACAAGAAAAAGAACAAGTAATCTCTAAACTAAAGGATGAGGAAAGAAAGGTAGTTGCAATGGTAGGTGATGGAATTAATGATGCGCCAGCATTAGCAAGAGCTGATTTAGGAATAGCAATAGGCTCAGGCACAGATGTTGCCAAAGAGACTGGTGGTATTATACTGATAAAAGATGATCTAAGAGATGTTGTTACAGCACTTGATCTAGGAAGAAAGACTGTGTCAAAGATAAAACAAAATCTCTTTTGGGCATTTGCATATAATACTGGATTAATTCCAATAGCCGGTGGCATATTAGTACCTTTTATGGGAGTTGGAATATTTGGATGGCTTCCTATGCTTGCTGGTTTAGCAATGGCAATGAGCTCTGTAACGGTAGTTGGAAATTCAATATTACTTGGACGATACAAACCAAGATTTGCAAGCAGAAAAACAAAGCAAAAAGAGATTTACTCCAGCAAGGATTTGAAACAGGCTTATACTCCAACACAAACATCATAATATTACAATAAGTTATTGATATTTTTTATATATGACTATGAATCTAATCAATGTCAATTTTCATAACTTTATTTATTCTTCACTTGCTTTTCTACAATAGGTTTGCACGGAGTACAAGACATTCCGACTACTTTGAACAAAGCTTTTTCTGTTTTCACAGCCTCTTTTAATGATAGCTCCTTTTTTACTAATAGATTTATTTCCTCTTTAACAAAAAAAGGGCATCATTGTTATTCTAATACATCTATTTGCCATGCTGGATGTATTTCATTCCATCCAGGATAGCCATCAGGATCATCAGTTACCCATGCACCAACAACTCTGATTCTGTCACCTTCTTCTGGAATTTCAATCATGCTAGCATCCTGGTCGTTTGGATTAATTTCTATTACAAGCATCCCATTTGCCTTTTCGTCGTTTTCATCATTTAGAAGATATTTGTACTCATCCCCAACATCTAAAAGGTTACTTTAAGTCTCCATCATGTTGACGTCCTTCATCCTTCTCTATTGTACCACTTACCTCTTCGCATCTAGATAATAGTTCATACTTTCCTGGATCATGATTATCAGCAAGAACATCGCCTTTTCTACATACTTTCTGACCAGAAATGATAGAGGATGCTATGTCTGCATCATCATCATAGTATTTTCCTTCTTTTCCTCTTGTGCTTAATAGTACTTGTTTGTCGTCGTCATGATCATCTTGGCTAGTTGCTGTGTCTTTGTTTTCTTCGTGTTGTTGAGGATTATTTACACTTTGAGCTAATGCTAAATGATCGTGAACAGACAAGCTTCCACCTATGAATATTGTTGTTAGTGTTAATGTGGTTACAATAGAAGTAGTTATTACTGCTAATATTAAATTTCTAGACAATGGAGATTTAGAGTGTATCTCTGTTACAATATAAGATTTGATTAAAGTTACTCTAGATTAATTAATCAAATATTTTCGAGAGTAAAATAAAAGATTATGAAATTGTTACAGCAAAGCTCAAACTCTAAGCAGGCTGAGATCGAGAATAGTTTAGCTTCATTTATCTACTACCGATGTTGGCGATCAGCATTATCCAATCAAACATGGTCATCATTTAGCTTCTGCATCGAAGTTGTAGAATATATCATTGTAGGAAGAAAGAGATCTAGGTTGTAGAAGGAACTATTCTGAATATTTCTCCAAGACCAATCGAAACAACATACAGATACCCGTCGGGTCCGACTTCTATATCTGTAATTGAACCAAAGCCTTTTCCAAATAATGCTTTTGATAGTAGTTTGTTTTCTTCTTTATCATCAGGTACTTGCTGCTATGTTATTGATATTATTATTATCATCATCAGCATTTAATCGAGCATCAAGAATCAATCCTGATCGGTCTTGGTCCAAATCAAAATGATAAAGATTTCCATTATGAAAATCACCTACAAACATATCGTTTTCATATTGTTTACCTAGTTTATCAGAGCCAAGGAACTTGATTGCAGTAGGACCGACAACATTTTCCCATATAAATTCAGGAGCACTATATTTTCCCTTTCCACCAAAGTCTGCTAATATATCAGAAGGATTTAGAGCAACGTTACCCTCCTTACCTCCCTTTACTTTCCATTTACCTTGCACATCTTTCCATCCGCTGTTAAACCCTGGTTCAATAAGGTTAATCTCATCACCAAAGCTAGGACCGTTCTCTGTATCCCATAGTTTTCCAGTTAGAGGATCAAAGTCCAATCCAAAGCTGTTTCGTATTCCATATGCATAGTATTTGTTCATAATATCTTTATTATTATTACTATTACTGCTACTACTACCATCATTATCACCAACGATATCTCCTCCTTCTTCTTTCCCTTCTTCTTCTACTGCTTTGCCATCTAGAGTAATTCGAAGTATGCCACTTCTTCCATCAAATGATGATTCTTTTTTCTGAAGGTTACCTTTGAATTTAACGTCCCCAATAGCAAGATATAGATTATTATCAGGTCCAATTGTTATTCCACCACCATTGTGAATAGGTCCTGGTGTGGCTGGCAGGTCTAGCAAAAGTACAGGATTTACTAATTTATTATTTATCAATTCATATCTGTAAAGACGATTACCAAGAGGATCATTCCCTGGATTACAACTATTTGGGCTAGGGCAATCATCATTACCATCTCCTTCTTTTGTTGCTGCAGATTCAGTAAAGTATAGGAAAACATATGGAGGTGCAATTGGATTTGTTTTTTGTACAACAGCAATTCCTAACATACCTCTTTCATGTTTGTTGGCAACAGTAACATCAAGGAGCGGTTCAGGTAACATCGTACCATTTACAATCCTCCTTACTATGCCATTATCTTTCTCCAATACCAATATATCGTCTGGACCTAAAAATGCCATGGTAGTAGGCAAGTCGATTCCTTTAAAGACACTCTCTACCTTAAGTCCACCATTAGTATTGTCAATGATAGTTGGTCCTATTTCATTAGAAGGTGGTGAGGTTGGTGGTGGTTGTTGTTGATAGTTTTGGGAAAGATTTGGTTGTGCTAGATTATTATTAGTATAATCATCTATAATAGTACTATTAAAGATAGACTTTGTAATAGCGATGTTTTGAGCAACATTATGACGTAAATCAATGTTATTGTCAATAATATTAGTAGAGGCGAGCGACGGTGGTGGTAGTAGTAGATGGCTTTGTAATAGTGAATTGGTCCTTTACTATTCCATCAACATTCTCATAGAACTTTGCGTTAAGTGTCCTGCCATTGTTTATAACATCTACATTTAAAATTCCATATCCTACATGCTGTGAGGCTATGTAGGGAGCTTTTTCTGTCAAATTAAATAATGTTGCACCTCCCGTACCTATTGTAGCAAATATCGGGCCTTCCGAACTAGTATAGATGTTTCTATTATTACTATCTGTTGTTATTATTGGATGGTTTGGATTATCTTTATTATACTTCATTGGATAAGATCGTTGATAGTTGTGTTGATGTCCTTCTAATACAAGATCTACACCATATTTATCAAGTAGAGGATGTAGTATATTTCTTAATTCATCTACCGCGTCTAATGCTGATGGTGAAGTATAAGCCATTTTATGATAGACCGCTACCATCCAATCTATATTTGGATCTGTAGATGCTTTTGCAAGATCATTCTCAATGAATTTATATTGCTCAGAACCTTCTGTGAGTGGGGCTTTTATCGTATGATGAGATGTCTCTCCTGGACTACTATAAATTATAGTGAAATGAACATTTTGATAGTCAAAGGAATAGTATGGCTTTGTAAGGTTAAAATGGCTCATCAATGAGTTTAGTTCAGCAGAAGAGTTCTCATCATGATTTCCTATAGCGATTTTCATTATTTCATCTATAGGATCTACTATCTTAAACCAGCAATCCGTGGTAGGATCGTATGAAAAATCACCCAATCCTAGTACTAATTCTGGTTTTTTGTCTAATATGTTGTTTACAGTATCTATTGTGTGAGATGTACATTCCCAATCACCTACGGCTGCAAAATTAAAATCAGGTATAAGAGATGATGATGCTGATGCGTATGCAAAGTTTTGGTGTTGATGTTTTTGTTCTTCTATCGTAATTGTTGTTATAGAAATGGCTGATAAAATTACAATGGATAGTAGTAAACAAACAAATACTGTTAACGATATCATCGATTCTGTATTTTGAGAAGCTTTTGTTAATTAACCTAGATTAACTTAGTTAATCAGAGCTTATATTGTAAGGATGCTATCACATTAAATTATAATGAAGATGATAATAGAACCGCTAATGATTACAAATACTCATTAAGTTAGGAAGAACAATATGCTATGCAAAAACATCTGTGAGAAATATAGAGCAAAAAAAGAGAAAAGGGGTAGTTATTATTCTGCGGGTAACAAGCGCTGTCAGATCTGTGATGTATTTATTAAATGGAACAATAAAAGATGTCCTTGCTGTGGCACTGTTTTAAGAACAAAACCCCGTAATACAGCAAAATTGGAAAAATTAGTATGAAAGCGTCTCTACAAATGTATCTATAGACAATAAACTATTTGGTATTTGAAGCTCCACTCTGACAAAGATTTATTGCACCTTTGCAATCGTGTCTTTCATTCTTTTGTCATAATCCAACGGTTGTTAGTTTCTATGTTTTAATTAACTATGTTAAGCATAGTTTAAGTATTCATATTCATCTGAATATCTCGAAAGATTATCATGGAGCTATTTTTTAGAAGAAATAAAAAGGAAAAGGAAAACGATGATAATAGACCTGTCAAGTGCAAGCATTGTGATATGAGATTCGAAGATAAGCAGAGGTTTAAGGTGCATTCCAAAATAGCTCACACGGGAAGAGGCGAAAGGAAAAAGAAGGGCAATGGATTCTAAAATTCAATCTTCAAAAATAGGCCTATGTAATATATCCGACAGATGATCTCTTAAATGCTATCTTATAAGGAGATGTTGTGTATAATAAATAATACACGTCAACCATAAAGTTCTAGTTTAAACATATACTTTGCATGAATGATAATTAAATAAAATCAAATTTTGGATGGCTCTGTTTACTTAAGCAATCACTTTCTTATTATAATAGTCAACAAATAGATTGAACCAATTTCTGACATGTTCTAACATGCACTTTTCTTTTCCACAAGGAAAGTAGTCATCAAAAGATTCGGTTCTATCCTTAATGTATTGGATTGTTCTTTCTCTATGATACACTTCTCTCATATAATGAGTGAATGTGATGTTCTATATTCAAAAATCTACAAGCTTGTGGGTACCATGTCCCCCCACCATCTGTTGAAAGTGGATGTTTTCCATATTCTATAACCAAAGCTTTAAGAAATCTTTCGGCAACAAGAAGCATTGTTCTTTCAAAAGAAATACGAATACCAAGAATTACTTTGGCTAAGGGTTCAATGGCAACCCAAACCCAAACATATTGACTGCCTACTTTAAGTAAAGTTTCATCTACGATAAATTCCTGTACTTTTTTTCTTTTCCTTTGCAATATTTTCTTTGGTCTATAATAATGTTGAATCCATTTCCATACTGAAAAACATGATTCCTTTTAACAAATGGCAATAAATGTTCTGACGTTTTTCTAAGCGAAAGACCAGAAAAGTACAAGTATAATGCATAGTAAGTATATTTTGAAGGTGTTCTGCTTCTTTTAGATTTGACCATCTAAAGAAGTAGGATATCTTTAGCTATAGATTTATCGTTAAGTGAACAGAGCCGCAATTTGTGTCCCTTGAAGTTGCATGAGAGCATTTATTGTGTTTGCTAGGACAATATTTGATAAGTAGAAGTTCATCTTCTTTTGTCCGTAAATCTGTAGGCTTGTAGATAGACTGTTCTTTTCTCTTTAATCTTGAAACGTTGTCAAATGTTTTAGGCTTCTTTCTATTCTTTAGAGCAATATCACGAATATACCATCATTTGAAGAATCTGATAATTGTAATCAAAAATAGATTGTAAGTACCTATTCATTTATGCATAGGATCAACGCTTTCATATTTACAGTAACTATCTATCTAAGAAAGGAAGAATGTCTTCTCTTTCATTTGTTTGAATTGCTTGTAGTTATGAAAAAAAGACAGTCTAGCAAGGGTTTTGATAATGTTCATTCCATAGTATCTGATAGATTAGTTTCTGTTCTCGTAGCAAGAATGTAATTGGCTATATTTAGAGCATTTTCATTAAATAACATTGGTTTTGTAAGAGGGTTCTAATCCTCATGTTGCAAGTTAAACTGTTCTTTAAATAAGTATGGAATATTAATATAGATTAAATCATCAGAGGTAGATTTTCTTGTTATTGTCTTTCTTTCTGGCAGCATATATATGTACACAAACAAATTACTTATTGATTATTATATCGATTATTATAAAGACGTATTGTAATCATAACTATTTGAAAATGTTGTCATGATTGTAATTATCAATATCTATTATTATTACAGGCTTGATTATTTTGGGGCAATAATTGTTGATGCAAAATTACATAATGGATAGAATAGAACAGTATTGCTATAAATATATATGTGAACAAAATAAAAAATCAATTTATGAAGAGTATAATTGCATTCTCAGTGATGACAATACTTTTATTATCAGTTACACTCCTTGGCCATAACACATCATCTCAGTTAGCATATGCTCAAACCAGTAGTAGAGCAGCAACTTTACCTGGCTTTAACTTTGCAGCAGCAGGAGATATGGGATGTACTCCTCAAACAATAAATACTGTAAACAACATATTGGACAAGAATCCAGAATTAATAGTTGGACTAGGTGATTACTCATATGAAGATACTGCAGATTGCTGGCTTGAAATAGTGGAACCCATAGACGACATTATGAAAATTGCATTTGGTAATGAGGATTTACAGGGATCAGTATTAACAGAACTTATGGAACATTATAATCTTACAAGTCAGTACTATTCCTTTGACTATCAGAATGTTCACTTTACTGTGATGGATGATTATGTTCCAGATGAGATAGGTTCTGAACAATACATATTTGTACAGAATGATCTAGCAAAAGCGGCAGCAGATCCAAATATAGATTGGATTATAGTTGTCCATCACAGGAATGCATATTCTTCTACGGCGAATAGTGTAATATCAGGAGCTTTTGGTCAATGGAAAGAGGCATACCATCCACTATTTGAACAATATAATGTTGACTTGGTGCTTCAAGGACATCATCACAGCTATCAGCGTAGCTATCCTATCAAGTATAATGTAGATGAATCAAGGAATCCAATAATAACAGACGAAAACACAAATAATTATACTAATCCAGAAGGACAGATATTTCTTACAGTAGGTACTGGAGGAGCAGGTCTTCATCCGCTTTATGGAAATAAAGCTCCTTACCTGATAACTGCCCAAGAAGATCATGGCTTTCTAAATGTAGATGTTACAAACAATAACAATGACGGAACGACAACGCTTGTTGGTACATTCTACAGCAACAATGGTGGAGAAATGACAGACCAATTCACCATTGCAAAATCAGCTGCTGGCGACCTATCCTTACCATCATCACCACCACCACCACGCCAGAATTACCAGCTCAAGAAGAACCAGATATACTTGATGATGGAGGAGACGGTGATGATGGAGGAGACGGTGATGATGGCGATGATGATGACGACGATGATGGAGGAGGAGAATAATAAGAATAATAACCCTACAGGATTGTTACCTACAAAACGAATTTCTCTTGTAAAAATAACTGTCTTGTCTATATCAAAGAATAAAGATCTTATTGAATCATTTATAGAAGAAGATGTTTTGAATAGGCATGATCTATCAGTGATTGAAAAATATTCTAATCCCATAGCAGCGAAGAGAGGAGGATCGTTCAAACAATTTCTAAGTGCGTTCTTTACAGCATTTCCCGATTGGCATACAAAACATAGAACATGTAGTTGCAGAGGATACCCTTGTAGTAGTATTCCTTAATCAGACTGGGACACTCTAAGTAGAATTCCAAGGAAAGCCACCAACAAACAAACCAGTAAGTATTAGATCTGCAGATCTTTATAGAATAGAGAATGGAAAAATTGTACAGCATTTGGATGTTGTAGATCAATTGAATTTGCTATAACAAACAGGTGCAACTTTCAAAAAGCAAATCAGGAATAGATATTCAATAGCATAAAAATCTATGATAGCCTTAAAGATATCCAAGGAGAACAATCCAGCATAACAGATTCAGAAAACTGTTAATCAGATATGAAAAGAAAGCAGAAAATTACCTTGGATTAGAACATCAGGTATGTTGCATTATTATTTATAGAAGGATAATTTTGGGAAGGCTCTAAGTAAATTGTGTTTGTTTTATAATATATCTACTGTTCTCTTTTTCATATTATCAAAACAAGGTAATAGAAAAAGAAAATTGCTGCATATTGTGATAGTGTAGGTATATCTGTATTTATTTTCCTGTTATGATGTGATCATATACAACATTTTAGATATGTTATAAGAAGAAATATTTATTTCTGAAGCACGTATGGATCTGATTTGCCAAAAGAAATAATAGTAATTGAATAAGGACAAAAACAAAAATACAATTGCAAATTCTGTTGTTGTTGTTGTTGTTGAACAGACTGTAATTAATTTGTTTATGACAGTATGTAAAATTGTTGCTCATAGGTCATATTTATGCAGCATTCGATTGTAATTCTTTAAACTTCATCTTTGATAATTGATCAATGAAGGTGTACGTTAAAAGTACATCCTTTCGAGATTTTTGGATCACCAGATTTGCATGCTGATTCAATTGTAATCGAAAACCTATATTGTGTCATATTGTTTTTGATTTCGTCTACCATTTCATTCAATTGAACTCTCGTTAAACTTTGTAGCGCATCAATACCAACCATATTCCATGTTAAGTTAGAGAGGCTATTTGTAAATATGACATTTGTAGAGTTTGTATTATTTTGACCTTCATGTTTTTCGATTGTTTTTGTTATTAATCTTAATACACTATCTCTTGCAGATTTTGCATCATCTTTTAGCATTTTATTATCAATGTCTTGTATTGTGTAGTCTGCACTAATAGTACCATTAGAATTCTGAGCAAAGGCTGATTGTTGTATAACTGTTGCAGATAATATTGCAACAACAATAAGCAAAAATGTTAACATAACCCTGCCTCTCATAATCCTTTTATAAATAAATAACTAACTATAATTTAAACCTGTCATAATACGAATATTTTCATATAAACATAAGGTAAATATTCGAAAGGAATTAAATTATCATTCCTTCGAGGCTAATTTCTGACATTATCAATTTTAGGAATGCGCAGTAATTTATAACGATTTGTATATATTGCATTGTTGCATAACTCATGATCCTACATATCTGGTGATGCGTTTGGCTGTTTTCTTATTACAAACATGTTATATAGCGATGCTTTTAGCATAATCTCTTTAACCATGTTCGGATATTTTCTGGACGATACATATTCTCCACCAAACATCCTTTTCATGGAAGAGAATATTTTGTCTCTGTTATCGATCTATATCCTCCACAGCTAACGCTATTCTTCCTTTTTTCAAAATTCTTCATATGTTTAAGTATGGCTACCTTCCTTGATAGCAACAATTGATCTATCAGATGAATTTTTCCTTATCTTGATTGCGACTTTGATACCATTATAATCTAGGTATCGGAAATTTCTTAACACTAGCATCATATGCATATCTACTGCTACATGTATCTTTAGATACCCTTTTCTAGTATTCTATTTGCGATGGATCCAATCTCCTCTATTTGCAATCTTAAGGTCCGTACTGTCTAAAGCTATGATAATATCATTTCCTATTTTTTTATTTATTTTAATATCCAGTTTGTTTAATCGTCTGTTTAGTGTACTGAATCTAGAATAGATGGTATTTGCTTACCTGCATGAGCTCTGACTATGCGCCTTCAGTCTGTCTATATAGTATATGGAAATATGATGGCATACATCCAAGTAATTGAACAAAGGAATTTGGGTATCTGTATGATGTGCCTTCCTTACCATCATTTATTTTATCTAATGCATTATCCCAATTATCAAGATAACATCAAAATCTAAAACTGCCTCACTACATCTAACCAATGATCTGTTATATCTAGGCCAGTTAACCACAGCGGGATAGTGTGATAACAGGCTAGCCAAATCCAGATAGGTCAAACCACACACTAATAGAATAGCCAGTTATGCAACAATGCAGTATATAGGAAAATTATCAAGAAAATTACACTTGATAAGCTTCAGAAGAAGATTATGCTCAAGACAGCTGTGTTAACTAAAATACTATAGCCGCAGAAAACCTATTATTCTTACTGTTATACAGTAAAAGAGATAGAGGACATCTGCAAAAGATATCAGTTACGGATTATACTTATAATTTCTTGGTCTTTTATATAGAAAAGCAGCAAAAGCATTATCGAGGTTTGTAGTAAGAAGTCATGTTTATGTATGGAAATGGATACAAAAAATACTGAACAGAAAAGATATACTTCAAGAAGAGGAGGAGGATTCTGAATTTATAATTGATGAAACACACAAATTAAAGTTGGACAAGATTACTTTTGGATCTGGATTGCTATAGAACCTGATAATAAAATCATTCTTAATTTTCATATTTCTTTCCAAAGAAATATGTTTGTTGCAGAACAAATTCTGCAACCTTTAGGAAAGAAGTATGGAAAATATCAAAGTATCAACTGATACCGGTACTTGGTATCCTCAAGCATGTAAATTCTCAAAGCTAGGGCATCATCCTCATTCTATGTATGAAAAGAGCATCGTGGAGAGAACTATTCAGTATATGTTTTATTGCCGCTTTTGGAACAAACCTGTTTACCACTACCTAACCACTTTCAATAAATATTGTTAAAAATTCCCATCTTTTATGCTCAGTTTTTCCTCTAACTTAGGTATTATAACCTTCCTCCCTTCATTATTCTAGAGTTGCTTAAAACTTTCATACACAATAACATCTGAAAAAGAATTATAAAAAATGTTGAGCCCGTTTTTATGCCATTCTGATAACCTTTTAGAAGGTATTTATTGATAAAAACGGTATTTGACTTCTTTTAAGATTATTAAAATGAAAAAGAATCTAAGTATATATATTGACTAGAAAAGTTATCAATATTATCTTCTAGACATTGGCCTTCATATTGACTAAAGGCATGTTGATCGTTCATGATGATGGTGATAGAGATTTATCTATTATCCCTGGAATGGAAATTAATTCATCATGGTAATTCAAGTAAAAAGTTCTATATAATTCTGTAATTTGGTTAAATTTATCTTTTTGATATACGAATATTTATATTGCTTTTATATGGTGTCTCAAGGTTGCTGGCTGAATGCCCATCAAAACTGGACCATATCTCATTACAACAACAATAGGTTTAATCAAAGAACGGAGTAAATTTTTATCTATAGGCAGCAATAAGCATGCTAGGAATTATAATTATTGTGGCCTTCTCTCTGAGGTTATGGAATCTTGATGCAGTTGGTTTAGGAGGAGATGAAGCTGTCTATGCTGGCCAGGCCCTTGTCCTCTCTGGTAATGAAGAGATGAATCGATTCTTTATGTTAATTTCTCGGGGCACTAGTAACTTCCTTGTTCATCAAGGGATACAATCTCTAATTTATACACTTGTAGGGTTTTCGGACTATACTACTCGTCTTGTGTCAGTAGTGTTTAGTGTTATGACTGTCGGATTAGTTTTTCTTATTGGACGTGAACTGTTTGGTAAATGGACAGCATTATTGGCTGCCTTCTTTATGGCTATAAACGGTTATGCAATGTATCTAGGACGGGTGGGTAATCTTGATAGCACAATGACGTTTTTCTTTACTTTGTCCATGTTCTTCCTTGCAAAGTGGATAAGTAAAGCAGAACCCAAATGGCTATATTTCTTAGCTGCTAGCGCAGGTATGGCCATTATGACTAAAGTGGTTTCAATTCTTATCATCCCAATTGCCATTAGCACTATACTTGCCATTCCCATACTTGCCTCTAGAGAGACTAGAAATCTGAATGTTCACAATGTCACTATACTTGCCTCTAGAGCGATTAGAAAGCTGAATGTTCGCACTATGGTGGTCTCAGCATTGATATTTGGAATATCGCTTTCCCCCGCAATTATTGAAATTATATTATATAAGGATACTTTTATTTCATTTTATAAGACAGGTGCTTCTCGGGTAATTAATGTACCTTTCAGTTTTTATGCGGATAAGTTGTCAGACTATGGAAGCATCTTCTTTATAGTTAGCACCATCGTTGGCATAATAATATCTTTGATTTTAAGAAGAAAAGGGGACTTACAGTGCCTTATCTGGATGGCCCTAGTGTTAATCTTCTTTCAATTACAGCCAATCAAAGGTTGGAACTATATCTTGCCGTTGGTTCCTGCAACTTGCATTTTATCAGGACGTGCCTTTGTCTACCTAATAGCATTTTTGAAGCCTTTAGTTTCAAGAAAAGCAAATTTGAAATTAGTTTACACACCTAAGGTCTTAGTAGGTCTCTTATCCGTTATACTTATTTTAATTGCGTCTTATTCACAAATATTGAACAGCAATTATGTTATAGCTCACATGAGGCCTACAGCGGGCCTTAGAGAGGCTGCATATTGGCTTAAAGATAATGCCTCTCCAGGGGATGGTGTAATGACTATTTCACATGGCTCAGCTCAATATATTTTCAGTTTGTATGGCAATATCGATTCATATCCCTTCGGATCTTTTGAGCTTCATACAATCATGCCAGGAGGATCCATAATAAGCGGTCCTCCACCTCCAGATCCTCTAATCCAGAATGGAACTGTGAAATATCTTGTTTATTATACAAAAACTACCGACGAAGGAGATGATCCATTTCATATGAATAAGACAGCTGTACAGGCCAAGTTTTTGGAGCTCGTTCAAAAGTATCAGGGTCACACACGCTATGTATTCTATGATGAATTTACTGGATTTGATGGAAAGAAGATAAGGGAGCCGCGCGTATGGATTTTTGAGGTTGGAACACGTTTACCTGAGCCTGTTCTCAAAATACAAGAGAATTGCTGCAGTGTATTAAGTTTGAATGGAATAGGATTTTTAATCGACTCGAATGTAAACATCTATTATGATCGCATCCTTATAGGAAAAATTCCTACAGACGAGATGGGCTCATTTCGTGTCTCCGTTAACCTTCCTTCAGACTCATTGGCATGTGAAGAAGAACTAGTTGTAGTTGATGAAAATGGAAACAGGAAATCAGAGACTTTGAAATGCAAAACGTAGTGTAGTTGCTGATATATACTGAGAAATTATACGATGAAGATCTCGACATTGAATAGATTTGTTACAATGTCTTTGGTTTTCATGGCTCTATTATTGCTGACTTTAGTAGTTCTGTCCATATCGCACATTAATGCTGATAACACTCTATTGAGATCTAAACCTAATGTTATAGATAACAAAAGTGATTTAAGCAATGAATATTTGACAGTAACGCGATCTAATTTTGTAGATGTCGATAGCAACAGTTCATTGAAGCTTACTACATTTACTGTTGCTGCTTGGTTTAATGCAACTCAATATTCCCCACTTGCCAAATATGATACTCACTTTATCGTCAATAAGGGAGGTCTCGGAAAGGAAATAGTCGGATATAATATGAACTATGGAATATGGATGACTAATAAGGGAAAAATACAAGGTGGTTTTGAAACTATATCGAACGAAAATTATTTTGTTACTACAAAAGGTGAATATAACGATGGTATGTGGCACTATGTTGTCATTGCATATGATGGAGTTTCACTCAATCTTTACATAGATGGAAAGAAGGTAGCAAGCAGCCTCACAAATGCTATGCCTGACAATGCAGGCAACCAACCCGTTAGCGTAGGAGTTAATTCATTAACAATAAATCATTTCTTCTCTGGTCAGATAGATGAAGTAAGAGTATTCAACAGAGCAGTATCAAATAAGGAAGTAGAAGAACAATACAAATTTGGAATTTTTAACACACATGGACAGGTGCTTTACCTTCCTTTTAATTAGTAGATATAAATGTTAAACATAGATCTTGATTTTAAATATACAAATCCATTAAGAACCTATCCCAAAAATAGATAGACATATAGCTTGAAGATAATCTGCTTATACATGTGACGTATAGGAAAAAGAAACATCTTCCAACCATTAGAAAGATTCCAGATGATTTATGGGATGAGATCAAACTAATACTTCCATCAGAAAAACTAGATAAAACTGTAGGACGTCCAGTTGTACCATTTAGAAAAGTATTAGATGGCATTCTCTATGTTTTAAGAACTGGATGTCAGTGGAAGATGTTGCCTGAGGAGTATGGTTCTGGTTCTACATGTCATAGACGATTTCAGGAATGGACAGTGTCTAAAGTATTTCACAAATTGTGGGTTAGGCTGTTGGAAGTATATGATGATCTCAGAGGTATTAGCTGGATTTGGCAGTCACTTGACAGTGTGTCTATAAAGGCACCTTTAGGGGGGACATGACAGGCCCAAATCCAACTGATAGAGGCAAACTAGGAACAAAGCGTCATGTACTAACAGACAAGAAAGGTATTCCATTATCTATGTTGTTATCACTGCTGCAAATACACATGATATGAAGGCTGCAATAAAGACAATAGATGGTATTTTGGTAAAAAGAAGAAGAAGAAGAAGAAGATCTTCTTCACAGAAACAGAACCTGTGTCTTGACAAAGGATATGATTTTCAGGAGATAGAACATGAGTCTATCAAAAGATACTATATACCACACATACGTCAGAGAGGAGAAGATAATAGCTTGAATAAGAATAATGATGGATTTCATGTGAGTAGAAGATGGGTTGTTGAAAGAACAAACTCATGGCATAACAGATTCAGGAAACTACTTGTAAGATATGAAAAGAAAGCAGAGAACTACCTTGGATTGGTACAATTAGCTTGTTGCATTATAGTATCCAGGAGGATAATTTTGGGATAGGCTCTTAGTAGCATTTGTAAGAGCTGTCACAGGAAGATATGGTTGATAATAATGAAATTGAGAAAAGAAAACACAATAAGCACCACATGAACTACTCTCATGCCTTTTTACCTTCTTTACTTCTTCTTCTCCTCCTCCTCCCTTTCTATAGAGTCATGTAATCGATATAAGAAACCTTGGATTGAGATCGTTACTACATATAGTATCACAATAAGAGATTTTTCCTATCTGTAAGAATATGTCTTGTTTATGAATTGTACAAGATTTTGCTAAATTGACATTCTAAAGTCAAAAGTTTTTAAACCTATATTGAATTAACATTAAATGAAATTATATGATGATGTTATGCTGCTGTGAAGTGAATCCAAATGTGACATCTCAAACTAGACCTTTATATTATTTAGTGAATCAATGCATTTACGCTGTTAAGTCATGGTTATTTTTGTAAAGAATATCCATATACACTATGAACATAAAATTACGGTGAATCTAAATAAGATCATCTAGATAAGAAAGGTATATGACGACTGAAGAAGATCTACGTCGACTTTGCAATCAAATACAAGAGTCGGATAGCTCTGTAAGATTTGTTGGTATTCCCAACAAGATGGGTAAACAGATTGTATCAAGTCATAGACACGACCTAGCGCTATTACTTACACCACAGGAAATAGAAATGTTTGCTATAGAATCAGTTTTGAGAATGAACACGAGAAAAGATTTTGAATCAAAGCTTGGTAAACCTATATACTCATTTACACTATATGAAAAAGTAAAAAGGGCGACAATAACTTTAGAGAGCAAAGAATACCCTATTGTTATGGTATCTTTTGATATACAAGCAGATCATGACTATATCATTATGGATAAAATATTACCAATTATTAGAAAAGAAGGACTGTAAAGCTGTCCTTTAAGTGAAGAAAGAAAAACTACCCCTGTTCTTATCTATTTATCAGAAATTGATATAGCGAAAGAAGCAAGAGTAACAGAAGTAACCGTTGGAAGCAGATTAATGATCTAATGAAGCATTTTGAATCCAATTATATTAGGAATATATTTATTAAAATTAAATAACGACGACCCTATCTTGCTTTTCCTGCTGCTTTTTTTATTTTAGTATTCTTCGTAGTTTTTATATAATCTATTAGATCGTTTTATTAATTCTAATTTACATTACCAAGTTCCAGATCAGATATTCTCTTTTTTAGGTTAGTTCTAGGATCAATATTGTGATCATGAATAATATAATATCATATACTGTTTTGTCTAAATACATTGTTAATCAATTTAGGCCAACCGCTTTCTCAAGTCTGTTTTGTTTATCTCGCTTCTTTGAAGATCTTTAATTTCTTTGATATGCACTTTCTTTTTTGGCTGCTGTATACCACGTACTCTTTTTTTATCTTACAATCTTTTGTAATGTCTTTGTTTATGTCTCCTTCAAGAGCATCTTTGCAACATTCATTCACAATTTAGTTTATCACTGAAATATTATAAAGGCAGTAGGACAGAACTTAGGTATTTGAATCCGTGTAACCAACGACCAAGTGGATTTGAACATTGCTGATAAGGAATTATAGGAAATAATCATCATTGACAATTTAAGAATTCTTAAACTAGGCCGCCATACAATTTTCTTGCCGCGATACTTTGTCTAAACTCAGCATTACAACTATCACCTATGAAGTATGTTAAAGTTGCAATTAGCTATTTCGAATGTTCTTTTTTGCTTTTCGCTGATACAGCATATATGCTCTATCTATGCAAAAGAAATCTCATGAGATTATTGTTATTATTATTATTAGCCGTAAAATGCCTTGTCTATTGGTCTTGGCATGGCATAAGTTACACTCTTTTTCATTGTTTCATACCACTCCTCTATGTCCTTAGTTATTGAGGGCTTTACTAGATGTAATGCCTTGGCAAAGTCAGTATTGTTAACAATATTTGATTTAGTTCTCATTGCATTAACAGCAGCTTCCCTGCATAAAGCAACTAGGTCTGCGCCACTAAATCCTTTTGTAGATTTAGAAATATCTTCTAAATTTACATCATTTGCTAAGGGCATAGACGAAGTAAGTATTTTTATAATTTCATACCGTGCCCTATCATCTGGTGACCCAATATATATAATCAGATCCAGTCTTCCTGGACGAAGTAAAGATGTGTCAATTAGATCCGGTCTATTGGTAATACCAATTACAATAACTCCTGCAGTTCCAGAATCATCCATCTCTGTCAAGATCTGCGAAAGCACTCGTTCATTGCCAGCTAGATCTTCTGCTCCGCCTCTTGGTCTAGCAAGAGAATCTAACTCATCAAATACTACAACACACGGAGAAGAAGCCTTTGCCTTCCTGAATATTTCTCGTATTGCTTTTTCAGACTCACCTACCCACTTTGATAAAACCTCAGGTCCACGTACGAGAATTATATTAGCACTGCTCTCTGTAGCGAGGGATTTTGCGATCAAAGTCTTGCCACATCCAGGAGGACCAAATAGCAAAGCCCCTCTTGGTGGCCTTATACCCATTTTATAAAATCCATCAGGATCTTTAATTGCGATAATAAGATTATCATATAGCGTTCGTTTTGCTTCATATAAACCTCCAACGTCACTCCATTTAACACGTGCGACTTCTACATAAAATTCTCTCATTGCAGTTGGAATGATTTCCCTCATCCCTTCTTTGAAATCCTTATTTCTAATCTCCATCATCTCAAGTGTCTCTGATGAAACTCTATCCCCCTCAAGATCGATTTCTGGAATATAACGTCTCAGAGCTTTCATAGCAGCTTCTCTGCATAGCGCTTTGATATCAGCGCCGGTATATCCATAAAGTTCAGATGCTAATTGTCGCATGTTGATATCTGCAGCAAGAGGCATTCCCCTTGTATGAATTTGAAGAATTTCTATTCTTCCTTCTGCATTCGGAACACCAATTTCTATTTCCCTATCAAACCTTCCCGGACGCCTCAGAGCAGGATCTATGCTTTCGGGCCTATTTGTTGCACCAAGTACTATTACATTTCCTCGCTCTGACATACCATCCATTAAAGCAAGCAACTGTGCAACAACCCTTTTCTCCACGTCACCAAATGTTTCCTCTCTTTTTGGAGCTATGGCATCAATTTCATCGATAAATATAATACTAGGAGATGTTTCTTTTGCTTCCTTGAAAATGTCTCTTAATCTTGCCTCTGTTTCTCCGTAATACTTGTTTACAATTTCTGGACCATTTATAATATAGAAATTTGCTTCTGATTCTGATGCAAGAGCCTTAGCAATTAGTGTTTTACCGCAGCCAGGAGAACCATACATGAGTATGCCGTTATGGGGCTCGATACCAAGTCGCACAAATACCTCTGGATGGCGCAAAGGCAATTCTACAATCTCTCGAAGTCGTTTAATCTGTTCTTTCAAGCCACCAATTTCCTCATAAGTTACTCGTGGTTTCTGTTCAACTGCTATCTCTGCCATTATCGTAAGCTTGGTTGATCGTTCAATCCTTACTATGGTGTGAGGTGTCACTCTTTTAATCTGAAAATCCATAGGATTGCCCAGGATCACTACAGATATCTCATCACCTTCGTTTACAGGAAAACCCCTTAATCTGTTTTTTACAAATTCACAGAATTCTTTATCAACTACAATATTGCTATTACCTAATGGCATCAAGACTATACTTCTTGCCGGTTTTGAATCAATCTTCTTTACTGTCAGTAAATCATTCAATCCTACTCCGGCGTTCTTTCTAGTCTGACCATCAATTCTAATAACATCGTTCTCCTTTTCCTCTTCATCGGCTGGCCATGCAGTAGCCGCGGTATTACGTTTGCCAATTATTTCAATCACTTCTCCCGGTTCAATTCCAAGATCATGCATAGAATCAGAGTCGATTCGTGCGC
The DNA here is from genome assembly GCA_963733025.1 of uncultured Nitrososphaeraceae archaeon. Lineage (GTDB taxonomy): Archaea > Thermoproteota > Nitrososphaeria > Nitrososphaerales > Nitrososphaeraceae > JAJNBK01. The sequence continues at coordinate 8,959 of CAVTCE010000035.1, read as the reverse complement.
GACGCTTTCCTACGTCTCGATGTTTTGCCTCAGCAACTCTTAAACGGATTGGTGGTGAGGATTCACCAATGCTCCCACGAGATTTTTTCAAAGACTTGTGGTTACAACCCCCGGCATTGAGAATTTTTCCTTATCACTTTATTTTTACCGAGTGTCTGCTTACATTAATTACTTCGATTTCGCCCACGCCTTCAGTGTTTCTAACAGCGTCCTCTAACTCATTCATCTGGCCTTCTGCGTCTTCTAGGATAAAATCTCCAATAATAGCATTCAAGCCAAAGGCGATTGGTTCTTTTATGTGGGACTTTAACTCCATATCCTTAGGAACCTTGTTCTTTAGTGTCTGGATCACCATGTCCAAATTTGATTCGGCGTCGGCAGGAAGAATTCTAATTCTTGCAAGTAGACGAGTCATTTCTAAGGTCCCTCAAACCCACAGCCTACACATTTATATACTCTAGCAAACTCCCGACAGCTCTCACATCTCCAAATGAGAACATAGCCACAGCTAGGACAATAATACTTTACACATTCATCATTTGGCATGATAGGTCTACTGCAAGAGGTACATACTGGTAATTGTAATGGTTTTGACATATACAGCTACTTGAAGATTAATATCCGAATTTAAAGTTTATTTTTGAGGATTTTGAAGCATTAAATTAGTCTATTATACTTTATTATGTCAGCATGTGTTCGTTATCTCCATAGCAATAGTTCATTTTAATATAATCCATTATACAAGATAACAAAAATTCAATCGCTTCTTACATAATATATCACTTTAATTTTTGTTTTCTCCTTTACTTATTTTGCCCATCTTGCTTTTCCTTGTAATTTAAGAAGCCATCTCCAAGTGTCCAACATATGATTATCGTTATTGTTATTATTTACGCAAGGAATTTCCTAGGTTGCTGTTATTTAAAAATACATGCATAATTGTCAATCGTGATAATCATCTGAAGTATGTGTATACATATATCATTTAGACGAGTTATTATTACTGATCAAAGCTCTCCCTATAGATTTGACTATGAGTCAAAATAGGTAGACTCATAGTAAATCTTGCTCCCTTCCCATCAGCATTATTCTCAGCCCATATCTTACCTCCATGAGCTTCAACAATACTTTTGGCAATAAACAATCCCAATCCAGTACCTTCAAAAGAATTTGAAGCAAACTTTGAAAATAACCTAGGAAATATTTCTGGACTTATTCCAGAACCTGTGTCTTTGATACTGATAACAACAACCTTATTACCACCATAATTATCGCTATCACGATAATCATTTTGATCGTCTTGTTCTTCTTCTTCTTCTTCTGATTTGTGTAGTAACTCTAATAGTTCCTTTTTTAGTGAATTTAACAGCATTACTTAGCAGATTAGAAATAACTTGAGTCAATCTAGATCTATCTGCTTGTACTAAAATATTATTATTTTTCTTGTCTTGTATATTATTACTAGGTTCATACAATATTTTTACATTTTCACTGTTAAAGTCTTTCTTTACTATTATATCGTTTATAGTGTTTGTTATTATATCATTTAGGTTGAATTGTTGTTTATTTAGTATTAGTGAATTACTTTCAATTTTGGTAACATCTAAAATATCCTCTGTAAGCCTTTGCAGTCTTTTTGCATTTCTGATAATGGCATCTATTAATTCATTATATTGCTCTATTCTTCCTGTTTTTGAACTAAGAACTTCAGCCAATCCAAGTATCGGCTGAATAGGAGTACGCAACTCATGAGCTGCTATATTGATAAATTCCTTTTGCATCTTATCATGAATTTCGAGATGTTCATTGGCTAATTCAAGCTGTTTATTTGATTCTTCTAATTGTTCATATAATTTTGTTTCCTTCCAAAAACTCTCAAAAATAGAAATGTATGATGAAACAATTGACTTGCTATTAGAATATGTAGTCAAGCCTGATGCATTGTAGGAATTATCTTCTGTATCATCTTTCAATTCTACAATAACACATTCTTTTTTGTCTACTACGACTATTGTAATCCTAGTCTGTAGACTCTTATCTATGGTCCTAATATCAACCTGAGGATAAGTCGACTTTGCTTCTTCTACTGTTGTTGACGTAATATCCTCATCTGCAGGAATTAGTACTCGTACCTTTGCATTATGCTCCTCTGATGCTTCTTTTAATAATTGCAGCCCACCCATTTCTTTTTGGCGACGGACAGCATTCGCTGAGGAAAACATTACTAATACTTCTTCTTTTGCAGATTTTATAATGCTCCAAGCACGTTTTATTCCTTCTTTTGGATTTGAAATATTCTCTATATTAGCCTGGTCAACTCCTTGTTCAATATCTCTTATTCTATCTGATGCATCAATCCCATTATTCCATAGCTCTTCAAAGATAGAAGAAAAATGCTTGATATAGATAGGTTCGTTACTTGTTAAAAGAGTTCGAACCATCTTACCTCCTTTCATACTCTCTACTGTGGCGTTAAGTTCTCTATCTCCGATTGCAAAACTCATTGGCGTTAGACTCTTTACATGCCTAAGTTGCATTCCCAGGTTCAGAAATATTTTTACTAAATCTATACTTTCTGCATCTATGCTACAGACCCATCTTATCCCCTTGCCTTCTCCTTTTCTATATTTATCCAATATTTTTTTATACAAATCAAAGAAGTTATTGTAAATTAACTGCATCCCACCAAAGGATGAAACAATTGATAATTCAGTAGAAGTTTCTGTTAAATGTACTATTTGTTTAAAAATCTCATCACGATTTTCTAATACTTTGGATTTATAACGTATGGTTCCTTCTTCTATTTCTCTTATTTTTTGTTCTGCTGGAGTTGCTGTATTCCATAAAGTATCAAAGATATATTGTCCTTGTTCTACAACCTCTCGAACATTGCTATATATTACCTGTGTTAATGGCTTTGCTTCTTTCAGAACTGTAGTTGCCATATATTCTGTTTCACTTATGGCCATACCACCTTTAACTCCATCTAGATGGCGAAGCTCATCTACTAATTTGATTAGCTCTTTACAGTGAGCAATATTATCTTTTGTAATTTCAGTAAAAGCTCTTATTCTCCCACCTCTTCTTCTAATATCGATATATCCATTTTTATATTCACTAATTGTAACTACTATGGATGGAGCGTTATGATCAAAGCAAATATCCATTCTCTCTTTTACATTACACATAAAATATACTCCTCTTCCTACAGCTTCTTCAATACCGTATAATATCTCAGACTTATTTCCTGCTACATTGGGCGGATAAGAGGGAATTGTCGTATCGATCAGATATTCACATCGTCTTATAAATACTAAGTTCCATCTATGGCTCTTTTCATATGCTATATTTTTTACACTTTATTCTACTTTTATTATTTCTGTATCAACACATTTCCTTGAATGCACAAGCAACTGTGACAAGTACCCTGAATGGTTCTTCACCCATGCTATTATCATCAAATAATGATGCTGATGATGTGCACTACTTATTGCTGGCAATACTGTTGTTGTTACCTCTAAAAGGAACATTAAAAGGTTTATGTTTCTTTCAGCGTCCACATTACATATAAAGAATAATAATGAATTGGATTCTACCTAAAACTATATACTAAAGTATTCTTTTAATTCTGTATAATACAAATTATTAAAGAAGCCCCTATATCTTTCTATAATTAGAACCCACCATATATTATGTAGTAAAAAGAACATCAAGCAGCTAACGCTGTCTTTACCTTATCAAGAAAATCCTCTTGATTTGCTGGTTTTCTAATAATATTTCTGAAGTCTATATTTTGAAATATACTAGCCATCTCTTGTAGTGCGTCAAGCGCTGATACAAATACTACGTTGATAGTATTATCTATAGCCTTTATTTTTTGATATAGTTGCAACCCATTAAGACCAGGCATCCTTATGTCAGTGATCACTAAATCATAGTAAGAATGATTCAAGTTAATAAAATGCTTTAATGCTTCATATGAATCTGTAAATGCATCTACATTATATCCTTCAGCAGCTGCCAACAAGAATGTTTTGTAAGTTAAGAGTGTGTCTTGTTCATCATCAACAAGCATGATTTTAAAAGAAGAAGGTTTTTCCTGCTGTTGTTGGTGATAATTAGTGAATGGTGTTTTTTGTATTAATTCATGATTCATTGTAGAATAATAAGAGGGCGAAGTTACTTTTGTTAGAATTTTTTTGACATTATAATTATCGATTAGGCTGTCTATAAATCGGTGGTATTCTTCTTTTGAAAGGTTATCAAATGAATCGATAGCCTTAAGTTTCCAATAGTTGCTGAGTGCATTTTCAGCTATTATTTGTAAATTGCAGAAAACTTTACCAAAAGACGTGAGACAATACTTTCCGTCCTTTTTTCTCACCAAACCAGCTTTTATCAAGCTATCCATTTTTGAATAGTATTGCTTGAGGGTAAGTTTTGTTTTTGTTATAAGGATATTACTATCGCAGTTTGAAAGAGCAATAATTTTAAAGATATCTAAAGCCTTCTCATCTGAAAGAGCATTTAGGACATCTACCATAGAAGGCATGCTTTTTTCCATTTTTCTCTCATTACTTAATATATTCTAAGTTAGCAATAAACTTAACCTAATCTAAAAACTGAAATCTTTTGACACAGGAATCATAGACCTAAACAATAGACATCTTCTTCAGGTATCCAATATATTCATATATATAGTATTAAAGAAATAAGACTAAATTGCCTTAGCTAATGTAAATAGTATTACATTATCATAAATTAGTAATTCATAAGAGATTTAACCATGATGAGGAACATTTAATTTGTGGAGTACCCGGAGCGTTTCCAATAATGGTGATAACCACAATTTTACAGCAACGATTGTTGTGCAATGTTACTTGTTACTGCTGGATCGACGTTACCGTTTGTGGATCACAGTATAGGCTGATGATGATTCATATAAACATGAAGATTCAGTTGATCATCGTTCTTCATAAGATTTACATTAGAATCTTATTATTGCTCTAGTGTATATCAGTTGAGCCAAAAACAGATTGAAGAGTTTCTATCTCAGTCCCTCTGCTGTAAGTATAAGCTCTATTATGAGACTCGGCAATTTTCCACGTAATTTCTTCATTCCTTTCTGTATTATTTGTTCTAGTTTTCTTGTTGTTGTTGTTGCTGTTAAGTCGCTCTTATAATTTATGAGCTGTGAATATCCATCCTAAAATAAGGTTTGAAGCACCAAATCGAAATAGGGGCATAAAGAGGATTAGAAAAGAAAGGAATTAGGAAACAGACTGAAATTTATGTAAAAGATAATTTCAGTTAACGAAGAAAATGAATCAGCAAAGAAGAATGATGAAAAGAGACTCTGGTGCATTTTATCATCTTTTCCCTTTGTAACTTTTTTTCTCTATTCTTGTGCTTTTGGTGCCATCATCGACTGTCACTCATCTTTTAACGTGAGCAACGTTCGATATAGCTAGAAATGACGTTGATTCTCAATTGAAAAGTTATATGCAAATTATATCTTGTTTAATTTAACAATCGCCTAATCTCATTACCTAAGACTGTTTTTATTATTTTTGCCGCACCTTTAGCTCCCAACATTTTTGCTAAAGCTGATGAATGAAAATCAAAGTCACCTGTTTTTGAAAGTTGTTCAGTCTCTACTTGAGTTATCGTTGAAAATAATTCATCTATTGCTTTATTATCTAATCGCTCCAATAAATGTCTAGCAATAATCATCTTATCGAATTCCTCTTTGAAAATAGAAAACCAGTTCTTCGGATAGTCGTATAATAATTTGTCATTGTTTTGTTGTATAGCTTCAGCAATGGCCCTGCCAGCAAAAATTCCTCCCATTCCACAGGTATATATTCCTCCAGCAGTCGTAGGCTTTGTCTGTCCTGCAGCATCTCCGATTATTAGAGTTCGTCCAAAAACAAAGGTTTCTAGTGGTCCCCTCACCCAAATTGGCGCATACACCTTACGGATAACTGAATATGACTGTCCTTTACTATCCATATATGATTTTAAGGCATTTGCAGGATTGATCGATTTACCTGCAACGCCTACTTTTGCTTTTCCTCTGCCTGTTGGAATAATCCATGCAAAGAATCCAGGATATCTTTCACTATCAAACTTAACCTCAATTGTATCGCGCTCAATCCATGAAGCATACACCTCATATTGAGCTGATTGCAGTACTCCCTCTCTATTTCTCTGAAGAATTGATGTGACACCTCTGGCATCAACGAAATAATTGCATTTTAGATTGCCTTCTGATGTTCTTACGTCGTAATAGTAGTGATGATGATCATCATCATTACCACTATCATTTTTTTGTGATATAGATCGCATAGAACACCTAACTCGAATATCTCCTCCCAATCTTTGAGTTTGAAAAGCAATTTGTTTATCAAATATACGTCGGTCAAGAACAATTACCTTTTGTTCTTCTGCATTCAATTCAAAAATTTTTGAATAAGAGAATATTCGTGCATACTTAATTTTATTTTCAATTGCATTGCTTGATGGAATAATACCAAGATTTTGTATTCCATTAATGCTTACAAGTCCGCCGCAATGCTCCGGTGTCCCGATTTCTGCATCCTCTTCGAGAATAGCAACAGATAGACCTTTTGCAGCTATTTCTCTGCCTGCTAGTAGTCCGGAAACACTTCCTCCAGCGATGATTACATCATAATAGTCAGACATAAATAATACATTAGTAATATGGAAGGGTAAATTATACTATTATAATATACATGATATCACCACATTATGTTATTAATTTGGTTTGATCACTTTTACATTTTGAGTTATCTTTAATATTACTAATTGCCCCGATTAAGAGCCTATAGCTATCATAATTGTAACCAAGCAGACTGATCGTCAGATGTCATATGCATCTACATTTTCTATCCTAGGATTTGATTACTATAAAGAATAAGATTGACATGGGGCCAGTGGTTTGTGAAACAAATATGACACGATAGCTAGTCCCAGATTATATATAATTGCCCTGTGATCGGTGTTTCAGTTATTAAAAGTAATGGTGAAAGAGGGTGTAAGAGATTGCTTAAAGAGACTCTATGCGGATGGTGATCGTCGCAGCGACATTAGTATTTGAGCCAATACCCATTGCAGTGTTTCTATCTCTCTCCATAGGTTGTCATTATAAACCCTATTATGAAACTCATGAATTTCTGCTTTCTTCTGTATGATTCTATTATGCAGTATCTCTTGTAGTGATCTTAATGGTAGTGTCGTTGTTGTTGTTGATTGTGCGGGGAAAGATGATGGTTCATTCGTTTAGAGTTCGATAACGTGCTGTCATTTATCATACAAAATAAGATTTGAAGTACTAAAGAGACAGCGAGGGAGAGAGGGATAAACCAAAGATGCCATCTGCAAAGTTATGTTGACTATAAATCTTCATAATAATATTAAACAGAAAATTCTACTACAAAAGCTATAGCTCTTGTAGAGAAAATAGATAATATGCTACAAAGAAGTCAAATTGTTGTCAAAGCCTTATGTAAGCAAATAGATATAAAAGATCCAGCATACACGAAATATGCTGGTTCCGACTTTTCAATCCATAGTATGGATGTTGATATTTGACATTGTTCCTATAAACAGGAACGTTGTAGTACTACAAAGATATGAAAATAATCATTGCATAACTACAAGTAAACTCCTAAGGAGCTGTATCTAGAATTATAAACATTGTTGACAGTTTCGGTCCTGCTCCAGCTACTCTAGAAGGAGGCTTCTTTGTAGGTCTTCTCGTAGGTTATGCTTTAAAGAACATAATTAAATTACTAGCTGTAATAGTTGGATTATTTCTAGCTGGATTAGCATATTTACAATACCATCAGATAGCTAACATAAACTGGAATAAACTTCAAACAGTGTCCGAAGATGCTATTACAACACTTTCAAATGCAATGACACAGATTCCAGGTTTTAGTGCTGGCGATGGCCATGCTGCCGCTGCAACAGCCTCCTCATTAACAATGACTAGCTTTGGTATTCCATTAACTGGTAGTATGTCAGCAGGATTTACTATTGGATTTATCAAAGGATGATGATAATAATAATAGAGTAGCCTAACTTCATAGTTGGTTAATGTACTCAATATTGTAAAGCCAGTAGAGATAAAATAAAGCTAGCATCGCTGTTGATTCAGATATATACATAGAGAGAGATATCTAATCCATAAATAACATATATGCACATATTTCAAATCATTGTGATATATATATTATGAAAATAAGAAAAGCAAGTATGTACAATATATGTTTGATAGCAATATTGGTTTTGTCATCGTTATCTTTATTTGTATTTAATGATGATACTTTTGCTACACACATATCCAAACCAATATTGACAATGGATAAGCAAACCTTTGAAATAAACGAAAATATAACAGTCAAAGGGTGGGTAGAGTATCAGAATAATCCAGCCTCAGATGTTCTACTTGACATAGTAGTCATCAATGAGCCAAATAGTGGAAATGAATTAATTAGAAGTCAAGTAATGAGTAACGATACAGGAAATTTCACATCGAATATTATTTTACCTGTTAATACAGTACTTGGAAATTATACTCTTACTGTAATAAGCCAATGTAGAGAGGAACATCGAAACATATGCACAAATCAACATAGCTCTATACCTATTAGTATAGTTAAATCTTGATAAAAGAGTTTTGTAAATAGATAATGTTATCCATGTGAATCGCATTAAATATTATGCCTCTGGATCATATCCTGACCAGTGACAAGGATTTTGACTCTTTCGCACCTGTTGCTACAGCAGTTTGAAGTGGCTTTTGGTTATTCCAATCAACATATACTGTACAATCTGTAGAAGCATTATCTGTAGATGTTCCTGATATTGTAAGTTCGCTTACAGGAACTTATTGACCTGTGGTAGGAGATGTAATCTTTACACCTATTACAGG
>CAVTCE010000034.1:0-46010 GCA_963733025.1 uncultured Nitrososphaeraceae archaeon | reverse complement strand
CTTTGTAATAATTAGTCTATCTTTATCTATCCTAACAATTAAATCTTCACCAGGTTTGAAAGGAAATAAACTATCCTCTACAAAGGCCTTTTCTAGAAATATTGAATGTCTATAAGTTTTTACTCCTGTTTTTGCGGATTTAGCCTCGACTTTGTATAATTTTGTTTTAGTCTGCGAGGCCATATTAGATTGCTATACATATCTTTGGAATTTAGATATATATAAGTATATACATAAAATCTTTTTATAAATATACATTAGTGTACCATCTTTTTATACTTTGTTAACTATACATAAGTATGAACCTAAGAATATCTACTGTCAAGAACGGCAGAAGTAGAAGAAATAAGGTTATGTCATATCTTCATCAATGCAAGCAATGTGGCGTACTGTTTGAACGCATTGGAAAGGCTGCTTCTGCTATTGGTGAATTTTCATGGGATAAAAAATTCATGATAGACAAATGTGACACATGTAAAAGATTCAGATTCTATGGTATTTACTAGAAGAATAACAGGAGTGGATAATAACAAATTGAGTACGAATATAACAATACGACATCACGCTATAATTGCAAAACTAGTTGAAGATTGCTATGTGGAAGAAGATATAGATAAAAAGGTTCAAATTCTGTACAAAATAAATTCACTACTTCCTAAAATATGTTGTATTAATATACCCTCATTAATTACTGATGATTATATAGACGCAGCATTGTATAGAATAGAAGAAAATATACATGATATTATTGGGACGACATATACAAATCCATACAATAATAAAAAAAATTAAAACCGTCTTAGGATAACAAGAAATGGTTTATACAATAGTAGAAAATAAACGTGTAATGAGATTTATTTTGAATATTCAAAAAGGACTTTGCTACTTTTGTAATAAAGAAATTACGCCTACTGATTCTGTAATTAGTAGAGGGGTAGGTCGTCAAAAAAAGAAATACTATCATAACAAGTGTGCTCGAATAGTACATATTATTACTTAGCATATTATACATAAAAAATATCGTATATTAAATGACAAAAAAAGAAGAAGAATAGCATCACAATAACAGTTAGTAAGAAGAAGTAATGGCGCTCATTTATGTACTCGCTTTCTGTATAACGATATATCTCTTTGAAAGTCGGTATCGTTATATCTACCAAACCATAATTGTGAATATCCTTGTTGATAAGTATTATCTGTACTAATATCTTTACCGTTAATATATACTTCCTTAATGAAGACAGGCACATCAATGCAGCTTCTACTTTTTGTGCTTTGAATTTCTTTGAAAGAATGTCTTTACCTAATACTCTTTCTAGGGAGGAAAAGACAATTTCAGCAATCCATCTTCTACCTGTATCTCCTTCAGCTGCTTACATTCATCATATCGTAGTTTCATGATAAGCAAGACTTCGTCTCTTCGTAATGGACATCCTTTTGTCTTAATAGACGTATTATTTCTGATATTTATTGCAGGTTCCATATTCAAGTCGTCTAGTAGGTTAAAGCTTCTTCTATTATCGTAAGCCTTTTCCGCATAAACATGTTTATATTATGACTTTGAGCAGCTTTTTTTACTAGAGGACAAAACTTTTTGGAATTATGCACATCTCCTTTTGTTATTCTGAATGATACTATACCTTCTTTGATTTTTCATCTACGGCAATGTGCAACTTGACAAACTGATTCTTTTCAAAAATTCATTTTTCTTCTAATACTTACTCACCAGGAGCGTTTCTAGCACTGACTTTCTCACTTGTTACCGATTCAGTTATTGTTTTATTCTCAGTGACATGTTTTTTCCCTATAGTGATGCAGCTCTGATATTCTTTACCATACTTTTCTCTTTGAGTGATTGTAAAGTTGCTGATATCCTCCACTAATTATCTGCGTTTATTTATATACATAGTAAACCATATTAGCTTCTTTTTTGATAGGATTCGACTAAGCCAGATATGTGCTCAAGAATTTTGATATGATGTTCCTCATCTACAATTATACTCTTTAAAAGAGATTTAGTTTCAAGATCATCTGCGGCTTCGATGCATTCCAAAAGCTTTTCTCTTGACTCATTTTCTTCAGCAATAGATTCTGCTATTCCTTTCTTTGTTAAACTTGAACTACCAGTCGCACCTTCAATATTTGTCATTATACTTGATATATACTCTATATGCTTGAGTCCATCGTTAAGTAAAGTATGGAGATAATTTCTTATCAGATTATTTTGAACATTTCTGAGGACCGACATATAGTGCATTACCTCTTTAACTTCTGCCTCATGCTGGTCCTTTAACAATGCGTATAGCTTTTGCTTTCTTTCAGACTCTTTAACATTAGAATCCAATGACATAATTGAATTATGTTTGTAACTAATAATAAAAAAATGTAATGCCAATTTGTTGTATCCTTAAATGCTATCTATATGTGCCAGTTTTCTTATAAATACAAATATCAGATAATTCTGTATTGATAGTAATTCGGTCAAGCAGTACTTATACATGATAGAATCTTCGTGACTCTTTTAAAAAGAAATGAGAAAAGTTTATTTTTTGGTTTCTATTCTTTTCTCTATTATTATTGATCTGTATTATCCCATCATTCCAGGGCCCGCCATTGCTTTATGCATCATTGAATGCTCCTCCATTGACATCTGCCTAGTAAATAGGACTTGACCATTTCCTGGGTCTACTATTACCATATTATAGTTGATGTTAGGATCTAATACCAAGATAGTGTATACTAAATATCCATTCACATCTCCAACGTGTGCAGCTACAGCATGTATGAATTATTACCAATTGAATTCTCTGCGATTGTTGTGGCATTACTTAGGCTTACTTTTATCTGTGATCCAATAGCATTAAATATTATATTCATCAAGTTAATTGAACTGGTGACATTTTCACCACTCATAGTCATAGTCATATTTCCTGGTTCCATCATGGTATCAGTCATCGTATTGGTAGAACCAGCATCGCTCATCTGAGCGCTTGCATTTGGTTGTATGGTTGTAAAAACTGATGCTCCACTCATTGCTATTACAGATGCCAATATCATGGCACCAAAAAACAGTCGTTGTTGCTGTCAATGTTTAGAATTCATAATAATCACATGTAGATAATTAACTGGTAATCTGACTATGCAGATTGCAAAACTTTGACAAATTCACCATCAAATAAGCCAGCTCGTATGTTATTCTAAGTAATACAAAAAGAGCTTCTGATTTTAGAAATGATACATTCTACAAAATCGAAATCCATTATTAGTTTCATTATAAGATTATTGTTGTTGTTATTATTATTGTCTGTGAATCAATTGAAACACTTGGGAAATGTATTATTATTATTTTTTCTTTCTTTTTTTCTTTAATCGTGAAAATTCATTTACTCTATGTCCCATGCTGAACTATGTATGTACTCTTTCTCATCATAAGAGCCCATCCTATGCCAATAAACAGCACACCAGCTATGGCAAGAAAAGCCAAATCCCATATTAACGGATTGGGATCATCTTTGACATGATGGAGAGAAAGAATATGATGATTAATAATTCCTTCTATAATATTGAATAAACCAAAAGTGAAAAGTACCAGTCCTATAAACTCCAACCCGGTAGGAAAGGTCTCTTTCTTATGTGCAGCACTCCAAAGAAGACTGACTCCTACTATTGTTACTACTAGTGCAATTGCGAGAAATAAACCATCCCATAAGACATTGAGTCTGATTGTATCAATAGTGTTTGGTTGTATCTTGTTTGATATCATATGATGCCATTGCAGAATTTCATGAAAAACAATGGTGTCTATCAAACCAGCCAATCCTACTCCCAATAAAATCGCAGCCACTATGACTTTCTTACTATTTCCTTGTCCAGCAAGAAGAAGACCTTTTTTATTATCCTTCAAGTCCATCTATGTTAATACTAATCAGCAAAATATATTATAAATATATGAACAAAATTATCAGATTTGTAGTTAAATAACGAGATAGTGTACAACTAGTTCTTAGTTTCTAAATATGTAATGTCTTTTGCTTCTGCCAATTCTCTATGACTAATTACGTACCATTATTCTACGCATGAATTCAAATATCAAATACCCTGCTTGGTTGCTTTTTGTATATCTAAGAGTTAAATTAAGAAAAGAAGAGAAAAAAGGGGTGGTGCTCCTGACGATTTAACAAGAGAAGATGCAACTATCACTTTTATTGTTGAATAACAAGCGGCTCTTTACATTATGGTTACTTTACTCTGTGCTCTTTTCCCATTTCAATAGTATATTTTTTAATCTTGAATGTAAGCACATTTATTTATAGTTCTTGCAATTGCATTGCTTACAAGGAATAAGATTTCCTTTTTTTGTACTATAGTAGTGTTGACTTAGTAAATGATTACATTCTTTGTTAGAACATATTACTCCATGTCCCATTTTTCATTCCCTATTTTTCAAGCAGCTATGACAGATGATGATGGCGACGGCGATAACGATTGTGGACTTGTTTGCACCAACGATGATACCAAACTTACAAGTTCAACTGCAATAATATGTTTGCATTTCAATAGCCTAAAATTAAAATCAGGACACGTACAGGTCTTAATATCTGGATCCACTTCGTAGGATCTGCTTTTATCTTTTGTACTTTTTACATCAAATAACTGCTGCTGTCCGTCCTTCTCAAATATTATTTGTTCTTGTTTGTTTAGGTCAACTATATTATATGCTCTTTCAATTCGTTTTAGGATATTTAATAGATCTTCATTGGAAGGTTTTTGATTATACTTAAACCAATTTAATTTCATAGTGAAAAGATAGTTAAGATAACTGTATATATAGAACAAACAGACCCTTTGGGTCTGGGAGGGAGAGAGTGTAGCAGTGCTAGATTCAAACTCGTCCAAAGCAATATTATTTTGAAGTACATGAGAAAGGATCACATTATACGTAAAGTATGTTCTTCAAAAACCATTTCAACGTATGACTACAAAAGACGCATGTCTTTTCTATGAAGAAATAGGAGAAAATAATTCAAAAAGGTGGCTATATAACACAATACTCTGTTGTAAAAGAACAACTAAGAGAAGCACTAGCAAAAATTGCTAAATTTCTTACTCCTGAACAACCAGAGGTTATCGAGGTCCAATAATCAGTTTATACCTTCTGTAGCTAGCTTATTTTCTATGATCTTAATCAAATGTCATGATATGCCTCCTCTCTTACTTGACTGTTCTGATGCTTCAACTTCCTTTGAAGTTCTATCTTCTTTATCACTCTTTAATCGCCTAATGCTGTAGCAACTTTAGCAGAATCTCTGTACGTTCGTTCTGGAAGAGATATTATAAGATCAAAAAGCTCCTGACCTATAGTGGAAACTTTTTGAGAAGTATATTGTACTAAAACTTCCTTTGCTTTAGGATATTGTATACCAGATAATACTTTTTCTATATCTGCTGTTGAAGGTCCTCGTGATGGATGAGATGTAGCTGTATGCCTTTCTAGGCGAGATCTTTTTTCAAATCCCTCTCCGCATATACTACAGGTAAATTGATGAGATTTTGTTGAAGACATGATGACGAAATTACTCCTTTTTTTCTTAACCTATATTATTACTGCTTTTATCAGCTCTTATCTAATTTCTCCTAACCCTTTTTCAATATCTGCCATATTATGGTATTTTGTATCTGGTAGTTTCTTGATTATTTCAATTAGTTCATCTAAACTTTCGACCTTTGATTTGTTTTCCTTTGCATAATCTACTAACTCATTTTTATCCTTTGGAAATTCTATTCCAGAAAATATCTTTGCTACTGCTGCAGCTGAAGTTGATCTAGTAGCAGCAATCTTTCCTCCAATTTTTCCACCTTTGCCACCTGGATATTCTTGTTTTGATAAATGCTTTACCTCTTCTTGAGCCATAGGGATTTCTTCTTTCTTTGGAAACGTTCCTTTCAACAAAGGCTTTAGTGGTACCTGTTCCTTTCTTAGCTTTAATTCCTTGAATATATCTGCAGTGTTTTCTGTTTCTCTCTCTTCGTCTATATCTATACCAAGTTCTTCTTCAACGTCTTTCTTTCTTGCACCAATTAATAATACCTGAATATTTTCATAATTAAGTAATTGTGGATCTTCAATACTTATCCATCTTTTGTCTCCAAACTTGTCTTTAAGGCGTTTAGGATATTCTAGCTTTTTATTTGAAGAAACTGCTGCAAATCCAGGTACTTTAACGTCAGGATTCTTCACAGATATAATATAGCTAGCTTCCTTTTTTATTTCAAATTCTCTCTGTGTAGGACCAGGTATTTCCGGAAGCTCCAAAAGATAGGCTAACTCTGTATGGTTTTCATGTTTAACTATTGTATACTTTCCTTCTCCAGCTGGTGCAGCAGCTGCAAGTCTTCTCTTTCCTCTTGTCTCAGTAGTGTATTCTGCTGGTAAAAGTTCCTTATGTATATCATCTGGATTAGAAGTTGTAAGTATATTTAATGCCCAGTTTTTTTCTTCAGAGGTAGATTTACCTTCAACAATTTCTGGTAATTGTTTTTGGCCTATTAAAAATAATCTGTATATATCATTCTTCTTCTTCTCCTTCTCTGGTGAGGTAACCATATAGAATCTCTGGACATCTTCAATGTCTTTAACTTCTTCAGTATCAACTTTGGGTCTATAAAAGAAGAATATATCTCCTTGCTCTATTATCACGATACTCTTCTTATCTTCTTTGACCATAATGTCCTACTTATGAGATGAAAAATATAACTTATAGATATATGTGATATAATACTAAGAGCTAATTTTTATTCTGATAACTAGTACAACTAGGACCAATAATAAAGTATGAAAGAGTTATATCACTGCTTAGCTTGTAATAGAGAATTTATCGAAAAAGAAATGGATACAGAGTATACAAAATCCAGTGGTCATCAAATCACACAAAGAATATTAGAAAAATAAGAATATTGGAAATGAACTAGCTATTAAATTATATTATATTATATTATCTTAACATACTACAATAAAGCAAACTTATTGTTAGATAGTATTTATCAGCAGAAAAAATATTTAGAATTATTCAACACCAGTCAATTTTATTCTATTCTATGTTTATCTGCTTTCCCTTTGGTTTTGTTTGCTCTTTTTTCTTGAATGTTATCTCTAGTATTCCATTCCTGTAACTTGATTTAGCTGTTTCAATATCTGCTTCTGGAGGTAAATCTATAGCCTCATGATATTTTCTCTGTGGATCATCGCTCATTATTTCTAGTGAGTTATCATATGCATTTATCCTAATCTTGTCTTTGCTGACGCCTGGCATTTCTACTATCACTTTAACCTGTGTGTTTGAAGTTGTCACATCTGATAAAGGTTCTCTTTCAGAGGAAATCAAAGGCCTTGTAAATGAGCCTCCTCCACCACCTAATGGTGACCTAACATTTCCAAATTCCTTTACTCTTGGTTTGCCATCAGGTCCTATAGCCATAGAATAGCCATATACTATTGGACCTACTTCACGTACCTAGCCACCTTTAGATGTTTCGTATTCTCTTATTAGATCCTCTGGTACTGTAGACTGAAAGTTCTCAAACTGCTCTTCAAATTGTCTTTCCATTTCTCTTCTCATTTCTTCAAATCCTCTGAGTATATCACTAAAACCAAATTGTTTGTTGCTACCTCGACTGCCGCTGCTGCTAACAAAGAACCTCTTAAGCCAATCAAATGGTTCTATATCGTCGTCGCGTACGGATCTCAATTATAATTATAACACCATTTCAAAGATGTATGTAATGTTATATAGATATGAAAGCTGTTACATCTATTGATCCATCCATCTTATCAATTCATTGCAAGAGTGATATGATCCTTTTACTCCACTTCAAGTCTAATCATAGTAACAAACAATTGGAAAAAGATGTATGTTCTTACCAGAGTTAGTAGATATAACAGACTGTCAATATCTAACTGTCTTAATATATTCTATTCATACCTAAACTCTGCCTTTGTCTCAACCTTTTTTCTTCTTCTTCTAATTAAATGATAAGAAGGCCTTTATATAATAAACAACTAACCTATCTATTGATATGCAATAATGAGTAGTAATCAGAAACCAATAAATAAGTCAGAGGAGGACAAAAGAAAACTTCAAAGAAACATAAATGGCAACGAAGACCCAGCTGCAACACCCGCTGAAGATGTAATAACAAAGGAAGAAAAAAAAGAAGAAGAAACAGAATACTATGAAGAAGGAAATGGTGGAGCAACAGACTGACTATTTCTTATTTTTCTTAGATTCTAAATTCATTTGTTATATTCTTTTCAAATAGATGTAGATGCAGATGCACACGTAGGTATATTGAATTGCCTCCAATCTATCGTACGATATTATTATTATCTTGCGCCAATTCCAAATAGCGCTCTTTGAGAGAAAATATAATATCAACATGTTTTCAAGCCTATTTACTGAATATTTAGCCATCTTCCATAATTTTTCCACGGTTAATTTGTTACAGCTGTTGCGGTCGCTAATAATGAGATCTATATCGTCTTGTTGACTTGACTAATCATATTTGCTCATCCAGTTTTTTTTACTTCTCACTGGAATGTCAGAAGACAGAATTAACTCTA
Source organism: uncultured Nitrososphaeraceae archaeon (assembly GCA_963733025.1). GTDB lineage: Archaea > Thermoproteota > Nitrososphaeria > Nitrososphaerales > Nitrososphaeraceae > JAJNBK01. The sequence goes on along the minus strand of CAVTCE010000034.1, from coordinate 37,393 downwards.
TTTTGCGATTCAAAAATTGTTGTTAACATAACTTTGTAATGCACACGTATATAGTTCATATGAACAACGAATTTTGGAAACGATCTACTTATTACTATACTCTTCTTCCTAGTAGTGAAGTATTTTAAACAGGGTTGAAATAACTAAACAAGTACATACGATAGATGGATTCATCCATCCTTTTCAAAGCGGAAAAGTTGTTCCTTATTTGTTTATAGAAAATGCAGATGATTTAACATTGATTGATCCTTCGTTTCTTCCACAACTACCAATACTTGAGGATTATATACTTAATGCAGGATATGATATCAAGAACGTAAAGCGTATAATTCTAACTCATCTACATATTGATCATGCACAGGCTGCCAATGAGATAAGAAAGAGAACAGGTGCTAAGATTTATTCACATTGGATTGAAGCAGGCTATTTAGCCCATAATCCGCCATATAATGGTCCTCCGACCACCCAAGCAATAACAGAGATATTCAAAAAGTCTGGAGTTTCAATAGAAGAATTAACAAAGAAATTTGGAAGCTTAGAGTTAGAACCAATAATTGTAGATGAGCAAGTAACAGATGAAAATATGATTGGAAGTCTTAAAGTCATTCAAACTCCTGGGCATACGCCAGGACATATATCACTTTATTATGAAGAAGATAAAATTCTCTTTGGGGCAGATACCATTTACAAGAATGTATTTGGAGCAGAGGGTATGTACATTGCTCCTTCTATGGTATCAATAGATTCAATAACGGCAACAGTGTCTGCACAACGGCTTTGTAAGATTAAGTTTGATAAACTATTGATGTCTCATCAAGACTCGCCTTTAGTTGAAAGGGCAAGAGAAACTGTAGAAAACCTCGTTTCAGATACACTTCAAAAATTAAACAGACAATAGGAAAAAAGTGTATGTCTCCATTAATAATAAAAAGACCTCTATCATACATACAAATGTCGAGTTCTGTAAAATCAGGGGGATCGGTGGGGGGAGATGCATGACAGATTTGACTCAGATTTGCCACCCAGAATAGAGTCTCACATTTTATATTTTAGTATGGACCTAACATCAGTGTTATACAGTCATATGGTATCATCTGATGAAAGAAGAAGAGGAGGAGAAGGTGGAGAAAAGAAGGAACCCAGACAAATAATACTTGCTAATTGGGGAGATCGATTTTTGGCTTGGATTGTTGACTTTATCTTGGTTTCCATAGCTTTGGCTGTATTGTTTGCTTCAATAGCAATACCAATTTGGTTCTTCTTCTATTATGATGATATGACAGCAGCAAGAGCATACCAAAATGTCCAACCTTCACATTACGTCATATCAAGCCTTGCTTTCTTTGGCTATTGGACATACTTTGAATATACTAGCGGCCAATCAATAGGCAAGAGACTTGTGAAGATAAAGACTATAGATTTGTCTGGTAATGGAATTGATATCAAAAGCGCTGCAATAGAAAGCTTTGGTAAGGCTTTCTTGCTCCCAATAGATGTAATCTTAGGATGGATATTTACTAATAACAAAAGACAGAGAATATTTAACAGAATAAGCAACACTATTGTGATCAAATTAAAGAAGCCAGAATCTAGACCGGAAGATAATATCAGATATACGAAAGACTAGAGTTCTTTTTAATCTTAACATAAATATGTTAAAGACCCCAAGCGATGCAGCATAAAATGATTCTTTGAAAAGGTCCTAAGAAGTCTTGTTCGTAGTTAATATTCTCCTTTACATTATGAATGAGATCATAAGTCAACAAAGGCCAGTAGTATTAGCATTACTTATAATCAAACTATCATTACATTAAGTAAATGGCAACAACTGCAAAATTCAGAAAAAAGTTTAGACTCTTCACCAGATGAAACACGTACCTTTGAAAAAGGAAAGATTGATCTGGCAAACTTTAGTGGTGATGTCACTGTTGGTAGAGCAATTTTTGAATTAGGATGGAGTTGGGAAAAGTGTCTGAAGCCAATAGCCAAAACAAATAGCTGTAAGGCTCCGCATACTATGTATATAATCTCTGGAAGAATGAAAGTTGTAATGGATGATGGAACAGAAGCCGAATCTGGGCCTGGTGAGGCTGTAATAATTCCGCCTGGACACAATGCCTGGGTAGTTGGAAATGAGCCTCGTATCGCTATTGACTTTATAGGTGCAAAAGAATATGCTAAGAGTCAGTAGGAGTTAATCTATTTTCCACACTGATACAAATATGAGTAAAATTTGTAATATCTAGGTTTTTCGATATCACCAGACATAAAGTCTCTGACTTCTTAATAGAGTCAATATATCAGACGGTATTCCGGACAATTTGTATATTTACAATATCTATATACATATGATTTGTGAATATAATATGGCCCCATTTCCATGTTCTATTAGATAGGACTATGATTGCAAGATGTCCTATTTGTTAAAAATATTTTGTAGCATGCAGAGCCCTACTAATGAATCATAGCAGCCATCACATGACCGGAATACAAACACAAACGCAATGCTAACCAATTGGAACGTTCTTTTTCACATTGTCAGAAGCCATAATTTATCAATGGCTACTTTATATGTTTTCAATTCACAACTTTATTGGTGTCGGCTTGCAATCTTTAACCATTCCTAGAAAATCTTCTAATATGTTTGTAAAATCGTCGTACATCTCCTTGTGAAATATACTACCAACGAGACAGTTAGCTGGCTTTGTTGTTGCCGTTGGTTTATGAGTGGGATTATGACAGTGTCCATTCTCCGTTTTTTTCTTAAGATTGACTTTTAACCATGACAGAACGATTAGACCTAACATCATCATAGTGGTTTCATTCTGTATATAGCTATACACAGTGACTTCATTCTCTTTATTACTACATTGGTTCTGAGTTGCGTTAGCAGAGTATTCACGACTTCGTAAGAGAACATTGATTGCTAATGATGACCAGAAGAATCCATTTGGTATTATCTTATTATCTCCTGCTCCGTATGGAGGCCCAAATTGTGAAAATAGTTCCTCTATAGATGAGTAGAATGTATTGTAGTCAATTCTGTTGTTAAACCATCTTGGGTTTGTCATCAAGTCATATTAATTGTTAATATATTAAATATATAGTTCGTTGACCAAAAGTAAATGCAATAATTTAATACATTTATACAATATTGAATGATGAGTATTGCAAAAGAAATCTCTAGCGGCTTCTCAGATTGCAAGACTGACAAATTCACCTTCAAAGCATCAAGAGGAAGTTACCTTTAGCATTGACTAAATACTCTCTACTCTGATTCAATATTTGGCTATCTGATCTATTCACACATTCAAAATTGACTACATATGTAAATTCAATAACTTGGATTATTCGCGTGGATATATACACTACTCCCACTGTCCCAGATTGGTGTCTTAGTTCTTAAATACAACCTACCAAACATTGAGCAATAGGATCAATACACTATGACAGAAGAAGAAGAAAAAAATAATGTACTTGTCAAGGAAATAGAATCTTGGAAGAGTTTTGAGTATAGCTTAAGAGAAGAAGATAGAATTCTCTTTAACCAGATGTTAAATGAATGTCAAAAAGAAGAGTATAGTAAAGCATTCAACGCTAAAGGCGAATACAACTCTACTACTGAATCACTGTTTATGGCTTTGATATATCAGCAGCATAAAATGATTAGTCAATTAATTGATAAATTGTCAAATATAAAGTAAACAAAAACCAATTTAAACAATCAGGATATTTACATGCTTCTTTTCTGGTTGTTGTAATTGGATCAAATACATGTATTGTGGACAGGAAGTTTCGCGACTATTTTTAAAGAAAAACGAGAAGAGATTTCTTTTTTGGTTTCTTCTATTCTGTTTATTCATTGTTGTGGTGTATTATCCTAACATTTCCGGAGGACCCATCATTCCAGGACCCATCATTCCAGGACCCATCATTCCAGGACCCATCATTCCAGGACCCATCATTCCAGGACCCATCATCCCTTTATGCATCATTGAATGCTCCTCCATTGACATCTGCTTACTTGACAAGACTTGACCATTTCCTGGGTCTACTATTACCGTATTAAAGTTCATGTTAGGATCTAATACAAAGACAGTGTATACTAAATATCCATTCACATCTCCAACGTGTGCTGCTACAGCATGTGAATTATTACCAATTGAATTCTCTGCGATTGTTGTGGCATTACTTAGGCTTACTTTTATCTGTGATCCAATAGCATTAGATATTATATTCATCAAGTTAATTGAACTGGTGACATTTTCACCACTCATAGTCATCGTCATATTTCCTGGTTCCATCATGGTATCAGTCATCGTATTGGTAGAACCAGCATCGCTCATCTGAGCGCTTGCATTTGGTTGTATCGTTGTAAAAATTGATGCTCCACTCATTGCTATTACAGATGCCAATACTATGGCACCAAAAATAGGCTTTGTTGTTGTCAATGTTTTAGAATTCATAATAATCAAGATATAGTAATAATCAATTAAGTATATTAGAGTTAGCTATTGAATTAGTAGGTAAAAATGACTTAAATTGGCCAGAAAGAAAGACGTCTGGATCAATGCTCAAGCTTGTAGCTATTTACTATTATTGGTGGATGTAGGTGAGGAGACGAAGAAAAAAACTATAATAAATTTTTTGTTAGTTTTATCTCTTCTTATAAATATGGTTGTTGGTGGTGGCTATTTTTGAATTATCTTAGACAATATGCATAAACTCGTTAAGATTCCAGTTTACCTGATTTTAATGACCAAGTTTTCTATTTTTTTATCCTCATTGCCTTTGTTTGTTCTAATTATTAAATCATGATATATTTCATGAATCTTAATTTCATCAATATTAAATTCAATTTTTTGTTACCTATTTTTCAGTTGATGAGTTTGCTTCTTTTCTCATTTTTATTATTTGTATCTAATTTTTATTTCATAAATCTTTATAATTGTGATTTCAGATCATTTGTTGTTATTATATTATGAATCATGAAATGATGTGTCCTGTTTGTAAAAAGAAATTGGCTGAACATTCAGAGCTGCAAGACAAAATATGTGAAATGATCACAATAAAGCAATTTGCTAATGATTCCCCCGGTTTTGATATTCAGTTTAGGCCTTTCTTTGAAGAAGATTAGGTCTATAATACCTTTAGATATATGTCTTTCTCCTACCATTAAGGTAATTTTTTAGATCATTAGGCGATAACATAAACAAAATTGTATTCAAAGTAATAATAATATTATGTAGATTGCATAATTGATATTAATATTATTACTATTACTGTTATTATTATTTTTCTTTTCTATTTCATATCTACTCGAGAATTTTTGCATCTGTCCGATTCTTTTTTGAAAGTTCATAGATTAAGATTCTTAACTTTTCCTCTTCTGTTTTCATAATCATTCACTGTCTATCTTGTTAATAATATTCCAATCAGTTCTCTATTCTGTCGGAGAGATATTCATTGGGATATTTTTATTTGTATTACTGACATATTTGTGAGTTGATCTCATATATTATTATAATTTCGATATAATCAAGAAGTAATAGAAGAGATATCCTGTAAGCGAACCTAGGGGATCATATTCAAGGACCTGTAACCTTGGTACAATACGGAGATTATGAATGTCCATATTGCGCTCAGACCTATATGATCATAAAAGAAATTTAAGAACTATTATGAAGTAAATTAAGTATTGTATTTCGTAACTTCCCTGATACCAAAGTTCGCCCCATGCATATGAAGCTGCGTTAGCAGCAGAACCTGCTGCTGCTCAAGGTAAGTTCTCGGAGATGTATGATTTTTTATTTAAACATGGTCAGGTGGTTACTGATGATAATTTAAGACGATCTGCTGCTAACTTGAGACTAAAATCTTAGTTGATTGATCACCACTATGACAAAAAAAGCATATGTAATTATCGTTTTAATTGGTAAAGTGAATTTGAATATTATTATTATTGTTCTTGAATACCTTCTGATCCTTTAGGTCCTTTACTCTATTTCTAAGAGTCACTTCTGTTACCCCTGCAGCGTATGCAATATTATTCTGAGTTACATTTTCTCCTGTATTAAAAGATGATAAATAAAGTACGGATGCGGCAAGTCCCATTGGATCTTTTCCAGCCGATATTCCTCGTTTAGTAACATTATTCATAATCTCTGCTGCTTGTCGTTTAGTTTTCTCACTCAGGTTAGCTTTGTTTGCCACTCTTGCAATACATTTCAAAGGATCAACTATTGGAATTTTAAGATCAAGTTCAAAGTACAGTAGTCTATAGCTTTTAGCAACTTCGTGGAGTTTAATGTTACTATCTGCAGCTATATCTTTTAACGTCCTTGGAGTTTCCAACTCTCTACATGCAATATATACCGCAGCAGCCAAAATTCCAGAAATTGTCCTGCCTCGCACCAATCCTCTTTCCTGAGCCTTTCTGTAGATATAAGCTGTTTTTTCAACTACTGTATTTGATAGTCCGAGTTTGTCCTTCAATACACCAAGTTGAAAGAAAGCCTGCCTAAGACTTCTGTCGGTAGGACTGTGAGTTTGTGTTCTAAAGTCCCATGTCCTCAATCTGTCCATTGTAGAGCGCATTACTGCATCTATTTTTTGTCCACTAGCATCTCTGTCTGTCATTCCAATCATTGTTGATAGTCCCATATCATGTCTAGCCAAGGATGTTGACATACCTATCCTGCTTTTGTCATTAGACCCATCTGATGATGCAAAATTCCTCCATTCAGGTCGTATTTCTTCAATCTTATCTGAAATAACCTGGCCACATTTACTACATATAATCTCGCCAGACTCAGTATCTGTAATTGTTTGATCACATCCACAGGTAGAGCATACGGATTTAGAAGCAGGAATATTAGAAGAAGTTTGTATTTGTGAGTTAGAATACTCTCTCCTCTTTTTGGAATTACTATTATTATCATTATTATTAAAGTCAGAAATTACATTTTCGTATCCTATCATAAGTAACTATAATATAGTAATTATATATAAATATGAAAGTTACCTTTCAGATAGTAGGTTGCAATATGGTAAGTATGTTACTAAATATACAAAGGTAACTATATAAGAAAATGGTGTTTTATAGAAGCTATGGAAACTAGTATGCCTACTTCTATAACTGCTTCTAATACTGCCATCACACAAATAATAAACCCATCAGAAAATAGTGAAATGAAATGCTGTCCTATTAATAACACATTTAAATTGATTGGCAAAAAATTTACAGTTTTAATTTTAAGAAATATGATAAATGGTAAACAAAGTAGGTTTAACCAGTTACTAAACTCAATTGAAAAAAGTAATCCCAAAACTCTATCTACAAGACTCAGAGAAATGGAGAGACTTGGATTAATAAAGCGTAAGGTTTACTCTCATGAAATACCCATAAGAATAGAATATTATCCAACACAAAAAGCTCTGGCTTTACAACCAATTCTAGATATGATGGCAGCATACTCTATGAAATATTGTAGTAAGGATGTATTCAAAGATGCAAAGCCACGAGAATTCAAAGAAATTTATAGAAGAGACATTGCTGAAATTCCTACCTAGTTTCCAAGTTGATCTGACTTTCAACCTTTATCTCTCCCATCAAGGTTAACTTCAATACGATAATGAACCTTTTAGTTAAATTCTTAATGGTTGCACCAAGATAATAAACAAACTTATTTTATTATTATCATCATCATTTTATAGATAAGAAGTCTAGAGCATCAAAAAGTCCTGCGAGTTCTTTGGAAAGCTGATCGCAAAATATCCCAAGTATCTCAAAGTCGGCTGGATGAAGTCTCTTTTCACTAAACATTCCAAGAACTCCAATTGATTCACCTTTGTATATCAATGGATAGCCTGCAAAAGATTTTAAATTCTCCTTTTTTGCCCACGCGGGATATTTTATCCTAGGATCGTTTACTACATCATTTGTAATTGCAGGTTTCTTGGTCTTAAATATTTGGCCTATCTTAAGTTCGTTTATGGATACTCTAGAAAATTCACCATCAATATTCTTGTATTTTCCAGCACTGAATTTTAGAATAAGATTTTGTCTTTCTTTTTCTACTAACCAGACACGAGCCAATTTTGCATTAAAATATTTTACGAGGCTTTCAACAATAACCTGAAGCTTGTCGTTTAGATTGTCGTATTTTTTCAGAGAATTTAGAATCTTATAGACGTAGAATTTTTGCTCCTTTAATCCATATTCGTCAAAGACTACATAGGGTGATGCTTTTACAGTCTTTGACTCATATGAACGATAATCTGCTATTATTTCTACAAACCTATTCAAAAAGTTATTACTTTCTAATTCATACTGTTCGATTGAATCAAATACAAAATGACATATCCAATCAAAATCTCCACCAGTTAGCCTAGCAGAATATACACAGAATGGTGCCTCTTCAACATAGTTTTTTAGTCGGTCGATTAGATTCTGACTATCTTTTGAAAATTTAAACTTAAGAATAATTGTACGGTTTATTTTTTCTGAAAGAATAACAGCAGGATTGAGAATTGCCGAATAACCAATTATTGTATTAGTTTTTTCTAGTCTGCCAAGTCTGTATCTTATTGCTCTTTCTGATATATTATATCCGATATCTTGTAGATTATTTGCGATTTCAGCCGAGGATATGCGTGCATTCTTGCCAAGATAAGAAAGAATAATCTTATCGATTTCATCAAGCAAGATAGATATATAACTTAAAATCAGATTATTATTCATTTCCAAATCGGAAATTGATAATGTACCTTAGTTTTTCGCTCTATAACTTATTTTATATACACAAGAATACGATTTCCGATCCAGAAATTTATGGCTTAATTTGTTTCCGTCCAGAATATGAGTTACTATTACCTATAATATATTATGAAAAAAGACTATTTTGAAATAGATCGTGTAATTGAGGAACTTGCTAGGACGTTCGCTGCTCCGTGTACAACCACCTGGTTTAAAGTGACAAACAATAACAAGCCTTCCAAAGAAGAATATCGTAATAAAGTAGTAGAGTTTATGAAGAATCTAGAAAATACATTATCATCTTACTATCCCCAAAACCAAGAGTCAGATAGATTTATAGAATATGCAAAAAATGGTTTACGTCAAGAGATCTCGATGGTACTTGCTGGAAATAACAAGGAAGTAGAAAGACGTCATAGGTATTATGTTGAATATAACTAACTGCAGAAGTATTTACTATAGAATAAGACAAGAAGGAGCAAAAAAATCATGATGATAGATTACTATAAACTCGCACTACCTGCTATTGTTGTTGTTATAATTGGAGGTATGATAAGTGGACTTATGGCTTACAACTTTTATCCAGAAAAGCATGTAAATGTCAACATAGGTGATGATAAGTGTTATGAATTACTTGATTCAGCAAATCTTGAGTATCAAAACCTTGCAGCTAAGAATGAGATAGAGATTTTAAAGTTACAGCTTGATGCAATTAACTCAGGAAAAGAAGAAGAACAAGCAGTAGCACTACAACTACCTGTTACCTTTAGCGGAACTCAAGTCGGGATTTCAGACTTTATCGATAAATATAATATTATTAACATTATATCAGACACACCAATAAGCGATAATAGTAATGTTGATAAACGAATAGTAAAGGCAACCATATCAAAATCTGAATTTCAGAGAATTGTAAATGATTTAACATTAAAGGATGTCAAGCCGTTAAGCAAAACAGTAGCAGGTAGTATTGGATTACAGCCAAACACGTACATTACGCCTGCAGAAGGAAAGCAAATATCATTAAATTCAAATGACTTTATGCGTGAGGGAATTCATGAAATTGTTGAGAGCAAATATGATGGAGTAAAACCAGCCGAATGCCGTACTAAAATACAATACTGATATTTTGTAATGATGGTCTAGTGTTGTTGTTGTATAACACATCATCATCATAAATAGGATATCTATTGATTTATGAATATATAATATTATTTCAAAAGTTTGTTTGATAATGACTATCATCATAGAATATCCTTTTTTCTTGCAGGTTTTGTTGCAGAATGGGCTGGGTCGTTTATCAACTCTTATCGACACAAATTTCTGGTCCAGTGGATTTCTCAACCATCTAAAATCAAAGTTGGTATTTGAAAAGAAAGATGCGGCAAAGAGGGCAAAGGAAGAGAAAGAAGCCAATAAATTAAGAGAATCGCAAGCAAAGAAGGTTGCAGAATTTGTTAGGAAGAGGTTTAGTGGCGATTTATTTGATACGGAAGATTTTGTAGTAGTGGGAGATTTCAATGATACACCTGATTCACCACACTTAAAAAAACTAGTAAAGGAATTAGGCATGGTAGATGTAATATCATCCAGTTTTACAAGAAAAGAGGATAAATGGACTTATTATTGGGCTAGTGAAAATGCTATAACTCAGATAGACTATATCCTTAAGTCCACATCTTGCCAAGAATTCTACAAAATTACCTCATATAGAAAGGAGAGGAATTAGCAATGCTAAGGTAGAAAACCTAATGCAGCCCATCCCATAGAATCTGCTATTTCCATACAATAATTATTAAACAACATCCCAAACAATAATCCTACTCAGTATTGCAGTAAATAAAATCGAAATTTGCCTAAATAATCAGCAGCATTTTTAACAAATCAGAAGCTTAGTTTAAGACAACTATTATATCGCACCTCTTCTTATAATTAGTTAGATGGCACAGAGACTACAGACACTTGAAGTAGGAAATCACGTGATTGCAGTCTATCATAATAAGGAAGAAAAATTTAATGAAGCCCTTGCCTTTCTAAAAGATGGCCTGCAAAGAAATGAGCTTATTATGCTATTGACTAGCGATCTTACAAAAGATGAAATCTGTGCCAAGATGAGAAATGAATGGAAAGTCGATGTTACAAAACTTGAATCAAAAGGCGATATTATAATTAGAACTACTGAAGAATGGTATTTCCCCGATGGTATACCAAATATCCATCGAACAATGGCATTATGGTCTGCTTTGGTAGAAAACTCAATTAATAATGGTAAAAGAGGATTAAGAGTATTTGGAGATATGGCAGCATTTTTTAATAACGGATTTAGCAAAGAATTATTCGATTATGAATTATATTTAGAACAAAGATTTAACTTTCCTGCTATTGGCATATGTGCATATGATTCTAGAGATATCGCTAATATGACATTAGAGCAAATAAGACAACTGCAGCAACACCATAATCCAGTCTGGATGCAAGATTAGTAGCATTAATAACAATAACATAATTACTATATAGAGACATAAAGAGAAAAATCCTATTATGTATATACCATTATTATTATTAAGCTGCTGGAAAAATCATTCCAAATGTAGTTCCCTTAGTGTAGTCTTTGTATACTCTATCTCCAACCCAAATCTTTCCTCTGTATCTTTCAACTAATGCTCTTACTATAGATAAACCTAATCCGCTTCCTTTTGCTTTATAATAAAAACGTTCAAACAACTCTTTTTTCATCGAATCTGGTATGCCTTTGCCATAATCAGATATGGTTATCATCCAATACTTTGCTTCACCAATAAAATAATCCTTTATCATTACATCAATTTTTACTTCTGCTGAATCCGTATATTTTACAGTATTAGAAAATAAGTTGATGAAAATTTCATCAAGCAAATCCTCAGCCATTATATTTATATCCGTAGGATGACCATGTGCCATATTTATAGAAATTTTTTTATTATGAGGATTATTATCGTATAACGTTTGCTCTACTGTAGAATACGCATTGTTAATTGCATCTGGAAGGTTCTTTAATACTAATTTTAAATCCTTTTGTACATAAAGTCGTTCTAGTCTCCGTATATTGTCTACAAGTGACTGGCTCCTCGTAAGGGCATTTTTTGCAGTAGTAAGATAAGAAAAAATTTTTTGGCTGTCTTGTGGTGATAAAATATTTGTTTTATTTTTCTCAAGAAGAAAAATTACAAGTCCCAAACTAGTTTGTATTACTTGATGATAATTTCCTATATCATGTGTGATTAAATCAACCAAAAGGTCTGAGTGCTTTTTTTCTTCTATCATTTTATCATAATTTTCTTTTTCTTCCCATACAATATCAAAACAAGAAACTGAATTCTTGACTACAGCTACATTTTTTGAATACAGCCAATCATTAACAGAAAAAATACTATTTTTATTTCTATTCTCATTATAATCTTTATTTTCTTTATCATATTGGTGTATATCAATTAAAAAAGAAAAAATATCTTGTTTATCTCTGATAAAGAGCAATGAATTTGGTACTGTTGCTGCTGCTGCTGTTTTATGCGATGATAATTTTATAGATTGGTATACAATAAAAGGGACTATCTGTTTTATTAACTTCTTACTATTTTCATCAAAAGGGCATAACATCTTAATGATGATATTCTTGCTAAGTTTCTGTGATATCAGATAATCAATTATCTTGCAATATGATAGAAATTGTAAGGATGCAGATTCAGGCAGCATTATATCAATTTCGGATTGAACTGAATGTATAAATTCAAATAATGTATCAAGAAATTTTTTGTCTATTGCTTGTGGGTTATTGTTAGATTCCTTGGTGTTATACATTTTTTACATTTACTCTCAAATGTTGTTCAAACATATTGTTCTATTCTCCCCATAAGCAATGTCAAACTAACTAACTCTCTAATAGAGTCAACAACAATACAGTTCTTCTTCTTCTGCTTTAAATTTGTGACCATATTGCCTCCAAGATCATAAGCGCTTACTAGAATTGTATTTTCACCTCTTAATTCTCTTATTTTGCAGGCAAGGTCATCACCTGACATATCACCTAATCTATAATTCAATAGCTAGAACATATATTTTTCTACTTTTTTTCTCTATACCTGGAATTTTAGATAGTATATTTATGTAAATAAAGTTAGAATGGGAACAGATCAGGGTATGAATTATCTAAGCAACCTAGTTTATAAGAAGATACTTACAACTAGTTTATACATATCGTTATGACATTGGCATTGGCAAATATTTGTTGATTTTGAACTATTGATAATTTCTATTACATCACCTTGACGTAAGTCATGCTCATTTTGGATACACTTTTCAGATTCGTATACCTTATAAGACAAAAAAAGGAGAGAATTGAAAAGGCAGATAGCGACTATAAAGTATAATTATTAACCACATCAGCATTATATAAAATAAATCAAGCATATAGAGAATTATGTAAAAGTACGGCACAGACTATTATTGTTAAGAGATAGTATATTAAAAAAGATATATTAAAAAAGACAACCTAGCTTTAGCTTTAGAATTCTATCAATCTATTTCTTATGTTGATAAGTCTATCGATAGAATATCATCTCTTTTACTAATTTATACTTCTTCTATTAAATCACAGCTAATGATTGTCTGTGGCTATTTGCGTGGTTGAATAAGTATTTGCTGTGTACATTAATTGCATTCATAGCCTGATTTGCAAATTACTTGTTGTCAATATAACTGACTATTATTTGGCTGATAATAACAACCCTATTCTTCTGCCGTTATGTTATAGTGGTTGTTGTGTATCTGTCTCTTCCAAATCTTTTTCATATAAAAAACCCATAGAATAACTATCAATGTAAGTATAGCAAGAGATAGCATTGTATTTTCAGTCCAAGGAAGACCTGTTCTTTTGCTCGGACCAATTTGCTCTTCTATTATATATGATCTGCTAGTAATAGGATTAATAAGATTCTCCACTGGAGCCAATTTGTCTGTAAGTAATGGAACGTCATCTGTCTTTATTTTTCGTTCATAAAGATCTTCCACAAAATCGGTTGCGTACGGTATGTCTTTATAAAAAGTGTTATTTTTTGATGCTATTTGTGTTAGTTCAAATTTATTGTAATCCTTATCTGTCTTGGTCCCTATTAACATCACATTTTGAATAATTACAAAGTTGTCATTTACGGTTGGAAACACATACAAAGATGGAAAAACTTCTGACATAGTCTTATAAACAGCCCTGAAAAGATCCGATGTATCTCCAACACCAGATCCTATAAGATTAGATATGACAACACCGTTGGGCCCTAGCTTCTCTTCTAGAATCTTAAAATATTCCAGAGTCATTAAATGAAATGGCACATAGCTTTTAGAAAATGCGTCCAAAATTATGATATCGTATTGTTGATTAGTATTAGATATGAAATTTCTTGCATCCTCATTAAAAATTCTCAGTCTTTTTAGATCACTGTTAATATAATCTAAACTGAAATATTTTTTAGCGGCGTCAATAACATCCGGGTCTATTTCAACTACGTCAATAGTAGCATTAGGATATACATTCAAAAAATTTTTTGGACCTGAAAAACCACCGCCTCCGATAAATAAAATATTTTTGGCATCGCCATTGAACAGAAATCCAAGGTGAAAATATTTGGTGTAAGTAATGGCCAAGTCAGTTGGATTGTCTTTATACATCTTGCTGTGTAACAAACCATTTAAGTATAGACTTCTGGCATTGCCTAAATCAGTTATGTCAAGATGGCTATATGGTGTCTCCTTTTCATAAACTAATGTACCATAATGCGAAACTATGCCCCCTACTAACGACGTAGTAGGAAAAAAAAGTAATAAAACAACAGAAATAGCAAGAATTCTAGGAAGTTTACTCAACCCAATGAGAGAAGAAAGAATCATCAAAGTCAAGCCAAGGAAGAATATAATGTACCTAATTTCAAATTCGGGTATCAAAACAAAAACAGTTAGAAAGGTACCTATTATACTTCCTATAGTAGACACAGAATAAAGATTTCCGGCTATATTTCCTAATTTACTAAGTGTATTTGTTGCTAACTTTACTGCATATGGTGTCACAATTCCTAACAAGAAAGTTGGCATCATAAGAAGTATAGAGGTCGCAAGCAATGAAGCGTATTGGCTTTCTGATGCATATAATGTAGAAAATCCCATCACCATTGGTGAAACGAATGGAATAAAGACGATGTAAAGTCCGGCGGAAAAAATTATTGCACAGAATTTCAAAAAACTAGGATCTCTATCAGCTAGCCTGCCTCCAATATGATATCCAAGACTCAAACCAACTAATATTACGCCTATTAAGCTTCCCCAAGTGTATAATGAGCTGCCAAATACGGGAATTAGTATTCTGCCTGTTGAAAACTCCAAAGACATCGTAACTACGCCAGTAATAAAAACTAGCATAAATAAACTCCAATAAGGCCTACTACGAAAAAAGGATCTTACAAACATCTGGAGACCTAAGGCATATAGTATATGATCAATTTCATTGTTTGGATTTGTAGAAATGTCATTTGTCTTGTTGCTTATACATATGACGCAGTCAAGTTTTGCTTTGAGTTAAACTTGTAATAAATACGAGAACTTGTATAGGCCATATTACTTCTATACCTTATATTTACAGATGACTGAAAAGGAATCACTCTCAGAAGAGAGAAAGAATTAACGGTGAAGGTTAATAAAAATAATGATATTAGTATACTCCATCAAGAATTATTGTAACAATCATTTCTTGCATTATAAGTAGAACGGAAGAATCTTGGGGAAATAAAAAAATAATAATAAAATACAAGGCTTGAGAGAAAGGAGGAGAAATTCTCGAAGTTCTAGAATCCTATGATTTGATGTTTCTATGATCTGATATTCTGCTTTTGAAATAAATTTTGATACTGTTGTAACTACTTTCTACAATTGTTACTTGTTTTCTGAGGAATAAAGTAAGGAAAATTCAAATAACTTAGTTACCTATCATAGGTAAATAATGGTTATAAGAATAAATCTAGTAAGTTTATTCTATGATGACAACACAAATTAACCTCAATAAAAAAAGAGCATTTCTAAAGTACTTGCAGTTACTGCTATAACACTTTTGACCATAGATACTGTCAATACATTCACATCGCAAAGTGAAAATGGATTCTTATATCTAACCGATCGACAAAGCGGAATATACCCTGGTCTGCCTTCTATATTTCTATTCTTTTTATCATTTGGGTTTGGATTTCGACAAAAAACAAGAATAACGACATCATTACTAATAGCAGGAGGTGCACTTCTAATAGTCTCTAAGATAATAGAACCAACTTTCGGTTTAAATTTATACTTGGCTATCGCACTTTCTTACGTATACATATCGCTGATCGCAATTGGTTTAATCATATTGGGGTTAGGCTTATGTAGATTGAAAATGAAACAATGACATGCATATTATTGCCATCTAATATGCTACAAAAAAGATTGTTTTGACATAAAACCCAAGTAATTCACTTCGTAAGAAGAAATTAATAGTAACTAACTATAGGACCACAAGGTACCCGCTCTCATGAGAGAGCATCGGACGCGTGGAATGTATGTATCCTGAACTAATTCTACATTTGGAGCTGGTTCTGAAACCCGATAAGGACTATATCTGTGAAAAGGAAACAAGTGACATTGACAGAATATGGACTCATTATTCTTTCCCATTTGCAAAAGAGAAAGCCTATAGATGCACACTCGTTCTATAATGATAATGGCATCATAATCGGAACCAGAATCTAGTATCTCATAAAGACTGGAGATATATTTAGTAGTGGTGGAAAGATGACTTTCTCTTATTATAAGGATGGGTGTGACGGTGATTTAGAAGAAGAAGAAGAACTTGAACACTTTTCTAGTATAGCGACTTCAGCAAAGGGACAAAGGCTAGAAGAAGAGAAGGTCACAGCATAATGCTTGTCACTTTGATTCATTTAATTGGTCGGCTACCTTTACAAATTGAGACAGATTATCCATTAACTCCCCCCACAAGGCCTCGCCCATATTCTGTTTTACCTTGCGTTGAACCTCATTCCAAAGAGGAATAGCTTTGGCTACGGTGGTGCGTCCTTTGGAGGTGATCGCTACAATCCTAGTTCGATTATCTTTACCAGAGGAGATCTTGATAAAGCCCTGTCTTTCTAAAACAGACAGATTTCTAGTGAGAGTTGTTCTGTCCATACCTAACTCTTTCGCAAGATCTGTGATTCTTATAGAATCTGACTTGTAGATCATCTGGAGTACACCAAGTTGCGTGGACAGCAATCCACTAGACTTGAATGCATTGTCATAAAGTAGTGTTACTGCCCTAGCTGCCCTGCGTAATTCACTACATGTACACGAATCTGCTGCTGACATTCCTTGTTCCAGTAGTGTATTAATATTTTGTCCCTTCGATTCCAACTATAGGTTGATATACACATATTAATAATAAAAGGTTTACTTCGATATTAATATGAGTGAGACTAAGGAGTAATAGGTGTAGATACACTTATAAGAGTGCATATACACCTATTGTGCTTATATGTCTTCATTAGATTCCGTTACTGTCAACCGTCATGCGTGGTTTACTCTTGGGATACTTAGCAGCACACTCTTGGTAGTCTTTTTCTCAGAAACCATGCTCCTGCCGGCCATCCCAGAGATCATGCAAGACTTTAGTATATCTTATGGGACGGCAGCGTGGATATTCAGCTCGTACCTAATTGTTGCAGCCGTGATGACTCCTATCGCTGGCAAAATGTCTGACCTCTACGGTAAAAAGAAGGTATTACTCGTGTTACTGACGATGTATGCAGCTGGAATAGCCGCCGGAGGTTTTGCAGACAACATATCATTCCTATTAGCGAGCAGGATAATTCAGGGTGTGGGCTTGGCCGCTGTCCCGGCAGCCTTCAGCCTCCTAAGGGACACCTTTCCACCAGCCAAGCTTGCGATCGCTGTGGGAGTGTTTGGATCTATGTACTCTGCAGGCTCGGTTGTCGGCCTCTTGGCAGGAGCCACCATCATCCAGAGCTTTGGGTGGCACTCCACTTTCTTCTCCATAGTTCCGTTTGCGGCGCAGTGACTTTCATGATCGCCAAATTCGTAAAAGAAAACAAAGGGCAAGTAATTGCTCCTGTTAATACTCAAGAAAACATGGGTAAAAAGCGGGCATCGCCTTCCATAGATATGAAGGGAGCGGTGGCGCTTTCTGCAACAATAATTGCATTTCTCATGGCGCTGACACTCGTAGAGACTGGAATAAACTCTGAGACTCTGCCGCAGATTATAGTTGCATTTGTAGTTTCAGTAATTTCATTGGCTGTCTTTGTCATCATAGAGAGAAGAATCGCATTACCATTGGTTGACCTAAGATTGCTAAAAGACAAGACTCTCCTGCCTTCGTACATCATATTGATGGCCACCGGAATTACAATGTTCATAGCATACCCTGCTATAGTGCAGCTGGTAAGAAGCCCGGTGCCGCTGGGATTCGGAGGTGATGCAGTAGACGCCGCAAATGTTCAACTACCTTTCATGATCATGTTCCTTGTCTTTGCAAGCGTAACCCCACTTATCATAAATCGAATAGGAAAGCTAATGCCTATCATAATAGGTACCGTGATCAGCCTGATTGGGTCACTTGGGCTGCTAATATTTCACTCAACAGAATTCGCGGTATCTACTAATCTAGCCATTATTGCATCCGGTCTCTCGATGACAATTACTGCAACGTGGAACATTGTAGTATCGTCATCGCCCAAATCATTCATCGGCATATCAGTAGGAGTGGGCGCTCTCTTGTTGTTTATAGGAATGGCAATGGGTCCGGCACTGGCAGGGGTGTATATGGAGAGTCACGAGACGATCAAAGGAGTTCAAGGGTCGTATCCTTCTCTAGACTCATATAATCTAGTGTATATTACGTCAGCATTACTGTCAGCAGTCTCGCTCGGGTTTGTATTGATCCTCAAGAGAAGGGCAGCAAAAAAGGAAATCGATGTTTAGCGTGGCAATAAAGTAAATAGTGCGGATAGGACAAAAATGAGAATTAAAAAATTGAGAAGTCTTAAATCTTCCAGTATTTGGAAATGTTATAGATGTAACTTAATATTTTATGAGGAATCTATAGCATCTCTGCATGAAGAAATATCAAACCACTCGTCAACAAGGTTGAATATAGCAGCATTTGGTTTATGACATGGTTAAGATCAAGTTTAGATTATTAAAGGAAAAGGGGAGATTAGCAGCTACAGCATATTGTAAGACCCTACATTATGACTTTTAACAAATAACTATACATATATAGCCATTAATTTTTCGCTGGTTCGTATATCTATCTCTCTGTATGTCACAAATTTAGTTCTATAATCCTAAGTCAGACTAATTCATTAATTATTTAGATCAGTAATTCTATCACTAAGGTGTCATTATCTTTTATTACAAGCTTCCATTGTACTATTATCTCTCTTCCTTTTCAATTATGGTATCAATCTTTTTATCCAAATTAAGTATTTGACTGAGAAGTTTGTCCTGATGTTTTTGGAACTGCTGTATTGATTTCAAGACTTTATCATGATTTTCCTCCAGTTCGCTGATGCGTCTGAGAGTCTCATCTTGTTTAACAGAGGTTTTCTTCTGCATATTATAGATCCACCAACTTATTGCTTCACCAACCATCGCTCCTAAAGCAATACTTAGGTATGTGCTTGATACATTTGTCATATCTACGCAATCTCTAATTATTTCAGGCATGCATCCCCAAAGTGCAAGAATTTGAAGCAACATAGAATATGATACTGTCTCTCATGATGTTATATTTTGCCCCTTTTCTTTAAAGTGGGTCAGAAGTCTTGGTTTGTTGTTAATTCTTCTATTTCCTTTCCTTTCATTTCCTTCTTGTTCCTTATCTGATTCTATACCCCCGTAATCAGGTTTCTTTGACTCTTCACCATATGATCATATTCAAGTTCTGACCAGATGGATTCATATCTACTTGAACCCTAGACATAAATGGGTTCACCTACTATTTGTCAACTATAGCGTTACCAGTAAAGAGTAACGAATTATGGAACTAACTAGATTTGGTTCTTGTGTCTAAAGGGAAACTCTCATGCATTCAAATCATGCTTAAAATACTGAATATTGACATTTTCAATTAGAGATTATGTCTGTTATAGATTAGTCCATCTCATTTAATTTTTGTTTCAGTCTCACTGAGAATGTTAGCAAATATAGATCTATATTTTCTTTTTTTTATCATTACCGCGACTTCTAAATAAATTCAACTCAGGATCATTTGGTTTACACTCATTAATTATTGCGATTACAGTTCCAGCTCCTATTTGATTGTCTCTGGTATTTTGATCTCTAGAATCACCTTGAAGACATTGCTTAATGACTCGTTCTCTTTTTGATTTCGGAATTCTTGTTTATGGCCTTTGGTTAATGCGTATGCTCCTTTAACTCTTGTCGTGAATTAAAAGTCATGCCACATTCCTCACATTTAAATGATGCAGACACATTTGTAGAGGATTCATCTGATCTTTCCCCACGATCTATGTTATTACTCATGCTTATAATATTGCTGTAACGTATATAATTGTATAAGGCCTGTGACCATGACCATGCTATTATAGATAGTATTATAGATAGCCTACCAAAAATATCAGTCCACCTAGAAAACTTCTAAAGATAACATCCTATGAAGGAATTGTGTCTAAAGTTAAATATCTCCATATTTATTTTTATCAATTACAAATACCTATACAAAAAATAAGCTCACTATCGCTAATAATTATGCATTGTTAATCAGAAAACAAATTAGCAAAAGTATATCAACTTTTAACTAACTTGTGGTATCATATAATATATCACTAAAGGCTCTTGCATATATTTTGTTCTCAATCTTTTGCTAATTTTTTTTGTTTTCATTATGCAGTGGTTAATTCTGGAACAATTTGTTCTGCAATTAGCTTTACAAAGAGTTTACGGTTAGGACTTGAGTTTACTACTACAATCTCTGTAAATCCTAATTCCACATACTTTTGAAGTTTCTTTATACCCTCTTCTGCATTAGATATCACAAGCACCATATTCTCTAATGTATCATCTCCAATAATCTGGCCGTTTTCTTCAATCTTTCTTGGATCATGAACATCTACTTCATAGAATGCCTTTATCATAGAACCTCTCCAAAATCTGATTGATTCTAAGGCTTTCTGCTTGTCCTCATCATATGATGCTGGAATAAATAATACTTTTTCTAAAGACTCATGATCTTTTCCTGAGCTTCTAGCACCATCACTAAATGCTGGTAATAGTTTGGTCTTGATGCTGTCAACATTAAGCTCGTTGGTCACAAATCCATCTCCTTCTTCTCCAGCTAGTCTAGCAGATTGAGGTCCAAGAGCAGCAACATATAGTGGTATTGGCTTTTCAGGTTTAGTATAAAGATTAGAGTCTTTTACCCAATAATAATCTCCCTTGAATGTAACCCATTTCTCGCTCCAGAGCTTTTTAATTAGATATATTGCTTCCTTTAATCTTCTAAATCTTTCAGTATTAGAGGGCCAATAGTTACCTGATGGCACTTCGTTAAGTGCTTCTCCTCTTCCAACTCCTAAAAATACTCTATTGGGAAACATGTAACCCAAAGTTGCAAATATTTGTGCTACAATAGCTGGATGGTATCTCAATATAGGAGGAGTTACTCCAGTACCCATAACTATTGAACTAGTCTTGGCCAATGCAGCCCCTAACCAAGGCCAAGCAGCACCACCGAAGGCACCTGTGTGCCACCATGGCATATAGTGATCACTAGTCCAGCACCTTTCTATACCATTTTTATCCATATCTATGACATCATTTAATAGATCACTAGGATTTACCTGCTCATGAGCTGCAAGAATGCTGATTTTTACCATTTGCTACATTGACTCTCCAATTATCATGTATATATCATTAAGGTCTAAAAATTACTAGAGCGAGTTTTATACAACATAAAAGAGTTAAGACAAAAATAAAAATAAAAACAAAAAAATATAGTGTATGTTATCGAAACAAGATCATACTTATTACATTGCTAGTTTTTAATATAATTCACAAAAAGAGAATGAAAATCCAAGACAAGATAGCTAAAGTGTAGCGTTTATTTTATATTATTCTTAACCGTATAGGCTCTGTTAACTTAACAAAAAAGCTAAAGCTGCAGATATACTATTCGTTATAATGACATATGCAAAAAGAAATAGAACGTCTGCCAAAGATATTAGTTATGCTCTATACTTGTATTTTCTCGGTCTCTCTTATAGAAATACACAGCAAAAAGCATTATCCAGGTTTGTAAAACGAAGCCACGTTGCAATTATTAGTACGTGGCAGTCCTCTTTACTGAGCTTTTCTGTGATGTATCCTTCTTGGACTTGTATATGTATTACTTCATTGTCAGAATTGCTATTTTTATATAAATTTCTGCAATCTCAGATAATATTGTCCTTTAAAATAGCTGCTGCGCCTATTAAGTATGTCATCTATTATTTTCCTCCTTTTTCCTCTGCTCTCTCTTCTGCTCTTTTCTGGATTTCAGGTTCTTTTTCCTCTGCTCTCTCTTCTTCTCCTTCTTCTTTTTTATTCATACTTTTTTCTCTTTTAGATTGATGTTCATTCGTTTCTGACATGTCAATATATATTATAAATTATTATTAATAATAATATTTACATACTCTTCTACATAGATTAGATACAAGTAGAAAAACGACAGTTGGCAATATAGTTGAATTAATACTGAGGCTGAATTTACCATTTCTATTGCCTTTACACCGTAACAGTCCTGCCTGAGCCTGTTGGTAATACAACACACAGCCTCTATTACCTGCTTTAGACCAATTATCAAGTGCCTTTTTTGTTGATAGTCTCTTAAAGATAAAGTGTGGAGATTGTTGTTTTTTATTATTATCTATGAAAATATTTGGAGAAGGTATCAGATCTAAATATAATCATCACATACTATCTCACTTTGCTTCAGATACTCTACAATATTTTGATAGTATAATGCCTGTGCTCTCAAAAGGTTTGTCCTTGGATCAATTGTGGCAAAAGGTATGTGGGCGATACTACCTGTTATCAAGATAATACTATTGTCATATCTTAATGCTGCTTTGATCAATGTATAGCAGCAATTCTAAAAACAAACGGTTAAAGATGTAATCGCTTAATTACGATAACATAAAGTTATCATATATTGATTATATGTAATATTTTAAGGTCTTTTTTCTTTCTTATGTGTATGTCTTCTTCGATACATACTCTACATTCCGATTAATTTTGTATACTACTACTTGCAATATCTTTACTATCCCTAATTGATTATAACCTTGGCTGGATAACTCCATCACTTTGCTTCTACGCCATTCAGTGCAGAAGATTATTCATAGAGGAGTTCAAATTATTCATTTCTCCCTTTGTTGATAATCAGCATTATTCATTCTTACGCTCAGTAAGTCATACAACTCCTTATTTTTTTCTTTTAGTTTAGCTAAACTCATAGATGGAATGCCTTTTTGTATTGCGTCTTCTAATGCTGATTTTAAGCGATAATTGAAGTTAGAATCTAATCTTCTTAATGAATCACACTTGTTTAACCAGTCTTTTATAATGTTAAATGCATCTGTATATGGTAATTTTTTGATATTAATAAGGTAAGGCGCAAGAATAAGGTTTATTGCATTCTTTCTATAATCTGAAATTGGAGTCTCTAATAATATCTCAATCCATTTTATATCATTAACATCATCTCCATGTTTTTGTCTATATTTCTTTATTTGTTCTTTCTGCCTTTGTAGCTCCTTTATTCTCTGATCTACAAGATAAGCATGAAAACTGCCTAAGAGTAAGTTAATTTTTGGTCTGTATCCATCCCATCTTTGTATTATTTTAACTTCTGAGTCTTTTCCTTTCAAGATACATTTGGAATTAAATGAACCTGGTATTCTTATCATACATGATTTAAAGGATGGATTATGTGAAGGATCTGATTTGTTATTAGATAGATATTGTTCTGCAAATCTCAAGAATGCTTTAGAAGGATGATCAAATTCATTACTGCTGAATACTTCTTCTTCTTCTAATACAAATGCTTCAATGGGTTGGTATATGTGGTAACCATTTCCAGACCATAGTACAGTAGGATATGCTTCTGATAGCTTTTCTTTAATTTTTCTTAAAGTGTTAGTTAATGCTAGTCTATGTGCTCTTGCTGTTCCAACAATATCCTTATCTAAATCTATAAAGAGAAAATTAGGTGCCTGTCTGTTGATTCCTTTGTACTCTGTATACGAAGGATAGGCATTGACTCTACAGTCTAGAAAGTCAGATTGTTCAAATGCTTTGATCATTTCTTCTTTGCTAAAGACTTCAAACTGTCTTCCTTCTGATCTGTATGTAGAAATAGTTCTTGGAAATAATGGCTCTGTAAGATGAGTGAGAATAAAGTCAATGCCATTTTCTTCGGAGACCATTATTATTATTAATTTGAATGAAATATTATATTATTTCTTAAACTTTAATATCATTGCTACTAATGCTATTTCTAATCTGTTTAACTTGACTTAGTAGTATATTCTCAAAGAATGTCTTCTGGTTTTGGCCTACCTTTGACCCTTCTGACATGCTTCTGATCCTTCTCCTCCTCTCTATGCATCGAGTGGATGGAATCCGCCACTGACACTCAGCGCCTTACCTGCCTTTGAGCCAGCCAGGTTCCAGCTGATCAAGTGATCCATGTGGATCTTTACGGTTACGTCGTCGCCTTTGGAGAGATAAGCGGCGACGTTGGTGTCGCTTAGCCCTTCAGGCTTCACATACTTCAAATGAATCGAGCGATTGATCCGCTGCGCCTCCTCTCCATAGACAAGTTCCACTCGACCCCTGATCAGCACTCCTTTGAGGTCCAGGCCCGCTCGCGACATGTCGATCATAACGGATGCGCGTGGTCTCGCTCGGAGGTTCCGGTACTTGTGTGTATGGCTAGACGTCGGAATGCAGATGTAGTTACCAACTCGCAAGAACCACATGGGCAAGAGGTGGATGCCGTCGTCCTGGTCGAGTGTGGCCAGATTCGCGATAAGTCTCATAGAAAGGAGCTTATCGATCTCGGCGGAGCTGAGCACTGAAGGCTTGTCTGCCGCAGCATCAGAGGAGCGGCTTGCCATATCCTCCTCGTCCTCCATTAACATCTCTAATCATATTCATAATCTGTGTTATAGGTATGTTATTTTAGTCTTGTTTCATTTGGTTTACTAATTGATGGTAACTCTCTCTCTACTTTAATTAATTTAGTAAGATTCGAGTAATGAAGATATTGGTCATTACTATTCTATCGTTGCTTATGTATCATCTTATCGCAAATTCTGACGCTTAAAGAGCCATGTCGCCACTGGCATGGCAACAATGATGATACCTACACACCATGCGGATGCAAGCCAGGCGGAATTGCCAATTGGGGTCCCGACAAGCCAAGCGCGTATTGCCTCAATGACATGCGTAACAGGCTGGTTTTCAGCAAAGAATCGTAGCACCTCCGGCATAGTTTCAGTCGGCACAAAGGCACTGCTGACAAAGGTCAGTGGAAAAATGACAAAGAAGCCTGTCCACTGTGCTGCTTCTATGCTTTTGACAAGTAGACCCATGATAGCTGATATCCAAGAGATAGCAAGTGAAAAGAGGATTGCGAGTCCAAATACCAACACCCACTCGGTAGGGCCGGCAACTGGTTGAAAGCCCACAAGAAAACTAACACCAATTATAATTAGACTGGAAATTGTATTTCTTACTAAATCCGCTACAACATGACCTATGAGTAGAGCTGATCTTGCAATAGGAAGAGAGCGAAACCGATTAACGATACCTCGTTGTAGGTCAATCGCTAAATTCATTGTCGTGTAGTTTGCGCCAAAAGCTAGCATTTGAACGAAGATGCCAGCTACAAGGAAGTTTACATAGCTTATATCTTCAGTGTCTATCGCACCCCCAAATACATAACGAAATAGAAGGAAAAACATAATTGGGAAAAGCGCAACAGAGAAGAGCTGGTCGAGATTCCTAGTGATATGCTTGATGCTCCGTTTGGCAAGCACCCATGAATCGCTGAGCGTCCAAAAGAGCTTTGAGCGCTTTTCTGTTTGCATATTAGTATTGAAAGAAGGTTTGGTCATTACTTTTTAGCCTCCTTGCTCCTTTGTTTCTCTGTTTGGTTGTTCAGTTGTATGTCCGGTAAGTGTAAGAAATACATCATCAAGTGTCGGACTACGAAATGATACATTTTCAACGTCAATGCCTGCTTCATCCAAACGACTGAGAACTTGTTTTAGTTGATGCATGCCACCTTTGGTTACCAAGCTAAGAGTCCTCATTTTGCTATCTGAATGAAGACTGTCTTCTTCAACTACCTTTTTGGCTTTCTCGAAGTTGCTTTCCTTCGCAACCGTTATTTCCAAGCGCTCCGAACCTACGCGCTGTTTCAGTTCGTCAGATGTGCCCTCGGCAATGATTTTACCTCCGTTAATAACAACAATCCTATCTGCTAAATGATCAGCCTCATCCATGTCTTGGGTAGTAAGGAGTATGGTCGTACCGGTAGAGACAAGTTGCTCAATAATATCCCACATAATTAAGCGACTCCGCGGATCAAGACCAGTAGTAGGTTCATCTAGAAAGATAATTGGCGGAGAGGCAATCAAGCTGACAGCAAGATCTAGCCGGCGGTGCATGCCACCGGAATAGGTCTTTACTGTACGACCAGATGCTTCTACCAAGTCAAACAGTTCAAGTAGCTCCTGTGACCTTCGATTGATATCTGGATAGCTGAGACGATAGAGTCGACCAATCATATGTAGATTTTCTTTACCTGTCAAATATTCGTCCAAAGCTGCATACTGGCCTGTCAAACCAATCAAACTCCGTACTTTGTATGGTTCTTTAACTACGTCAAAGCCGTTAATTAGCGCCTGGCCGCTGTCAGGTAAAAGCAGCGTACTAAGTATTCCAATAGTAGTGGTTTTTCCAGCACCGTTTGGTCCAAGTAATGCAAGAACAGTGCCTTTCTTGACTACAAAGTTAACATCATCAAGTACAGTAAGCTGTTTGAATGATTTCCTCAATCCCTTTACTATAATAGCATTTTCTGATGAAACATCTCTTCCAGTTAATCTGCTATGATAAATTTCCTCAATTTTGTCTGTTCCTGTTATGGACATAATTCTTACTTCCTAAGTCAGTTGAAAACCCTCATGATCATGTTTTTCGCTGGGTCACTAGAACTTCAACCTGCCTCATAAGTGAACCTGCACCGGCATCTTGCTGTTTTACTATCTCACTGCGTACAGTTCCACTTGCTCCAATAATACAAACATTCTGGTTTCCATCAAATTTATTCATATTTTTATTTGTTTAAGTCTATTTATAAGGTAGGTAGTTTACAAATTATACAAACTATTATTCTTATTTTTCTTATTCTTATTATTTTATTACATATTACAGATAAGTATTCTTATTTTTTAATTACAAATAACCTTCTTTTCTTTCCTTAATTACAAACTTACAAATCAAGTCTCCTTTGGCAGCTCTGTGAGTTGTTTCTATATATTAGCTCCAAGAAGTTTTTCAAATAATTCTGTTTCAGTTGAACATGCTTCCCAATGTTTTTCAGCTATATGTATAATTGGCCAGTTATATTCTAAGAGGACATGTTTCCGTCACTCTTTGAATCCTTCTTGGATTGAGCAATATATCCTTGCTCATCTCTAATCCTAGCTAATTCTTTGACTTGGCTATCAAAAATCCAAATCCTTAAGACGCTTATAATACTGATTGAAAAGTGGAGAGACGTAGTGAGAGAAAAGATGCTCTGCCTGCAAAGTTAATTTTCACTATAGATCTAGATAATATTGGATAGAAAACTCTACTACAAAAGCTATAGCTCTTGCAGATAAAATAATTACATGCTACAAAGACAAATTGTTGTCAAAGCCTTAGTTAAGCAAATGGATACAGAAGGCTCAGCATTCACAAAATATGCTATCATAAGTTATCATTCTATAGCCTGGATACTCATATCTATTAATGTTACCATATACAGGACTATTGCATTACCTCAATAGGATTTGAACCCTGCTGGTAGATGTGCTCAGTAATTTATGATATTTGTATTTTCGTCGTCTAATTAAACTAGGATTAGCAGGCACAGTACTAGACGTCTTTTCTTGCTGCATCAATCATGCCATGTAGATGCGCGGCTGCCTGTTCAATATCATTATATTTATATTGTCCGGCTCTGTTCTCTGCAGCAAGCACTCCGCAGCGATGTACTTTGGCAAAATCGCTATAAGGGAATTTATATCGTCCTTTGGTATCTTCATTTTCATCTGCGTCGATTCCTAAATGCCACTTCCCAAATTCCTTAATACCATTCTCTTCAATATACTCGCTCTCTTCTTGTGCAGACGGTTGATGCTCACTCCACAAATCTTTCTCATCAAAGACATAGCTTCCTTTTTCTACTAACCGTTTTGCATGCTCAAATGCCCGATTATTCAATATTACTGCCATATGTTCACCTCCTTTCATTCCAATTGTTTTAGCATTAATGATAAATCTTTGGATGGTATAGATAGTACACATGTGCGAGGAATGCAACTTAGTATTTAATGATCCAACTATTACAAATGGGCATCAAGAAAACGAAAAACAGAATAGAATAAGAAAGACAGAATATTTTTGGTAACAGAGCATTATTACTTCTTTTAATTAGTAACTTGTGATTATTTTATCCGAGCATTCTTCACAGACAATAATCAAAATTAGATCTGCCTGTATAGAAATATTACCTTAAATCTTCTATATCAAACGGTTCTCGAATTGAGTGTAACATATACAGCATTTTTTTGGTATAATTTTCCTTTGATGGAACCTCAACTAATTTTCGTTGGTAAAACATTGTTAAATGCTCTATGAAGCATTTAACTCCTTGTTTGTCTTCCTTTGATGATAAATGAGTAAGTATCATTGCATACCAATATTCTACTAATACATCTTCTCCATACTTCGCTTCTATCTCTAATAAGAATGCAAAATTAGAATGACATTTTCTGCACAATCCATCATTAGCATTCATGAATGATTTTTCTTCAAGATGACCGCATGTTGATTTCATCTATATTAATAACAATATATTTGATGGTATTTGAATATGAATATAGACTGGCCTGATTAATGGATAAATGAATTATAGTATATTATAACATTCGTTAAGCAATTTAAAATTATGGATATCTTGATCAATGATCTGCTGACAATTTTTTATTATAATGTTACTGTTGACACTATATGGGATCAACAACAAGCAAAAGACAGAATAATGAGCAAATCCCCGAAGAAGACGATACAAGAGGAAAAACAGGTCAAGTCATAAGTGAACAATCTGGGGTTGAAGGTCAAAGAAAAGAAGTAAATGTTGAAAGCTATTCAAAAGTTGCAGCTTTAGGACAAATTTTAAAGGATATGGAATTTCCAGCGGATAAGAATAAGGTAATTGAATATGTTAAACAAAGTTCCAATGCTCAAAATAAAGAAGAGATATTAGCAGCACTACAACAAAAACTAGAAGAAAGAGAATATAAAAATGTGTCAGATGTTACTACAACAGCAGGATTAGTCTATTAATATAGTAGAGAGAGTATATATACGTCTATGATGAATTAAATAAGAATCGTATACTTTATGTTGGATTAAAGTTACAACATGTTATGAAGTGCTTGAGTACCAATATACTAGACATACAAAGACATAGAAGCAGATAATTCAGAGACTACATCAAATTGTAAAATAAGAAAAAGAATAAACTCAAAAATGTATTACAATTTCAGAGTTGTATTCATAATTTAATTCTTCATACAGTCAGTAAAGGGAACTAACGCTTTTCTCTCTTTGATGAAAATAATACAATACTGTGATTCAATAAATAACCAAACTATATAGAACAAATGTTTGCTATGTTACTATATATCGCTATAAGTTTCATTGCGGTCAAGCATTTTAGGCGGCCAGTTCTTCTACTAATATTAGAAGAGAAGAAAAAGATGTCAAAAACATTGTTATTAAATTATGATAAAACTGAAGAAGATAATCTAGATAAGGTTTCTAAAGTATTGTCTGAAAAGGAAAAAGAAGATTTAACTTCTAATTATAGCAATTGTGTAATAGAAGGATGTCTTAATCATGGTATGGACCGAATGGTTATTCCAGATTTAGCAAACTATCTTCCAAGCTATGTCTGTAATAAACATCGTGATGATCTTGTAAAAAGATATTATGAGAAGAACATATATGAAGAGAGGAGAGTATTTTACGAGTATCCTGAAATTCATTCACAGGATTAGAGAAAAATAAAGTTAAGCAGGCATCTTCGATATCGTAAATATATACTTAGCAACATATTCGAAGATAACAGTGTATTGAAGCAACTTTAAGGTCATGTAGTAGGCGGGATTATATCCCTTGTGGTAAAGGGGTTCAGCTATTTTAAAATTATATTAAAATTGATAAAAGTCAATAATCAAAGTTATCAACCTATATCGAAAAGACTCCCCCATTATTCTTTATTTTGCAACACATCTAACGGGCGCTTTCCCTATTCTATAACTTTAAAGGAATCAATCATTCTTTCTATAGTTGGCAAGTAACTTGAGAATCTATCAGGGTCTGCCTTGTATGTAATCAAAACTGCTTTATTACCAATTGCTGTCCAAACTTGCATAGCCTTACGTTCAACTTCCTCATTGTCTATAGCACTAAACACTATTTTATGAGCAGGTTTGCCTGCAATAGTAGTTGGTGTTGATTCTAAAACATTCAGATCTGGATTACTTTTTTTTAAATCTGACATTTGCACCTTTGTAATTTCCTGTAACGGTATATTTTGGGATGATAATTCCTGAACTTTTAAACCAAGTGCTGCTGGATATATGCGTGTATCAGTTTCAGGTGGGGCTGTAAAGGTAACAAAGTTATCTAGATTTGCCAACTTCTCCCAGTTAGAAGGATATAGTATGCTTATTCCTGATTCAGGATTTTCATAAGTTAAAAATTGCTCCTGAGCAAGCGCTTGACTATTAGGATGTAGTAATAATGTAGACATTAAAGTGACAACTATACCAAATATAAGATATATTTTGGGAATTTGCATGCTTTTTATAAGTCTATATTGTTATATATAGCTGACCATATTCTTTTCTGGTATTTAAGCCAATCAATTAAGTTTACTCCTCCTCCTCCTAGTATCCTAGCATCCTACCACATAAACTTCTGCATTGGACTATAGCTAATAGGTAAATCCTTTTCTTCAAGAGCAGCACCTCCAAATCCATACCATTTGGAAGCCAATTAGTATGGTTACTGTCGAAGCCGGGATTTCTCTAGATTGCAAAACTTAAGAAATCATTATTTTCACACCATTGGCCAATTGAAAGCCAAGAGAACCATTAAGGTGATGGATAGGCGCGGAGGAGGATCTTTAAGTCATTACAAATGATCATCGTTACTAGATCAGGGAATTTAAATATTTTGTGCATAGTAAAATTCGATCAAGAAAAGATCTTTTGAAATTCAGGAAATCGTATAGTCTCTAAAGTGGTAAGATATACTACATCATAGAGACAGTGACGGGCGCTCCCTATATTAGCTTCTATAAAGTAATTAAATGCTTTACATACTATCCTATTAATTTCAGAAGATTTGTCTTCTGATTCATTGAGGTCATGACTTCTATGGGTTCCCAGATTGGCTTCGTTACATGCTTCAAAATCTACGATCTGGCAATCATGATTACTTTTACGAGTAATGGTAATCATGATCTTAACAAAGTGATCTTCTGCTGACACTATAAATCTGATATTATTTTATTATTTTGAGTCAAGCATTTACAATTAGATCAAATTAATAATAATATACTAATGAATAGTAAAAATTAGTTAGTAGACTGATCTAAAATTAATATCAAAATTTGATATTCAAATTGAGTATATTTTGTACCGTCATCATCATCAGCCTTTTCCCTGCTAACCAACTTGACGACTGATTTGACTGCCTAGAGTTAGGTTGTATAGATATGACATTTTACAATAGTGGTTGATTCTGACAACGATAATCATCATCCCGATTAACTGAATCCTTATTCTTCCCTCATATACTAAATTGTGATAAAGTAGTTATCGATTCTGGAAAACAATAATCGCGAATTTCTTTACCTACAGCATTTTCAAATATTGATTGTATATTTAGAATTCTGTCAACTAGATCATCATAACCAAGTTCTTGTGTCTCAGGTAGTGCTATATCGCTACTTTTCTTTCTATTATATAATCGAAATAAATCGTTAAAATCCTTTGTTGGCTTTCTATAACCAATGATCGTCCATTTTTCATTATCATTTAGTGATTCTTCATATGCTTTCCAATCATAATTTGAGTCTAAATCTCCTTCTGCTGTTATTTTCACGGTGTCAAAATCTCCTTTTGATAGGTATGGTTTGTACCCCAAGCTCTTTGCAACAATTGTTATATTTTCAAGAATATCTTTATTATAATGGAATAGTCTGGCAGCTTTGAGAGGTATTCCGGTTTCTTTTTCTAGATCAGATAAACACTGTTGAATAATTTCAAAGTTTAAGAGAGCTCCAGGATAGAAAGAATAGCACAAACCTTTTTTTAAGTTGAAAATGAGTATAATTTTTGTAGCCTTTGGAACTGCAATTGGCACATCTATTCCATCAGGTAAGCATCCATCTTCTTGCAATATCTTTTCTAGACATTTATACTCATTGGTGATTTCATTGTCTACAGCAAAATGTGCCACTATATAATTTTCTCTTTTGAGTTTGCTAATCTTGTATATGCCGCTTCTTCTTTTTTTACCATCAGGGTTTTCATTTAGATTAAGCCAACAAGAAGAAGAAGAATCCTTCTTTTAGAGAACACATCTTTTCTATTGCATCATGAGATACCACATCTGACCAAGTTGCACGATGAGCAAGACTAATTATTCTAAGCCTAGACATATGTTTTTTCTTCTCCTTCTTCTCTTCCTTTCTCTGCTTCTCCTGTTCTTCTATCTCTTTCTATGCTAGGCATATTTTCCATTTCAAAAAGAATCTGTGTAGGCAAAGTAGCTTTGTAAACTATTTCTCTTCCCTGAGTATTAAAGGTGATCAAATCAAGATCTTTTAATTCGTTAAGATATCTAGAAACAGTAGTACCAATCTTTTCTAATTTCTGCTGCTATATCAGTAGCAGATCTTGCTTTGAATATGATCTTGTCAATAATTTCCTTTCTGACATCTGAAAGATTTTCATACTCTTTTTTTGCTTGTTGACATTTAATTTGTCTACATGCTTGAATTGCTATTTGAGACGTTACTCTTTTATTGTCATTATTAGCTATTTTCTGCTGCTCTGATTTGGGGGCCTTTCCAATGACAATGCTCTTGAGAAGCGAAAGTGCCTTAGAAGAGCATTCCAATATGAGCTGGGGTATTCCAAAACTATTATTATAAATAGTTTTTATGGATGTCTCATCAAAAAGATCGTAAATTTTGATATTGTTTTTATTCTCCGTTTGAATAGTCATCTTTAATCTCTGTTCTAGCATCATCACAGAATCGTTGTAATTAAATTCACTAAGAAAGTATATTTTGGGTTCGTATTGTATTATTGATAGAGCTTGCTCTAAATCAATAGGTGATATTGCAAATAGTTTGAGTTTTGTATTTGTGAATTCTTTAATAATTGTCCTTATGTAATTTGGATTTGCATCATCAAATAATATGAAATCCCTAATCCTCTTTGAAATCTTTATCCAAGACTGAACATTGTCTTTATTATCAGTATAATAATCATCGTCATTAGTATCGCCTTCTACTTCTGCTCCTCCTCCTCCACTTCTATCATCTTCTATATCAAAAAGCGACGGTGCAGGCATATATTCACCTTTAAAATTATATTTTTCTTTATTACTTGATGCTATTTTAGTTATGATATGGTAAATGTATTTTAAAAGACTAGATTTTCCAAAACCTGTAGGGGCAACTATTAAAACTATGATGGGTATTTCCCTTGAGGCAACTCCAATATCAAATATTATACTCTCTATGATATTCTCTCTGTCTATAAAGTAAGATTCAATTTCCTCATTGGGTATTTCTCTGGCGAACGGATCCTCCTTAAGCTTGAAAAGAGAATACCACGTATTGAGAACTTCTAACTTCTCATTTCTTGCTTTATCGAGAATGGTTTTATATCTGTCAAAGCTTTCGCCAGCCATACCATCATTATGATATGTGCAAATAAAAACTTATTGTGATAAGTGTGTGTTTTATGTCAACATGTGCAAAATATTTATTAATGTGTGTTAACAATAAGTATTGTGAAACGGTTTATATTCAATAGAATAAGATATGTCTCATTACACAGCTTTATTAGGTACATTATGGTAATAATACCGTTCCCTGCTCGGTTTGGTGAATTTCTCTGTAATAGTATTGGGAGTACAAGTTAAGAATGATGATCCCTGGAAAAGAATTCAATTCTTCTCCCGAAATCCCTGTCATAATCTCTTCTAGTGATATTATTCGTCAGCTTCAACCTGTAATTATACCTAGAATAACTGCTATTTCCCATATGGCAGTATGTGAACGTGCTGCTTATAATATCGAATTTTTGGGTATGCAATCAGGTGATTTTAACGCATCAGGTGAGATTGGAAGTGCAGTACATCGAATAGTTATAAAATCTATACTGGAGATAATAAATTCCATTAAAAAAGGGAATGGATTGCCAATATCCAAATCAAATGCAATAGATCTTTTTCGGACTAATGCCATTGATGATGTAGATGTCAATTGGAAACGATTTGTTCTAGCAGGAATAGAAAAACCTTTTCCTACAATCATGGAAGATTTGGATATTAGAGCAGAAAGACTTGTGAATCAGTTGTTGCTATTGCCACCTGCTGATGATAATAGAAAAAAGAAAAAACAACAAAAAGAAAGAGGAGGAGGAAGAGAAAGAGATGAAGAGGAAAAAGATGGCTATGAAGGTCGGCTGCTCGCTTCTAAGACCGGAGTTTACTATACGTAACCTTCAGATTCCTCTGGAGGGTAGATTAGATTTAATAAAAATTAAACTTGCCAAAGCGCTTCTTGGATACGATAATAAGGGAGAAGACAACTATAACAACAACAATAACAACCACAAGAATAGCAAGTACACAAGTTCTGACGATTTAGCTCGCTTAAAAATACATGATGTTGAGATTATTCAAATTAAAACAGGTAAATCAAGACCAAGAAATGCACGCTGGAATTTGCAGGCAGATGCAGAAGCTTTATTGCTTATGAAGGCATTGAATCTAGAAAAGCCTCCACGATACACATGGCAATTCGCTGATAAGGATGGAAAGCGTGAAAAATTTGACTTTGCCAAGGTCTATGATGTAGTAAACAAATTTATTAAATTATGGAAGTCTGAAGTTGCACCAGCTATAACAGGATATTGTCTGAACTGTCCGTTGAAGGAAGGGTGTTTAGGATGGTCTTTTGCTGCAAATAATAAATTATCACAAGAAGATCTAGAAAGACGAAGAGTAGAATTTAATCTTTCAAAGAGGATAAGAGAAGAAATATCATATGTTGACAGATGGAAGGTATATGTTAATTTAAAAAATCCACAGCAAAGACAAGAAGAAGGATCTGCGATAACTAACCTTCGAATTGATGCAAATAGTATTGATTTGGAAAGCCAGGAAATTAAATTATTATACAATGATGATGATAATCTCGTTTCGAAGGGGAGGAGCGGAGAATATAATTCTCAACAACGACATCAATACCAACCATTATTCATCAATAATTTTGTAGACTTTAGTGTCGGTGACTATGTCACTATTTCAGATGGAAATCCAAATTTAGGAAGCAATCCTACTGCAATCATTACTGACATAGATATTGACAATCAATCACTTAAGCTCCAACTTTACAGAAATGACATTTATTTTCTGCTTCATGAGAACAGATACAATTCTCCTTTAACTATAGATAGATTTGGGTTTAGTGGTCTTAAGACAATGGAATATCTTGATGACTTTTTTAGAGATTCGCCGTATGCTGATATTATACTTCAAAGAACTGGTATGTCGTCTACTACTACTACTGCTCTGAGAGATGATATAATGATGACAATCTTCACTTCTACTAACAATAACAACAACAATTACGATGATGATGATGAGAATCGCCATCCTTATGACTTTACTCAACAAGAAAATTCTGAACAACTTGCTGTGATAGACAGAATAAGATCTGAGAACAGAGTTCCTGTAACAGGACCACCCGGAACTGGAAAGTCGACAGTTATATCGCACAGCTGTTTTGATCTGATAAAAGAGTATTCGCCAGTTCTAGTTGTCTCTCCTACGAATGCAATGGTCAATAGCATCCTTGCTAAAATAGATTATCTTGCAAAACAAGCAAACCTACAACTGCCAAGAGGATTTATTATAAGATACGGAAACCATTCAGAGCTAAATTACAGTCATCCATACTTGAAAGAAAAATATGCAATAGATGATCTAGTACAGCAGCACTGCTGTTCTTCTTCTTCTGCATATGTTGTTGACAAAATAACAGCCGGTAGAGATTATATGCAAAATGCTAGAATAATATTAACTACTGATTATAGCGCTAAAGACCTAGGAAATATTGTCCAAGCTGGTGCTGTGTTAATTGATGAAGCAGGCTTGGTAAGACTTGAAAGGATGGGAATGCTTTTTTCTTCAGTTAGGGACAATAATGGTAAGATAGTTGTAATAGGTGATGACAAGCAAGCTTCCTCCTCCATCTCATGACTATGTGGCTAATAGTATATTCCTATCTATAGTTCGCAACTTTAAGACAACACTACTAAGAACAGAATATAGATACAACACAGATATTTTGGATTTGATCAATCCTTATTATAATTATCAGTTGGTTGCTGACCATTCTGTTAGAGATATATCTACTGCAGATATAGCAAAGAGAGATTATCATGGTATTAATAATAACGTTAGAAAGATACTCAAACACGAAAAAAAGACAGTATTTGTAGATACTGATGGTACAAGCATAGAACAGAAGCATTTTATAAACACAGGTGAGGTATCTATTATCAAAGATATAATAGATGGTTATCAAAGTATGGGGATAAATAACATTATAGTTATAACCCCTTACAAACAGCAGGAGAGAATGCTGCAGTTATATTTGCAAAAAGGCTTGAGAATAGGGACTGTAGATAAATTTCAAGGTCAAGAAGACGAAGTCACTATAATCTCAATGGTACAATCTAATCACAAGGCAGACAATCAGGAGGCTTTAGGATTTGTCAATATACCAAGGTCATGTGTTGCATTTTCTAGAAGTAAGCGAAAAACAATTATTGTTGGAGACAGGGACACGCTAATAAAAAATAAGTTTCTCTCCAAGTCAATAGATACTATAACAAGAAAAGA
>CAVTCE010000033.1:0-497568 GCA_963733025.1 uncultured Nitrososphaeraceae archaeon | reverse complement strand
GCCTCATTATCTCCTTCTTCAAATTTTCCGTGATTATCTCCAAATACAAGAAAATAACTCAGAAAAATAATAACAGTAAATGAAAATGAAAATAAAAGAATGTGTGACATGTAACTATTAATCCAATTGTTCCTAGATATATTCGTGTTTGTTTTGCAGTCTTGTAGTACATAGTAATTTCAGCGCCATCAACAAGTAAACTAACTGAGAGATAAACCACATCCTACCTGCTTACTCAAACTAATGAAATAGATTCAGGTTCTATCATTATACTTATGTAAAATAACCTGTTGTGTTCTTATTTTTTCTAGACAATTCAGAAAGTTTCCTTTATTGATTACACTTTATGCAGAGGAAGAACTTCCCTTTGTCTGTTGTCCTGCCATAAGAAATAATTGATTAGAAGTTACTTTGTCTTTTATTGATTTTGCAGGTACCCCAGCTACTATATCTCCATCTTGTACATCATGTATTACCGCGGTGGCAGCAGCAACTATGACATTATTTCCGATTTTAATATTATCTTTCAAAGTTGAATTAAGCCCTGTCCAGCACATGTTACCAATAATTGTGCTACCTCCAATAATTGTACCTGCTGTAAGCTTGGCAGCTTTTACCTATGCTAACATTATGAGCTACATGAACCAAGGCATCAATTTTAGTATCATCACCAATTATAGTATCAGATAAAGACCCTCTAGCTACAGAGCTGTTTGCATATATTTCTACGTTGTTACCTATCCTAACTCCTTTGAGATGAGGGAATTTTTGTAGTTCTCCAGTTTGATGTCTCTCAAAGGCAAAACCATCGGCTCCAATTGTCACTCCAGGTTGGATTACACAGCTTTTACCAATTAAGCAATTTTCTATAATGTTTACTCTACTATAAATTATTGTATTATCGCCGATTATACAATTTTCACCAATTATTACGTGATCACCTATATAACAATCAAAACCAATTTTTGCATTTTCTGATATTATTGCCTTCGGAGAAATTCCAATCATCTTTTTCTTATTGTATATTTGATTTACGATCTGTACAAAAATAAGTCTTGGATTATCTAAGAAGAAAGCTGTGTTCCAGGTCTTGGATGAACAACGCCCTCCATACTTTTTTTACAAAGGATGACTCCAGCCTTCGATTGTGATATAAGCGAAATTCCTTTTTCTCCCTCATAGTAGCAGAAAGCAAGTTCATTATATGTGGCTTCTTTGATAGAAGAAACGCCTTTTATCTTTTTTTCAGAACCTTCAAATTGATACTCAATTCCAAGATTGGATAATAGTGATGTGATATTCCATTCCATATATATTACATCTTGTTTTTATGGTATTTATAACGGATAAAAATTTCTTTTGTTTATCATCTGATATAACAGAAATTAAACTTTGGCTGTTGTTTCATGAGTATTACTGTGAACAATGTAGTTGTAATTGCTGATGAGCCAAAAGCTAAAATTTCTTTTTTCAATAACAATATCAGCATATAGTATCAAGAGATCCCACTGAGGAGGACCATTTATTCAATCTATATTAAAAGCTAAAACATTCGTTATTATAATTAGTATGTTTGACAGTGATAAAACCCTATACAAATTGAACATTTACTTTTTTATCTATTTAGAGTCAGAATTAGATACATACAGTATTGCGTATAATATAACCATTAATTAGCAACGACAATTGTACGATGTGACTGAGACATTACTCCGACAATCTAATATCAAGTATAAGAGAGTGGGAGACAATAGCATAGAAAGACGACAAAATAGAGAGAAGTAATTTACTGCCACTATTCCCGTAAGATACTTTGGAAGGTTGCTAATTATAGAACATTACTCTTACGTAACGGAAACCACTCTTCTCAGAACCAAACACTCAACTTAACAATATCATAATTGGAACTATAATTACTGGGAATATGGCTGCTAAGAGAATGCTAACAAAAAAGGCTATTCCTATT
Organism: uncultured Nitrososphaeraceae archaeon; assembly: GCA_963733025.1. Classification (GTDB taxonomy): domain Archaea; phylum Thermoproteota; class Nitrososphaeria; order Nitrososphaerales; family Nitrososphaeraceae; genus JAJNBK01. The sequence continues at coordinate 495,602 of CAVTCE010000033.1, read as the reverse complement.
GAGATGACAATAAATCAAGTTTTCTGAGCCTGCCTACTGAATTTGAAATAACATTCCCTATGATATACTACGTGGAGGAGAATAATTCCCAGCAGCACCATTCAAATCAACGTATCTTTCAGATTATATGACATAAATTCTACCATTACAATCGGCAATGGGAACTTATGCCTTAGCAGACAAGCCATATGTTGACTAGCTGGCTAAATCTGTTTCACTCATTGTTTTAAAAATTCGATAGATAGCAGTAGAGGTTGATGTATGGTCATACAAGACACTTGAAACTTTCGATAATCTTGTCTTTATCTGTAATAGTATAGGTATAACCAATATATCATCTTCTTCTTCTACTACTTCTTCTTCTCCTTCTCATTATGTATATGCAAAAGGACAAAATGGTAATCCATTGGTCTATCATCTAAGTAGCGATGAGCCTTGGTGAGCAGGTGTAGTGATTTCTGATGCAACTACAATGCTAAAAGCAGGACATAATGTCACTTTACTACTCAGCATAGAAGGAGTACAAATTGGAGTTAAACATCCTCATAGTTACTTGGGACTTGATATGTTAACTAGAAATGTCACGAACTTTATAACTGATGGTGGAAAAATCATCATATGTGAAGTATGTCTGAAGATAGCCGGATACAATAATACGGACATTATAGATAGAGTCATTATAGGCAAACCTGGAGATACTATCTAATCTACTTAGCAAGGCCACAGTGATAGACTACTGACTGGTTAGTGAGTTAGGATATTTCACATATGACCCATAAAAAACCTGGTGTTGTCTTTATATCCTTACGAACGTTATGATACCGTGAGCAAAAAATACCAGAAAATTCTTTTTGCTCCTTCAAAGATACAAGATAGCGAGGTTCTCCTTTAATTCACAACCGGACACTTGTCATTGCGAAGAGTCCATTACTTTATTGCTCAAGTTCAAATATTGCTTTACAAGTTCTGGCGGCGTCAAAGCCATCCACTGATTTAGAGATATATCTTGGAACTGATGGCTTCTAAACACTTCCAAAAAGCGCAACTTAACATCAGAGGTATTCTCAATGTAGTGACCATATGCAAATGGTACATCACCAACATCACCTGCATTAAAATCAAATGTCCTAGCATTGTGTTCCTCAGCATATTTTATAGCAGCTCTGAATAAATCTATACATTCTCTATCAAAAATAGATCTATTGACAGTTCTACTTGGTACCTAGTTTTCTTTGAATATAATATACAATCTTTATCTTAAGATTGTGGATTCGAATGCAAATTCATACGGGCCCAAAGGGATTAGTTCCCCGCATGTATAAGGGTTCTGATGTTTTATCGTTATTTAGCTTTTTTCTTTCACTCAGTTCATTCACACTCAAATACAAGACAACTGATGTGAATTAGTAGACCAAAAATAATAATTACAAATGCTAATACAGTTTGGCAAAGATTATAACAGACATATATACTAGTGATTTTTTTCAAACATGATGAAATTCAAAACAGAATATCTTACATTTAACACTCCTACAAGACGTGCATTTGTTAATATCACATCAAATGTAAGAAAGATAGTTGAAGAAAGTGAAGTAAAGGAAGGCCTTTGCTTAGTAAATGCTATGCATATTACAGCTAGTGTTTTTATAAATGATGATGAGAGTGGACTGCATCAAGATTACGACAAATGGCTAGAAGAGTTAGCACCTCATGCTCCTGCAGCTCAATATAAACATAATGAAACAGGAGAAGATAATGCAGATGCTCATTTAAAGCGCCAAATAATGGGGCGTGAAGTTATAGTTGCTATCACAAATGGAAAATTAGACTTTGGTCCATGGGAGCAAATATTTTATGGAGAATTTGATGGTCGTAGAAATAAAGGAGTATTAGTGAAGGTAATTGATGAATAGAAGATCTACAGATCGAATTTTTTAAAGTTAGATGAAGCATTGGTCCGGGTTCGGTGGAATCCATACCGATATCGGTGCTAAAAGTAGGTTCCTAATATAATAATGAAACACAATTGAGCTTTGAAGCTTTTCTTTGTTTTATGAAGCTTGAAGCTTATAGCTTATAGCAGCGGCAAAGTCTTATTCTTGACTAAAAAATTATCAGATGGTTAATTTAAAGTTTGAAATGAAAAGATGAGCCACAATTTTGACATTTCAACTCTGTAGTTTTTATGTCAGAGTCTATTCCAGAACCAGTATCTTTGATGCTAACAATGACGACTTCCTTGTTGTTGTTGTGTTTATACTATTTTCTCCTTCTGCTGGTGATTGTTTATCCTCTTCTTCAGGTCTTTGAATGTCATTATTTACTTAATACAATAATCGCATTGGCTTTATCTTTTTTCTGATCAAATATTGTGATTGGAAAGATATAATCAATAAAAATACTTATCACAGATAGATATCGTACTGCACATATATATCTCTCTCACAGCAGTGATAACATAGTCACTTATTATGAAAGACAATGGTACAAACTGGCAACTTGAAGGAGATTATTTTGATGGATGTAATTGCAAGAGTATTTGTCCATGTGTTTTTGCCTTAGATTCAACTGAAGGAGATTGCAAGGGATTAGCGGCTTGGCATATAGAGAAGGGCCATTTTACCATTGGAACTAAAGACGGCGGGAACCGCAATAATAATGATAACGATAATAATAATAATTCAATAAATCTAGCTAATCTTAACATCATTCTTGCAGTTCATGCTCCAGGACATATGTTTACCGGACCAAAGTGGAAGATAGCTCTCTATCTAGATGAGAAAGCAAATAATGATCAGAAAGATGCATTAGCCAAGATATTCACAGGTCAGGCGGGGGGCGAATTCTTTGCTGAGATATTCTCTCGTATAGGAGAAATATTGGGAATAAGATCAGTTCCTATCGAGTTTAGCATTGAAGGTAAGAAGAGACGTAAAATAAAGATACCTTCTATCACTGAGATGGAAATAGAAGGGCTAGCTGGAAGTAACCCGGATATAGAATCAAAAGTTGTCAATCCGGCATTTTCAAATACTCCTGGTAATGATCCCGTTATTGCCCGCTCTACTAAACACACATACAAAGATCATGGTCTAGAATGGGATAATAGTGGAAGAAATGCATTTTACTCTAGATTTACTTATGGCTCATAGATGGTCTTGTTAGTAGTACTTCTCCTTTAGTGTTGCATAGTATCTACTCTATTAAACAAGAAAAAGTTTTTGTAATCAAGCAAGGTTGCTGCGCAATCAATGCAAAGGGCGAACCATTTCCAGCTGAACTATTGATTATGGCCTTATTACTGCTTTCACAACATAAAATGATTGACTGGCTAACAAAACAAATTTCAAAATATGAATCATTTGTTAATAATAAGAAAGAAGTTAAAGAATTCAAAGAACAAGTAGAATTAGGCAGGGAAAATACACACAATTACATTAGAAAGAATGGAGGAAGAAGTCATCATACTGACGATGATTATTTGCAAGGAGGATTACTCAGTGTATATGAATTCTATAGCGGCAGTGGATGAAGATTTCTTTGAAGGTGTTTAATTTTATATATATATATATATATAATTAAGTAAATCTAATTAATTGACACGATAATTACGCTCAGGACAGAAATGGGTGCCTTATCAATCTGGGGATAAAATTCTATAGAAGCAAGAAGAGAACAGATGGATTAGACTGTAACTTTGTATGGGATGAACAGAATCGTATGTAGGAATTTGGGAATGCATCTTTCTTTAGTTTATCACAGTCCTTATTAGGATGAATAACACAAGAGGAACAAAAAGTAAACGAGGTATCAATATGTCCCGTAGAAGTCTTTCAATACTATCCGTTTCGAACTTTGAAGGTAAGAGACTTTTGGTTATTATGTCGATTGTAGTAGTTACGCTAACGGTAGACTCACAGATTGGTTATATTGCTGATTTCATCCCTGAACAACTGGCTTCTAGTGTCGGAATCGCCTTATTCGTTGGCATATGGACGATATTTGCGATAACGCAGTACTATATCTTATCTTATGTCAAGAAAATTAACAAAAAGAGCAGAGCCAGAGTGCGATACTTCAATTTGATTCATAAGATCGTAATTGTTGCACAGTTCATATTGGCTGGTATAATTGCCCTGGTTATTTTACAGATATTCATAGCCCAGGAGTATAATACTACCATGCTGTATTCCGCTCTCTCTATCAGCTACGGACTTTGGATTGTAACCCTGGGTCTCTTGGCTAGAGCATTTTTCTCTTGGTACAGGTTATCGAAGAAAAATGTAATGGTGTTGATACTTGCTCTATCTATGGTTGCTTATGTAATCAACGGAGTATTGGGTCTATACGAGTACATTGATCATTTGGCGCAGAATAACTTAATAATAAGATCTGGTGATGTCGCCTTCTTTCCAGTATTTAGTATTGCTAAGATTGCAGACCTGATTCGCATTACAAGTCACACAGCTTCTGGTGTTGCTTATGTTCTGACATGGATTGGAACTGTCATGCTGCTGCGGCCGTATATGAAAAAATTAGGTAGTATAAAGTTCTGGACTATCATGTCTGCTGCGATGGTCTACTATCTTATCGAATTTCCTCTTTTTGTTCTAGGATATTACAACCCATCAGAAGATGTAAATGCAATCGCCAACATCCTTATTTTTTCAATGTCTGCAGTTTTTACAGGAATCATATTTGGGGCTGCATTTTTATCGGTAGCAAGAACTCTACAAACAGGCAGTATTGTCAGGAACTATATGATAATTGCTGCATACGGCTTCGTTCTCTTTTACGTCGCTGGGTCTGCTTTGGTATCACAAGCTGCATATCCACCCTATGGACTTACTGCCGTATCCTTTACTGGGTTATCCTGTTATATGATATACACTGGTCTTTATTTTTCAGCAATCTCAGTGTCTCAGGATATAGCAGTACGCAAATCAATCAGAAAATCTGTATTGGAGCAGTCAAGTTTATTGGATAGCATTGGGAGTGCACAGATGGAAAGAGAGTTGCAAACACGAGTGTTGACAGTAGCAAAGAAAGCTTCGGATATCATGACAAAAGAGACAGGAGTTGAAGCACCAATGACAGAAGACGATATGAAAGACTACATGCAAGTAGTTATGAAAGAGCTTCAAACTAAACGATAATGATTATATTGACATTGCAGCAGTTTCATTAATAGAAGAACGAGGGTTTTCACAATATACATAACTATTATTACTATTACATGCCTTCTCTGATGCAATATAACATCTGAAGCACCAAACAAACATCTAGTGAGAGATGGAGAGGATAGTAAAGATACTGCTGAGAAGTTATATTTGACTTTCAATCTACTTAATATTCAACAGAAAAGTCTACTACAAAAGCTATAGCTTTTGTAGATAATAAAATAGAATATATGCTACAACAAAGACAAATTGTCAAAATCTCAGGTAAGCAAATGGATATTGAAGATCCTGTATGCACGAAATATGCTATCGCAAGTTTTCTTCCCATAGCTTGGATGTTGATATCATCTATCATTGTTACTATAAACAGGACTGTACCGCTATAGAGATTATGCATAACTACAGCTAAACTCAGGGGTGGCATTAAATTATGAGCATTATCGAGAGTTTCGGACCAACTGTAGCTGTTATGGGTGGTAGCTTCTTTGTAGGTATTCTAATTTTATATGCTTTAAAAAAGTAATTAAAATAGTAGTTGTAATAGCTGGATTATTCTTTGCTGGATTAGCATATCTACAATATCATCAGATAGCTAACATAAATTGGAATAAACTTCAACACAGTATCAGAAGGTGCTATTACAACAGTATCAAATACAATAACACAGATTCCAGGTATTAGCACTGGTAGTGTTGATGCTCATGCTGCTACAACATCCTCCTCATTAGCAATGACTAGTTTTGGTATTCCTCTTACAGGTAGTGTATGTCATCAGGATTTACTATTGGATTTATGAAAGGATGAAAGAAGATGGCAAGAAGAAGTAATGTGTTTCTTTATAAATAAACTAAAAGAAATATATTCTAATTCAGGGAAGCAGCCTATTAAACTCTATCTTCTATTATTGTACACAGATTTAAGGTCTTTCTCTTTAATTATCCTTAACTACATAGTTATAGAGTGAAGAATGTGTGGCGTCCTATCATTGCAAACATTATTTAAAGTGATTGTGAGTTTGCATCCAAACAAAACTAACAGAAAGTGAAGGCAGTGAAAGCAGTGACGGCTTTGAAAGAATGCTTCTACTTCTCAATAAGAATACCACATAGAAAATGAAAATAATTCTCTAATTGCAATAAGGAAAAGACCTGTTTCTAACCCAAATATTGAAAATATTTCAAATCAAAATAGTGATATACAATTCCTATCTTCCATAGAGCCTTCATTGCCTTCACAGCCTTCACCATCGTCAGAGTAGGAAGTAAGCCAAGACAAACAATCTATTGCTTTAAATATTGTAGAAGCCCAGAATTAATAAGCAATCATAAATTATTTCTCGCAATCAAATAATGGCTTCTCTATCTTTCCTTTTCTTTTGTTGGCAATCCAATTATGCGATTAAAACAGCAATCTTCTTTCGTTTTAATATCTTCATGATTATGTGTTGAGTCCGGTAAGACATCCAAAATGGAGTTCTGCCGTCGCGTTCTAGGGCCAGTGGAGGTAGGTACGCGTGCGCCTACCGCCTAGACAAGCTATCGCTCATACCTAAACACGAGCAGCGAGCCAGGACTCCACAGGGCAGTGGTCGGGGTAATTGGACCTTCCTTCATGGCTTGCACGGGACCCATCATGTCAGTGATCACGTAAAGAGTACGGCCGTCCGGACCAAAAGCGATGTCACGGTAGCGGTTCTCTGAGCGGAAAAGTTCCACGGGCTCGTTTGCAAGTGCTGTGCCATTCTCGTTTAGCGCTATTTGGAAGATCCTACCTGCCTTCAGGGTCGTCATTAGTAAGTTGTTCTCCCAGCCTGGAATAACATTTGATGTATACAGACGCAAACTCGAAGGAGCGACGGTTGGATAGCAGGTAGAGGCCAGCTCGCCACATGTCCTGGCTTGATTTGTAAAGTTAAAGTCACTCTCGACAGTGTAGAACGTGTGGAGCGGAGGCACGAAATTTGGTGCATTGAATTCACTTTCATTTCTTACAGGCACACCCGGAGGTGCAGGTGCAACGTCGTTAAATGTCAGAATTTCACAGTTTTCCTGCAGCTGACCAGTTATAGAACTGATATGCTTTATTGTCGTTGTAACCTGAGACGTAGGGCCATCCATAGTTTCCACCCGCTTGGAGACGATTAATTTCGTCATCGGAATTGTCTCCATGCTCAGCAACGTAGAGATCGCCATTAGGACCTACAGCTATTCCCTGCGCGTTCCGTTGACCATATGTATAGATGTGGCTTTTGACACCGTCGATCTCTGGATTGTCGTCGGGGATGGAGCCATCTGGATTCATGCGCAGTACTTTACCTTCATATGCGGTCCAATTCTTGGCAGCAACTTGTTCCGCAGTTGGGAGGTCCTGCGCCTGGTTATTCAAACAGAACAAAGCGAGCTGGTTTTTGCCCTGATCACCTATAGTATAGTATAGCTTGCCATCAGGGCCAAATGTCATGCGGCCAGAGTTATGATCGCTGCTGCCCGAGAGTCCGCTGATGAGGTCCATGGGCTCGCTAATGGTATTAGTAGCCAGGTCGTACGTGAATCGAGTAATTTTGGTGCGGCGATCGACTTCATCACCGGGATCCGCGTCATACGTATAGGCAACGTAAATATGGTGCGTGTTATTGAAGTTGGGGTCAAACGTCATTCCTAAAAGGCCGTCCTGTCCTGCGGACTGGTGAACGTTGGGGACAGGTGTGTCTGCTGAGCTTTGTGCCATTGATCGGATCTATTCGTGTAATGTTCTTTCCTATGCGCTCCGTGATCCAGAGCGTGTCGTCAGGACCATAAAGAATATTTAAAGGCGCACTGAGGTTTCTCGCTAGCACATTCACCGAGAAGCCTTCCTGTTTCAAAAGCTGTTCGCGAGCGCTGCTGTGCTGAGCTGGAGTTAATGTCTCGATACTAGTCGTAGGAAATGGATCTTCTGGTTGCGCCAATGCCGATTGTATTATAGTAGAGAAGTTATCAAATATTGTTGGTATTGCTGATAGTAGTAATAGTCCAAATAATGCTACAATTATTATACTGCTTCCTAATTTGGATTTTGCATTCTTTTGGTTTATCACATGAATACGGTATACAATAAACTATAAAAAACACATATTTAGTTAAAAAAACATCATATTTTGCAATTATTATTAAGAATGTTGCACACCATATTACAGTGAATAATAAGATATGGAAAAGACAACTCAATTAACAAGAGAAAGCAAAAGTGCTATTGATATTGGACTTCCAAAGGAAGCTCGTCATGGAGTCATACAGATTCTTAACAATACACTATGTGATGAATACATCCTTTTTACCAAAACTAGAAACTATCATTGGAACGTTGTTGGATCAGATTTCAGTGAGAGGCACAAATTCTTCCAAGAACAATATGAAGCGCTTGACGAAATTATAGATGAGGTAGCAGAGCGTGTGCGTCAGCTTAATGGTATGTCTTTAGGTACCCTTTCTGAGTTTGTGGAACATGGCAGATTAAAGGAATTTCCTGGTAATTATCCTGATGATCTCAAAATGATTTCGAATCTATTGTCTGACCATGAGGAGATAATTAGAAGCCTTCGGAGAGACGCAGATAGATGTGAAGATAAATATCATGACATGGGAACAAATGATTTTCTAATTGGCATAATGGAAAAGCACGAAAAAATGGCATGGATGCTAAGAGCCCACCTTCATACCAATAAGTAAACTAAAAAATAATAAAACAACAAAATAGGTAAGTTTGAGAGTAAATTTAGAGAACCTTGGGTATCTTGCATTATATTTAAAGGTAATAATATCTTTATCAAAAAATGCAGAGGAACATGCACGTAATATGATTATAAGAGTTTAATAATAATAACTGACTAGTGTGTATCCGTCTCTGACAATTAGATAATATGATATTATAGTCATTCTAGATAATATTGCTTAATGTGTTGGTAGCATCTTTTTCCCCTTCTTTTATTAACTCTTCAATAGTCTGAGTAGTAAAATCTCCTCCTTTCCCAGAAATACTATTAATGTAATTTGTATTTTCTATCCGTATTACTTTAGTTAATTTGAATCGACCTTTCATAAGATCTTCATATTTTCTTGATTTGCCTTTATGGTTTTTGCTAATGGCCGTTGTCGCTAAGATCATTTCAAATTTTTCATTCAATTTTTTCTTCTGAGTTTCATCATTAACTTTAGAAATGGCCTCTGTTGCAAGGTCTCTAATCTGAGTGGTAAAGTACTTGTAATCTGTTACCAAGTGTGCAACCTTTTGATCGTTATAAGAAGTCCTGTCAGAAAATATTATATCATTTTGTCTCTCTATAACTTTATCATGATCTGTATGAGGATTAGGTTGCTTTGAAGGATGTACGTTCACTATATATACTTCTAAATCAGGAATAATATCTTTATTCTCTTCTGCTAAAGCATCAGTCCAATCATCTTGATATGCTTGCAAAAGTTCTCTAAATGGAGTATTACTCAGTAGACTACCATCCCAGAATTTACGTCCGTCAATTTCTTGATAATCATAGAATACTGGTATTGTACCACTAGCCATAACATGGTCAATGGTAATTCCATCATTGTATTTGATAACATTTACATGATCTTTTTCATTCATATACTTGCCATACTCTGACTTTCTAGAACCATCTGCTTTAGGATAGCTATCAAATGTTACTGTTTCACCTTCAGCCACATCCACACCAAAGATAAGAAGTCTAGGCTGAGCTTTCTTAAAGCTTGTCGCTATTGGAAATTTTGCAAATTTTAAAATAGTCTTTTTTAGAGGGTCGTTACTATGAATAAGGAACCATGTGTTACCTTGCTCATCGAAGAACTTTGAATCAGGCCTAGGTTGTAAAGGTTCATGTACCTTTGGTGCTCCATTTGAAATGAAGTATTTTACAGAATAGTATCTTCTAGCAGCCTCTGCTGAAGCAACACCTTGGCTATCTTCTTTTGATGCTTTCTGCCATTCAGTCCAACCAGGTAACTTGTTAATATTTTGTTCAGATAGAGTTGAAGCTAATCCTTCTTCCTTATCTGTCCAAAACAGTTCAAGCTTTTCTATTGCATCTTCCCAACTTCCTGTTTGTAAAAACTGGCTAACTAAAACTGCACTATTCATTGCACCTATTGAAGTACCTGCGACGATATCAAATAACAGTCTATTTTCTTGACCTTTTTCCTTATCTTCCTCTTTGAGTTTCTTAGATAGAAACTTAAGCACACCTACCTCATAAGCACCAAGTGCGCCTCCACCTTGAAGAACAAGAGCTCTTTGTCTTTTAGGTTTATTTTCTTCTGATGACACCATAGACTATCAGTATAATTGCTAACACAATATGAACATTCTTTTCTATTGGTGTATGTTAATGTGTTCTACATATGATAATCCATGCCCGGCCCAACACGTATACCAGAAGACACCATAATATTATGATAATAGGTAGATTCAACGTTAAGTTGTAATTGTATTTTATGTATGTACAACTGAGTAGTCCTCAATGCAACTGATACATCCAAGAAGGCATGAGCCTTTTGATAATCTATGGCATGGGAAAGAGGAGATAGAGAGGAATGCTTTACCGCAGTAATTATTCACAATACTCCCTCTGCCCCTGGTTGGTGTTTTTTTGTTCTTAAATTCAACATACCAATCATTGAGAAATAGGATCAATACACAATGACAAAGAAAGAAGAAGAGAACATAATTGCCAAGGAAACAGAATCATGGAGCAATTTTGAGTATAGCTTAAGAGAAGAAGATAGGATTCTATTCAGTAAGATGTTAAATGAATATCAAAAAGAAGAGTATAGTAAATCATTTGACGATAAGGGCGAATACCACTCTTCTGAATCACTGTTTATAGCTTTGATATTTCAGCAGCAAAAAATGATTAGTCAATTAATTAATAGACTTTCAAAATATAAATAAGAGAATCAAAAAAAGTAATTTAGACACAACTTGAATATTATTTGATTTAACCTAAGGTAAAGCAGCAAATGTTTTTTGTTAGCGCTACCTGCCAAATTCAAGATAACATATTTCTTAAATAAAACCTCCTAAAGCTAGATTGTATATGCCTTCTGACTTAGGTGACAATAAAGAAGATTCTCCTATTAAAAAGCCCTTTACAGATAATGACGATTTAGATGATATTAGTAAAATAACTGAAATGTTAAACCCAGATGAAAAAGTATTACTTGTTGCAAGACAATCAAGGATAAAACCAGGTGGTTCTCATTTTACACCAAATATCATCTACGCAACAGACAGAAGAATCATAGTCAGAGATCCATACATGCTTGGAATAAAAGAAAATGTGGTAGACATTCCCTACGACATAATTACAAGTATAAAACTGGAAAAAGGATTACTCTCATCTACAATTAGATTTAAGGCACCAGGTTTAATGAGCTCAACTAAATTAGGAATGATGGACAGTATAGTTAATGGTGAAGATGATCAAGGGGGAGTAATAGAAGCTATTCCAAAGAATAAGGCAGAAGATTTGTTGGAAATAATTCGCTCAGGAATGCAAGATGATGGCGGAGGTAAATCAGCACCTTCAAAGAAACAAAAACCCTCCTCCGAATTACTTGAATCAAAAGAGTATACTGTACCCTTCAATCAGTCAATTTCAGTTGCGGATGAATTAAGGAAACTTGCAAAGCTAAAAGAAGAAGGAATATTAACAGAAGAAGAATTCAAACAGATGAAACAGGATCTAATTAGGAAGAACAGATGACAAGCATATACTCAGTAGTATCAGATTTCCGTTATGCATCCATCGCAGAATTACAGATGTCCTCATCATTACCTTCCACAGATAAACATCCATCTAAGAATCCATCCAGATAGCCCCTACGATATTCTTCATGATGTCCAGACTCACCATCACGTATTTGTTTATTTATTGGATGGTCTTGACCATCTTTATAACCTCTATCATATCCAGCACCGTATGAATCTCTACCATCTTCAGCATATGCTAATAGATAAACATGTTCAGATAGTTTCACTGGCACTGCTATTACTAATACTAAGGATGCAACAATTGCAATTGCTAACCTACCTATCAGATTTTTTGTAGTGACCATAATATGTCAACTATAATTGGAGGACATATAATTATTTTAGAAGATTATTCAAATAGATATATTGTAATATTTCTTATTACCACAATTGGTAACATCAAAGGCTATCCATGGCTGATCTACTAATATTCATATCTGGTTATCACGCTGCGATATAAGTCTGTAGATTGTTCATTAAATACGCTAAATTATACTTTTTATTTATCTTAATTAAATATCTACGAGGCAAATCTTCTTTTTGTCCTTCTGGCTCCCATCTCACTACTTTTAAATACTTACCAGATTATCGGGTGTCATGTCAAATCACAGACTCGTTCGGAAAGATCATATAATCCTTATTGCTGCCGCACCTATGCTTATTATCGCTAGTTCATTAATTGGTATTGATGGCTATTTTGGCACTCCCAAGATTGCGTATAGTCAGTCAGATCAAGACCAAATGAATTCCAATACTACGAAATCGGTAAATATACAGGATATCCCATTAGAAAAAGTCCGTGTCGGAGATATTGATGTTGCGTACAAGATGTTTGGCAAAGGTGAACCAATTTTACTTCACAATGGTGCTTCTGATAATATGGACGCATGGGATCCAGCCCTTTTAAGCAGACTTTCTTCTAATAATACTGTAATTGTTTTTGATAGCCGCGGGATTGGAAATACCACTTCTGGTACAGAACCATATTCTATACAATTACTTGCTAATGATACAGCAGGTTTATTGGATGCCCTTAAAATACAAGAAGCAAACGTTCTTGGATATTCTTTAGGTTCATACATAACGCAACAATTTGCAATCACACATCCTGATAAGGTTAGTAGTGTTATACTGATTGCAGGATCATGCGGCGGCGAAGTTAGTATACCTCAACCTCCCGAGTTTACAAAATTGCAATCCGATATTGTAAACAAATCTCTAAACAATGTAACAGTTTCTAACGAGGAATTCAAATCTCTTGTAACTGCCTCATTAGGTTCAGGATGGATAAAACTGCATCCTGAATCTCTTGACATTCCAGAAAACATTTCCGTATTAGAAGCAAAGCCAGGTCTCTCACCTGAAACGATGAACAATCAAATGAACATTGGGCGGGCCTGGACGGCTTTGGACTGGAATGGTGCTTGTGACGACCTTGCGAAGATAGACAAGCCCACATTGGTTATAGCAGGAACGGATGATAATGAGTATGTGCCGCAGGCTAATGCTTTAGTCATTGCAAGTAAAGTTCCGGGAGCATGGCTTGTACAGATCAAAGATGCTGGGCATGCAGTACCGGATCAATATCCTGATGAAGTTGGTAAGATATTACAGACATTCCTATCGACGACATCAACTCCACCTAGCTAATGTAGGTATTATGTTGGAATAAGCTTATCCACTATATTCCCTGAGGTTAGGCACATAATGCCATAACAAGACATCAAAATTGGGTTCAATCAAAACTAAGGCTAGCGAAATGAGGTTCCTATAAATTTTATGTCTTCATGACTATTATATAATAAATTATATATCGGGTTCGGTGGGATTAGGTCCCGCATGTAGAAGGGTCATATTGATATTCGTATTTAGCCTTTTTCTTTTATATCATAGGTTTAATTTTAATTTTGAATATGGAGATAATCCTTTTTATCTAACAAAGACACTGTCTCACATATTCTTTCTATATCATTCATGCAATAGGACCAAAAGTTAATTTTATATGTCATTGAACACTCTGAACAGACGTGCACTATATTGACGGCGAAGGCAGTATTATTGTGCCCAAATCCGTCAGACCTATAATTGATTATAAAGGAGCATCATTAGGCAATAAGAAGGGAGCCAAAAGAGAATTTCGTTATGGAAATTTGCATATTAGAGAATATTATGATTATCATACTGTTCATAGGGATAATATAGATCCGAGGGAGGATGCACTGGCACACTTATTAGCAGATGCCCCCGAGTATTTGGCCGGAACCATTTCTGCGGCATTTGTTGGATATAAAGTTGGTCAAGAAGTACATGATAGAAGCAAAGCAAAACGAAAGAATCAGAGAACTGCTTTATATGACGCAATATTGGCAGGATGTCTAGCAGATTCTACAGCCGGCTTGGTTTCTTCTCATATTGTCACCAACACCGTTAGAAAAAATAGGAGCGGCTAGAGCAAATGGAGAACCCAGCTCAAGTACCAGAACAAATTTCTTCTTTAGAGGAGCATTTTAATAAACAAACGGCAGTTATTCCCAAAGAGCCATCAAAAATCCATCTTGCAAAAGTGCTACTTAAATTATTACCAGTAGCATTTAAATTTAGAAGAGACAGGCGTAAATGGGTCAAACAAGAAGGAAAAAATATTGATGAGAAAAAATATAGAAAACACGCAGAAAAGGCCCTTAAAACTTTCATTGAACTTGGTCCTTCTTACATCAAGTTAGGACAATGGCTCTCAACAAGAGCTGATATTTTGCCACAGCCTTATCTTGAAGTATTAGCAAAACTGCAAGATGAAGTTCCTCCAGCCTCGTTCTCAGAAGTAAAATCAATGATAGAAAATGAATTAGGAGATATTCAACATGTATTTGATGAATTTAATACCTCAGCACTTTCTGGTGCAAGTCTCGGACAAGTATACCTTGCAAGATACAAAGGTAAGGACGTTATCGTCAAGATAAGCAGACCAAATATTGAACAAATAATAGAAAAAGACATATTTTTTCTAAAAAAAATCCTCCCCATAGCGACACGCTTTATTGATCCTAATCTGCGTTTTTCAGCAGAAGGTATGCTATCACAATTTATCGAAACAATTCATGAAGAAATGGATTATAGAATAGAAGCTGATAATCTCATCGCGATCAAAAACAACCTCAGAAACGATAGGATGATAATTATTCCTAATGTAATACAAGAGAGAACATCAAAACATGTGCTTACTCTAGAATATATTCCAGGTATTAAAATTACTGATATCGAAAAACTCGAAGCTATGGGAATTGACAGAGAAAAATTAGTAATGAGAGTACACCATGTTTTCTTCAAAATGTTATTACGCCATAGCATTTTTCATGCTGATCCACATCCTGGCAACATTTCAGTAGCTCCTGATAGTGGTGGTGCAATAATCCTATATGATTTTGGAATGGTTGGAAGAATAGATAATGAGACTCGTATTAAATTAATCAGGCTATATCTTGGATTAATCGAAAAAGACGCTGCCAGGACAGTCAATGCCCTGATGGATCTCAAAACATTAGAGCCAACAGTTAATCGATACGTTGTTGAAAAAGCTCTAGAGATGAGCATACAATCTCTACATGGAAAACAAGTAGACAGAATGGAAGTCAATGCATTAATGGAACTAGCCAACAAAACGATGACTCGATTTCCATTCAGGCTTCCAAAAAATCTGGCATTGTATATGCGAATGACGTCTATCCTTGAAGGCATATATCATCATCATAAGGTAAAGTTCCAATTTGTGAAAGTGCTAGCAAATTTGTTAGAGCAACAGGAGCTTATCAAAGAAGCTTATAAGGAGGAAATAAAAGAATCCATAAAAAGATTTACAAAAAATATTGAGGCAACTATCTACGTTGCACCCTTGCTGAAATCTTACCTAGAATCACAACAACAACACTACTACAACAATCCACAAAGAAATAATAACAATAATTTTCTTGCAGGAAGCATATTCGCCTCTGCATTGTTCCTGGGATCGGTAATGATGCTGCCGTATAATCCTAATTTATCTTATGGCGGCTTTATTGCATCTGCAATAACGCTTATAACAACAACACTATCGAAAAAAATACGATTTTAGGTTAGCATCAGCTGCTGACGGGTCAATTTATTTATCGGCGAACTTATCATCTCTGAAAAAAATAAAGAAGGTAATTTGTGGTACAAGTGTCAGATGTTTGTATGCAGTATACTCTTGAATTGAAATAAATCCTGCAAATATTCTAGAGTTCAGCTTTATTTAGATATTTCATGAGCCAATCATGCACCTTTTGATGAACCTCTTCAGCTGCTTCATCAAGACCATGCGTAGCTCCTTTGTAAAATATAATCTCTTTTGGATCGTTTGCCAGGCTATACACATTAGACGAGCAATATGGTGGCAGTACCTTATCATCAGTACCATGTATTAGGAGAATCGAGCTACCTTTCTTCAGTCGAGACACACCTTCTGCACCATAGCTTTGTGTAGATAGCGTCACAACAGTCCAAACTGAATCAGAAGAGGAGGAGGCCTCAGCAGCAGCAGGCAGCCTGAATAACAACAGCGCCCCCAAAAGAGTGGCCAACGAGGCCAACTGACTTAATCCCCTGCTGCTCCAAGAAGTGTATACCCTCAATTACATCTAGGACAGATTCATAAAGGTCAGTTGGGTAGCGGAAACGAACCCGTAATGAGTTGATCTCCTTTCTTACAAGATTCTGACTAAGAAGAGGATACAATCCTCTTGCTGGTGTATCCCAGCCACCACCTACACCGCCAACCCAGATAACAGCCTTCGATGCTCCGGCTGTATGGTAGTAACGACAGTCAACCCCGCCGCCGCACGCTGCCGCTGCCGCTGCTAATTACCAGTCTGATAGGCGTATAACCGTCATCGGTCTTCTGTCCTAGATTCACATAATCAACCAACTGTCAAATTACTAAGAAAAATATGGCTTTTCTCTGTTATAGATATTATTAACCACATATGTGTAATAAGTGCTAACAAAAAGGCAAGTTACAGGATAGTTACAACAGAAGACATAGTAGTTAAAATTATTATCTTTATTTATCGTGTTGCTTGCTTCTTTAAGTCTAAATCTTTTGCGTAACCCATACGTCTCATCTTTTAGCAAGGCTATAAGTTCATGGACTGCTTCTTAGCCTGTAGTTGTCCTAAGGCGTGAGCAGCACTTTGGCGCACGATAGAGTCGGCCGACTTCACACCGTCAGAACAACTCGGAACTGTGCGTCGCCGCTGAGCATGCGCGCGTAAGCCTCCACCGCCACCCAGCGGCCGACCGACTCGGATAGTGCGGCCACTCGAACGGCATCATCGGGGAAGAACGTGAAGGACCTGCTCCATGTAGCGATCGGCGGCGGCTGCTGCCTCCTCTGGATTGCTGCCGCTCTGACGCGCGCTCAGATAGGGCGCGTACCAGTCCCACCAGTGATGCTCGGCGTGCGTCTTCTCGAAGTGGCCGTGGTGCTCTGCCGTCTCGCGGAGCAGCCCTGCCAAGGTTGCAACGTCCATGGCCTGTGGTCGAGTCAAGTTCCACTCGCGGCCGGGAAGCCGCGTCTGGATCTCCTGGAGCAGCCAGCCGTTCCCGTCCGGATCCTCGAACGAGGCAAATGAGTAGTAGGAACGACCTTGCGGATCGCGCCCGCTGACGCGTGGGTTCTCCATGGCGTTGTTGAAGGGACCGCCGGCGTAGTGGAAAACCTCGCTCACGTCGACGCCGCGGGCGATCAAGTTGTCGCGGGCGGCGTCGATGTCGTACACCGCCAGGACCGGGCGGTCGATCGAGCCCGGCTGGGCGGAAGTGATCCCCTTGCCGAAGATGATCGACGCCTCCGAACCGGGAGGAGTGAATTGTATCCCCCGGAAGTCCTCGTTGGCGACGTCGATATCCAAGCGAAATCCCAGTTTCTCGTAGAAGCGCTTGGCCCGATCGACGTCAGAGACAGGTACGAACAAAACTTCTAGTTTCATATCCATGATCAATAATACTCCTTTTGTTTTATTTAATTGGTGTGGATGTTTTCTCCGGCAACGGTGACGAATAGCCGCGGATATTTTTGCCGTTCACCTTGAGTAATTTGGTGATATTAGTATTCATAGTATTTTTGAATCATGGGATAATTCTCATTTAGTTGTAGTAGAATTACCACTAAAGAAATTGTTGAGTAGTTTTACTACGACATCAGGCTGCTCTTCTGGAATAAAATGTCCTGAATTTGGAACTGTGATCCCTGTTACATTTTGAGCTAATATCTTCATCCCATATATGACAGTAGGCATAGTAATATTACCTCCGAATGTTGGAATATACCCTCCTCCTAGCGCCAATACTGGCATTGTAAGCTTAGTCTTTGAATAATTCTGATTTTGAATTGCATCCTGAGGAAAAGCCCGATAGTGCTCAAATCCCGCACGCATCCCACCTGGAGCAGAATAACGGCTAACATATTCGTTAATATCTGCCTGCGTTATCGCAGCTGGATTATATGCAAGATTCTGAAAGAACCATGATAGATACATCCATCTCTTTTCCTTGCACAAGGACTTCTGGTACGTCTGGTGTTTGATGGAATATGACCCACCATAATGGCATTCTACCAGCAGGTGCGAAACCAGGAATTGTTAATTCCATTACTGCTAACCTCTTTACTTCCGTAGGATGTGCAGCTGCATATGAATAGGCCACTTGTGTTCCGATATCATGACCCACTAGGAAAATTGTTTTAAATCCTAGCTGAGTAACTAGTTGATGTATGTCTTCAGCTAAGGTCTTACCATCATAACCAGTTAGTGGTTTTGACGAGTCTCCGAGGCCTCGAAGATCAGGTGCAACAACAGTATAGTTCTTAGCTAAGGCCGGCATTACATGATGCCATGCATACCATGTTTCTGGCCATCCGTGTAATAAAACTACAGGATCTCCTTGACCGCCTATTACATAGTGCATTTGAATACCATTAACAGAAGCCATATGATGAGAAAATGTCATGTTATCAATCTGAAAAGATATTCCTTCTAAAGTGGGTTGTTGTTGTTGTGCCATTGCAGTATGATTTTGGTTTAATACTAATGTAAAAGCAAACAATATGCCGGTCGCAATAATACCAATCAAGAGAAACGTTATTGCAGTCACATGATGTGAAGCATGGAATGTGGATTTATCTTTTCCGACCATCACAGAACCTGTCCCTTGGTTTGTTATAATAGTATGATGATTACATCGCCTTGCATTGTACCCAGAGCAGCTAGGAGATGCACATATGAGCATACTAGAGACTTTAGAATCTTAGATGTAGTATTATAAAGTTTACTTCTTTAGGAGATCATTTCATAATATAAAGGATGTTAAATCAAGATAAAACCATTTTCAATGTCCAGGACCAATAATGTAAGAATTGTCTTTATCCACCTTGATTTCATGGAAATCAATCGCCACAATGACACTGTCGAAGACTGGCTGACCGTCTGGCCGGCAGCGATAGACTCTGCACAGTTCAAGAAGGTAGTTAATAACGTTATGAACCCAAATGACAGAATGTCTGCGTATCCTCCCAGCACAGTGGCATCTCCCCATCTATTTAAGAAAGTTGCAGTGCCTGGAATATGTGTAGAATAAGCCCTTAGTCAGCCATATAATCACCAGTACCCAATTCTTGTTCTGTCTCTTCTTAATACCACTTGGTTGCTATAGAAGTATACAAGGGAGTGGTGTAGTCGAGGTGCACAGGGATATATATTTTCTTATTGACCTGATAGCGTTAATTAATCTAAGTTAGATTTACTTTACTCCCTCCGAAATTGTTATCCTATCTGCAATATTCTTTACAAATGGGGTAATCATAATTGTCATGGGAAAGCCAATTGCAAATGTCGTCAAAAATATGCCAAACCACATTTCGAAAAAATTATGAACAATTCCGATATTTATTATAGTAACGGCTAAAGAGGTGAGCACTGACATTATAAAACCCATTATGACTCCAAATACTAATGTATAGTATTTCTTAGAAAGTTTATTTACTCTCTTTCCATTATTCATTCCCTAACTCTTAGCATCCAACTTATATACTTTGGAGTTTGGATTAGAAGAAGGGCAAGAGCATATTACGGCTGGATACTGAGTATTTCTGCACAAAAGATTGGACAACATATTCTGACCTTTACCTGTGTCGTCATTATGCAATGGTTCCAGTAGATATTTAATGCACATTAAGTTAAACAAGGAGGCGAATATGGCCAAAATCGCATTAATAGTTGGTTCTGTTAGACAGGAACGCCAGGGTATTAAGGTTGCTCGCTGGATGGAGGAGAAATTAAAGAACCGTAACCACGTAGTATTTTTTATCGACCCGCTGGAACTGAATCTGCCTTTGCTTGATAAAATGTACAAGGAAATGACAGACCCTCCAGAAAAAATGAAATCCCTCCAAAGCAAAATAAATGATGCAGAAGGATATTTGGCGGTAACTCCTGAATATAATGTGGGAACCTCCGGTGCAATGAAAAATACATTAGATTACTTTTTAGAAGAATATTTTTTCAAGCCATCTGCTATTGTCTCTTATTCCCCAGGAATGTTTGGTGGGATAAATGCTGCCCAGCAACTTAGACTAATTTTTGCAGAGTTAGGAGCGCCTTCAATATCTTCATCCTTCTCAATACCAAGGCTCCACAAGGTGTTTAGTGAAGATGGCAAACTAATAGATGAAGCATATGACAAAAGGGTGTTGAAATTTCTTGCAGAATTTGAATGGTATATTGAAGCCTTCAAAAACCAAAGAGCAAAGGGCACTCCATATTAGATCTTAAAGTGCAGGGTTTAATTGATATACGATGAGGTGACCCATAAACAATAGTTTTATATGAAATGGTATGGGCATAGAGGTAGCCAGATGACAAACGTCGCCCCTTACATATGCGAAGAATGTTATACTCTCTTCAACTCACAAGAAGAACTAATTCAACATGAAAACTATGCAAGATACAGGAGACCAGGTTATTGCTGGCAATAATAACATTCCTTATTAACCTTATTTCGTTTCAAAATTCCAGTCTACCACAAATGGTAGAAACCTGGCATGTGGTTGATGGATTGCCTAAAGAAGGATTCTGATAAGTCGAGATATTCAATCAAAAATATAAAAAGAGAGCAGAAGTAGATGAGTATCAAGATCAAAGAAGCTAGTATATCGTAGATAGTTTATTATAAATTTGAACTGCTGCAATTGCTATTTTATATAAACTAAATCCTCTTATGTCTAAGATCTAATTAGATAACTGCTCTCTCCTGAATACTTAAGCAATATATTTTCATTCTAATATAATTTTTCAGATGCTGTTTCTCTCTCTCTCCTGTAATCCGCTTAAAAAATTTCATTAATCAAGTCCTAACGACTTCTTTGTAGCAACTATCATTGGATCGAGGCCATCAAAATCCAACCATTAGAGTCTAGGAATTTAGAAGAAACTAGAGCAACACATTATAAAGACATTAGATAATGGCTAACTGCTGAATTTTTCGTCTATGTTATTTGTTCGTTCATAATCGTCTTCAATTCTTACAATATCATTTTCATCGAAGTTACCATAGGAGATCTCAAGGATAACACAGTTATTATTCAGCGCCTTAACTCTATGTTTTACTCCTTTTGGAATAACTATATTTTCCTCTTCCTTAACTTCAATTATCTTACCGTCTAATTCTACCAGAGCAGTTCCCTTAATTACTTTCCAAAATTCCCGTCTCTGTCTATGATACTGAAGACTGAGTCTAGAATTAGCTTTGATGTAGATTAATTTAACAGTAGATAACTGATTTTCATGAAATTTTTCAAATCTTCCCCACGGTCTATCCTCAGTATAAATATCCATTCATGCTTATATTGAATTAAAAATAATTTAATGATTACTATGTTTGTTTGTATATCTATGTAAATAACAATAATAAAATTAAACTAGGAATATTTTAAGCCGTGGATAAATCAGACAGATGTCTTCAAAATGAACACGGTTCATGTGAAGGCATAATACTAGAGATAATAAAGGGATCAAAAATAACAAAGTTCTGTAATTGTCCATGCCATAATAGCATGTATCAACTTATTAGAAATACATTAGCTATTGTTAATCAAAGAAATAGCTACAGCGATCATGGTGGATTTCCTGATAGATAGTATACTTTAATAATAATGTTTTTTGTTTTAGCACAATTAATATAAATGCATTAGCATTAACATATCGAGTGGCAAAGTTAAGTTCCTTGCATAAACGACTGACATATTCTGATCGAACCTTTTAGATAGAGAAATTACAAAAGACAGGCAGGTATATCTTTAACTAAATGAATGGTGCAGGTCCAATTCTATAAAATTAGAATAATAATGATAATAATAATAATTTTTTATTCTTTTATTCCAAGTTTTCAAGACATTGTAGTAAAAGATTACGACCTCTTTTCATTACCCACATTGGAAATTCGTCTAACTTAAATACGTGTTGTTGCTGAAATGTAGGAGGAATAAACCCACCATAAGTAAACACTTGTACAATTGCGTTTTTCTCACTGACTGTGGCAACTTCTTCTTCTGCCGCACCCTCATTTTCCTCTATAATATTTCTATATAGCAAAATAGGCTTACCTGTTCTATTAGCATTAGCAGCAGCCTTGCCAAGTTTATCTCTCAATCGTTCAATCATCCAATCATCTAGGGTTACTTGCTTTTCATCAAATGTTAACTGCTTCTTGGCCATGACCACTAATTCAATATATTTACTATTAATAATATTATATGACAAAAAAATTTAACAAAATATGTAGATTTACTTTACTTTTCTATACCAAGTTACTTTTCAATTTATTGTATACTATACTGACTAATTTATGTTGCTATTTATCTGAAACCAGTAATTCATAAATTTTTTTTATAAGACATACTCCCCCTTTGTTTATTGTATTGAAATCTTCAGTTTTCGTCCTTCGAGATCTATTAATTTATAGGGTATTTTTGCTTCTTCTTCTTGAACCACATCTTTTGTCAATACAATGGATTTGACTCTTACAAGATACTTTAACTCATCGTTCAAGGCAGACAGAAATGAAATTTCTTCATCATATAAATCTGCAACAAACGCTGTTGAAAGTGTATCTGTTGGATTATATCCACACTCCTTTCGTAACTGCTGTAGATTTCTAGCCAGATCTCTCAAGAAACCTTTGGCTGTCAATTCTCTGTCACGTTGTGTGGAAATAAAAACCATAAGATTGTCTCTCTCTGACATAACATATCCATCCGAGACAATGTATGATAGTTTTAAATCATCTGCCGAGAGAAGGATCTCTCCTCCACCTTCATATACAAGCCTAAATCTTCCCTCCCCATCAGATGATGATGATGAGTTCAGAGATTTGAGCAACTCTGTCTTGTCGAGTTTTTCAAATGTAAGTATTACTTTATCAATATCACCTTTTACGCTAGGTGCAATTTTTTTTCTTATCAACTCGATTTTAGGAACAATTGGCAATTTATTTTCTAAGAGACTTAATATCTTCACTATTTCTGTATCTTCACGAATCTTTACTAGCGCATAATTTTCAACATTTAGTTGATTTTTTATTATGTTTGAAATTCCATCAACAGAAAGAAATGTTAAATCCGGGCTGCAAATTATAGCCTCCTTCATTGGCCATCGTCTTTTTAATTGAACCTTCATTCTTGCAGCATTGGCAAGAGAGATTACTTCTTTTGATTTGTCAAAAGCTTCTTCTATCATTGTGTTAACCAGTTGTCCTTCATTTTTTGGCCAGTGTTCAAGTAGAATACTACTCTTTTTTAGATATGGAAAGCAACGTAAATAGAGATACTCCGTAATAAATGGCGAGTAAGGATGAAGCATTATATCTATTTGCATGAGCGAATAGGCCAATATCGAATAGATTGCAAATCTACGATTAATGCCCTCTGAACTATCATCCCAAATATCATTTCTGGTAATTGGAATATATGTTTGGCTTAATTGATTAATTATAAATTCTTCGATGGCTTTTGCACCTTCATTATATCTACATCTTTCAAATGCTATTGTGACCTGAGATATCAGACGCTGTAACTTTGATAAAAGCCATATCTCTGGTAAATTCAATAAATTATTGTCTAGAACCCAAGTGAGATTGTGTTTGTTCTGTTCAAATCTATCAAAGCTGCTATTTTGTTTAAAATAAGTATGTAAGTAATACAATGTACTCATGACCTGATAGGGTCTTTTTTCCATTTCTTTAAGGCTAAAGTTCAACGATTCAATTGGAGAGGCTTTCCACATAAAATAAAATCTGACCAAATCTACAGAATTTTCTCTGAGTAAGTTGGATGCATCAATTACGTTTCCGATACTTTTGCTCATTTTATTTCCTTTATCATCTAGCACGTGTCCTTGGAATAGAAACGATTGAAATGGCGCAATTGCGCGCTGTTGCAATATCACATTTTCCATTAATAGAGTGTATGCCCAACCTCTTGTTTGATCTATTCCTTCTGTTAGGAAGGAAGCAGGAATCAGATTCTGATATTCGACATCGCTGAGTGAAGCATAGGGCGCTCCACCACTATTATGCCATGTATCTAGAACATAAGGTTCTCTTTGCATATTTTCTCTACCACACTTGTCACATTTTATTACAATCCTATCAATCCAAGGCCTATGAAGTTCAAAGTTGGGACCATCAGGAAGATTACTTGCCTTTTTTATGATTTCATCTCTTGAGAATAATGGGTCTTTGTGGCCGCATTCAGGACACGACCAAATTGGAAGAGGCGTACCCCAAATACGCTCCCTTGATATACACCACGGTACCTTTTCCTTTATAATTTCAGAAAATCTATTTTTTGGAGGCTCATAAAAATATTCTACCTTCTGTGCTGCTTCTAATGGCAGATCGCCTAGTTTGTTTATGATGTAAAAATATTCTCTTCTAGCAATCCAGACCAGTTTGTGATGAGAACGCCAGCAAGTTGGATATTGATGTTTTATCGTACCTGATTTAATAGCAGCACCTGCGTCTTCCATTTCTTTAATTACTATGCTGTCAGCATCTCTGACAAAAATATCTTTAAATTCTCCTGCTTTTTCAGTAAAAAAAGCTCTATCGTCTATAGGTACAAATATAGGCACATTTCTCTTTGTGGCAATATCAAAATCTACTTCACCGTTTGCTGGAGACAGATGAACTATGCCGCTGCCGGTTGCAACCGCATCTACAAACTCTTCTGCTACGACAAAATGAATAGATCCATCTTTTGCCAAGTTGTCAAGTTCTGGTATCATATCAAGTAAAGGATGAATGTAATGCTTGCCATCAAGATCTTTACCGTAAATAGTTTTCTCTATTTGGAATTGATAAATTCTGAACTGTTTCATCAAATCCTGCAATCGTACTTCTGAAACAATCCACTTTTCTTCTTGTTCTTCTTCGCCGTTTTTGTTGTTGTTGTTGACTCTTACATATACATATTTAGCTTCTGGATTGACTCCGATCATTTCATCTGTAACGACTGTAAAAGGCATGGTTGTCCATACTATGAGATACGCATCTTCTGTGGTTAATCTAACTTTATAATAGAAAGAAGGATCCTCGACTAGTTCATATCCTTGGTTAACCTCAGCATTACTAAGAGAACTTTGACATGACGGACAGTAAGCAACAACCCTAAACCATTCCTGTAAGATTCCGTTCTCCCAAGCTTTCTTTAAGTATTGCCATTCTCTTTCAATATATTTGTCAGAAAAAGTCCAGTATGCCTTTTCATAGTCAAATGACATACCTAATAATTTGTCTGCGCTAACCCATTTCTCATTATAATGTAAAATTAATTTCTTGCATGTTTCAACAATTTTTTCGATTCCAACTTTCTTAAGATTATCTATTTTACTTCCTGTCAGTCCTAATTCCTTTTCAGCCTGCAATTCTACTGGTAGACCCTGAGTATCCCACCCAGCTCTAAAAATCACCTTCTTTTTTTGTAAAGTATTAAATCTATACCAGACATCTTTTATTATACGTCCTCTTAAATGTCCTGCATGTGGTTCTCCATTCAGGGTGGGAGGACCCTCGATATAACTTACTATATCAGTATTATTATCAAAAACCTCATTTTCCAAAAGACTTTTCAGATTTATCTTATCTAAATAATAACTCCGAATCTCATTTTCAAATGCCTTAGCATCAAATCTACCTTGAAGTTCCATTTATTATACCAAAGCCACTCTTATCTTACGACCTGCGTTTATATTTATATTGACTATTCTTTCTCTTCTCTCTTCTCTCTTCTCTCTTTATTACATCGCAAGGATAGCAATAAAGACTGGCACAAATACTATTGCGACTGTATTTAGCAACTTGATTACAGTATTTAGAGCTGGACCCGCCGTATCCTTGTACGGATCGCCTATTAGGTCGCCAACTACTGCTATTGCATGAGCTTCAGTCTTTTTCTGTCCAAGCAATTCAACATATTTTTTAGCATTATCCCAGGCACCACCGCTATTAGCAAGATGATAGGCTAAAAATAGTCCACTGACCACAGCGCCCATCAACACACCTGCCACTGCAGTTGGTCCCAATATAATTCCTGTTATAATAGGTGCTGCTACAGTTACCAGAGCGGGCTTCCATAACTCTCGTAGGCTAGCGGTAGTTGCAATGTCTACACATCGTGCGTAGTCAGGAGTTTCTTTTCCATCTAAAATACCAGGCTTTTCTTTAAATTGTCTTCTTATTTCCTCGACCATTTTCGATGCAGCATTGCCTACACCAGTAATTAGCTGACTAGTTACAAAGAAAGGAATCAGCCCACCAACTAACAGTCCTATGACCAATCCTACATCCGATAGAGAGTACAAGAATTCTTTTGTTGGAAAGATGTTGTCTGCTTCATGCTGAAACGCCTGAATCATTGCCAATGCCGCTAGACCTGCACTGGCTATAGCAAACCCTTTTGTGATCGCCTTTGTAGTGTTTCCGACAGCATCTATCTTGTCAGTGATAGTTCGGTTTTCTTCTCCCATACCTGTCATCTCGACTAATCCTCCAGCATTATCGCTGATCGGTCCGAATGCATCTATACATAATACTATGCCAGCTAAACTAAGCATGGCTGTAGCAGCCATTGCAGTACCGTATATGCCCATTAAAGGATCTCCAGTGATGCCAAAAATAATTCCATATGAAGTACCTAATACTACTACAATAGCAAGCATAAATGGACCTGTAGACCTCATACCCATCGTGATTCCGGTCAAAACATTCGAGGCATATCCCCACTTTATCGAATCTACAATTTCTCTGACTGGTTTATACTTGTAATTAGTAAAATAATCTGTAATCCTCTGAATGATAGGAACCAATATCACACCTACAACAGTTGTACCAAAGAGAGCGTAGGCTAATATTGTATTTCCAAAGAACATAGTTGTCATAAAAAAGTTCAAGACTATTGCTATAACCGCGCTAATTATGAAGGCTATATTTAGAGGCTTCATAGGATCTTTAATTTGCCTTGAGGTAATGGTCAATGCTCCTATGATAGATGCAATCAGCCCTGATGCTCCTATTAGAATGGGATAGAGAACTAGTGGATTGATTGAGATGTTAATTAACGAAAGATTGATGTTAGAAAATGTTTCTCCTGCGACATCTTTTAAGCTATCGGGAAGCACCAATGCTCCCAACAGCATTGCTGCAAGCAGTGTAACTATAAAGGATTCATAAACATCGGATCCCATTCCTGCTGCGTCGCCAACGTTGTCGCCAACATTGTCAGCTATTGTTGCTGGGTTTCTCGGATCGTCTTCTGGAATTCCTGCCTCCACTTTTCCTACCAAGTCTGCTCCAAGGTCAGCGGCTTTAGTAAATATTCCACCGCCAGCTCTAATGAATAATGCAATTAAACTTGCTCCTATTCCTACTCCAGCTATCGTTAAAGGTTCAGGAAACATCAAGAAAAGAACGGTAATGACGATTAAGGCCATTGCGGGTACAGCTAAACCTACCGTTGCTCCTCCTCTGAACGCGGTGGCAAAAGCAGGCCCCAATCCACGAGAAGTCGCTTGAGCTGCTCTTAATGCTGCTTTAACCGTAATCTTTAATGACAATAATCCCGCGATACCCGACATTGCCGCTCCAACTGCAAAAGATACCCCATTAGAAATTCCTGATGTGAAACTAATAATTATTGTCAACGCTATAGCAATAGGAATAATAATTTTAAATTCGCGTTTTAGAAAGGCCATTGCGCCTGCTCTAACAGCAGACGATATGCCCATCATTTTATCAGTTCCTCTATGTTGTTTTCCAACCCATAGAGCTAGTGCGCCTGCTGCCTGCCATCGATGCTAATGATGCACCGATTGGAATCACCTCTTTCAATGCAATTAACACGAGTCATTATGAGAATATATATATGTACTGAGCAGTCAACGATTAGAAATAGTGTCTATGATAATATGCCAACTATCTGCTGCTGCGGCTTTTTGTAATTTAATAATCTCTCTCTCCTTTTAATTACGAAGTAGTTTCTATTATAGACAATGTAATGGGGCATGAAGAATTATTGCAATTGTTCTACCAATGAAATGCAGCAAATAGATTAGAAAAACAATATAGAATTAAATATAAAATACATGGGAAAATTCACCAGTTTTGGCATATATACATAGATAGACAAAACTTTTCATATCATGTATTATATTTTATTCATTTTTATTCGAACGCCAAAACCAAAGTGGCATCCTGCGGAAAGAGAGAGGGAGAGCGAGAGAGACACAATACTCTTTAGCGGCTTATATAGTAGTTCAAATATAGTATTCTAGTAATCTAACACTAGTCTTATGACATGATGAAGAAGGTCACGACTTTAATTATTGCAAATCAGAAAGCAAAAATATAACTTCTATGTTATACTCCGGTTAACAGCCTTCTTCTTTGTTTAAATTCATAATGACATAGAAAGCACCACTTCTCTGACGTTACAACAATTCAAAGGAAATATATCGAGATAATGGCTTTGATGAGATGAGAAGAAATTGCGAAGAAAAAATATCATATTAATAGATAATAAAAAAATCCGCTAGAGGAAAACTAGTTAAAGTGCCTTGAATTGATCACTCCATTTCATATACGCTCTAATCATATCTGTGCTAACGCTTGGTTTTCTTATCTTGAAAATTTCCTTAAAGTCACTTACAGTAATTGCTCTAGGATTTGTCTGTACATCCATGGCCTTTCCGCTTTCGAACAATTCATTTACTACTCTTAGCTGGGCTGATTGGCAGATATCTTTGATGTCGCTTGCACTATATCCTTCAGAAAACCTCGCAAGTTCCTCATTTTTTAAGCTGTTCTCTTTTTTCAATGGTGCTGTATACTGATTAAATAAATTTTTTCTTGACGCAATGTCTGGAAGGGTAA
This sequence comes from uncultured Nitrososphaeraceae archaeon, assembly GCA_963733025.1. Lineage (GTDB taxonomy): Archaea > Thermoproteota > Nitrososphaeria > Nitrososphaerales > Nitrososphaeraceae > JAJNBK01. The sequence goes on along the minus strand of CAVTCE010000033.1, from coordinate 466,131 downwards.
CATAAATTCTTTTTTGGAACCGCCTAAGAAAGCCTGCTTCTAAAGTCCATGGTTTATTAGTTGCTCCTATAACATATAGTTTCGATTCTTTTGACTTTCCATTGATTCCATCCATCTCTGTTAGGACTTGGTTTTTTACCCTAACTTCTCCTCCAACTTCACTGTTTCTTGTTCCCAATAACGAATCGATTTCATCGATAAAGAGAAGAACAGGAACATTTTCATTTTCATTTAGTTTTCGTGACATCGAAAATAATTTTGATACATTTTTTTCTGCCTCACCTAGCCATTTACTCATCATTGCGGCTGCATCAACGTTGATAAAGTATCCATCTATCTCGGCAGCAGCAGCAGCTGCTAATAATGTCTTACCGCATCCAGGGGGACCATATAATAATATTCCTCTTGGCCAACCCAATGGGAATAAATCAGATCGCTTAGTCGGGTATACAATAGATTCTCTTATGGCACGTTTTGCATCATCTAGACCAATAACTTCATTCCAAGAAACCTCCGGCTTTTCCTTCATTATAAGATCATCAAAGTCAGCTTTTAAAGTGTCCATACTATTGTTTTGTTTTTTTAGGCTATCCGACTGGATACCTGTCTTGCCATTACCATTGGTGGGATGTACTCTATCATGAACGTTATTAACAGCCGAGCTCGTCCTTTCATCATCTTCAAGACCATGTGACATTTGTAATGATTTAATCCTATTTTGATAAGCACTTGCCCTTTCCATATAGATCTTGTTTAATTTGTATTCTGGATAGATCTCAACTAATTTAACAAGAGCTTCAATGGCCCGTTGATATGATTGGATAGCCATGCCTCGCGAACCTCTAGAATCTAATCTGATTGCCTCGGCGGCATATTTACTAGCACTATTTTCTAATTCTTGTGGAGCAAGACTCATATCTTTACCATTTAAATGGAATCGGATTCAGCTTTGAATTACTATGTTGTAAATCTATGTTGCGTAAAAAACAAAATAATTTGCACCAAATTTTTCGCAGCGTTCTTTTGATCCTATTCACTCTTTCTTTTTTTATTACTCTTTTAATTTATGTTCTTGACTGTTTTCATTAATATATTAATATAAACTTTAACATTATTAAAATAAATGATTTATATTTTGATAATTTAAATAATGCTATAGATATATACATTGCTCAACTGGGAAAAGGATTCATTCATCTTTAATCAAATACCGCAATCAGCAGACAGAAGAAGAAGAGCAATTTCTCTGACTTTAATGATCTAGTTACCTATCTTTTATCTATGTATATATGCATTATATGACCACTACCTACTTTCTCGTTATAAAAAATATAGACAACAAATGTTAGAAAGCATATACGTCATTATGTATTTTGACAACGTCGCCATAATAATAATAAGGCTATATTATACTATTGATAGTTTTGTATATCGACGAATATTTTTTTAATATTTTGTTCTGCAGCCAGTGAAGCCTCATTCAGCAGACGTACAGCCTCCTCATTAGCTACCTTGAAATTTATTGTGTGTCCTCCTACCTGGCCCGCGTCTATCAGGATGCATCCTAATAATTCAGAAATAATGCCTAGCTCTTCTTCTGATTCAGGTATGCATGGAATAACGCACGCTCTAATATTCTTCACAACGGTCATCGCCGGACTCAGCACATCAACTATGTCGCCAAAATTAGATATCGCTTGGAGTTTATTTTTTATTTTCTCAAAGGCTATTTTTGAATAGTATAATATCTTTATGATTCTCCTAGAATGGGCTATATCCAACGAAAGGACTGCAGAATATTGAGAATTATTTTCCTTTATAGACAGCGCTCTCTTCTTTAACAACTTATCATCAATTAACGTAATCTCTTCTATTATACGACCGAATTTTACTATTTGTATATCTATTTTACATAACAAAGCCTCGATCCTAGGTTTTATGGATACTCCCTGATATGTTGAATTAGGTTTACTAGGACCTTCTATCTTCGATTCTACATTTACCGATCTTGATGTAATTTGCGTATTATTTTCACCTGCGATATATGGCAGACTTAAGATTAATATTGACTATAGACGTAACTATTTGTAACTATAGTAACATAGGTTTACGGTAACAGCTTAGCTTTTTTTTAATTTTGATACAATCTAATTGACTTATACATTTACCTTTAATCGTACATAGTATTCAATACTTTCTATGCAATATAGAAATAATAATAATAATGATAATAATAACAGCGATCTTGTTGGAAGTTTAGAAGATTTCGGTCTATCAAAATATGAAGCAAGAGCTTACCTTACAATGCTTGGTAGAGGTTCTCTTGCTGCTAGTGAAATAGCATACTATGCTAATTTACCTCGTACAAAAGTATATCCAACTCTTAAGAGGCTGGAAAAAAAGAGACTATCAATAGTCTCTCAAAAAAAACCATTGATAAGTAGTGCAATACCTCCTGATGACGCTTTTGGAGAAATAGTCAATCTTCATGAACGGCGTGTAAAAAATATGAAGAAAATTGTAGATAAGCTACAGAAAATAAGTGACGAAGGAAATCGGCCGAGAGGTTCTGAAGAAAAAAGATATTTTGTACTCGATCCAAATCTTGCTTTTGAGAAGATTGAGAATCTGATTGGTAGCGCTAGATCTTCAATAAATTGCATTCTCGACGCATGGGGACTGAGGCTCATCTCGCAATGTAAATCATCACTTATCAGAGCAATTACAAACGGGGTAAAAATCAGGTTAGTTCTACCAAATCAATGCATTGGAAACGAAAATCTGTTTTCACTACCTGCAGAAATTGATTTGAGAATTGGCAGTTTATCTTATAATATAATAATAATAGATTCTAATAACGTGATATCAATCGACAGCAGCAATGGGAAAGCAGCAGTATTTGCTTCCATAGATGTTTTTGGATTATCATATATTAAAAATTTTGAGAATGAATGGAATAATGCAATGCAGGTTAACCATCTAATTGACACAGACCCAATTATTGCATCAAAGGCAATCCAGCTTGCACAATTAATTGAAAATGAATTATCTGTGTGTATATTAGATCACGTTCTCAATCCGCAGGCAGACTTGGGAGCTCATTATATCAGATCAATTGAAAAATCAGGCTTAAAGATATTTGAGATCGACATTAGCGAGCTATTCAATATTATAGATTCTGCCTTAAAAATTGGTTATTCAGGAAACTTAAAACATGACAAAACAAACAATGTAATAAGCATCCAGTCAAGAGCTGATGGCAAACCAGTTTTACCATGGGCATTATTACTTTCTTCATTTTTCAAACGCATTGGTTATGAGTCCAAGATAATGCAAAACTCTAAACAAATCACAAGCCCTGAAACCATTCATCTTATGCTTTCAAAACCTATTCCTGAACTGAATCAAAAGGTTTCATCGCTTTAGGTATATGTTCTAGCAAATCTGTTGCTACCATATGCAAACCTACTTGATCATAAGCCAAATTGCCTGCTAATCCATTGAAATAAACACCCAAAATAGATGCTTCATATGACTTCATCTTTGTTAATATTCCTGCTGTCAAGCCAGATAATATGTCACCTGTTCCTCCTACCGACATTGCGCAATTATGGGTCTTGTTTATAGCAACCCGATCTCCGTCTGAAATTATATCTGTTTGCCCTTTAAGTAATATTGTGATATGATATTCTTTTGCATATTTGTAGACATTTGATATTCGTTCTTTTTCATCTGCACCTGCATTTTCTCCAAAGATTCGTTTGTATTCTCCTGCATGCGGAGTAATGATTGTATCAGTTCCAGAGATTTCTTTAAGAACAGCAGGCAATAAAGACGAAGAATCTAGCAGTAGCCTTGTACGAGAACTATTTAGTTTATTAATTAACGAATGCAATGCCTCTGGTCGTGCTAGACTCATACCCATACCGATAGCAGCTGTATTAGGTTTTTTGGGAATCATTGCAACAAGTCGATTTGCCGAACCTACAGTTAATTTATCGTCAGACAATGGCAATGCTATTATATTTGGAGAGAAGGATCTGACTGCTACAATGATTGATCTTGGAACTGCTGTGTAAACAATATCTGTGCCGGATCTCAGAGCAGCCATAGAAGATAGAACAGGTGCGCCATGATAAAACTTGTTTCCTCCTACAACAAGAACAATGCCATTATCACCTTTTTTCGATGAGGATAGGCGTGGAACAATAAGTTCTTTTACAAGTTTGCTATTTACCGTGACTACTTCTGGCAATTCACTTCACAAGATCTTGTAAAGACGAATAAACTTTATCAATCTTGGGGATAAGATATTTAGCAATACATATAGATAATGAAATCTTACGATAGATTTTGAAGAGATAATTTCATCCGTAGGCAAACAGAATCGTTGCTTGTTGCCTAATTGTTCATAGTTTGGTTCACTTGCTGTCAACAAAACAAATCTTGATTTTATTATTTTTCATTTTCTCATAGATATAGATAATGTATATAATCATCCATACACAAGTTGTTTAGTAAATATTCTTTTCTATCTGACTTCATGAGTAGTCTCTGTATATTGACAAATTTACTCGAGATCCGCTGGTTTAGAATACAACAGGTCAGTTGGAAATATCAGAGTAGGCAAAATATGGATAATTAAATGTAAATTTTTATTTAGATATCCGATAACTTCTTCTTCTTCTTTATTCATTTATTTTATTTATTTATTGCATCTTGCATCAAAAACAAAACACTTATGATTTTGTTGACTTTTATTTTGGAAACTGTCTTGTGTGATCTGGGCCACATCGATTTTTTACGTCGGCTAAGAAGAGAGAGATAGAGTCTAAGCCTTTGGCTTGTTTCGTTTGCGTCTCTCAACTTTGGCATACTTTTTACTTCCTGATCTCTGTGTACTATAAGCATGAGTTTTATTCCCTTTGCGATGAGCCATTATTTAGATAACCAAAGTAAGAGAAATATATATGCTATTGAATTATCCATTAGTTTATTAGCTCTCATTTTCGATTATTTGTTTTAGATCATAAAATCTCGTAACGATATTTACTAAATTTAATTTTATATTGTGACAGATAACCATTAAATTTCACTAAAGATAATACAAAATGTGGATAAATCAGAAAACTGTGTGCAAAACAAGCATGACTTATGTGAAGGAGATATAATAATAGAGAGTAATACTGGTTCAAAAACAACAAATATTTGCAAATGTCAATGTCATGACAATACGTACCAATTAGTCCGAAGAATGCAGGCTGCAAACAGTCAGTGATAATTCATATAATTTGCTGTCAATGATTTAGATGTATTTCTCTCTCTCTCTTTATTCGACAACAACATAATTGCACCCAACAACTGCACGCTCTATGATAATAAAGATATAATTAATTTCCTTATTATTTTATTCGAACACAATTAAAACTCTCACATCGAACCTTCTCGAGTACGAGTGTTAATCTTATGAAGGCTATTTTTCAACATGACCATCCTGACCAGTATATCTATTGATGGTCAATGCAAATAATAATAATAGAGATGTAATTGCGTCAGATATTATAATAAACCTCTGCTTGGGGCTTTTCCTCTATTGCTAATAACAGCTGTCGAGAATGGATAATTATAAAAATTTTATTATAATAGAATCTATTTTTAATTTGCATCTAAGTGATTGTATAACTAGATGAAAATATATATATGGATTCTAGACTCAGGAATTTCCAGTAATCCCTTGTGCAACAAGCACTGAATAACAACCAAGGCCACATTCTTCACAAATAGGCTTTAATGCTTTGCTATCAGAACTTCCTATACAACAGGGTTGCTTTACTCTTCCCATATGATCTAATGAGAGTATAGCCCATGATGGACACTGAACAGGTGTAGTGCCAATTCCTCCCCAATTACCTTTCATTAATGATAATTGCTTTTCTCCATTAATGATAAAGTTAGGATACTTCTTTCTTAATCTAACAAGTTTGTCAACAACCTCATTTCTCTTCTCTCCAAATGGCATCCAAAGTGGATCTCCTTTAATAAATGGTGTATGAAATTGAAAGCCAATTTTATTGACTTTTCCTACCCATTCTTCTATTAAATCTTCAATTGTATTATAATTTAAGGAATTAATAGTCATGGTGAGCCAGATATCTTTCCAAGATGGTTTACCCTTGCGACTTGACTGTCCTATAATATAGTTGAGAATATTTTGTTTTGTTTTTGCATATGAGCCTTCTCCTCTAATACTATCATGTACCTTCTCTGTTCCATCTAAAGATACCCAGTAAAAGTATAGATCTTCAAATCGCTTTAAAGGATAAGTTCCATTTGTAACAACACACACTCGCTTGGGCATCTCCTCACAGAAAACCTGAATCACGTCAGGACGCATTGTTGGCTCGCCACCTACCAAAGTTACAACAAAGATATGTTGTTTTTTAAAAGTCTTTTTGATTATTTCTCTCCATTGTTCTGCAGTTAAATCTTTATTTTCATTCTTTCTATTTAACCACCAGTAACAGTGAGTGCAATGTAAATTACAGACATTGATAATGTCAACTGAGCCATACATTGCTGGTTTGGAATGGAAAAGCTTTATGCTAGCATAATTTTTGAATATATTAACATAAAATGGCATCTCACGGATAAGATCAATTATGCCGCGACCGTAAATTAGATCTACCATATTAGTGATATTCATAAAAATGCAGTAGTAAATAAGTTTTAGATTATAAATTTACCTTTACATTTCTTCCTTTGTAACACATATATATACGAAGGTATCTTGCGGGTGACGCGTTTGCTTGTATTAAATAAGGCATTATGTGTGTAGTCATTTACCGCAGATTATGCAGAACAGTGCGATGTAATGATTATCACGGATAAGTCAAAATTATAGCGGCTGCAAAAAAAGCTACGAATATTAAATATTATTATTATCTGTTAATAAGGTTTGGACTGTAGGATGGATGTATGTATTTTTCGTTGTGTCATTGTGCTAGGTTGTTGTTGTTGTTAATTTGACAACGCGACATCTAATAATATTGCAGTCTTCCCCTGATTGTCATATATCAAATACTTTTCTGCTCCTCTTATGCAATAGGGTTATTGTAATCTGATTATCTCATCCCATGTTCCAGTTACTGAGAGCATGTAGTATTTGCTGTTATTTGCAGATTCAAACTGTATGATATCTCCAGCTGATATTTGGATTTGAAATAATTTGTTTAAGAACTGTAGGAAACTAGGCCCTGCTACTATGCTCTTGGCTTCCTTTTCAAGTGGTTTATTATGGTATTTTTGCAGAGCATCAACTAATCCTAATCTGCTTATTTCTTCTACTAGGTTTGATACATCCATAAATGTCGAATTTCTTTTGTAAACTTTAAGTATCGCCATTATAAGATGTCTTTATCCTCTTGCTTCTTATATACTGTGAATATCGATATGATGATTATGTATATAATAGTAGAGGCGCCTGAGTATGCATATCTTGTTAAGTCATGTTCTTTGAAGTCTAGATAACTTGTTCTTCTTAATAATAATGATAAATATATCTTCTATTTTGGATAAGAGCATTAACAGAGAGATCTTTATAAGAAGATATATTTGTGATATAATCTAATGGTCAAACTTTGTAATACATGCGGAAAGGATTTTGATGAGCGAGTTGAAGGGGTACGATACTCAAGCTCCACCAGAGGAGATACATTATTCTTCTGCTCAGATAAGTGCTGCCAAAACTATCTCACTGGATCAAGTGAAGAAGTCAAAGTTTAGATATGCTACTTTTCAATATTTATTCTTAAATTAGGAACAATAATAATAATGATAAAGTGTATCCTACAATTGCTTTTTGTGATTTAATAATTGCTTTCTTTTATATAGTGATTATAAAACCTCACTTTTTTATCTAATGTAAACTTATTAAGATATGTATGCTATAATGATAGTAGGACATGACAGATATTGCAAAAAAGATAAAAAATATAGGTCAAGATTACGAAGCAAAAGCGAAGACTTCAGAAGAGCATGCAGAAGGTAAGCCTAGCTCCGAAACAGTTAACAAGGCTAAGGTAAAAGTAAGAGACGCTCTATCTTAAGACCTGGAAATTATAGCCTATATCTTTCTTTTTTAGTGCCATCAAAACTGGACAACAGACGGCAGAGAGATATATCAATTACGGAAAGTAACACAGTCATTGTAAATGGCTTCTTGTAAGATGTTTGAGATATAACAATTTATGTTTTGCTAAAGGTTGAACGATACTTAATGATAGTAAATAATTTTATAATTTTTCTACATTGCGGGTGTATTAAATTCAATGCATCTTCTCTTTTTATTTGACTACATAGGCAACATATTCCGTATGGGCCTATCACAGCAGAAGTATCACTGTAAACATCAGAACCTTCATCCATTACAATAGGGCAATGACTTGGTTTCAAAATTATATGCAGATATAGCAGGATTATCCTGCATGGTGATCTGGGTCTAAATTGTTCTATCTCCATGTAGCATGCAGTACAGTAACCTTTGCTTGCTTCTTTAGTTTTGTTGCTTTATGTGGTATACTCTGAGTTGAATTAGATTTCTCTACGTCTGATGCGATATAATTATTGTCCATCTATCCTTCTTTTTCTTTTTCCTTTGGTTGTTCTTCTTCTTTTCCTCCTTCCTTTCTAGGTGGCCACCAAGGATTCTGAATTAGGTCCTGCCAGTATCTAATCATTTTTTCTGTGCTATTTACAGATTCCTTGTACAAGTATGTTACCTTTTCAGTATTCTTGGCGGTTTCCTCATACAATTCAATCATTCTTTCTGAGATTGCAATAGATTGTTTATACAATTCAATCATTCTTTGTGTGCTTTTTACAGATTCCTTGTACAACTCCGTTATCCTTTCTACATTCCTAACAGATTCATTATACATATCAATCCAAGCTGTAGGAGAATAGTGTTGCCAAAAATCCTTATTTGTTGTTGTTGCAGATGGATCAGGATCGTTCAATTCTTCTTCAACCTCTTGTTCCTTGCTAGAATACTATAAAATAACAGTAATTAAGAATATGGAAACATTTTATGCTAAATAATAGCTTTTCAGCAGCGAGATACTATAATTAAAGTAAAAAAATGGAAAAATTATACTATTGATAAAAATAAAGGATTATGAAATATTCGGTATTTCCTTAATATCAAGACCAGATCAAAAAAATCTGATATATATATATGAACGGACATTTTTACGTCAGCTGTGAATATGAATCTTTTTGACTATATTAACACCAGTCAGCTGAATGTCCCTAAAAGTATAATATATGATAACTTGTACAGATAGCTGTCTGTTTGGATACTGATGATCATATAGACTATTACACAATTCTAGGAGTATCTCAATATGCTAAATATCGCGAGATTAGAAAAGCCTATAGACGCTTAGCTTTGAAATATCATCCTGATAGGAATAGTTCACCTTTTGCTGAAGATGTTATAAAAACTATCAATGCTGCTTTTGAGATTCTTTCAGATAAAGATAAAAGAAGACAATACGACAATGTGGCAATTTTTGATAATATAGCACGCAATAAGGAAAAGATTCAAACTCATGTTGATGTTAAATCAGAAAAAACAAATACTACTAATACAACAAATGATATATCTAGTAAACCAAAAGGCCGTTTTCATATAATTGTAGAACCTACATTATGCATGGCATTTGGAAGTTGTGAGGTACTTGCTCCAAATGTATTTGTAGTTGAAAAAGATAAAATGATAAATCCAAAAGCAAGGGTCGAGTCAGAAACTGGCGATGATTTTGAAACAATAGTTGCTGCAGCCCAGACATGTCCTACTAAAGCAATTATAATTATAGATAGATATACTGGTGAACAAATTTATCCTTAGTTCAGTAATTGGGCTACTAATGCAATTAACATAAAGGGAGAATCATTTCTCACCGAACCATTACTTATGGTGTTGTTCTGCTATCAAATATAAAATGATTAACCTATTAACAAGGATTAATTCATGGAACACATCACTTAATAATAATAATTATAAAGTAGTTAAGGAGTCCAAAGAAGAAGAAGACTTATGCAGGGAAATAAACATGATTGCATAAGAAAGAATGAAGACTTCATTATATGATGTGATTATTAGTAGTAGCGATATGCATAACAATTTATCTTCATTGAGTTCCCTATCGGCTAATTAATTGGAGGATTGTTGCAAGCATCTCGTTGGATATGCCATAAAGAAAGTAATTAAAATAGTAGCTGTAATAGTAGGTTTATTTTAGCAGGATTAGCATATCTTCGATATCATCAGATAACCAACATAAACTGAAATAAACTAAAACAAGTATTGTCAAAAGGAGACATAACAACAATTGCGAATATACTTACATGATTCTGACTACTGGAAAATAATATTGATCAAGGAGGAACATCTATAACAATGACAAGCTGGGTTTATCCGCTAATAGCTATAATATGTAAAGCCGATTTACAATTGGATTTATGAAAGGATAACAGCAGGCAGCAATAGGAAATAAAGAAGTCTTTTAGAAGTAAACGAAAAGGAACGTTTTACTACTTCATGCAAATACAGCAAAACCCATTGACTGTCATTGTATATACATATGGTTTTCAAAGTCTTTTTCTATCGTTAATTATGTTTAATTAAATTCTCCTAGAGTAAAGAATGTGAGCATCTACCGTTATATCCGACATCAACATCCCATTACTACCTTCCATGTCATTTGTAGAAGTGTGTTCATAATAGAAAGAAAGAAGATCCAATCAATAGAATTAACTATTGTGATATATCAAGACCAACTGAAACATAATAGGGTTAATCACCACCACCAGTACCTACTTCATATCTGTATTTCTCCAAAGACATTACCAAAAGTGCTTCTAATAGTAGTTTCCCTTCTTCTTCTTCTTGATCATCATCATCATTATTTGATAATGTCTTAGTACTATAATCATCATATGATGAGCCATTAAGAATCAGTCGGGTCCTGTCCTGTTAAATCAAACTGAAAAAGATTTTCATTGTGAAATTACCTACAAACATGTGTTTTGAAACTACCACACTCTGTTCTAGGTTAGCAATTTGCTGCGCTGTATATGGCGCTAAAGTATTGGGAACGAGAAGACATAGACCATCATGAGCGTAAGAAGATATAACTGCATCTTAGCGAAGAGTAGTGATGGACATCTGTCTCCGAACATCAACATGAAGATAATAGGAGAAAGTAACAACCAAGTAAAATCTTTAAAAGATCATGGTTGATTATATATTTTCTCTTCAGGTATAATCTCCCTTACACTAAGCTTTTTGAAGTCCCATACGAGATTGTCTGATCTGAATGTGGCTATAGGTCCTCCATTTATTATGATATAGTCTTTAGCTTTACCACAATTAGCACTATAAAATATATTATCAAGACTATTAGAAAACCATCCACCCTCATCTACAAGATCTGTTACTTTGACCCAGTAGTTGGTATTCTTATTATCTATATATGATTCCATTTTTACTGCAGTATCATTGTTAATGTTATACATTACTACTTTCCAACCAATCCATCTTCCTAGGATTGGATCAGTAACTTTGGCTTTAGCCCGTTCATCTGTATAGCCACCATGCTGCCATATCTCTTTTTTCCAACCTACAGAACCATCAACGTGTAATCCCCCATGTAAGGCTGTACCCTCACATGGAATAGCGGCATTTTGTCTACCACCTCTTGCAGACCAGTCAAGAGCAGTAGTAATATTAGGTGATGACATTGATATTACTTTCGCATAGCCTGTGATTTCTATATTCTTCCATGGTTCAGCACCTGGAGGTGTAATTACGTTCATTCTAACCAATGGTGCATCGATACGCCACGAACCATCCGTTTGCTTAGTTATATTGTAGTTGTCCGTGATAGAAAATATTCCATCGCTCTTTGGATTGATCATATCGATATACCACTCCATTCCACCTGGCTTAGTTGGATACATCTTCTTTATTCCAAATTTATCAGTCAGACTATAATTGGATTGAAGATTAGACTCGCTGGTAACTGCACGTCTAGTTTTATTAGATGTATTGTTATTATTATCATAATCATCAACATAGGACTGAAGATTTCCTCCGCTAACAGCTGCACTTGCGGTTTCTCCATTTGTAGCAATACTAAAACAATTAGTTACTAAAATGGCTAATATTAAAACAGATACAAATGGAACAATAATCATTATCTTTGAATAATGGAAGTTTTAATGCTAGTTTAAGTCTTATGCTTATTATACGATAATAGCAAAATATGTAAATCTTTTAACAATATAAAGAATCATTAGTCATCTAAAGAGACTATAAAAATCTGCCTATATAACTTGTAGATATGAGTAGGATCGATAATCTTAAAGTCAAGTTATTAATGCAGATGATTTTGTCTATTATCGCGACTGTGTAAATCGAAATAAGTCATCGTCTTTTGAATGTCGGTAACTGTGAATTCCTTTTGTAGATGCACTCTTCTCATGCTATCCAAATAACATGCATTATATACATATATATATATAGTATGTATATATATGATATCTTTCCTTAAGACTATATATATACTCTATAGAGATTTCTCTCAAGTATAATATTAAAAAATATAAGAATTCTTAGATACACATTTACCAGTGCTATTGAATTGATAGTGTTTCTAATAGGAGCTGTTATTGCAGTATGAAATTCAGCATATAGCCGTCAAGAAGAAATGATACCTATGAAGTTATTGAAAGGAGAATTGCAAATACAGAATATAATGGTTATTCAGACAGAGAAAAAATTGGACAAAACCTCTAGAGCATACATTCTTTTAGATGAGTCACCCCGGAAGCAAAGTGTAACGAAGAGATTACGGACTCTTCTCAAGGATTAATGCAGGAGTAAGACTAGCAGGAACATTTCCTTTGGACCTCAAAGGGTTTCCTTAAAGTAAAATATTTGGCATAAGAATTTAAAAAGACATGGTCATTTATGAAAAACGACAAAAGGAGGATAACAATGAAACAACTAAATAAATAGGAACAAATCACCTTCTGATATTGAAGAAATTCAAAATCAATGTAACAGATACTATTAGCGAATGGTGGAAGCTAATGTTGTAACTTCAAATAATTCAAAGATATAATCAGATCATATCAAGATCCGACTCTTTTCATCTTTGAACCACATTTAGGACAAGCAATCTCATTGTGTATTGTACCACAAGCCATACAATAATAGTTTAAAGACTGGTCGGTATTATTATTACGTGCAGACGTTCTTGCTCTACTGTTAATTCTTTTTACCACTTGTTTTCTTAAATAAAAAATTATGATGAAAAAAGATGCTATAGCGATTGGTATAGAAAAAGGAAATGGTAGATATGATAAAATAGCAAACACGATACCAATTGAGATACCAATCCATAACAAGTGTTGTGAAAGATATTCTTGATCATCCATTGTAAGTATTGTTTGTTGCCAAATAATATTAATACAATTCTATATAGAAATAAGAAGATTTCTAAAGTTATGGTTCTTGTTCTTCATCTACTGCTACTGCATCATACAATTCAATCTTTGTCTTATGTATAGTTGCTTTGTTTTTTCTATTTGATTATCGAAGCACGATAAAGCTATGTGTGTGATAACTGTTTCTTGAATTTAACATATATGCTATTGTCATGGTCTTATGTTAAACTCATTATACAAAATGAACCACAAATGCAATATATATTCATCCTTCTACCACTTAATAGATAGATGACCCAATCCTTTAGCTTCTGTATTTACTGTTATACGATGTAAAAATAACGAGCGTCAGTATATAACAATATAAATGAAGATGATGTGCTATATATTAATCATAACATGAACAAATCCTATACTGGTCCTAATATATCCGATATTTTAGAATTAGTTGAAAGTATTCCTATTAATAATAAACTTGAAGCAGAAATTGATGCTAAATTTCCTTTGCAGAATAATAATAATAGAATTGCAGAAAGCGTCAGTTTAGATGAACAGAAAATTAGCTTTAGAGACATTGTTAATCTTTTAACTGATTTCATAAAAGGAATCTATTCAAATAATGAAAACATAAAGCCATCTAAACGTCTAGACGAATTACGTAAAATAGGTTGCACTTATCCAACACAATACCTATTGTTTGACTTTTGTTTGGCTGCATTAGAAGGAGACCTTCTTGATGCAAAATTATTTTTAGGACATGCTTTCAATATCATTGGCTTAAGCAACCAGCTTAATCTTTTGCTATCTGCAATTGTATATACTCCATTAACTTATGATAAACAAATAAGAGAATTTTTGACACTATTGGCATTGGAAGTTCAGCCTGCTAATATGGATGCGTATCTAGAACTATATGGCAAAGACTTTCAAAAAAGACATCAAATTTATAAAAATGAAATATTGAAACTGAAATTCTAGATTGTAATTATCGTTGTAGTCAAAATTGAGTTAGGTTATTTGAAAGAATGTTGGAATTTTCTACGGCAGGCAAATATATATGAAAAATTAACTTTCCTCTTCTATGTGGTTGATTTCATTATGTAATTTCAAAAAAATAAAGGAAGAAACTTACCTTATTGCTAAGGTCCAGCCGATGTTGGTGTACGGGGTTGTTGACTTTGATAGGTAGATGTCTGCATTATGATTTCCTTTGCTTGATTTATTACATCATTAGCACCTGCAGTTACTGACCAATGTAAGAACAATACCTTTGGTAATTCATTTAGCATGTGATGGTGTAAACTAGTTTGAGTCCAATTATACTTCTGCATGACATTTTGTACTGGAACGACCTCTGAGTCAAGCAAAGCAAATTCACCAAATGCTACTGACATATTGTTTGCATTTTGAGCAGAAGATTGCCCAGTAGCACCAGATGTATCATTGCCTTTGAATGTACCAGTATTGTTTAGTACTGCCGGCATCAATTCAATATAATGACCTAAACCTGAGAAATTGTTCAGTACAAATCCATCATTTCTGACTATGGCTGGTGCTTGACGATAAACAACGACATCACATAGGTTATAATCAGGAATTGCTTTTCCACTAACTACACTAGCTAAAGCGGCACAGTTTTGAGGAGCATTTGGAGGAAGACTTTTTTGATTAAATGTGTATATTGTTGCATTCTGTGGTGGTTGTTGTGGTGGTGGTTGAGATGGCTGTTGCTGCGGCAGCGCTGCGGCTGCGGCTCGCTGCGCTGCTGCTGCTGCTGCTGGCGCATATGCTGTTGTTGCTATCTGGGGAGTATTAGAGATTGAAATAATCAACCCTGCAGATATTGCAAATACAATTAACGTTGTATAAGAAACTGTTTTCATTGCAAGATCAAGATAGACTTCATAGTCTATAACGGTATGTTTTTTTGTTGATCAAAGAAGGCGGTATCGATCTAAATATGGTTAAAACGAATTTTAATGTTAATTAGGTTCTGTTAACTTAACTAAAAACTATACATGAAGATGGTGCCTATCTTTCATATTGCTAGCTTCTTCCATGATCCCTGAAAGCGAAGCAGCCGCACACCATATTATGCACTTGATTATCATGATCCAAAATACAAAGGCAAGATTATTCTAACCCGCCCTCTACAAGATGACGCTGTCCTTCCTTCCCAGTTCAAGGATATCTTGTCAAAATATTATTCAGACAATGTAAAAAAGCTTTTGAAGCAAGGACCTACGTGGTTTCGAGGTGCAGCCTTGTCCTACATAGATAGAGAGATGTCTTTCTCATAAAGTTTAGTAGCATAATGTTTGGTTATTGTTCGAGCAAATACCTTATTCGCTGGTGATTTGTCAGGGAGCGGTAGCAATAACAGCAGTGGTATGATAGTAATTGTAGCATTCACAGAAAGTACTAAGTTTATTCATGTAGAAGGATTTATCATTATTCAGTATGACTATGTTGTGTCTCACTTCTAGTTCTCTTGGTCTCTTTAGCAATTATTATTGCTGTTATCACTACATATGCTATTTGAAATACTTCAATTGCAATAGCCATTTCACTAATAGGTCCTCCTCTACCTGTAATAGGATTGCCTGGTATTCTTGTCATAGCCCACATTATTATCAATATTATAGTACCTGCTATTCCAATATAATACCAGATTCTTCCCCATCGCTTTAGCATGGGTATGACCCAAAATATCTGGGCTACTCCAGAAATGAGAAAAAAAACTCCAGAATTTAGATTTCTTCCAATTATATCTGGTACTAACGAAAGGTGCAATATTCCAGCTATTGCAGTAGTTGCAGCTGCCGCATAGTACAATATTCTATTTGTCATGGTTTTACAATACCTAGGTATACTTGTCTAAGAATGCCAGTGTCTTTTTCCATGCATCAGCTGTCTCTTGTGGAGCATAATTGTCACCAGACGGATTTGCAAATGCATGTCCTACGCCTGGATAGATGTAAATTTCATTTGTCACACCGATTTCATTTAAAGCTTGTTGAAATTGCATTACTGAGTCAACAGGTATGGCTTGGTCCTGATCACCAAATATGCCAAGGACAGGCCACTTTATCTTAGAAAGTGCCGCTGTGTCATTTACTAAATTACCATAATATATTATAGTAGCAGCTAAAGGATGGTCTTCACTATTTAATGCCAATTGTAATGATTGACCTCCTCCAAAGCACCATCCCAAAGAGGCTATCCTAGAACCATTAACATTTTCAAGCGAAGTAAGATATCTGACTGCTGACTTCATGTTTTCAATAGCAATACCAGGATTGTTTCTTACTACAGATGATAACTCCATAGCACGATTGGGATCTGCGGTTACCTGCCCTTGAAACAGATCAACTGCTAATACTACATAGCCTTGTCTAGATAATAGATCTGCAGTATCCTTGATATTATCATTTAGCCCCCTATTCTCATGAATCATAATTACTGCAGGAAGTTTTTGAGTATTGTTATTTGGATTCAAAACAGGATAAACAAGATATCCTGAAGCATTGTTGTAGTAGTCCACTGTCGTATTTTGTATTGATTGTATATTGGAACTGCTGTTAAAATTGTTGCTAACACTTGAAATCGTCATTATTGTTGGTATTGACGTCGTTGTCGTTGTCGTTGTCGTTTCATGATGTTGCGCTTGTGCTAACTCTGAGGGTTGCAAGAGTATAAAAAGAGGTGTAAGGACAACTAATAGAATTAATACTAACTGTAATTGCTTCATTATCATTATTCCTTTGGTACAATGGTTTTTAATAGTTATAGTGATTTCTTGTCAAAACCATCACGTACAAATAATGGTATTTTTACTGGGCTAAGCATATCTCCCGTTCTCGTATTATCTTTTGGAACTCCCATATTTTTCATAGTATACTAGTTCGTGAAGTGGCAGACGATTCTTTCTCTTACCTTTCAACTCCCTTGCCGGATATCCAAAGCCTATTATGATCGAAGGACTAAGCTCTTTTGGGATTACAAAGTCATTTCGAAGTTTTTCTTCCCTTATTCCTGTAAACAGCCCAGAACCTACACCCTGATTCCATGCTGTCAATTGCATATTCTGTAGTACCCTTCCCGCATCAATCAAATGAAAACCATATTTTGGATTTGTCAGAACTATTATTGCAAAATTGGCGCCTGCAACCCATCCTCCGCTTGTACTATCCTCTGCCAGCTTCTTGAGATTGTCTTTGTTCTCCACTAGAATAAATCGCCAGTGTTGAGTATTGAGACCAGTGCCTGTTAATCTAGCAGCCTCAAGGATCTTTAATCTTATTTCCGACGGAATATCCTGTGGACTGAATTCCCTTACTTCAAGCTTTGTTGATATACTTTCAAAAGTATCCATATCATTCTCCTCTGCTACTATCAATCTTGCTACGTGCTACATATCTTAAAGCTTTCATAGACTTGATATAGCTCAAGTCAGGCGATTATCATGCGATATCTTGACAAAAAACCTATGCCATTCTTCAGTAGAGTGCCAAATGATTTTCTTATGTGTAAATTGTCAATGGTTACGAGTCAGCTTTTTATCCCTTGCTTTCTTCCTTCTGGGCCTGCAGCTTGGGTTTTATTTAGTGTCAAGCTATGAGAAGAGTCAGTTTATGCATTTTCACTTATGGTTTCTATTCTGTAAATCTTTTAGTTCAGCCAAATAATTTACAAAAGTTATACCTCCATTACGTTCTAACCTCTGAATCACAATATTATTACTAAGGTTATGACTGGAGGCTTGGAGGTATCGGAGGTTGGTTCAGTATTGTAATAGTTGCGGCTTTTCAAAACTACGATTTCTTGTCTATTATTATTAGATTCAATTAGAATACAAAATTTACAAGAAATACAAAGATACAGTCGGAAGGGTTCAGAGTAATTTGAACCTTGCTGGTAGATGGGTTCAATATACCTTAACTACCTCCACTAAAAGAAGGTAAATTCATCAAATACATAAAAATCAATTCAAACAATAAAATAAAATATATTGATATGAACTATTAGGATTTGATTACATCATTTCTTAATTAAAACCATCATTAGAGCATAGTTATTTATGGAATATCTTTGATTGCTTTAGGATTCAAGACATAAGAAAGTTTGAATCGTGCTATTATATGATGGAAAGTGCATATATTATGATCTATATTATGATCATTGCCTGAATGAGTTCTCGAAAATATGCTAGTAGAAGAGGCTAAAATATCTTAAATAAATAAGGTCTATATTTGTGTAAATGGATTAGATTGTTGTATATATATGAAGAAGGAGTTTATTGTCTCAAAAATTGAGACTTCTCAAGATGGTAGTCCTTATGTTTACGTTGTGTTGACTGATACCAGAGGTGATTTTACTTCCACTCGAAGACAGCAAGGATTCCCCGAAAATCCTTTTGGAGTGGCGGCCATACCTATTACTTCTTTAGACGATTTGAAGAATTTACCAAAGAAAATATCTGATGCAATAGAAGGCGCATTTCGTGGCGATAGGAATAATATATCATCAGGATCTACCACCTTTAAAATGACTACAAGAGAATATGAAGACCTTGGTATAAAAACAGGAGATAAAATTACTCTAGAGATTACGATATCTAATAATGATATAACAGCATAAGCTGCGGGTTTATCAGCACCAGCTCTACTCTATGGTATATTGACTAATCTATATGCCTTTATTGGTCTGCGACTTATATTTGAACTCATTCTATAATACTTCGAAAAAACTTTGGTTAAATCTTTATCAAGAGTAGTATTAGTAGTAGTATGCCTGCTACCGAATTTTTAATCTCTTTTTAATGGATATATTTATTTCCAATTTTTGTACAAATTATCTTCAACTATCCAAGGAAAATTGTGGATTCCAACAACCTCGATATTTCCATCGGTAACTGTGGGATGCATAGTTTTGTCTTGATTGGATAGCTATAAAAAAAGTCTTTCTCTTTGCTGTCTAGTATCTAGTATTTATCATCATATTTTGTATAAGTAATATAGTATAAAGAAATGACAAATCTTAAACCTGTTGTTATCATCTGATAGCAGTTTGTAACCCTATTATCTCATATTTCAACTTGTTACCACTAAACAGTAATTATATATATAGAGCATCTGGTAATATTGTTCTCATATATATCTACTAAACAATGTGATGAGTTTCTTTTAAAATAAGCTCTTGACATGATATACCTACATCATTTGTTTGTGCTCCCAGACAGACCTTGTTTTGTACTAACTAATTTTCATTATCTCCTATAACTCCATAAATAAGCATCTTTACATAATCTCTTTATTTTCAAAAGTTAATCACCTTTATCTCTGCACAAGTATTATTGCATGAACTCCTTGTATACTCTTTGCATGAAATCTTTTTGCTCAGATGGAAGTGAATGTTGACTCTGTAATTCTGATCAACAAGTTCACTGTAAACTTCGTTGATCGTTTTCTTGCGCTGTGGCGTCTGATAGTTGACTATTCATTTATTTATTTAGTTGACTTCTAGTTGACACCGGTTAATTCTTTATGTGAATAATAACTCCAAGTATTTCTATTGCGACAGGTTGATTATGTTCGATGACCAAATTGTAAATCAACAAGGCAAAAGAATACACCGCTAAATCCTGAAAATCACACGTACCATAGGTGTGGCCGAGTTAGGAGTAGTTGTCCACTGCCAACTTTCTTTGGGAAGTAAGTAAGGCGATTTTTTATTATTAGATAGCAACGTATTTCTTATTAGTTGTAAGAAGGACTAGTCTTACTCTTCATCCTCTTCCTCCTCTTCTTGCAGTGTTTCTTCTATTATTGGAGGAGTAGTAGTATCAGGAGCTCCTGATGCTCCTAACACTATTCTATAGAGATTTCCATCACCTGTTTCTCTATCATGTGTCAGAACATATAGAAATCCATCTGGACCTGTCTCTATGTCGGTAATACCAGTAAAACCTGTTCCAAGCATTATAGATGAAGACTCATCGTCTGTATCTGCTACCAGATCTGAAAGACCTGGATGACTTTGAGTATTGAAGTTCAGTCCATTTCTGCTTTCATTAACTTCAAAGAAATACAAATTACCCTGTGTTATGTCTCCTACAAAAATGTTATTGGCATACCTTTGTCCGAGCCCCTGTGAATTGAGAAATTCTATATCAGTAATTCCAAAGGATTCTAGCCAACTAAATACAGGGTCAGCATAGTTAGAACCTGGAAATTGAACTAAATCATTCTCAGAAATTCCTGCTGCGGATATTGGTCCCATAACAGCTTTCCAACCACTGTTAAAGCCAGGATTTACTATGTTAATCTCATCATAACTTTCTTCTCCATTTTCTGTATCCCATAGTATACCTGTAATAGGATCAAAGGCCATACCAAAACTGTTTCTAACACCATATGCAAAATATCGATTCAATGGATCGCCTTGGAAAGGATTGTCGCCTGCTGCTGATCCGTCCTGTGGATTCACTCTAAATATTACTCCACTATCGTCTGGATTAGGTCCCCCCTGGATATTCTGAAGTTGTCCTTCCCTCTGTAATTCTCCTATTATAGCATATAGATAACCATCTGGACCAACAATTAATTTTCCTCCTTGATGATTAGTTCCAGGTCCGGCAGGAAGATCTAAAATCAAGGTAGGATTGACAAGTGATTGTCCGTTCCACTGATATTTGTACACCCTATTCCTTAATTCCCCATCTTCTCCTCCTTCTTCAGTGAAATATAGAAAAACTGTTGATTGCAAACTAACACCGTTTGGCGCTGTACCAGCAGTTATAGTACTGTCGTTTACAACTTCGACACCAAGTAAGCCCCTTTCGTTTTGGCTATTGACAGGAATTTGCAATACTGGTGTGTCTTGTAAAACACCATTTGAAACAAGACGAACACTGCCTTCTTTTTCTAAAATCAAAATATTGTTCTCGTCTAGAAATGCCATACTGGTAGGAAAAGAGAGACCTGCTACTACTGCTTCTGCGTTTAGATTAGGATCGTTAATAGTTGGTTGAGCATATGCTGTTTGAATAACTGGACCGTAAAATGTCAAGGTACTTAGGATAATTGTCGCAATCAATACAATTAATAACATACGAATTTTCTTGAGTTGCATCAATACAGACGATAAATGACTGGGATATGTATTAAAGCCTATCTTTGCTATGTGCTACCTATCTGGTACAAACTAGTAAAAACTCCTTACATATCATATTATTCAATAAAAGTTATCCGACTTTAATAATATCTCCTCTTTTCTTGTTGTCTAAATTGGGTTTGTGCCAATGTTTTTCGATAATATGAAATATTACAATGATTAAACTATGATATGGTAGATAAAACAATACAAGCTTGTTTTTATGGAATAACTATGATAGTGCTGATTCCATTAATATTTCTTCATGATATAACGATAACAACAATTGGAGCCTATGCCACTACTACTGATCTTACTAATAGATCAACAATAGTAACAGATGGTGGTCCAGCTGACGCTAAAGCAAACACGTCAGCTGTTGCAACGCCTCCATCTGCCAAGCCGGTACTGCAAGAATTCTCTGTTCCCACTGGCTCGCGACCGCACGACGTAGCGCCTGCCCCAGACGGAACTATCTGGTATACATCTCAGGGGTCGGGTGAATTGGGAAGCTTCGACCCAGCCACTAACGAAACGCATCATATTTCCCTGGGTCAGGGCTCGGCTCCGCACGGTGTCATTGTCGGACCCGATAGTGCACCTTGGATTACAGATGGTGGCCTCAATGCCATTGTACGTGTTGATCCTACTACAGAAGAGGTTCAGATTTTTCCACTGCCGGCTGACACTGGCTTCGCTAACCTAAACACCGCAACCTTCGACCAGAATGGCGTCCTCTGGTTTACCGGACAGAGTGGGATTTACGGCCGCTTGGATCCAAAGGATGGTCAAGTGGAGATATTTGAGGCTCCTCGTGGACGGGGACCTTATGGCATTGCGACCACACCGAATGGCACCATTTACTATGCCTCACTGGCAGGAAACTACATCGCTCGTCTTGATTTAGAAACTGGAGCCGCTACCATGCTAGAGCCACCGACAGCTGACCAGGGGGCGCGACGTGTTTGGTCCGATTCGCAGAGCCGTGTTTGGGTTAGCGAGTGGAATGCAGGACAGTTAGCTGTTTACGACCCGGCTACGCAGACATGGAAGGAGTGGCGGCTGCCTGGAGACAATCCGCTGCCCTATGCTGTTTATGTCGATGATCAAGATATGATCTGGGTGAGTGATTTTGCGGCAAATGCTTTGCTGCGTTTTGACCCTTTTCAAGAAAGCTTTAAAGTGTTTTCGCTACCAAGCCCTGAGGCCAACATACGTCAAATTCTGGGTCGGCCTGGCGAGGTATGGGGAGCAGAGTCGGGAACAGACAAACTCATCGTGATTCGAACCGGTAATTAAGCGATGACTGTCTTTTATCATTCGTTTTACTGCGATAGCTTGGAAGAGGTTTTGGCTAGACTGAAATAATAAAGCATATTTTCAATCTTCTCTTGGAATCTGATATGGTTCATAGATGCCTGAACCGAGTCATTGAATGTATCAACTTTAAGCTTATCATATTGATTATATTCTAAACCCATCTTCAAACTTGAGGTAATATCAGGTTCGTCATCTCAATCAATATTCTCTTGTTCATTATTATTGATCAGTAATCTTTACATTTAGTTGTCTATTGATAGTTGGCAGAGTAAAGTAAAAGGTAGCTCCTTTTTCTCCGTCTGTATTATTATTATTATTCTCAGCCCACATCCTCCCACCATGAGCTTCAATAATACTTTTAGAAATATACAATCCCAATCCAGTACCTTGATAAGACTTTGAAGCAAACTTTGAGAATAGTCTTGGTAATATTTCTGGGTCTATACCAGTACCTGTATCCTTAATTTTAATAATAACTTCTTGGTTTTGTTTCTTTTCTGTGGTAATGGTTATCGTACTTCCTTTTCCTTTAGTGAATTTAACAGCATTACCTAATAGATTAGAGATAACCTGGACAATCCTAGCTTTATCGGCTTCTACTACTAATTTATCATCAGCAGTAGGCTTGTAGGATAATTTGACATTACTATTACTATTATTCCCTTTTTCAATCTGTTTTGGAAGGTCTTGTACAACATTTGATATTATATCGTTTATATTGAATTGTTGTTTATTTAGATTTAATGACTGGCTTTCAATTTTTGAAACATCTAGTATGTCTTCTGTAAGTTGTTGTAATCTTTTTGCATTTCTGAGAATTGCATCTAATAATTGAATCTGTTTGGTGTCTTTTATTTTACCATGAAGAACTTCAGTCAAGCCTAGTATTGGTTGGATAGGAGTTCGTAACTCATGGGCTGCTATGTTGATAAACTCCTTCTGCATTTCATCTGCTCTGTTCAGATCTTCATTTAGCTTACGCTCATTCCAAAGCAGTTCAAAAAATGATTTGAATGATTCCACGCTATGTCTGCTGTTAGAATATATTGCAAAGCCAATTGCTTCTGAAAAAATTTCAGAATCGGGTTTTCTGATCTCTACTTTCAAGAACTTGGTATTATCAACTATGAGCATTCCATATGCATGATTATTACCATTTAAAATTCTGATATTAGGTGCCTTCTGAGATATTTTTTTGACAATATCTGAATTCTCTTCAGATAAGGGACAGATAATATTTATCGTTGCACCATTTTGTGATGCATTTATGAGATAATCGATGCCTCTCAATCTGTCCAGTCTCACCATTCCTTTACTACTGGGAAGAAGGAGTAGAACTTCCCTCTTTGCCGATTTTGCCAAGTCTACAACAATCTGACTTACTTTTTCATGGTCATTAATAACTTCAAGAAATTCTGGTTCTATTCCTTCTTCAATTTCTTTTATTCTATCAGCAGAATCAATCCCATTTTTCCATAGCTCTTCGAACATAGAAGTAAAATGCTTTACATATACAGGTTCATTGCTAATTAAAAGACTCTGAATTAGTTTGCCACTTTCCATTTTTTCTATTGTAAGTGCTATCTCTTTATCTGAAATCCCAAAACTTACCGGAGGTAGATTTTTAAGATGTTTTATTTGAATGCCATGGTCTAGGTATAGCCTCGTTAGCTGTAGGCTATCATGTTCTATATTAGTAATGTATCTGATACCCTTGTGATCTCCTTGCTTTTGTCTTTCTAGTAATCTTTTCTTTATATCAAAAAAATGGTTGTAACTATATTGCATCCCACCAGAATTCAAGCAGGTGTCCAGCTTATTTGAGCTAGCAGTAAGGCGGGAAATCTCCTTTATAATTTCATCTGGATTCTCTATTGCCCTTGTCCCATAATGTATTATTCCTTCTTCAATTTCTTTTATTTTCTCTTCTGCTGGAATTGACTTAGCCCAAAAAGTATCAAAGATATATTGCTGCCTGCTCGACAACTTCCTTTACATTGCTGTATATAATTTGTGATGCTATTTTTCCTTCTTCATACAAAATTACAGGAGCAAGGTATTCTGTTTCGCTTATCATAAAATTGGCTTTAATTCCATCTAAATGTCGAAGCTCATTAACCATTCCCATTAGTTCTTTGCAGTAAGAGATGTTACTTTTGGTAATTTCAGTAATATATCTTAATCTTACACCTCTAGCTTTAGCGTCAAGAAAAGCTCTCTTTATTGGTTCAATTTCAATGGCTAATGGTGGTCGTGTATAATTCATGCAAGTATCGATTTTCTTATTTGCAAAGAAACATCTTAATTCTGCATCTATTACATTCTCAACCCCATGAATTATCTCAGTCTTTATATTTTGCGTATTATTTGCCAAATAATTATACGATATTGATGTATATAAGACGTATATAAGACAATAGTTCAAAATTGAACTTGA
The DNA here is from genome assembly GCA_963733025.1 of uncultured Nitrososphaeraceae archaeon. Taxonomy (GTDB): domain Archaea; phylum Thermoproteota; class Nitrososphaeria; order Nitrososphaerales; family Nitrososphaeraceae; genus JAJNBK01. The sequence continues at coordinate 440,708 of CAVTCE010000033.1, read as the reverse complement.
CTAACAATTATAGTTTCAGACTTTAAATTTTATACGCTATAATTTGGCTATTACTATGTTATCCTATAGTTAAGACCTTTGATAAATATATAAAATGTATGTAGTAATAGATTAATGCTTATTGTATTAATTCGATTCACCCGGTTTATTCATATGGCATATAGTGATAATATACTGGTAAACACAGAACGGACGAAGAAGGAGAATAATAAAAATAATAATAATAATAATAAACCATATCATACAGCTACTATCGTCCGTTAATGGTTTTTCTTAACCATTTAGTTTGTTTGCACTTTATTGACTATGGTAATGTATTCCATGTCTATATAGAAGATGTAGCCGTGGTTTTTGTAATTGTTGGTGATTTCCATCGGCTAGCCCACTTTCCTAATTCCTTTAATACGACTTCTAATTCTTTTGCTCTTGTGGTTAGACGGTATTCAACTCTTGGCGGAATTTCAGGATAGATCTTTTTGGAAATAAGACCTTCACGTTCAAGCTCTAATAACCTATCTGCTAATACAGTACTGCTAATACCGGACAATAATCGCTTCAATTCGTTGAAGCGTATGACTTCTTTCGTACTAAGATTCTTTAATATGAATAGAGACCACCTTCTTCCTAGTATCTCCCAAATATTGGCTAGTTCACATTTTTCACCTTGCTTTGACTCTTTTTTCATATTATGACTCTAGATTATTTTTAGCATTAAGTATTATTTAACTACTATGTAATAAGTCGTAAGAAGTATTATTTTCAAAGTACAAGCATATTCAAGAATATAATGAGGTGCTTCTCCTATTATTTTACTCAGATTCGAACGTACAATCCATTATATCTGATGATTATCTTTTAGATGATCACTTGGAACAAGATGACCTACTGTCTCATGGAAATGGACATTTTTACAGTTTCTCTTGTTCTCATCAGTCCTAATTTTTCAGAATACCTAGTTATCATTTTGGATTCAAATAAATCTAATTTCATAAATATTGCTCTGCGTAGATGTGGCTGATCCAAGATTAAACCCTTTGTACTGCTCTCCTAACAAATCAACTTTGAGGATGAAAAAGACTGAACAAGTTAAGACAACAAAGATCTCTAACCAATCAATTAAATGCATTCTTGTCTGCTTGAACCATTTTCATAGGGGGATTCATATAAAAAGTTCAATTGTGTCATTATCAGTATAAGTATCGTATCATGCTGCCATTGGGATTGACCTTGTTGATAGATGTCTTTAATACAATCACAAAAAGACTTGTAATTAGTTAATATATTATATTTTTATAGCATATATATATGCAGGTAATTACCATCCAGTTCTTACTGTGCTTTATAATATTAGTTTCTTCATCTTCTAGTATATACAGTGCATCATCATCGGTATACGCAGAGCAGCAGGAACAGAAGAAGAAGAAGCCTACACTAAGATTAATCCTTCATATATTACAGCTAATACTTATGACTATTTAATAAAACAGTTAGGAAATTTTGAATTCACAGTTGACCTTGATGCGAATCAAATTTTTCCAAATGAGAAAATAAAGCAAGATACGGTAAGCAAATACAAGTCAGCTGAATACAATATTGCTAACTTAACATATGAGTTGATAGGTTTTAAAATAATTGCTTCAGATATTAAAATACATGTTAATCCTACAAAAATTGACCAGACACAGACAAGAATTGATATTCCATTGATGATAGCAAAGAATGTCAAAGTAAGCAATGGAATAATTAACTTGGATTTTAACGAAATTGACCTTGGATCAATTTATGCTATATATGATAGAAACATAGATAAAATAACAGTTCATGTTCCTATGAATGTTGCATATAGATATCTTCAGCAATGATAATGATGATAACTACTACTGTTTGTCAATCATTTTAAACATCCAAAGATTCGATCTTAATCATTAAAGGACTTTTATAAAAAGCAAAATATGACGATTTGTCAAATAGCAATCTCGATGTAATTATCACTTTTTCAAAAGACGAGGAAACAAAAAATTTTTGAATTCTTTTTCATTGACATCTGCAGCAACCAAAATATCATTAGAACAAGCATTATCTTCTACAAACTTTGAGTGTCCACGCATCATGCCATTTAAAATTACTTCAATGCGTCCTTTTTTTAATTTAAATAAAGATGGTTTTTCTAACATTGCTACAGCAAAAACATCATGCAAATTACAAGTATTACGTACAGACATTGCGAAAGCTAGTAATGAAGCAGTAATTTTTGTTTTTAATGTTGTGCTTTTAATTTTTGTTATATGCCGGACAAGTTCAGGACCCACTGCACATAACGGATTAGACGTGACATCTAAACCAACTACCTTTCGATATAGATTCTGGTTAGGATTTTGATCAAGTACTATTCTTGCTGCCTCTGGATCACAATAGAAATTAAATTCTGCATACTTGGTGAAACTACCAAAAGTTTTCATATCTAATCCAAAGGCACCGCCCATGATAGAAATTTCCCCTAGGTTACTCAATACAGAGGAGGAATTGTCATCTGTAAACAGCTTCGCAATATTAGTTAATGGTCCAGTAGCAATTATTGAAACTTCGCCTTTTTTATAATTCTTTAAAGTATATTCTATGAAATCTAATAGTTTTAATTTTGAAAGCATTTTTTTATTTTCAGGCAATTCTAGCCGTAATCCCCCAAGGCCTCCTTTGCCATGGAAACACTCTGGACGTACTGTTCTTCTTTTGATAAGAGGTTTTGTTGCTCCCTGTAAAACTGGGATATCTGACCGGCCTAATGCATGTAATATTTTCAGAGTATTAAGCGCACCAAGTCTTGAACCAATATTTCCATTTACAGTACTGATTCCTAGAACTTCAATGTCTACAGACTGTAGTGCTATAATAATAGCTATTGCATCATCTATGCCGGGGTCCATGTCTAAGATGACTTTATAATTCACCATTGTTGTTTGGTTGTTAGAATATAATAACAGCGTTTAAGTATCTTTACATGTGTTGTGATTTTTAAAAAATAGTGCATGCAGTTGTTGTAACTATTATTCTGGCTTGCTGTATCATACAGTCCCATCATATATTCATAGGGCACCAAAAAGGATTATTTTTATCATTATTCTTTTAATTACTTCTAATGCCATTGATAATCCATCTAGCTCTGATAATCTTCATTATAAAGAGAACGGTTCTCTGCCTTCTTATACTTCTAGCCTTTATTTATTAGATTACCAATTAACTTAGTATAGAAGTACTTCGTCTAACTTGAATATGAATTTAAAGTCAATAGTATTATTATTTGCAGTTATCTCTTTTACATTTATCCCCACAATCTACGAAATTAAAGACAATTATGCTCTATTATATCACTATATTGTTGGATGGTATAAATAATAATCGTTTGTCTTTAAATGTATAAAACACCTCCTAACTAATGCTTCAACTATTAATAGTGGGAAATTAACTAGGTATGATTTATTTGGAAATGGATTTACATAGTCAAAGAAGAACTTGAATCCTGTAGAAGTTCTGCAGGTATTTGTCTTCAAATAAACAAAAAGAATTATTCAATAAAGGTATTGTATAATGGTTACAAATTCTGCTACTGCAATTAATGCTAAAGATGAATTATTTTTTGGCGAATCATTAATTATGATTTTATTGTAATATAATAACGCAAATTGATTGATAAGTACAGAAGATGAATATGCTTTGCAATAGCCTTTATATTAAAGATCGTAATAACTTTCTGCGTATCTATCTATCCATCTATATATATATATATATGTATCTCCTCTACAGCTGAAGGTCCACAGGTACAAGCAATTCAACAGCTCAACCTGCCTCTACACCCACAGAACTAGGACTTAATCACAAATGCTTATCCTGCGATACATCCTCTGATTCGAAGGAATTACTTCAAGAGCATAACCAGCAAGCACATGGAAAGAAAACGACTACAGTTGCTTAATAAAACATTAGAAATACAGATGCCAACGTTGATGTCAATATAAAGCATTAATGAGCAGAAGATGTATTGCTACACTTCTGCTATTCGTATTCTCTTTTTCTTCCTTGTTCTGACAATTTGTCTCTTATAATTATCAAATGCAACTTCAGATTTAGTCAATGACCCATTGTTATCTCCACTTGTCTCATTATAGACACTGATATATTTCTCATAAGGACACAAATTTTCATTGTAGCCCCGTCATAAACTGAATAGACCTTATTCTCTTCTAAATTTGGTTAAAGAATATGCAATAGAAGTTTTGGTAACGCGATAATTAATGTATCTAGATACATAGGACCAGTATCTTATTTTCTAGAATAATTTCATCCACTTCATGTGTTTGCATTTGTGGTACAGCATTAGATGAGTGAATTTTCTATCAAATTTATATAAATAAATATTTCTAGAAGAAAAGATTAATGAGTAAGAGTAAATAAATTTTTAAAGCCATTCTAGGTTAAATTATTTAAGATATATATATTATTATATTGAAGTTCAGATTTGCAAAAAATACAGACAAAGAAGACGTTCTTAAATTCTGCGTTAATACTTTTGATTGGGGAGATTATATAGACCAAGTATGGGATTTGTGGTATTCTGAATCAAACAGTGCTCTAATCGTGGCAGAGAATGAAATACACCACACCAAAAAATCTGTAATAGCAGTTTCGCATGTCTCTTTGTGTCCTAATAGAAGAAACATCTGGCTTGAAGGCATTAGGGTGAATCCCGATTATAGACGAAGATCTATCGCAACAGAATTATTAAGTAAAATGTTATCATACGGAAAGCGACAAGGAGCAAAAGAGGCATCTGCAATAGTAGGCGTAAACAATCTTCCCTCACAATTAATGATGGAAAAAAATGGTTTTGATGTGATATCGAAATGGAACTATTATAGTACTAATAAATCTCGAAGATATGGGAAGGTTAATGTTAGAACTGCAACCGTTAGCGACATCAAAAAAGTATGGGATTATTTAAAACAATCGAAAATCTACAAATCATCAGGAAAGCGACATGTTAATTCATGGCGCTGGTACTCATTTGATTCTGACACAATATTAACTAATATAAAAGATGGGAAATTGCTTATAGCGGGAAATGATGATATTGAAGGAATAGCAATTATAAATAAAGATGGATATTGGAATAGGAATGATGTCTTTCAAATAGTTTATCTTGATGCTGCGAGCATTTCTTCACTATATGATCTGATAGTATTTGTGATAATGTTAGTACATTCAGATAATGACCGGTACAAGAGAATACAAATATTCAGTCCTCAAATAAGACAGATGTCATCTCTTACAAAAGAGTTGGATATACACAACTCCGAACAATTTTTATTATATAGAAAGATAATCTAATGCATTTATCATTGAGGTTTAGTGAACCAATGGTTGTTGTAGATGAAAAGAAAAATAATGTAAAAAATACCTCCTGTACTAAAGATATGCCACTTTAATTGGAAATTCTCGATCCACTTTATAACAGAACAAGAAGCATTCTTCTGCATTGTGGCTCTAACATTTCAAGTAATTGCGAAAGCTTATTACCTTTCTTGGATAAGAAATTTGAAAGAGATAATAAACGATCCATTATAAATAATAGAATAAGATGCTCAATCAAATATAAAATTTTTCTAAACCTTTAAATTGTATGTTCAAATTGTTTGTGTATAGAAGATGGCAGATATTATATCATGGGATAAGGCTATTGACAAAAAGGTAAAGTCAAGTGACGACCAAGATATAGGCAAAGTTCAAAGTATTACAAACGAATATATTCAAACAAAGGAAGGATTGGTGTCCAGAAATTATTATTTTATTCCAAAGTATTATTTTCAAGGATATGACGGTGATAGTCTATGGGTTTCATTAACTAAAGATGAAATAAAATCCAAATTTGAAAAAGAAAAAGAACCGGAGCCAGGCGAATTAGAAACTCCAGAATATAAAGAGAGAAGAACAACAATCACTAAACAGCATCCTGATTTTGACAATAATATTCCGCAATATTCTTCTACTACTACTAATACTACTGCTGCCCCGCCTTCGACTACTTCTACTGGCGATGCAGAAGACAGTGTTGGTATGCCCTGGGATAAGATTATCGATAAAAAAGTCAAATCAAGTGACGACCAAGATTTGGGTAAGGTGCAAAGTGTTGCTGCTGATTACATCGAATCACAAGAAGGCCTAGTAAGCAAGAAGCGCTACTATATACCCAAGCATTACATTCAAGGGTTCGACGGTGAGAATCTGCATGCGGCATTGACTAAGGATGAAGTAAAAAGTCGTTATGAAAGAGATGCTCCGCCGTCAGCATCAGAATTTCAGAGACAAGAGACTGATGAACAAAAGCGTCGAGAGGAGGGTGCTGCTCCAAAGTCTGTTGAGGGGATGCCTTTGATGGCTAAGGAACCAGGGCTTGAGCTCCGTGGAGAATATTCAGGTGAATCTCTGAATATTCCGTGGGACGAGGTTATCCATAAACATGTAAGAACAACCGATAATGTAGATATAGGAGATATCGATAGAGTAGGAAATGAGTATATTGTGGTTCGAGAGGGTGTGGCCAAGGTCCATCTCTATTATATTCCAAAAAAATACATCAACAATTATGATGGCAGTTCGCTATGGATAAATGCTCCCAGTGGATTAATAAGCGCTAAATTCGAAAGAAAAACAGAGCCAACACCAGAAGAAATTAGAAGGCTTGCTGACGAGGCAGAAAGTAAGAGTGGTGCAACAGACAAGTTCGAGACCTAATATCGCTAATCTGATTAAATTTTCTGCAGCTGCTTTATCTAATTTTCAGATCATATAATTGTGTAAATTAAATTATTGTTATATAATATTTTATTGAACATAAATCCCTGTCTGCCATCTCGTTACAATTTATGAATTGCTAAAGGAGATATGCTGCACAGTAATCATAATCATAATTCGTCAATTAGTTATATTGTACTACTGAGTAAGATCAATTATGCTCTTTTTGATAATTAATTTTGCTTCTGGCGAAATATTATACTGCTCAAGTACCTTTGTAGGATCCTTAACAAGTACATTCCTAAACTCTGGTTCACTAGCAGCTTTTAGCAGAATTTCGCTAATGACCTCAGCGTCCTTCTGTCGAGTATCCAACTAATAAATCGATTAGAAAATCTACTATATAATCCTAATGTAAAATCCGTAAACTTGATATGAACTAATCTATCGCTCTCAATTATGAGCATAGAGCGGCTACATCTTCAGTCTAGACAAAAGTGGACAGTTAATGGTACATCTAGAATAATGCCTGCTCAAGAAACACTGGAAAGAGTCAGCTCTGTATCACAAAAAATCGGAGTGACTAGGCTTGCTGATATCACCAATATGGATATACTAGGCATTCCGAATTATTCTGCCGTTCTACCAGGTACAGAGGATTACATATGGGTTTATAGCGGCAAAGGCCCTACAAAGGTCCATGCTAAAGCAAGCGCTTTAATGGAATGCATAGAGCGGTATTCCTCGCTTCCAAGTGGCGGCCCGAAAAATTTTATCAGAGGTAGCTATGATCAATTATCAAAGTCATTTCATGTTCTTCATCCAGACGAAATAGTAGAACCTGTTAGATTTCAATATAAGAACGATATGTTAATGGATTTTCTACCTGGCTTTGATCTATTTACAAATGAACAGATAATGGTTCCAGCGTCACTAGCATTATTTCGTTATTCACCTGTCTCTCCTTTTCTTAATCCGTTTGCGTTTCATCATACAAATGGACTTGCATCTGGCAACGTAATGGAAGAAGCGATTTGTCATGCATTATGCGAAGTGATAGAGCGTGATGCAATGAGTCTCGCTGAATTGCGTGCCAGTGCTATACCATTTCATTTCTTACGTCACATGATAAATGTATTGAAGTCAAATGGATATCCCTTAAATTCTAATTTTATAGATAAATATGTAGACGATCCTAGTGTATTTCCTGACGTAAATATCTCGCAAATTGAATTTAAACCAGTTGAAGTTTTAGTAAAAAAATTTGCAGAAGCGAACATTCCTTTGATTATTAAGGATATTACATCGGACATTGGAATTCCAACATTTAATGCTAGCAGTATAGAATGGATAACTCACGATTATGGTTATCTTGCCGAAGGGCATGGAACCCATCCTGATAAACGCATTGCTGTATTGCGCGCTATAACAGAGGTATCACAAACTAGAGCAGCCAACATTCAAGGCGCTAGAGATGATCTACGAAAAATCAAATACAGAGAAAACAATACAGATGATAAACGTGCATGGCAATTTATGCAATCGAGTAGAACAATAAAATTTTCTGATATTACTACCTATTTTAACTACGATATTCTCGATGATATAAAACTAATTTTAGATCATCTAAAGCAAGCTGGATTAACCAGAGCAATCATCGTGAATTTAACCAATGATAACATTGGAATACCTGTTGTGCGGGCCATAGTGCCAGGTCTTGAGACTTTTAAAATTACAAAGTCTGTCATGGGTTGGCGAGCAAGAAGGTATTTTAAAAATGAATAAACCAATAATATTTCTAGGTCCCAGCCTAAGCCACGACAAAGCAAGAAAAATTTTTGAAGCAGATTTTAGAGGGCCCGCAAAAAAAGGTGATCTCTTGAGACTCTCAAGTATTGTAGATGATACAACGATAGTCGGTCTAGTAGATGCATTATTTCTCCAAGATTACCCTCCTTCACCAATAGAAGTCTACCAACTTATGTTAAATAAAAATATAATTCTAATTGGTGCGGCGAGCCTTGGCGCATTGCGTGCGGTAGAGCTTGAGAAATTCGGCATGATTGGAATTGGAAAAATTTTTGAACTTTATAAGAAAGGCAAATTAACTGCTGATGACGAAGTTGCAGTCACCTTCGTAGAAGGTGAACATCATCTTCAATCGGAAGCAATGATCGATATTCGATTTAATTTGTTTTTAGCATATAGAAGGGGAATAATTAATAATAAGACTAAAAAAACAATAGCTAAAATCGCCAAAAGGATTTATTTTCCATATAGGAATTATACTGACATACTCGAACAGACAGAAAAGCAATATCCTACAATGTCGGATGATCTGAAATCGTTTCGCACTTATATTATTGAAAACAGGCAAAGCCTAAAGGAGCGCGATACAATAAAACTTATTAAATATGCAAAGAAACGATTCATACAAATTTAAAACCTGTAACTGATTTGAATCATTATGCCAATTAACCAGCAAATAGTACTAATTAGGATGATCTTGAACAAATATCATTTATTTTGAAGCTCATCAAATATGGTTATTTCATTATAATAATCATACAAATACGGCTTGATAGAGTAAACATTTTAAAACGAATCATTAGCTGGCGCATCAGAATAATTAGAAAGTCAAACGTATGCAGAGAATGATGGTAATTGAAAGACGGCTACGAAAGCAACAATAGCCTAATATCTAATTTATTATTGCTCTTCTTTCTTTTACTTTTAATGACATCACTAACTATGTCCGAGATATTAAAGTCATTAAGAAATATCTTAGCCATCCAATACGTCATGATATGAGATATTTCGGCATTATTTTGCACAAGTCATCTTTTCATCTTTTGTCTTTCATGGTAGATCTCTCGGATAATACTCACTAATACACGTTAGCAAGTCGTTCATGGCATTCTATTAGTATGATCTCAATCATTAAACTAACGTAGATCCGGCAATAACAAAAAATCTAATGTTCTATTTAGCAAGACAAACATATAACAAAATGACATCAATTCCATAATTTATCTGATCTTCTCCAATATCACTCTTGACATATTAGTATTATAACCGACTACACTTTTAATAGTAAAACCATCTCGTAGCATCTCATCGATTTTAGTCCAGGGTTCGTCTTCTTTGAAGCCTGGAATTATTACAACTTTTATAAATTCTCCGTCATATTGAATTGACTTGTCACTAGACATTATAATCAGTAAGACGAAGAATTATTTAATGATCATCTTAATGATTGCCTTGCATACAGAAGAGTGTCTGTCATAGCTTATTGTTATTACGAAATTGCTGGTTACTATATCAAATTATGTAATATCTTTCTCTTAAATACTTTATAATTATTTCTTATAAGAATTTATTACGAGGATGTAGTCAGACAAGACCATGGTAACTAGACACATCCTTCTGTGACATTAATTATGTCTTAGAAATATGTGTCAACCTCGCATATTTTCATGTTCTAGTGGTCTTACATGAGATAACTATTACTAATAACTATGGATGTTTTTCTTGAAACTGCCTAATTTATTCTGAAATATGACAATGTTTAGAGATGTTATCAAACCTATGAGGATATATTTATTAAACCTCTTTTCTAGATCACATAATTTTAAATCTTAGAGAATTTATATGACAGATGAGAATATAATTTGAGTAATAACAAGCAATTTCTCTTGCAGCAATTAATGTGGATTGCTATATATTTTGCGATCAGCCTTGCTATTTCAATTATAATACCGTTTCCGTTTTCGCTCATTGCTATAATAGGGGTTGTCTTGTTGCTAAGTTTTTACGTAAGAAAAAGAATGATGCGAAAGATGGGTTTTGGAATGGGGAACTTCTCTATGTTTGGTTCAGGTTCAATAAATTACTATTGCATGAGCTGCGGAACAAAACATAATGAAGTCGCCTGCCCTAAATGTGGTTCAAAGATGAAAAGAGTTGGATGATTAAATAACGCTTCAACTGGGTTCGCAATTATGATTTTGCTATATACTTGACTTTTCCTTAATCAATCTCAAACAAGAAGCCAGACAAATATAAGATATAGTCATATGGATTTTAATATGATTTTCCATCGGATAAGCGATGCAAATAATGATATGTTAAATCATTTACTGGTTGCACGGGAATCATTTTTATACTCATATGATACAGTCCTGCATTAATTAATGTCTCGTAAAGATACTAATTTTAATAATTATCATAAAAGAAAACACGATTTAGTCTTCATCGATTTTCGGCCGACCAATTTATGTTTTTCATATTGTATAAGTAGTTAGGAAACATGAATATGTAAGAGTCATAAATGAACGATCAATTACAATTATCTCTGCTGCTTGATCAAATATGCGATATGTTATCTTACTGGTCGTAACAATAATAAATATAATAACAAATTATTATATTACAAAAGATACAAAACATTACTTTAATATACAAATTTAGAACTAGGATCGTTCGATGGACGCTAGGAACATTGGCTTAAGAAATATCGAAGTTGCTGATACGCGTATTTGTTCTATTGATGGAGAAAACGGTAAATTGATTTACCGTGGCTATGACATCTTAGATTTAGTTAGTCATTCTACCTTTGAAGAAACGGCTTATCTTTTATTATTTGGCGAATTGCCTAGTCCAGATGAATTGGAAGATTTTTCAAGCAGATTAAGAGAAGCCCGTGGTATTTCAGAGCCAATCCTTAAAAATTTAAAAAACCGCCCAAAGAGAGCGCACCCTATGGATGTGCTTCAATCATGTGTCTCAGAATTGGCCGACTATGATTTGAATATGGAAGACGATTCAAAAGAAGCCAATATTAGACGAGCCATCATCCTAATCGCGAAAATTCCTGCAATTGTAGCGGCGTGGAATAGAATTCGCAAAGGTTATCATGTTCTCGATTCATTGGAGGAAGGTTCCCATGCTTCAAACTTTCTTTACATGCTTAGTGGGACAACGCCGACTCCAGAAGAAGCAAAAGTATTTGACATCTGTCTCATCTTACATGCAGAGCATAGCTTCAATGCCTCGACTTTTGCAGCTAGAGAAATAGCCTCAACCAGAGCCCATATGTACGCTTGCATAGGCGGTGCTGTAGGTGCTTTATCCGGCGAATTACATGGAGGGGCAAACATACAGGTAATGAAGATGTTGCTCGAAATTGCTGAGACTGCAAACGTGGAGAAATGGGTGGAGGCTAGGTTGCAGCAAGGAGGCCGAATTATGGGGATGGGTCATGCTGTATACCGGACTACAGATCCACGCGCTGAAATACTCTCAAGACTCTCAAGAGCAATGTCAAAGGAAACAGGCACAAAATGGTTTGAGATTACAGAACGTGTTGAAAACTTCACAAAAAAATACATGCTAGAAAATAAGAAACAAGCTATTTATCCCAACGTCGATCTATATAGCGCATCGCTTTATTATAGTATGGGAATACCCATGGATCTCAATACCCCGATCTTTGCAATTTCAAGAATTTCAGGTTGGTGTGCACACATAATTGAAGAGAAGTTTGCAGAAGCCGCTCCCAAGCCTGCCCTCTATAGACCCAAAGCTGTTTATGTAGGTAAATACTGTGGGCCTATGGGATGCGAATACACACCCCTACAAAATAGAGAATAATTTTTATATATAATGCAATCGGCGAGCTAAATTTAAGATATCTCCTTAATTGTCTAGAAATCTTATTCTTTCCTTTTGCTCTAGAGCTTTTTATAATTTTTTTGCGTAGAAAAATTGTGTTTAGAACAATGGTTAACCTAGTCCTTGACTTACATTGATAATAATTGAAAGAAAAAGGCTGACAATAAGTGACAGCAAAAAATGTACAGGAATTATATCGATTACAGCGGACAATCGTATGAAAAATAGCACAGAAGTATATTGCTTAGTATAATATCAGAATAATCACTTTTCACAATTCAACACCAAATCAATAGAAATTTAGATGTGCTCTGTCTATTAATATATGGAGTGCTTAACAATATCATTGCTATAATCGTCATCTCCTTTGTTGTGGTCGGCACTTTGTGGGGTGTAGGCAATCTAATTAACCGTCCAGAAGAATCATCGATAAAAAATATTTCAGGCGTATTGTTAATAGCTCAAAATAATGCATTTAATAAGACAAATCCTGATATCCATTCTACTGTAAATGTTCCCAAGAAATTAGTAGTCGTCAATAAGGATTTTGTAAGACATGACCTTGTTGTAGATGAATTAAAAATTAATACAGCTTATTTGTCTTCTGAGCAGGATTTTACAACTGCAATTGCATCGAAAGAGCCTGGTATATTTGAATACTACTGCTCCTTACATCCAACAACAATGCAAGGCAAAATAATAGTCAATGAAAATAACGATTAGATTCTGCCGATGACAGGAGCAAAGCATTATTGTCTGCAATATTAAGAATGTATCTTCTTAATATATTTCAAATCTTGATATGATGGGTAGTTTAGAACTAGATGAAGCATTTCTTATATGATCTGTACCTTTGTTTGTTAACATTAGATATATTCATTACATTGATATGCATATGAGAAAGCAGTGGCTCTGTTCATTTAACCGGTGTAGTGTAGTCTTCATTACTTCCTTATTTTTTATTTTGTATATCTATAAACAGTTTTAACCAATTCTTTATGTGATTTAATTTGCAATTATCTTTTCTACTACAAGAAAAGTAATCATCAAAAACGCTTTCAGTTCTATCCTTTTGATGTATTGGATTGTTCTCTCTAATAATGCTTTTCTCGTATATGTTGAATATATATATATATATATATAATGTTCTATCTTCTCAGGAGTTTACAAGCATATATGAATACCATGTTCCTCCCCATCTGTTGAAAAAGTGGATGCTTTCCATAATCTTTTACTAATGAATTCAGGAATAGTTCTGCCACAAGAATTGTTCTTTCAAAAGAAATGCGTATTCCAAGAATCAGTTTATTGATTGAATCGACAGCAATCCACACAACAGCCAAGCAAATTGATTGCCAACTTTAATCAGAGTTTCATCTACTATTATGAATTCATGTTGTATTTTCTTTTTCTTTTGCAGTATCTTCTTGGTTGGCTTGTATTACTATACACTTTTCTTAAGTGAATAGAGTCGAAAAAGCGATCAGAATCTTTAAATTTTTTATTCTTAAGGATAGGGACTTTATGTCCTTGTCTGCTACTCATTAGGATAACATTCTTCCCATTATGCGATTTTTTTCGTTATCTTCCGGCTCTCAGCATATAGAGCGTAACTAATATCAATAATAAAAAAATTTCAGAAAGAATAGTAATTATAAGCAGGAAGATATTCTAGATTATAAGGATATTGAAAGTATATGTTCTTTCAAAGAGTGATAGCTCTTATTTAGTTCAAATGATTCAGAAAAAGTGGCCTAATGATACACTACCAAAAATAAAAAATTTCAAGGTCTATGAAATAGAAGAAGACAAACGCATACTTGAATATGAAGATTTTATGGCGGTTCAGGTGAATAAAAATACTATCCTTCCTTTTCTAGGAAGAAATAAAATCATTGAGAGATTTCCTTCTGTAAACGTAGATATGGGAGCTGTTAGATTTGTGTGCAACGGAGCCAAAATAATGAGGCCGGGAATCACAAAGTTTGACACCTTTCACAAAGGTGATATTGTTAGGGTGAAAGATCAAATACACGAAAAAACATTGGCAGTCGGAATTGCTCTTGAGGATAGCAAAACAGCCAGTAATAATTCAAAAGGTTATGTAATAGATAATTTACATTATATCAGCGACAAATTCTGGGAAGCACGCAAAGAATTTAGTAGCTAGACACAAGTAAATAGCCAACTTTAAGATTTAGGTTCCAAGGGATATCTCAAACAATTATAAAAAGTGATACAAATTTAGGGAATTATCCCTAAATTTAGACTATTTACATTCACTTTGTTTATATACCCTGTCATGGAGCTATTGTTCAAAAGCTTATTGATTCTTCTCGATGACCGTTATTAGTTATCATTAACAGATCTATACCGTCTCCACTCGACGAATCTCTTTGTATCGATGATTTTATCGCTTTAATTGCGAGCTCTCTAGCTTTTTCCTCAGAGATTTCTTTTTTGTATTCTGCGTCCATAACACCGAGTGCCATTTCAGCTCCTGTTCCTACAGCTGCATATTCGTCAGGAAGAAGGGATCCAAGGGGATCAAGTGTATAGATCTGAGGTTTACCTTCAACACCTCCAACTATTACCTGAGTTAATAATGGAAAGAACCTTCTTTCAAACATTATGACAGACATTAACTTCGCAACCGAATTTGGTGCAACATTACGCTTAGTCTCGAGTTTTCTAATTTTAGCAAGAGCACCTACTTGTCTTACCAATACCTGCATATCAGCTATCATTCCTGCACACGCAGCACCAACAAGCTCAGTAATAGGAAAAGTCTTCTTTGTATTCTTGTTTACAACAAAGTTACCGAATGCAACACGCTTTTCAGCAGCCAAAAGGACACCTCCTTGGTATGATATTCCCACAGCCGTCGCACCCGGCATAAATTGAAATGCCATAGATTTCCAGGTTATATCCGATAGTAGTTAAATTTAGTCGTTTCTATTCTTTGTTTCACTTAGCTGAACGTTACAATATACAAAAAATAATATAGTAAAAAAGTTCTTAGTAAAAGTGATTATAGAAAGTCATTTTTTTATCACAGAATAGTCATGTATTCTAATTGCTTCTGCCACCAATCTATTTTGAAGTTCTAAGGCATGCTTTCCTTCAGGGTGTTTAGATTCAGCTATAGTCTCGGCGACAATGTTGATTATATGTCTTAATAGAAATTCATCTCCTCTAGCTGCTTCTGCGCGATAAGTCGAATTGGCCTTATTTACGAATACCACATTTTCATTAGTAAAACTATATCTTGAATCTGATATATCCTCATAAGGAATTACCTTGTATCCAATTTTCTTTAATGCAAATGTCTTTTTGACTATTGGTTTCCTGACTTTCCTTGTTCGTATCACCATTCCATTTATATCCTTTTGATCTACCACTTGTACTAGTTCTGCTTGTTGAGAAATAGTGTTGCTTGAGCTTTGCTCAAATAGTTCTTCTGAAGATGTCTGCTGAACCGCCTGTTGCATTTGTTGCTGTTCTTCTAAATCAATTTGTGATACATTTGAAGAGTTTTCGTTTGGAGTTGCTTGTTGTACTTCCGCAAAATCTTGGGCTTGTCCAGAGGTATGTGATAGCCTATAATTAGAAGATTCGTCTTTCGGTAAAGCTATAAATTCAGAAGGAATTTCTTCGACTTTGCCTATATTGGGATCGAGAACATCTCCTCCTTTTATGATTTCTTTCATATCAACAACTTCATATCCTTGGACTTCTTCTTGAGATTCAATATTTTCGATAATGGCCTGACCTAGTACTTTGTCTATTTCTCTATAAATCTTGGACTCCTCACGAGTAATTAAAACATCTTCATATTCCGTCAGGCTCGGAAGGACTATATCTATTATAAACGTCTTCATTAATTTGTTAAATCTTAAATATTCTTCATCTTCGATTAAAGCAGATTTATCTGCAAACCTTGACGTTAAGGTGTCACATCGGATATGTCCCGTCACTCTGTTTAATTTGGTGTCAAAACCAAAGTTGTTACGTGTAACAATATGGTTTCCTACCATTACGGCTATTCCTCTTTCATCCTCAGAAAGCGGCCTCCGTGCAATTACTATTTCGCCACTAATGCGACCGTTATCTATGTTTACAGGAATTCTGTGACCCTGTATATCGGGTGCTTTAATCATCTGAGCCCGATCAAAGTTCCATTCTACGAAATTCTCGGCTTCTTTGACATATACCTCAAACATAGGATGTCTCAAAATTGCCAGCTTACGAATTTCTTTTGTTAACCTGAAGATGTCAATAACAACCTTTGAATTTTTCATAGTCAGTTCAGTACCATTGCGGTCAAGCGTAGGTTCCTTAATTTCTTCTAATTCGACGTTCCCTCTGAAAAGTTTATCAAGAGTATTACCATCTATTAAAATAGATTTACTGAAATCATCACGCCTTGTTCTTATTATCATACTATCAAAAGAAGTGAGGAATGATAATCTACCAGTACCATACCTTCCTGTCCTAATTCGCTTTAGTTTGGGAGAAATGGCGTCGTGCTTTTTATGTGGGGAACCTAATATCAAAAACTTTTCCATAGAATCTGGATTCATTCCAGCGTCGTCTTCAATGATAACTGTACCATTTTTTAAAAGAGTAACAAGAACCTTTGTAGCATCTTCATCAAAAGCATTCTCTACTAACTCCTTCACAATTTCATTAGGAGAAACCCATGTTTTGGTTGCAAATTCTCTAAAAAAAGATGGATGTATCTTTAATTCAGCTGTCATGTCTAAACTAAGGGAGTACTTGCTTTCATTTATTTATTACTTGTCAAATTAATTTTGACAATTTAGTCAGTAGAATTAAGGTTATAAAAAAGAATATCAGTCAAGATAATTATTGTAATTATATATCAAACCTTTGCTATTCCAAAGTTTGTCTAGGTGGTATAATAAGGTATGTGAGTACTTTATATGTATTCTCTGAATGTAATATTTTCGTGGTTTATGTTGGTGTCATAAGAAAAGCTATCAAATATCGATAACTCTAAAACTAATGAAAAACTAAGAAATTTTAGTATCATCACAGCAGAGATAGAACAGATCAAATTTCACGTGCTAACAGTTAATCTAGCACCTTTAAAACGATAACTTTTATTGATAATTTTTCAAAATAACATTGTTAAACTTAACTAACAAGCATTGATGATTTGGCCCCTTCAACATCAACGTTCATTGTCAAGCGGTTATCTATTATCCTTCCTTCTTTCTTCTAATGTCTATGAATACTCTGGTTAACGTTATCAGTTATGTTATCATAAGTTATAGAAATCGGTATAATAACAAATCTTTCTTATAATGGCTAATCCAGATAGGATGTTTTCTTCTAAGAAGAATGGCAATTATTCCTTTGTTAATGCGTCTCATTAATCTCATGAGGTAGAAGAAACTGAATGAATAGACTAATAATGTACATACTAGCTAACATAATCCCAACTTTGAGACCAATTTCCTTCTTGAACATGGGTATCAATGCTATTAATGTTACTGCTGTCACAAGTACAACTTGATACGCTAGAAGATTATTAAAACTTATTAATGTGTAAAAGCCACCATGATACATTGCTCCAAATACGGCGACAGCTAACAGTAGAGTATTGTTTAATATTTTTGATCCTAAGACGTTTGCTATAGCTATTGCTGCACCTGCAGCGCCCTTCCTAGCCAAAATCATCATAGAAACTTTTTCAGGCATCTCTCCAGCTATTGGGCTAATGATGACGGCCAGTATGACGGCAGAAACTCCGACCTCTATAGAAAATCCTTCTAATGAATGAATAAAAGGTTCAGCTCCAAGTAAGATCCCGATTGTCCCTGCTAGAAATGCTAAATATGCTTTGAACATCTGCCTGTCAAATCCTTTATATGGCTTGTGGTCTTCTTTCACCTCCACAATCTCATGGTCGCCGATGTTATGAAGCAACTCCGTAGGCTTTATTTTCGATTTTTCTGCTTTCATTTCATATAGAGCCATTACTAGATAGGCGACAAACATAAGGGTAAAAACAATTCCGTCAATATAGTTATAGCCGTCTATGAACAAGACAGCGCTTACTATAGCCGTGATGATAAGAAATATTTTATCCAATTTGAATGCGCTCACATCTACGCCCTTTAGCGGGGCTTTTGAAAGGCGGGTAGTTGCAATAAGCAACATTATAGCTAATCCCAAAGTCATCATCAAAAGATTGCTGCCTAGTCCTGCACCTATGGCAACACCGTAGGATCCTGCGAGCAGCTGGCATAAACGACTATCGCTATCTCTGGAAGCGTAGTAGCCACACTAAGAAGTGTCCTACCAACAAATTTTCCTCCATATTTTTTTGAAAGATGCTCTGCGCCGTAAGAAAGGATCCAACTAGCCACTGTTAATTCTGCAAGCCAGAGTAACATGGTAGGAAGATTATTTTCAACCAAAGCATGAATTTATCCTAGGAAAGGACAATATAAATCACATTATACAATTGAAAATCATATAGCCCGTTATAATAAAAGCAATAAAAAAGTTACATGGATGGCGTCACTCACATTATAAAAAATATTCTTCTACATCAAAGATTTAATTGCCATATGGTAAAATACTGAGTTGTTGCTCAAATCTTCGATGCCAAATAATACTCTCGCAGTAGGTGTTGAAGTTAACATGATCATTAGTGCAGGGACAGCAGAACATACTATTATAGTGAGGATTATCAGCACTACTGCAGTCATCTTTTCCGCCATAACCTAGCAACTCCGATTTGGTTATATAAATTTTAAATATATTTTTCTACCTATTTGCTATTTACATTAGCTATTTTTTTGTCTTGTTTGAGTAATACAACAGGATCGGAAGGAGGAAGACAAATAAATACTGATACAATAAGAAATGTAAATTTTAACGGACATTGTAGAAATCCCTCGCGATATGGCAAAAACCAAGCCTTATGTTAGATTGGGTTGGCCACCTAGGTGCTGAAAGTAATGTGTCTATTATTATAGTATCTATGAGGATACGCTCAAATTTAAAATTTAATTATAAGAGGATAAGTGCTAACTCCACAAAAATTTTCTTATAGACGATACGTTGCTTATTATCACGTTATCTTATATATTGGTTTAGTGTATATTAGATGAGATTTTTGATACAAAATAGTTTTCCGATGAGACAATGGCATGTTGAACATATGGAAAAAATAGTTGTAAAGTACGTAAAAGGATTATCCGAGAATGCATCTGCATGGGAGAAGAGGCAACACAAACGATACGGCAAAATAACAAACACATGTAGAAGTATAGATTATGATATCAAGCACGGAGTTACAAATGAAGAAGTTCTCTCGCTTTTACAAAAAGTTCGAAACCATTCATCTTTTTCTAGTCTTCGAGAAAATGAAGGATCTATAGAAAGATTAGAGGAAGTAGAAAAATACTTTGTACCATCCAAAAGAAAGAGCTGGTAGCAAAATATCAACTCTAATTTGAAATAGATTACACCTCGGATAATAAAGAAGATAGAATATTTTATATTTAGCAACGAAAATGTTTGGAATGATGAAATATGTCAAAGTTTGTTTTTGAATATCATACCAAAAGTAAGGCATTATTGGTAATCAAATAATAATAATAAAGTGATTTCTGAATTTTTTGTGTTTTCATGTGACCATTAGTAATACAATTTTATTAACAAGAAGTCAAAGATTATATGAGAAATAAGTGGCTCCATTAACTAAGGCTTATTTTTATAATATCAAGTGGTGACCTTCGCTTTAGAATGCATAAAGCTAGATCTGTCTGTACTATAGTGTATAGTCGCTGCGGATGAAATGAATAGTTGTAGGAGGACCTAATAAACAAAAGTTAAGAATGACTGACTGTGTTTTGATTGTGACTATTTTCGATGCAGAAAAAAAGATGTCATAAAAGGCAACATGTTAATAATTGGTTGAATATTTGTACTATTCTTGCGTGTGTAAAGGGAAAGGATAAGGTTGTTGTCATATCTGATGTTTGATGGAGGTTAAGTTATCAGAGCCGAAATAACGAACAAACCTTACTGAGTCATCAATATTTGGATTAATGATTAGCCCTATGTGAACAATGATATTCTTTCTAATACCTTGAGTCATGTATATAGCAAATAATTCTCATGGCGAATTTCCAAAATCTTCATTCTTTAAAATGCCCTTTCAGAACATACTTGTCAAAATATTATATATATCATTATGGATTTTCTAAATAGGAATATAAAGAACCATAATAGACTTGTCCTCTGCTGTTAGATGAGATTAATCGAATACCAAGGTAAGGAGTTGTTTGAACAATATGGCATTAGAATTCCAAAGGGATATCTTGCAAATACAATTGATGAGGCTCAGCAAGCTGCGATTAACATTGGCTATCCTTTTATGCTAAAATCACAACTTACTGTAGGTGGAAGGGGAAAAGCCGGAGCAATATTGAAGTGCAATTCAGAAAAAGAATTGAAATCCAAATTCTATGAACTTTTAGATAAAGACGTAAAAGGAGAAAAGTCTCGTGGAGTTTTACTTGAAGAAATGGTTGACATGAGAAAAGAGCTATATTTGTCTCTTTTTCTCAACAGAAGCAAGAGATGTTATTCTTTTATTGCATCGGCTGAAGGGGGAATTGACATAGAAAATGTGGATAATAAAGTAATTGTAGACATACCCATGAACGGATTAAGTATGCAAACTGCAGAAGACATAGCTCATAAACTAGGTCTAACAAGTAGCATTATAGTATCTTTTGTTGATTTAACCATGAAACTTTCGAGACTCATGGAAGAAAAAGAAGCAGAGTTGGCAGAGATAAATCCTGTTGCCGTACTTGGCGATGGCTCTCTCATGGCTCTTGATGCTAAAGTGATTTTAGATGATAACGCAGCTTTTAGGCACCCAGATTTAAAAAAGTATGAATATATTTCGGAATTAGAGGCACAAGCGCAGAAGAGTGGATTTTCTTTGGTAGAATTAAATGGAAATATTGCAATAATAGGTAATGGGGCTGGACTTGTAATGTCAACGCTGGATATGGTTTCAGACGCAGGTGGTAAAGCCGGCTCTTTTCTTGATTTTGGTGGTAGAGCTACGACTGAAACGATTTATGAAGCGTTAAAAGTGATAAGCGGACTAAAAAATATAGATGCTATTTTAGTAAATCTCTTTGGAGGGATAGTAAAAACGAATCTAGTTGCGCAGGCAATACTAGACGCATATAACAATGATATTCTCCATGTTCCGGTATTTGCGAGAATTTCTGGAGCAGAATCTGAGATCGCTAAAGAAATGTTAAAGGGGAGTTCTGCCAAATTATATGACACAGTCGAAGAGGCAATACTTGCTGCAGTGGAAGAGGTTACAAAAAAGGAGGTATAGAAATGAATAAAAAATTCGATATATTTGACATTTTGATTGGGGATACGGCTGATAAAGATTTTGAAAAAAAGCCTGTCATAATACAAGGAATAACAGGAAGTTATGGTTCCACTCACACACGACTGATGAAATCTTACGGTACTAATATCGTTGCCGGAGTAACCCCTGGAAAAGGAGGCCAGAACTTCGAAGGAATTCCAATTTACAATAATATGGCTGAAGCAGTTAAATCTACAGGTGCCAAAATATCTGGAATATTCGTTCCTGCACCATATTTTCTCACTGCTGCAAAGGATGCCTTGGATAATGGAATAAAATTATTAGTTGCTATCCCTGAACATGTTCCTATTAGAGATTCCATCACGGTTGTAGAATATGCTATGAGTAAAGGTGCGAAAATGGTAGGACCGAATACACCAGGTGTAATTGTACCTGGAATAATGAAAGTTGGTATCATGCCTGCTCAGCCCTTCAAAGCAGGAAATACGATAGTGTTTTCGAGAAGCGGAACGTTAATGTATGAAGTATCTTACAATTTAACTAAAGCGGGCTTTGGACAAAGACTGTGTCTTGGCATTGGTGGAGATCCAATCAACGGAACTAATTTGATTGAAGCTTTTGATATGGTTAAAGATAGAGATGATGTTGATTCAATAGTAGTAGTGGGAGAGATTGGAGGAGATGCGGAAGAGTTATTAGCAGATTATTTAATAGCTACGAATTATTTTAAACCTGTGGTGGCATATATTGCAGGTAGATCTGCCCCAAAAGAAAGGAGAATGGGACATGCTGGTGCCATAGTGTATGGCAACTACGGTTCAGCAGAATCTAAAGTGAAGAATTACGCAAAAGCCAATGTCGAAGTTGCAAAAAGGCCCAGAGAGGTACCAAAATTACTATCAGAGAAGATTCATCGATAAATTCTTATCGATATCATAGAATTATAATGGTAAGGCGTCAGGCAGTATAGGTTATCCTGTAGAGGATTCTGTGCCTTCCTTTAAACATTAATGACATCAGTGTATGTAGTTGCACACGACCAACAGGTAAAACAACCTACCCATTGTCCTGTGTCTCTTTTACTGTAATCTAAATTGGCAATCAGGGAAGTACATTTGGGGCAATTTTTTTTTAGGTAAGAATAACCACACGAATTACAATTTACTTCCAAATGCAATTTAACGATATCTTTACGTTGGCATTTTGGACAACGGTCCAATCTCAAAGTATATTGGCTTAACAATGATAAAACCTTATCGCTGCAGCTAAACCCATTTATGCAATTGCAATAAATGAGTGATGTTGATAACAGAACGACGTCTCTCTCTCTCTCTCTCTCATAGATATATTACAAATTCTTTACGGGAGGTAGTAAAGAAAGTAGTGTATCATAACAATACAGGCTCAAACGAGTCTCGAAATGTAAAATCCATAGGCATAAAAGCTTTAGATTAGCCGTACGCTTCACGATCAACCCTTTATACTAAGATAAGTCGAAGATAAAATAGAAAAATGCACGAGTTGATAGCAAGGAAAATCGTTGATTTGAAAAAAGAATTTATAAAAAAGCATGAAGCAACAGGGTTTATTTACGAGGTCATTCCATTATCCTATTCTATCAGATTACCAATTGAAGAACATATTTTGCATATGATAGATGAATTTGGCAAAAATAATCCTCTGTATTACAGAATTGATAATATACGGCTATTGGATATCCCATGCAGATCCTTTGCAGGAGATATCAACGATTACTGGCTTAGTAGCAAAAAGCATGATACAAACTATCAGCCATTTTATCCTACATGGCTCTTATCTGCATATGCCCTGTGTTTAGCGGCCAAAAATTTTGGTTTTAAAGAAATTGTTGACATAGGATCCGGAGATGGAAGGATTGCTTATTGCGGCCAATTGTTAGGTATGAAATCTATTGGAATAGAAATCGACAGTGATCTTGTAAGTCTCCAGCAAGGAATAATAAATTCGACTGGGATTGAGTATAAAATCCTAAATGATGATGCGACCATTTTAGACTATTCGAAGCTAGATGTTTCAAAGCCTATTTTCTTCATTTCAGGTTTACCAGAGTTAGGCGATATGCTCGCTATTAACGTTCTGGAGAAAGTAAAGGAAACAACTAAGCTACGGCAATCTTCAGGTTTTAATTTTATGGGTAGCCATGTTATGAAAGAATATACATCAGACAAGACAAAATGGGGCTGGGGCAATATTATTGATAAATTTGATCTACAACTTATTGACTGCCTTACATTGCCAACGCATTGGACGAATGAACAACAACTTGATACTCCATATATTTATACAAAGATGTAATTGTAAAAAATGTCGAATCAAATATACTCGCATTTTGGAAAGAATAGTTTTACCCATCTAATTCAGGTATAAAAAGATATAAGGTTATTACAGATCAGAATATTTATTATAATCTTATCTGCAGAGGTAAGATAAAATATGTTCTGCAACTACAGTAAATTTCAATACTATACTGATCTCTATTATCTCTAAATTCAATTACAATAATGATCAATGTTGTTTTACCAATTGTAATTAAATGTCAATCGATGATTTACTCAATTGGCTCGGATTAAACCTTATCTTCATATGTATACAAAAATCTATGCATACAAAGAAATTGGAAAACCTTCCGGATTGGGATGTTAAATAAAAATTAATTCCCTGAGAATTCTGTCACCTTATATATTATACATTGACTACTAAAATGATTTAAACACCTATAGATACTCTTTTGCTTTCTTCTTTATAAAAAATTTAGCCTTAATTTTAATCGCTTATGACCGAAGAATGGGGGAGAATGTTTATCTTTCTAGCAACTCACGGAGATCAAAACGCATAGTAATTTACTGAAATATATATAAAATAAAAAGCAACCTCTTTTATATTCATATCTTATTTCGATGCTGTTAATAGATCTTAGTCATCTGATCGGTAATCCAGAATATCAATTTGAATTTAGAGAAGTTTATTTCGTTAGTCTTTACGTAGTATTGTAGAATGAATAGATATATGGTATACTTGGAAAATATCTCCTATAAACCGCACGACGCACAATCTCTATTATCAAGAGCTAGAGAGTTGGTTTCAGACAAGACCGTCATTGTACGTGATACGCGGGTCTCGCGAGCGCTTCATCGAATATGATATCAGCATTCCAGAAAATAAAAACATAGAAGAAAGTATGAGAAAACTATTACCTATAGCGCCATTATTAGAATGTGAACAGATTTCTGATAACAAATTAGAAAAGGATGAGGCAATAAAACATGCGAGAAATTTGTTCAACACTGAAAAGTATTGGGGAGCTCATGAGGTTCTAGAATCAGTATGGAAAAATTCTTATGGAAATGAAAAAGCTTTACTCAATGGTCTTATACTGATATCCGCGGCTTTTGTTCATGATGAAAAAAACGAAAGCGAGATTTGTATTTCAATCTTAAAAAGAGCAATGCTGAAATTAGAAAGGGTAAACGGACATTACTTTGGAATAAAACTTGATGAAGTAAAAAACCGCATTTCAGAAATAGTTAAAACAGGCAACATAGAGCATTTCGTTATCTAATGATCTAACACCATCAAATTAGGCAATTTCTTCACTACCGTGCTAAACCTATATTGATATTAATTATTTTGCGAATTTCTATAACCGAGGATATCCATTTAGATGCATAGTTATTGTAGTCTATTGATGATATATACTACTGGCATTGAATAATGTCCCTTTAATGTCTTCGTCCAAGTATAATTGCGATCGCTATGAGAACAATTAAGACAGCCAACATAATGAAAAATGACATTTCGTCTTTGACAGTGCCTTTTGGAAGAAGGGAGAAGATAAATACAGAAAGTGTACTCGACATATATGTAGCCGTATTATTTAGCCATATAAACAGATATCCGCTGCTTCATTAAAGTTTCTATGCCGTATAGACATTTTTTGTTGGTAATTATTGAAATAAAAAATTTATTTTATTATAGTTGGTCTGTATTTAGAAATAAAATATTGTACCAAAATTCTTTGATTTAAGATTTGCATATTATCTTATTCTGATACTGTCGTTATGAATAGACAAAAATTCTCCTATCCAAGATGCATCATAGATTATAAATCGAGGATAAACAGGGATACATCGCCACCAACACCTCTAGGAATTGTTAAGAACCGTAGGGATGAATGTAACGATAAGTCGAGGCTATCAAATCAAATATTAACTTATTAACTAATAACTATATCGTTCATTACCTTAAAAAGAACTCCTATTTACCTAGGTCGAAATACAATTAAATATTAATGCAGGCCTTCGATTTGCTTATTCTAATTAATAAACAGAATAATTAGGTGGGGAAGGGATTCGAACCCTTATAAATTCGCTAACTGCATAATTGGTCTATCTGCAGGCGAACGCATGGCCGCTCTGCCACCCCACCATGTTTTAAAGAGAAATTATCCCAATATTATTCTTTAAGACAGTATGCAAATGAATACATTAGGAGTTCTAATATATAGTGACCAGTCAATTGCAACATGATCCTATTATAGCCGTACCATAGAAATTAAGAATAATGTAACTCGTGTCTACTATCCTTTATAGTTTTAGAACATTCTTAGAAGCGAGGCGAACATCTTCAGATTTTATGGTCTTTCTACCAGCATGAACAGACAAATCTACAGCCTGTCGCGCTATTCTATCTGCAATGTCTTCTAGAATCTTTCGAAGCTCATCTGCTGCTTCATCGCTTACTCTCTCTGCGCCTGATTTTTTTATCAAACGATACATAGTAGCTAGACCAAATTCAGGACTTGTTGACATATAATATTATATTGAAAGACAATTGTCAATAAATAATCCTTCCTGTTATTATATCACAAGTATATTCAAATAGAAAGAACAAAATGATGACATATACTATAGAGTTATTAGGTTAGCCCTAAAATTAAAGCATCATGTAAATCAGAATTAGTGTAACTCCGTAGTCTTGATGTTATCAGACATTTGTAGTTGTTATTAACGCCAACTGAGAAACAAATCCTTCAACTGTCACATAGGGTTAGATTTCTTAAACAGCTGTGATAATATCGAATTGCTGATATGGCTAAAAATGGACAAATATCAGTATTTGTTTAGTAAATTCTTGTCTTTCAAGACTTTTTTTATATCATGAATTATATATTTAAATAAACAGAAAACTAAAGAAATTGTTTAGGAATCTAAAATTAAATACATCCCAAATGTTTTATCACAAGATGCTAATCTAAATATCTGATAGTGATTTAGACTCATCGAAAAATATTTCGACTAGAATGGACGGTAGGTTCTTGAATAAATCAATTGGACAGAAAAGTTACTTCACGATAAAGGTTGGAGACGCGGAAGGCATCAATACTAAATCATCAGCTAATTTGATAAAATGTTTTTAAGCTATTTATAGCTATTTATATTGGATTTGACCAAACGTAAAGAATGACTTTCCACGAATTAATAGTATATTTAGATAATCTTGTAATATTATATAATTATGGCACAATACAAGGAAGGCCTTAATAGATGCTAAAAATAATTGTATCGTGTTGGGTAGGCCATTATGACCGAACAGATAGGACGATCGATTAAGGTGAGGTCTCTTTTCTCCGAATACGATAAAGTTCAGAATCCTATCATCTCTGACTTTATATCCTCACTACCCGAGAGTTTCTCTTCTGCTGTGAAAATGTTGCTTTCATCATCTTCTAGCGTTACGATTGAGAATGGTTCTGTCCTAGAAAGCAGGCTGAAATTAAGGAAATGCATAGAAGAATTTCATTTTGAAGCTAACACTAATACTGCCAAAGTGAGCGAAAGACGCGATTTGCTATCTGATCCGGCTACCGAAATTGTTACTTCAATCCATCAGCCTAATCTCTTTCCATATGGCGGTGTATTCAAAAAGATAGTTTTATCTCAGAATATTAAGAGGGCAATAGAAGAACAAAATAGCAAGAAAAAAATCATTGATTTATTTTTAATTGTCGATCATGATTTTATGGACGATGAATGGATCCGTGTTGCGCAACTCCCTAGTATACATCACTCTGACGGAATACTCGAACTCCGTTTGCCTATTAGTAATTCAAATAGATGGCGAATCGTATCCCAAATGCCTTTACCTAACCGCACGCTACTTCACTACTGGCGAAGACAGATAAATTCATGGATAAGAACTTCAATATCCGGATCCAAGAATATAGATAAAGCAACACTGATCAATAATCTTGAGGATTTTTGGCAAGAAGTGGAAAGTGCATATGGTAAGGCAAAAACATATTCAGATTTTAATTCGTTCTTGATGTCTCAAATAGTAAACAATGTATGGAAATATGATACACTGTTTGTTAGGCTCTCTAAATTATCTTCGGTTTTTAAAGAAGGTTTCGAATACCTAATTTCTAATTTTAAGAGCTATTCAGATACCCTTAGAAAAGCCGAAACTGCTTTTTTGCGACATGGTATACTAACTGGTGTCAGTTCTACCTCATATCTGTATGCTCCCTTATGGTTACATTGCAAGTGCGGAAGTAAGGCTTCTGTAAAAATCAAAAGAGCTGGAGAGCAACTAGAACTTTATGGCATGTGTATGTCATGCAAAAAGGATCTTCATCTAAACATTGGAAATCAGGCTCGACTTGATCTATCAGAGGAAATTCTCAGTAATCTTTCACCTCGAGCAATTCCAATACTATTACTTCTTTGTAGAGATCTCAGAGTGACCAACCTTGTTTCTGGTACTGGAGGCAGTATGGGTTATACAATAGTAGCCAGCATGGTTTTTAATGAACTGGGTATAGACATGCCACATGTTGTACTTTGGCCTTCTAATGATGTCTATGCTGGCATCGGTCAATCTGAAGCGATAAGTGTTTTAAATTTAACAGATCAGTCCCACATATCGAGATATCTAGAGGAACTTAAAATCCGAAATACCAAATACGAGAATAAGATAAAACCATTTATCATCGAGAGAACGCGAAAAATTAAAGAGCATGAACCTATACAGATACTACTTTCCAATTTATTTGATCTTAAAGAGAAACAACGAAAAGTTCGTCAAGATATTAAGATCGCAGAAAAAGTAAGTAATGCTTTAGGTTTAAAACCATGTTTTATAGACTATGCTGTGAACTTTGGAATGACGCGAACAGAAAAACTTTGGCGTCAGAACCTTTTAAACAACAAGAGCTTGGACTCGCCAGTTGTTATGACGTAGGCTGAACGACGGGATTTGTGCCACATGTCAGGACAGAAAAAGGTCAAAGAAAATATCGATAATGGGACCAAGAGTGCCACCGTGTTGATCACCTCAGCAGGAAGCATAGTAGCACAGGGGATCATTAAATCACTAAAACTAGTAAATCAAATGAGCAATCCTGTGAAATATAGAATTATTGCAACTGACATGAGTGCTCAGGCTGCGGGTCTATACCGATGTGACAAAGGTTTTTTGTTGCCACCATCTTCATCGCCAGATTACCTCGATTCACTTATCAAAATAGTCAAAGATGAAAACATTCAGGCCATTTATGTAGGCTCAGATCAGGAATTGCTAGTAATCGGAAATGCAGTAGAACGTATTGAACGCGAGACAGAAGCAAAAGTATTGAGTAATCCCTTAAAAATCGTAAATTTAGCCAGAGATAAATGGAAGACCTTCGAGTTTCTGAAAGCCAATAATCTCCCTTGCGCCTTATCGTCTTTACCAGAGGACAGTAAAAAATTCATTCACAACATCGGTTTTCCACTAGTTGTGAAGCCAAGAGAAGGCTATGGTTCATTGCATTTTTATATAGTAAATAGTTTAGAAGAAATGGAGTATGCACTATCTAGAATAAGAAAAGTGGGATGGAATCCGATACTTCAAGAATATTTAGAGGGTGATGATACGGAGTTCACCTCCGGTGTCACAGTGGATAGATTCGGAAAATATGTGATGTCATCAATTTCTATCCAAAAGACAGTAAAACATGGTCAAACTTACAAGGCGTTTATAGATGACTTTGAAAAAATCAGAAGGTCATCTGAACAAGCTGCGATGAAATTGGGCGCTAGGGGAGCCATTAATATCCAAGCCAAACTGGAAGAGGAAGAGCCAAAAATATTTGAAATCAATCCAAGATTTTCAGCAACCACTCCCATGCGCTCAGCTGCTGGAATAAATGAGCCAGACATTGTATTTCGTAACGTCATTCTAGGGGAAGAAATCAAAATTAAGCATTATGAAAGGCTAATTTGCATGAGATATTGGAATGAAGTTTATATTCACCATTCTACTTTTGAGAAAGCTACAAGTGTAGGGAGAGTAGATGGTATTGATTCATTTATACATAATTATTTTTAACCAGGGTCCATTAGAGAAATGAGACGCCTGTTTTCGAGATCTAAGTATACTAACAATTGGTATACAAGAACAATTATAACCAATTTCCAATCGGTCCTAATAGATGTATGTAACAATTCACTACCATTTTGTAACTTTGACCACTTCGAAAGCTTCAGCATATTTTACATTCATTTGATAGCCCCTATAGGAGCATCTTCCAACAACTGCGTCGACCCAAAGATTACCACAGCGATTATTTTTTTGTGAATGGAAGCAATCTAATGCATTTGACTTTACTTCTAAAGTTTCTGTTATATCAATATAGAGCTGAGGCCTAAAAGCATTTTCAGTTAATCCACCGGGAATAGTCGTTTCATACATAAAGAGGTTATTAGAATCTCGTGATGCTGCTATTACGGCTCTAGTAAGAGCCTGGTGATCCTGATGTGAATCTCCTATCCATTGAGTAAAAACTGCTTCTGGTTTATGCTTGTTAATTATTTCATCTATCATCGTAACCAATTTTCGACCAATAGTTATCTCATCTGGAGATAAATCTAAAAATTGTGGACTTTTACATCCCAATGTCTTTGCAGACATAGTAGCTTCTTTTCTACGCTCTTCCTTGATATCTGTTTTAACAAAATTCGGAAGGGTCGCTATAACCAAATTAACATCATAGCCCAGACGAGCCAGTTTAGCGAGTGTCCCCCCCATGCCAATTTCTAAATCATCAGGATGGGCTCCAAATGCTATTACGGATAGTTTTTTGCTCATTTAGATTTTTGTACTTAATTATTTATTTATTTATCTTTGCAATTCTCAATATGTAGAGAATTTTCTCTATGTCTCTATTTCTTTTATTTCTCGAGCTTGTCTATATCGTCGATAATCTTGGTCTACTTCAATTGCTGCTTGTAGTATCTTACTTTTAATAGACTTTGATGATTGTAAGAACATTTTAGTATCCTTTGGTAGGCAATGCCCACCAATTCCTTCTCTTGGTTCAAGAATATGTACATTCCATTTAGTATTTACAGCATCTCTTAGTTCTGGGAAACTAATGTTATTTGCTTGACAGTAAATATAGAGATCTTCAGCAAATGCAATTTGTAAGTATCTGTCTGCATTTTCAATAATCTTTGCTAATTCCGCAATTTCTATGTCTGAAACTGGATGCATAGGAATACCTAAACTTTTAGCTTTACTTTTTTCTTCATTAGAGGAAGAAAAAGAAGAAGAAGAATTGTTCATATTCTCAGACCTTCCATCATAGAAATACATGGCTACCTTAAGACAACAATCACATACTCCACCTATCACACGTACTTGATTCACACCATGTTCTTGCTCTTCTAAAGCATACCATCGGTGTGGTGCATGAGCTACATGCAATCTATGGTTAAGCATTTCAAATACTTTCTTTGAAGTTCCTTTTGGAATAGTACTCTCTATAGAAACAAGAGCGCCATTCTTTGCTTCCTTTGATATTTTATCTATTATTGACAATAAACCCTCAATTTGAGGAGAAAACATATCTTCAGCTTTATGTGTTGATATGCATAAAATATAAACATCAAAATCACTAAAGTTAGTAGCTTTCTTTATTCCTGCAGTTGTTTGTGCACGGTCCATCGCTTTAGAGCTAATGTCATATCCATATACGTCAAATCCCCCTCGTTGTTTTATGTATTTAGCTACAGGGAGTCCTAGTTGACCTAGTCCAATTATCAGAACTTTATTAAGAGAATATTCCTCATATGTTTTTTTATCTGTTGCTAACAATATCTACCTATCCTGGAATTAATAGTTATTAAAGAATAGTAATAGTTATTAAAGAATTAAGTACAAGAAACTTAATAATTATTATGAAATTTGAGTATTTACATTTATAAGTTATAAAGAAAGAACCATGGATTTAGAAAATAGATCGTCCTATTCTTTATAAATCTCACTCTCTGAACAAAAATCCTTATAAAGACAGATTAGAAAGACAATATGAGGAAAATTTGAGAACTTGAAGTTAAAAGATATTATGCTAGGATTAAAATAAAAGTTAACATTTGCTGAATAAATTTAGAGTCCTTCTACAACCTGTAATAGAACTACTAGGGAATTCCTTTGCCTCTCTTGGATTGTCAGCAAACTTTTGGACAATCTTTGCTACGATGTCATCAATAGCATCGGCTTTACTCTATGCCTCCGCCGTACCCTCTATTGGTTTAATGTGGTTTAATGCCACAATCCTGGCGGCATTGTACTATTAATCTCTGGATTTTTCGATATTGTCGATGGCAGTGTTGCTAGAGTAACAAAACTTACTTCAAAAAAAGGATCATTTCTCGATTCTTCATTAGATAAACTGTCCGAAGTTGCTGTATTCTTAGGTTTGGCAATAGGCGATCTAGCAGAACCACTATTATGCATGATTGCACTATCATTATCGCTTATTGTAAGCTATATTAGAGCCAGAGCAGAATCATTAGGAATCGAACTGAAGGGGATTGGCATAGGGGAAAGAGCAGAAAGGCTGCTTATCTTGGCAATAGTAGGAATGATACCAATTCCTGGTGCTATGCAGTGGGCAGTGGTTATAGTGTCACTAATTGCAGGTATAACCATAATGCAAAGGATGGTAGCGACATATAAGAAGTTGTAAATTACCTAAGTCTCCCAGCCGTCCGTCGATCTAATTCTGATCTAACTTTTACTATGCCCCTGTGCACAGCACACGAGACACAATAAAATTTTACATCGGTGGACGGTGCGATATATGCTCCTTGTGCTTTAAGTTCTTTGGCCAAAGTTGGTTCTACAAGAGTAATCCTTCCTGTGACTTTCTTTGCTTTGTCACGAGGAACCATTGCGCCACATTGACTGCAATGTACAGTACCAGAACTGCCTTTTCCACCTTTAGTACGTCCTCTGCTCGTTCTCTTCTTCGGCATGCAAGGAAATAAATTCTTTGTCTATCCTTTAAATCTTATGATAGTTATCCCAGAAAAATTAATACCAGTCTGGATCAGCCATGTTAGAATTTAAAGAAGTTTTTCCCTGTAATATACACTATGACTATATTGCATGATTAAAATAATCTCTAAGGTCAGTGATATTATATCAATGAGGAACTTTCGAATTTAATATTGTCTGTATACATTCTTGGTTAGTGTGATAACGGCAAGTAATTGATAGACATGTAATTGACAAGTACAATAAGGAGATTGTTGAGGAGGCTGGCAGAATTGGAAAAAAATCGAAAGGTTGTAGGATATTGACTTGCACACACACACACACACACACACACACACACACACACCAAATATCGACAAACCTTATTTTTGAATTCCAACTGTCTCAATGAAAATCGTTAAAACACTTTCCTTTCAATAATTTACATGAAAATAGCAGTAGCGTCTCACATAGCATTGGATACAATTCAAGACACGAAAGGAAGGATTACCGAAAGCCTAGGAGGGCCAGCATGCTACTGCAGCTTAACAGCAAGGGAATTTAAATTTAAAATAGAACTTGCAACAAAAGTAGGAAAGGATTTTTCTCAAGATAGCAGGCTTATGCTGCATAATAATGGCATTAATATCGAAGATACTCACATTACTGACAGCCCTACAACAAGATTTCGAATTATTCTAAAAAAAGAAAGTAGAGACCTATTCTTGCTGTCAAAATGTTCACCAATAACAGTTGAAGATATTAAAGAAATCGAAACCGATTGTTGGATAGTCAGCCCTATAATAGACGAAATTCCTTATTCTGTACTTAAGGAAATAGTAAATGATAATGACAACGTGGAGTTTGTGATGCTTGATCCACAAGGTTATATCCGTACAACAGCTCCAGATGGACGAATATCACTTCTTAATGATCTAAAAATGGATATATCTGGAATATCAGCAATAAAAGTAGATCCACAAGAGCTCTCTGCGCTCACGGGCGGTCGTAAAGGAATTGAAGGCATGCAATTTCTTCAAGTCTATAAAGGAGTGAAGTTTGTCATATCTACTGAATATCGGATTGTACGTCTATTATATAAGAAAATGCATTATTGGATAAATCTACCAGAAGTAGATACGTCTTACTCTACTGGTGTTGGAGATATTTTAGCTTCAGCCTTTTGCTGTGCATATTTGAAAGAAAAAGATCCAGTATGGGCAATTTGTTTTGGAGCTGGTGCCGTAAGGGCTGCTTTGGAAACAAATTTAGAGGGTTTAGATAAGATACCGTCAAAATCAAAAATGGAGCAGAGCGCATCCTATTACTATAATACACTATCTTTTCAAAAAATTTAATATAAAAAAGGAGAGGATGTATCTATCATTAAATTGAAATAAATATTATTTATTGTACAAATAAGGAATGAAAATAGCACTGGCTGGAGCAGATTCGAGAGATGGAGCATTGTTATCTCAGATGAAAAAGACGCTCGACTCACTCAATGTCGACACACAACTAATTAAAGATGGAAATTATAAACTCGGAAAAGAAGTAGACCTTGTTTTGTTAGCAGGAGGAGATAGAAGTATTCTTGACTACTTCCATAAAGTTGAATCTGATTCTGCTCCAGTTTTAGGAATTTATGAATCCGACTCCACTGGATTCCTTGCCCAAATAGATGTCAGAGATTTAGAAGTAGCAACTTCAAGATTAAAGAAAAGTGATTATGAAGTAGATGAGGTTTTTAGATTAGCAGTCAAAGTTGATGGCAGAGAGGTTGAACCTGTTCTGAATGATGTTGCAGTTTTTCCTAGTAAAAGTGCAATTTTAATGGAACATGTACTAAAAATAGACGGCAAAGACATATGGCATGATAACAGTGATGGTGTTATAGTATCCACTCCAACAGGATCTACTGCATATTCAATGTCGGCGGGTGGGCCAATGGTTCTACAAAGATCTCAGGTGTTTATTGTAGTATCGGTAAACTCCGTGGATAATACTCGTCGTCCCATGGTGATTCCTAATGACACAACATTAGAGATTGCTGATATTATGAGTAGATATCATTGTGAAGTTGTGCTGGATGGTGGCTCTAGGTTAAGAATAAGAAAATTATTGGAATGCTATAAACACCAATTTCCAGCCAGGCTTGTTAGGTTAATGGGCCATTCTTCGGCCACATCGCTTATGGCCAAGAAGGTTAAACTGGCAGAAGACCTGTTAAGCATGCCTCCAAGTGCAAAACTGATTTTAAAGACATTGGAATACGAAGGTGCATTGAGTCAAAAAGATCTTTCCGTAAGGACAATGCTTCCTGAACGGACTATAAGGCTCTCCCTTAGCCATTTGCTTAACCTCGGTTATGTTAAGAAGAAGACATCTTTGCGTGATGCAAGACAGAGAATTTATGAACTTAAAATTTAGGACGTACAGGCTTCAATGAATGCTTTAAAAGCTTGCTCGGGGTTTCCAGGTCTGCTATTGAATTCACTATGATATTGGACTGCAAAATAGAACTTGCAATTAGGTAGCTCCAAGATTTCTGTTCGTCTGCCGTTATCTGAGAAACCTGATAAAACCATACCGTGTTTTTCAACAATACGGCGATAAGCTTGGTTGAATTCAAATCTGTGTCTATGTCTTCTTTGTATTAGGCTTTTTCCATATATTGCTGCGGCCTTCGTATCAGATATAATCTCAATATTATGTCTACCAAGTCGCATCGTCCCACCCATATCTTGAAGTGTTTTTTGCTCGGGCATAAATTGTACTACTGGGTCTTTTGTGTGGGGACAAAGTTCTGTAGAACCAGCCTTTTCCAAGCTACATACATTTCTTGCAAATGCAACTATTGCTAATTGAAAGCCAAAACATATTCCTAAATATGGTATATTCTCGAACCGAGCAAAGTTTGCCGCATTTATTATTCCTTCACTCCCACGCTTTCCAAAGCCACCAGGAATCAATATACCATCAAACTTTTTTAAACAGTCAAGTTTTCTCTGTCCTTCTTCTTCTTCTAACATTTCTGATTCGATCCACTTAACTTCGACCTTTCTTCCAATATTTGCTCCAGCATGTAACAGCGCATGATATATACTCACATAACTGTCTGGTAGACTGACATATTTTCCTACTATTGCAATATTGACTGAACCATTATATTGATGGAAGGATCTTGCAATTGTTTTCCAGTTGCCCCATCTTGGAGTACAATTTTTAAACAATAATTTATGAGCAATAACTTTGACAATTCCTTGGCTCTCTAGAACTTCTGGAATTTTATAAATAGAGGGCGCATCATGACTAGAAATAACAGACTCTTCTTTAATACTGGCAAAAAGTGAAATTTTACGCCTAGCCTCTAAAGTAAGAGGATTTTTGCATCTAACAGCCAGAATATCAGGCTGGATTCCAATCCTTCGTAATTCCTGAACACTATGTTGAGTAGGTTTCGTTTTTTGCTCACCTACTACCTCCAATTCAGGAGCGAGTGTAACATGAATAAATAATGTATTAGAAACGCCATCAAGTTCCATTTGCCTTAAGGCTTCTAGAAACGGAAGACTTTCGATATCGCCTACAGTTCCGCCACATTCTACAACCATCACATCTAGATATTCGCCAAAGGCAATTTTTCGTAATTGATTTTTGATAGCATCTGTAATATGTGGTATGATCTGAACGCATTGGCCAAGATATTTTCCTTCTCTCTCACAATGAATGACGTCAAGATATACTCTTCCTGTGGTAATATTATGATCTTTAGTAACAGCAGTATTGAGAAAACGTTCATAATTTCCGATATCCATATCACATTCTCCACCATCCTCGGTTACGAAAACTTCTCCATGAGCAATAGGATTCATCGTTCCTGCGTCATAGTTTAGATAAGGATCAATCTTTACACAGGATACTTTCAAACCAGCTAACTGCAGCAATTTGGCTATCGATGATGTGATTACACCTTTTCCTAGGCCAGACATAACACCTCCTGTGATAAAAATAAACTTTGGACTTGATCTTCTTGGTCGCGCTTTTGCCAGCACATTGCATTTTAACAGATCACCTTTTTATTCTTTTTTTAAGACTCGCATACCATAGCAAACGGATATATGTTATTAAAAGAGCCAGCCCCTGGACTTTTTTGTTTTTCTTTGTATCATTATGTGTTTTACATATTATTTTATTTGTTTTAATGTTACACTCTACTCAAACAATAATAAATAGTATAGAATGAGATCAGCAAGAGGAAATTACGATATACAATCTAGACAAAACATATATCGTACTAAACATTCTACTAAAGAGTATGGACTTTCAAAAGATCCATTTTCAATAGTACAATACTTTGTTTCAAATAAACAAAGGAATATAAAAACAATATTCTTAATAGAACAATAAGAGATTTTGATTAACCATATTATCCCTTAAGCCGAGTATGTTTATAGTGAAAGAATCAACATGTGTTCAGGAATCAAGCATATTTTGTATTCTTCATTCTTTTAGCTGGCTTGAAATATCAGGATGGTCGACGCTCATCTCATCTACTCTCATGCTAATTTTATACCATTTGTCATTGTGTTTGAAAATATTTGTAGAGGTTTTCTTATTGCTTGTAGAGCCATAACCTCCAATCCTCTCACTTAATCTTGATCTCAACTTATCTACTTGATATTGTGCTATCATAAGATTACCTATGATATTTTCCAGCTCTATATCTCTTTGTTCTTCCAAATTTGGTAATATGATTGTTATTAGTATTCTTTCTGTTATTATTAATCTGCATTTTCAATATACATCCTATTTCCTATTCTATAATGAATTTGATCAATATAGTACGCTTTATCCACAACAGGAGAGGACAAGTTTGCGCCACATACAGGTACTCCCTCATCTTTTTCTTTTTGCTCTTCAACCAGTATGCTCATAACAACATTAACATTGCTAACATCAAATAATAAGGAGACAGAAAAAAAGTTAGAGAAGATAATATAATATGCTACAATAAATCCCTTAAAACCATAATAGTACTTTACATATTACCGATTTAATATATAGGTTGCAGGTATTAGCAGCAGAATTTAGGAGAGGCAACATAGGATTTCAGAATATTCTAATAGGTCGCTTTATTACAGCATATAATCTGTTATTTTGCTATTTGTCGTTTGTTCGATCAGCTCCTCTAATTGCCTTCTATCTGAAAAAGTGTCAATGCCTATCAACTTTTTTATAAATTCTATTTCGTCCTTTCCAAATTTCATCTTTTCATCGTAAAACTCATTAAAGGCAAGTTTTTGGTTTATCCTTTGAATCTGTGAAAGACAGCGGTATATCTTCTCTGGTTTAGTATCTCCCATTCCATTATTAATTAAAAGCCTTACAAGTCCTCTTTTCGAGATGTTAAACAATCCATTTGTAACTAACCTATCAAATACGGAAAGTACTTCAAATCTGTCATCTCTCCCCGTATAACCAATTATGGTAGTTGGAAGCAATCGCAATGTTCTGTTCAATTTTGTTTTCCTAGAATGCCCTTCGTCCAAAATGAGTACAGATCTTCCAAAAGTTAGAATTGCATTGATGATCTGATTTGGTAAGCGTTCATCGAGAATATCGTTATCAGATTTGATTTCAATTGGATAAAACCGAATCCAATCAATTCTGCATTTTTCTTTTATTGAGAACTGTTTTAACAGGCTCTCTCTCATCAATATATTGTTATAGTTATCAAATGTTTCATTTGAATGATATTTTATAGTAGAATCACAGCGCTTCTCAATTATTGCAATAACAAGGTCAAAGTTTCTAAAATACCCCTCCTCCTTTATTTTTATCTCTCGATATATGTTGCCTGACAACTGAGGAAAGATATTGTTTTTAATATGCCCAGAAAATATAGAACTTATGAAGAGTGACTTTAGATCCTTTTCTTTCACGACTAATTGACTAGTGGAGGGATTATTTAATTTCTATATAAAAGATATAATATAGACATTACATCTAACAAATAACTCTTATCTACAGACAAGCTTTCTTCATAGTGCTAGTAAAGAAGCCTAATTCTTGTAGCATTCTTTTCTTGTTTTCAATATCTTTTATCTTCTTTATGATTGCACTTCCAACTATTATAGCATCAGCACCTGCATGAACCATGAATTTGGCATGAGAAGGGTTACTGATACCAAAGCCAACAGCCACTGGTAAGCGTGAACCTACAACTTGCTTAATATTCTTTATAGCATGTGATGTAGAATCGTCAAATGATTCGCGGACCCCTGTGACTCCGTATACAGATACCATATATAAAAATCCTGAACATTTAGATACAATATATTCAAGTCTACTGGAGGTTGTATCTGGAGAAGCCAAAAATATTGTTACAAGGCCAAGTCTCGCTGCTTCGGTTGTGTAAGAATCAGCTTCTTCCATAGCCATATCAGGTAAAATAAATCCGTCGATTCCGCAATTCCTTGATTTTAACATAAATTCACGAAGACCCCTTCTCAATACAATATTTGAATACGTCATTGCAATAATCGGAATATCAGGGAATTTCTTTCGAATATTTTTTGATATTCTCAAACATAGATCAGATGTGACTCCATTTAATAGGGAATGATAAGATGCTTCTTGAATTATTGGTCCGTCTGCAATAGGATCAGAATATGGAATTCCGATTTCTATCATATCGGCTCCGCCATTTATCAAAGTGTATGCTATTTCTTCTGTAGTATCTAAGTCAGGATATCCTCCAACAATATAACAGATTAGACCACATTCATTTCTTTTCAATAATTCTTGAAATCTCTTATTTACTCTGTTGTGTCGTAAGTCTTTTATCATATTTTTCTTTCTCTCTACTTCTCAAATACTGTTGAACCACTTCAACGTCCTTATCTCCGCGACCTGATAATGTCACCACAATATTCTCATTCTTGTCAATCGTCTTTGCAAGTTTCATTGCGTAAGACAAAGCATGAGAGGGTTCCAGAGCAGGAATTATTCCTTCAAGTTTAGACAGCATAATGAAGGCGTCTATAGCATCATCGTCAGTACATTCAATATACTTTGCTCTTTTAAGATCCTTTAAGTTAGCATGCTCTGGTCCTACTCCAGGATAATCTAATCCCGCTGAAATACTGTGTGTCTCTGTTACTTGTCCATATTTATCTTGAAGAAGGTAACTGAGCATCCCATGCAGAACTCCCTCAGTCCCAGCAGATAACGATGCAGAATGTTTTCCTGTCCTGATCCCTTTGCCTCCTGCTTCTATTCCATACAATGATACGTCTGAATCTTCTATAAATGAAAAGAATGTTCCCATAGCATTGCTTCCGCCGCCGACACATGCTACAATGGCGTTTGGAAGTTGATTGGTTATTTCTAGCATTTGCTGCTTTATCTCATGACCAATTATGCTTTGAAAGTCTCTAACCATCATAGGATAAGGGTGCGGTCCTACTACTGATCCGATCAGATAATAAGTATTATGCACATTAGTTATCCAGTCTCGTAAGGCTTCATTAATCGCATCTTTGAGTGTCTGCGTCCCTACTTGAACTGAATGAACCTTTGCTCCTAACAATTCCATACGAAAAACATTCAATTTTTGTCTCTGCACATCCTTTGCTCCCATGTAAATTTCAGCATCCAATCCAATGACAGCTGACGCAATAGCAGTGCCTACCCCATGTTGACCGGCACCCGTCTCAGCAATAACTCTTTTCTTACCCATCCGTTTTGCCAACAAGCCCTGGCCAAGAGTATTATTGGTTTTATGAGCGCCACCATGCAGGAGATCTTCTCTTTTTAGGAATATTTTTGCACCTCCAACATATTCAGTCAGATTTTTTGCGAAGTATAAAGGCGTAGGACGACCTGCGTATTTAGTTAATAAATACGTAAGTTCTTTCTGAAATTCCCCATCATTTTTATACTTTTCATAGGCTGTTTCGAGTTCTACTATAGCAGGAACCAGCGTCTCAGGGATATATTTTCCTCCATATTTTCCGAACCGACCGCGTAGGGGATTATTATTCTTCATTCTGTATTATGTTTGAATACATAAAGGAGTATTAAGACATTAGGATATCACAATTGCTTAAATTGAAAGATAAAGTTCTCTGACTTTTGATGCAATATCCTTTGATTCCATAATACTAGTTCCTATTAGGAAGGCATCAGCTCCTGCTTTCTTCAAATAACGAACTTCGTCTGCGTTTTTTATCCCGCTTTCGCTAACTATAATGTTTTTTCCCTTATCATATTTTTTAAGCAATCTGTGGGTGGTTAGAATATCAATTTCCAAATTATTCAGATCCCGATTATTTATCCCAATTAGGTCTCGATAATAGTCTTCTAATTTTAGGCAGTCTGCAAATTCGTTTTCTGAATGAACCTCAACAAGTATCTGCAACCCTTTTTTATAAGCATATTCTGCGAGCTTTTCTAAACTACTTTCTGCCAAATTCTGATCAAATATTGCTTTGATAAATAGCACACAATCTGCGCCAGCTCTCTGTGCAGCATCTATTTGAATATTGCTAACTATTATATCTTTCATGAGAATTGGAACCGTAATTTTTTGCCGAATCTTGTATATGTAGTCAATGGAGCCATTAAACAAATATGGTTGCGTCAG
The DNA here is from genome assembly GCA_963733025.1 of uncultured Nitrososphaeraceae archaeon. Classification (GTDB taxonomy): domain Archaea; phylum Thermoproteota; class Nitrososphaeria; order Nitrososphaerales; family Nitrososphaeraceae; genus JAJNBK01. The sequence continues at coordinate 398,853 of CAVTCE010000033.1, read as the reverse complement.
AACTGAAAGGCCAATTGAACCGGATGATATCATATTAATCGCTACTTGCATGGAATCGATTTCTGTTTGTGCCACAATTTGACCCATGGAAGGAGATGCAAATTTAATTTCTGTTATAATTGGAGCATGAGAGCATGAGAAAATAGCGTTCTTGATGCTTATAGAGTCATGGCTCCTGAAATCGTAATCTTCAGTATCATAGGCGCCTTCTTCTATGGCTCTATAGGAATTATCAGCGAGTGATTTTAGATTAAATCTTGACTGCACAAATCTGCTCATCTACAATGTTTTGGAGAACAATAATATATATCCATATAATCATATGGTTCTTGGTGTTCTACGATATTCCTATTATATACATAAATAAATATATATATATATATTTTATTTATTTTATTTAATTTATTTAATTGCGGTAGAGTCTCTCAAAACTAGATTACATAGAGAGTCAACAGTCTACATAAGATCAGAATTCTAAACGAGAATCTAGCTAGGATACTTAATATAATATCTATGATAAATTATTCACTTCAACAATGTCAGAAAGCGAAATATTCCGTGACAAATCAAAATTGTCACCACGATACATACCAAATGAGCTGCCTCACCGCGAAAAACAGATTGAGCAAATTAATCAAATTTTCAGAGCTTCTTATTCGAATCCAAGTAAGTTTCCATTAACCGTATTGCAAATCGTTGGCCCTGCAGGAATAGGTAAAACTTCTACTGTTCTTAAATTTTCTAAACTTTTGATGGAAGATTTTGCACGTAACAGACTAACTCTGAAAACGGCATATATCAATTTAAAATTACAAGGAGGTAATAAATATGCAATCTATAGGTTCTTGTTAGAAAAGGTTGCACCAGAGTTGCCATCACAAGGGCTCAGTGCAGAAGAGATGTTAAGATACATGTTGCGTTATTTGTATGAAAATAATATCTATTCACTTATCATCCTTGATGAGATCGATTATCTAATTAAGATAAGCAAAGATACAGGTATAATCTATGACTTGACTCGTCTCAATGAATTTGATCCTGACGCGCCATGCAACGTGAAGGGAGTAATATTTATTGCAAGAAGTACAGACTTCTATCACAAACTCGATCAAGCAGAGTTGAGTACTTTAGGAAGAGTTCCAATGGAATTTCCGATATATTCGATTAAGCAGGTTAGTGATATATTGGTAAATAGATGTATAGAAGCATTTAATGCAAACGCTATTGGATCAAATATAATCGATGAAGTAGCAAAAATCACTGTTTCACCTACCAATAATGGTGATGTAAGGTATGCCCTTGATCTTCTTCTGTATGCGGGAAATCTAGCTGAAGTACAAGGAACAGGCAGGATAACTCAAGATCAAATAAGAAAGGTTCATGGCCAGATCCATCTTTCTATAACGACTGAGGAAATTGAAGAATTACCAAAGAACCACATATTCACCCTCATGGCTGTGATAAGGGCATTGCGTGCAAGAAAGAAACAATATGTAGAACTTAAAGAAATTAGACACCGAGCATCAGAATTATCAGAAGAGTTTAAATTAAAAAAACTGGATGTCGAAGATTACCTCAATGATTTAGAAGCAAGAAGAATAATTGAAATTCGATCATTAAAGGAAATTGGCATGCATGTGACTTCTCTCAATGAACTTGAGCCAATACTTCAAAAACAAATTAAGCGTGATAATATTAATGGATCTTGAGAATAAAATAACTAGTAAGGAGATAGTAGAGACAGGTCTTGGAAGCATTGGCAAAGTCAAAATAATAAAGGCTTTAGCAGAACAGGAGAAAATGGTTACTACATATACTTTGCAAAAGAAGACTCATTTAAAGAGAGAGGATATTAAACGCAATTTAAACGATTTAATCAAAATTGGCTGGGTCAAAGAAATCCGACTTGCTAATATTATGTATAGTTTGAATTTAGAAGACCATTATATAATTTCCTTGATTACATTTTTCAAAGAGGTAGGATACATCGGTTTCATATAAACGCGAGGTACCCATATAAATTATCTATCTTTATTTTATCAGACTATGCCTAAAAATCTTTTCTGGTTTTTTATTCTGATGTACCACTTGGGCTGTAATCACACTAACTTCTGCCAATATTGCATCGTTACACTAAGATTGATGCTATCCATAGAATTTAACCTAACATCTATGGCAGCACGATGCCAGACATATCTTTTGCAAAAAGCATATTGTTCAAAGTGACCAGAAATCTTGTACCGTTACGTTCGACAAGTAATTCGATATCATCAAGAGAGTCTGAGATATCCGCTCCTTCTAATTTTTTAATTACGACATGAATGGATTCGTGAGAAATTAATGCTTCGATAAACGGTTCAATATATTCAAAATCACTAGTCTTATGCTCAGTATAGTTTTTGGATTGTATGATTAACATTATTTGATTATGATACGTAAAGTATGGTGGAGACCCATCAATTGCACAAGCTAAAGCAAAATTATTTATTGTCATACCTATCAATATAATATTATTTATTACAAGATTTTATATACTCATATACATCTATGATGAAAACAGGAATAAAACAATTATGAAGGATATTATATAATTATAAGAAACAGATGACTTCTTCTTAATGTCGATACATAGAGACGGTCTTTATGTGCACAATATAATGTAATTTTAGACAATAATTAAGCATAACCCAACTCTAAAACATTGAAATATGTAATATTGCTTTTGTTGTAGATTGACTTGAGGAACTTGATGATCTCAAAATCAGAAAAGAACATAGTATTCTTATTTAATAAATTGATCCCAATTGGATTTATACTCGAGATTTATTTGTAACAGTTAACAACTTTTCAAAATCCATTGAGCAAATAAAATAACAATTAAACAGAACGTAAATGATAAAGTTGTTATTGATTTGACTTTGTTTGTTTGAGCATAAATCAAAGAGAATAATAATGATTTAGATATCCAATAGATTAAAGTACGAAATATTCTGCTTCGGGATGATGTACCACTATGGCTGCAGTTGATTGATCAGGTATTATTTGTCCAGACTCTGTTAATTTCATGCCAGATTTTGTTGGATCTAGTAATTTCCAGACCAAGTAATGCTGAGAAATATCGGGACAACTAGGATAACCCCAACTGTACCTAAGCCCGCGTTTTATGCCTATATTAAGTTCATTCTTTATTTTTAGGTTGATCCAATCTGCCAATGCTTCGGCAGTCTCGACTGCTAAACCATGTAAATAATATGCATCAGTATATTTATTATCCTGATTCCACATATCAATAATCTCTGTTACCCTATTACCTACCGTGACTGCCTGAAAAGCGACGATATCATTTTCTCCAAAAAAATCAGTCAGGCACAGATGTTTTTGTTTAGAGGATCTAGGAAAATCAAAAACCACCTCGCCTTTACTTTGCGGTAATTCTACTACAAGTTTTCCGTCTTTATTATGGCATCTAAAATAACCATAGACTGCCTCTGGGGCAAAGAGCTTTTCTTGTAATACTCTTGTTTTCCATTCTTCAAACAACCTTTCAGCTTCCTGACTTAAACCTTCAGCACCTTTTCCTCGAATTCCCCAAGAAAGAACAAAGAGAGATTTTTTATTAATGAATTTCCATATTTCAAACAAATCAATCTCATTAGCTCGAAGTCGAATCTGTTTGTTTATATGTGGCGGAACAGGAGGCGAAACAGGTCTAATGCTGCTTTGCAGCAAGTCTAAGGATTGGACTCTGGAGTCTTGTTTTTCCTGCCACTTCTCAAGTTTCTGTTGCCATTCTTCAATATACTGATTTCTTTCGTTAGACATGAGTTTGTTCATCACTCTCAAGCCTTCGAATGCAGTTTTACAATAAAATACACCATCATTATAAATTGCATCTTCTTTCGCAATTCTATTGATAAAACTGCTATTAATAGCAGCCCCTCCACATAAGACAGGAATTCTCATATTGTTTTTTCTTGCATGTTGTACAAAATATTGCATCTGCTTTGAAGTTGAAACAAGGAGGGCTGAAAGTCCTACGGCATCAGCATTAACTTCCTGAATTTTTTCAATGATCCTTTGTAACGGTACTTGCTTGCCTAAGTCATACACTGAATATCCATTATTTATAAAAATAGTCTTTACTAGATTTTTACCTATATCATGCACATCTCCATATACAGTGCACAACACTAGTTTGCCTTTGCTTACTCCCTCTTGTCTAATAAGATACTTTTCTAACTCAGCAACTGCAGCTTTCATACATTCCGCAGATTTTAAGACAAAAGGCAAAATTAGCTCACCTGCCCCAAACTTGTCTCCAACCTCTTTCATGGCCGGCAGTAAAACATCATTTAAAGTCTGCACCGCGGCTTGATGATATTCTTCCTTTGATTCTCCGAGTTTTAAGTTGTCAATGTTTTCTATTTTGTTTGCTACGTTATCATTTAGTGAAACCCTATCTACTATTGCTTCAGTAACATCATTTTCTATTCCATCTTTGAGTCTATTAAGAATTCTAAAATAGCACCTTTTGCTGGCATCCCATGTCTCATCGAATTGTACCCTTTTAATGGATAACCCTGAATTATTCGATTTTAAACCTTCAAAATAAGAAATAAGCTCTGGCAAGGCGTTAGGATGATTATTGAATATAAGATCCTCTGCAAGTTTTAGTTGCACCTTATCTATTTCTGTGTAAGGAACAATGTCTTTTGCATTTATGATTACACTATCTAGGCCTGCATTTATAGCATGATATAAAAACACAGAATTGACTATTCTTCTTGCTTGTACGGGAAGACCAAAACTAACATTGCTCAGACCTAATGAGGTGTAGCAACCAGGAATATTTTCCTTTACTTTTCTTATGCCTTCAAGCGTATCTTTCGCCGACTGTAAGAATTCTTGTTCACCCGTTGCCAAAGTAAATGTAAGGACATCAAATATAAATTGCCATGGCTGAAGGCCATATCTTTTTCCAGTCTCAAAAAGAAGCTGTGCTGTTTCCAGCTTTTCCTCCGGTGTCTTTGCCATTCCTTTGGGTCCTATACACATCGCAATAGCAGGAACACCATATTTTACCATTAAAGGTGCGAGTGAGTGAAATCTGGTTCCATCACCTTCAAGATTAATGGAATTGATTATTGGCCTACCAGGAGTTTGTTTTAGAGCCATTTCAATTACTTTGGGATCAGTTGAATCGATGACGAGTGGCGCTTCTATCTCAAGACTTAATCGCTTGACGAGTGTTCTCATAAATTCTAGCTCATCTGATCGTTCAGTGGTTGCTACACAGACATCAAGACAATGAGCACCGTCTTCTACCTGTGCTCTGGCTAAATTTACTAAACCATCGAAATCATTGATCAATACCATCTCCTTGGCTTTTTTGGAACCTTGAGTATTAAGGCGTTCACCAATTATGAGAGGTGGAGGTTCTTGTTTAAGGTCGATTGCCTTCAATGCAGAACTAATTCTTGGTGTCTTCCCCATTTTTCTGCTACGATTGCTTTGATTCAAAACCTAACTAAAATCTTATCCTTATCTAAATCATCTTTTTAGGTTATTTTCATCTAACATTCTCCGTAATTCAGCAATATGTTCAGGATTAGTTCCACAGCATCCACCAATAACGCGAATATTTTTATAGTTATTAATGAAATCCATAAGTTTATCTCTTATTTCAAATGGAGTCATTTTATATACTGCCTTACCGCCTTCATTTTGAGGCATGCCTGCATTCGGCATAACTAATATCGGCAAATCGTCTTGCTCACTTAACCATCTAACACTTGGCGTCATCTCCACGGGACCCGTGGAGCAATTTAAACCAAAAACATCGATGCCCATGTCACTAATTGTAGTGTAAGCAGCTTGAACATTTGTTCCAAGCAACATCTTGCCATATTGATCTAATGTAACATTAGATATCAATGGAACTTTTTTTCCTAAATTATGCATAGCATCATGACATCCATGGATGGCAAGTTTCACCTCTAGAATATCTTGGCTGGTTTCAATCAGTAGTGCATCTACTTTTCCAAGAATCAGACCTTGTGCTTGCAGCTCAAATGCTTCTTTGATAGTATCTAGAGATATTTGTCCAAGGTCAGGATCATTTGAGCTTGGTAGATAGCCAGTCGGCCCCATAGAACCTATAACATAGCGTAGTTTGTCGTCAAATTCTCTGCATACTTCTCTTCCAAGTTCAGCAGCTTTTTTATTGAGTTCAACAGTTTTATTACCATATCCATATTCGTCAAGCTTTAACTTATTACTTCCAAAAGTGTTTGTCTCTATACAGTCTGCTCCAGCTTTCAAGTATTCTCTATGGATTTGTTTGATCCATTCCGGTCTGCTAAGGGTTAAACCATCATTAAAACCATCTTTTTTATCTGGGAAATCATTAGAATCGGGATTCAACCTCTGTATTTCTGTTCCCATAGCCCCGTCAAAAAGAATTATCTGTTTTGCAAGTGCTCCGCTGAATGATTCCACCATATTATAATGGAATACAAAATATAGTAAATGGGTTTAATACGTTTCTGTTACTTTCCATTTCTTTTCTTTCTTATTCATGGGCTTTGCTTTTGTTCTCTTTTTTATTCTGGCAAAATATCGAGTTTCCAATATGGTTATTGTATAGACTCTTAGCCACTGATCTCATAAAGTAGTGGAGGTATCTAAAAATCTTTTAATCCAAGAAGATAATTATTTTCGGCTTATTAGCTTCTCCTCCTCATATTTCATCCTAGCCTGTTTTTAAAAGGATGTAGTGCGGTATTTTTTAGATATATGGAAAAGAATGTGTGAAGATATAAAGTAGCATCACAATCATATATTATTTTGATGACGTTCAGAGGAAACATTTGAATTTATAAATAGTAAATTCATTTACCAACTAAGCATTTGTACAGATAGCATATGCAAAGTATAATGGTGATAGTAGTCAGTTTTGATGGCAGAAGAAGAGACTCATTCAGACTCAAAAGGTATAAGGGAGTATATGGTGAGAACAGAATGATTGGAATGGTAAAATATAGGTGATAGAAAAGCAATTAAAAGAATGAATGGATAAATACACCTTTTATTTACTCTTTTAGTATATATATTGATCAAAAAATTTGTTATAATGCAACCTAAACTATCATTTTCCTTCTTTTAATGTACTTTTCTGTGGATATTAACTTATTATGTGCAATTAAAATCTTCTTTATTACTTAGTTCCTCTGAATATGGATTAATTAAATTATTATAGAATACTGAATATATATAATGAAGAATGGATATCAAATACGGATCCCTGATGAATACCAATTACCATGTGGTTCTTCTTGAAACACTATTATGACATCTTTTTTCTCGAGTTTCAGTATTTTTATTACATCCTCTGTAATCGCTTCTGCCAGCCTATCTTTTTCTCTTTGGGTTCTACCACTATACATCGACACTGTGATAATTGGCATGCAAAGAATTGCAAAGAGGGATAAATAAGAATTACTGATTAGTTGTTTCTAAATTTGGTACAATATTAGAATATTACTATCTATAATAATTATTTAATAATGATTATTTTAAAATAAGAATATTTTCATCGCTACCACATAGGCTTTCGATTCATTTATTCTTAATAATAGAAATTATCAATGAAGAATGATAAAACATTATGAAAGCCGTATAAACCCAATAGCGGAAAGAACAAGAACTTAAAGTGATGGAATTGATTGATTGGTTATTTGGGACAAGAAAATTAATCCGCCAGTTTTATATGGATATCTATAGTAGAAGGTGATTTTATTATTGCTGATTGTACTTTTTTTCTTATTGATTATACAACTTATCATTATGATGGCTCATTAATAATGGTCAGATAATGCTTTCTTAAATAATTGAGATTTTATATCGAATGTGATCTATTAGCAATAAAATATTCTACAGCAGTTTACTATGGACTATATTTTCTTTCTATGGATATCTTTGAAACCCTATAGTGATTTTATATTGTTTTATGCCATACCCTAAATTAACGTATTTCTGTCATCTTAAATAAATTGCTTCCAAGACAAACTTTGATGTATTGTCTAAGAATAGGCGATTATTATTTAAATCATATATTAATGAATTCCAGTTGTTTATTTTGAGTTTCAAATATCGCTAATGTTGCCTTATAGCCAAATAACCATCCTTTTGCTGTTCCGGGGTTAATAACCATTGTTTTACCTATGTTTAATTTTTCTAATCGATGGGTATGACCACAAATAACAACATCATATTTACTAGATTGAATCAACGACTCCTTCTGTTTGGAGCTAGTTCCATGATAAAGTGCAAACTTTATGCTGCCTTCATTGAATTCATAAAGCTCGCCTTTAAGATCGCCTCCTATTTCATTAAAGGCATCATCTAAACCATCTATGTCTACATCGTTATTTCCTAAAACTCCTATTAGTTTTGTACTTTGAAAACTCCTAACAGATTCTGGATTAATATAATCACCGGCATGAAGTACAAAACTTATTTCATTATGCTTGAATATTTTGACGGACTTTTTGATATTCCCTATACAATCATGTGTATCAGATATTATGCCGATTTTCAAAAGTATCTTATCTAACGTATTTTTCCAGGACTTAAAATATCTATACAATAATTGAATGAACTTAAAATAAACAATCAATAATGCAAAGGATAATTCCTTTTAACTTGTTTACCTAGAATGGCCAGTTCTGGAAAATCTTATACTTGCGAGAAGTTGCGATACAATATTTATTGGGTACTATACGATAAAGTCTGTTCCCCAATGAGGTCTAGTAATCGTCAGCAGTAACAACAACAGCACAATCATAAATTTTTGCAATATTTTTGCTCAAAACGTGGTATACTTCTAAAGGAAACAGAAGGAGAAGAAATCCTTATTGCTAATAATAAAATAGTATTAACGCGCAAGCAACAGCAACAGCAACAGAACAATGTGTAAGGTGGTGTCACTATTATCATCTAAGAATTTAATAAGAAAGTAGAGACTAAAAGAGCATAACAGTATTGAAGAGCAGCAGCATCTATCATCATCTTCACTATTATTAAGGAGAACATCAGAAGAACTATTATCACCAAAATTCCAAACGGCCTATTGTGATGTTGAAGATAGAAAAAGAAGAATTACTTTAGATATTGAAAAGATAGACTCCGCTATTACTCTCACCACTGAAGATTGTGTATGTATTATTGCTGGAATAGAATACGCAAATGCAATTCTTATTAGACTATTCTTACGTCCTTTAATCTTAACAAGACAGGAAGGATTTCAATCTGCAAAAATCATCTTTATTGATGATAGAGGAAGAAACAACAATTGGGATTCAATTGTGCGTAATTTTACACTAAAGTATGGACCATCCAAAAAATGCATTGAATATTATAGTCATAAGGCGAGCGTTTACAATCTACCAATTGGCAGACTTGCTCATATACGAATTGGAGTTATTCAACGGTTAGAAGCAAAGTAATATTGTTTCAGATTTGCTGAATATGTTTGTATGCGATCCACAGATTAAAATTGAAGAAGGAGAAAGGATGATAAAAGAAATTATAAATTCAATAATAAAAATATCATCAATAACAAACAACACCTTAATTGTGGTATCATTGTACCATCATCACATCACTACTATTCTTCTTTTTCTTCATCATATCTATATGAAAAAATCCTCCTTCCAAGATTTGACAAATGTATTGAAATTACAAACAATAAAAAAGGAAAAAGTCAATAACGTATTAGATATAAAGATACGCAACCACAAAAACCATAATAATGATGGTATTAGTAAGAACAGCAGAAGAAGATTCTCATTGCCAGAAAGAGACCTCCTGCAGTTATTAACTTCGAGATGATTTTACTATATGGACAGAATAACTCCATCTTTTAGAATAGCCACTATGATGGAAGGAAGAGAATAACAGCCGTTTTGAAACCCGCTTGACATATCAAAGATATTTGTAAAGATTCTTTCTCCTATTTCCCATTATACAGCTTATCTGCTCTTATCTAAAGTAATAGAATACGGCCAATTTTCATGTATATTGTATCCATTATTACAAACTCGTAGAGTAACTAATTATCGCAAAAAAAGATAGTGATGCGAGAACGGACAAGTGATCATTGTATTTCCAAAGATATTCTTACTATTTCTTGAACGTTTGTGTATTGATAATTACTGGTATGTTTGAAAACTGTATCTTTAATCCTTAGTTTCATAATTTCATGCCGTCTGCAACAAGTATTCCTTAAAATCGTATGATAACATTTCATACGTTTGCTAACGCAATATTTTCGAAAGAAAATGTCATCTTCTTTTGTCCATTATCTGTAGGCTTGCGTATTGACTGTTCTTTCTTTTCAATAGAGAGATATTTTAGATGACTTGCTGTTTTGGCTTTTTGTTTGGTTCTAATTTAGGATAATATAAACGTCTGAAGAATTATTAAAAAGTATTCTATATCTGTTATAAACGCCAATTCACTTATGCAATAAGTCCCCCTTGTTTCTGACTTTCGATAACTATCAAGAAAAGCTAAGATGTATTTTCTAGTTATATGTTTGAATGATTTATTATTATTGTAAAAGATTAAAAATTCGCTTAAAAGACTGATTATGCATTGTCTATAATGCTCTGATAGATTATTTCTATTTTCGTAGCAAGAATCTATCTATATCAGCGCATTTTCTTTTGACACTTTTTTTAAAAATGTCAAGAATAATATGGAACTAACCCGGCTGTATCAATCTCTATTTTCCTATCAAATAATGAATCTTCAATGACTATAATAGCAATACTCACTTTAGTTCATATAAAATTATGGCCTAGACTAGACATATATGGATGTATTCTATCTTATCTAAGAATGGAATTAGAGGGTATTCTAAATAAATTTGCGCAAGGTCATCTTAGCATAGATGAAGTTCAGAAACAGATTACCATCCATTCTATAGAATATGTCAGAAATAATCTTGCTCAATTAGATATAGGAAGAGAAATTCGAAAGGGAGTACCTGAAGTAATATTCGCAGAAGGTAAAGAATATCGAGATATTGTCAGTATAGTGCTATGCGCCATAAAGAAAAAAGAAAAGGTGATAGTTAGCAGGATTAGAAGAGATGAATTGTCTAAACTTTGTAAAGATTTGAAAAAGAGAAAACTGAATCTTGATATAGGAAGACAAAGCACGACTATTTTAGTCTCTAGAAGTAATCATCGACCGAGAAAAACTGGAGCAAAAATAGGTATCCTTACAGCAGGTACGTCTGATATTGGCGTTGCAGAAGAAGCCAGATTGATTGCGAACGCTATGGGTTGTGACGCAATTTTCATATATGATGTTGGAATAGCAGGAATTCATAGACTCTTCTCTCCGCTCAAAGAGATGATTAATAAAAATGTTGATGCGATAGTAGTTGTTGCAGGGATGGAAGGGGCTCTTGCATCTATTGTTTCTTCAATAGTTGATATTCCTGTAATTGGAGTTCCGACTTCAATAGGTTATGGATTTGGTTCCAACGGTATGGGTGCTCTAGCATCTATGTTACAGAGTTGCACGTTTGGTCTTGCAGTAGTTAATATAGATAATGGAATCGGTGCGGGTGCATTTGCCGCATCGATAGCTAATAGAATGGCAACAAAAAAGAAAGATACTATACAAGCCTGATATTTATTTTTTATATCATTCAAGCATTTTATGCTAAAACGTTTATAAGTGCTTTCTATCGTTTGCCTTTTAATTATTAAAAAGTGGTGAATGGTTAGTTATGGCTTATGTTCATACTCTTAAGAGAATTAGACAACGTAAAACGAATTACCGTAAAAGGAGTGGAATTTTGATCGGTCGACGCCCGTTCATAATTACAAAAATCAGCGGTCAGAATATTTCAGCTCAAGCTTTGAAACCTACTTTAACTGGCGATATTGTTATTGCTTCTGCTCATAGCAGAGAACTTATCCACCATGGATGGAAAGGTTCAATGAATAGCATGCCTGCTTGTTACCTTACTGGCCTCTTATTAGGAAAGAAAACTATTGAAAAGGGAGCTACAAACGCGGTTTTATATACTGGTAACAATCCATTCACAACAAAAGTAGCAGCATGTTTGAAAGGAATTGTAGATTCAGGAATTAATATTCCAGTTTCAAAGGAATCTCTTCCTGGTGATGACCGTGTGAGCGGAGAACATATAGCTAAGTATGCTAATTTGTTAAAGGATAGTGAAGAAAAATATAATTCAAGGTTTTCTGCGCTTTTAAAACAAGGTCTAAGGCCAGAAAATTATCCAGTACATTTTGAAGAGGTTAGAATGAGAATTTCTGGGAAATCAGCTTCTGAGGACAAAAAATTGAATGAATCTGATATTCAAGTAAACAAATTGAGCAAAGAGGGATTCCGTAATACTACTATGACTAAGTCGAAATCTTCGTCTAAAGGAGGTAATAAGCAGGAATGAGTAGATATTCTCGTCAGCAGGAAGAACATGTAGAATGGAAGCCGCGAACGACATTGGGTATGATGGTGGCTAGCGGAAAGATCAGTTCCATGGACCAAATCTATGAAAATGGTATGCGAATTCAGGAGTCAGAAATTGTTAAAAGGTTACTACCAGAGATAAAGAGTCAAGTAGTTCATGTAGGAATTGTTCAAAAACAAACAGATGCTGGAGAAATGACCCGATTCAATGCATTAGTTGCAGTTGGCAATGAAGCAGGTTGGTTTGGAGTCGGGAAGGGTAAAGCATCTCAAATGCGTATTTCAATAGACAAGGCAACCACTGCGGCTTATCTTGATGTTATTCCAGTAAAATTAGGTTGTGGAAGCTGGGAATGCAGATGCAACCAGCTCCATTCAATTCCATTCAAAGTTCGAGGAAGAGGAGGAAGTGTAGCAATAGAGATCCTTCCAGGACCAAGAGGACTGGGTCTAGTTGCAGGTGAGAATATCAAAAGCCTTCTAAAACTTGCTGGGTTAAAAGATGCCTGGACAAAGTCTTTCGGATCGACTAGCACAATGTCATCCACAATAAAAGCTATTTTCAACGCACTCAGAAGCACCTATATGTCGGGTTGATTATTGGATATGGCTTATCTAGTTGTTCGAATAAGAGGTACTGTAAACATACCGCATTGGGCGAATAATACTTTGGATAATCTAAATCTAGACAAAAGATTCCGTGCAACAGTCATACCAGAAAATCCAGAATCCCTTGGTATGCTAAGGAAAGTCAAGGAAATGGTTGCTTGGACTTCTGCTGATTCGACAATTATAAAGGAATTACTTGAAAAGAGAGGAAAAAAAACTGGATTTAAACCGATAACGAATTCTGATCTGCCAGAAGGATACAACACCATGGAGGAGCTCGCGTCTGCTATTGCAGATAATAGGATAACATTGTCAAAGATTAGATCCATTAAACCCTGGTTTGCATTGAATTCTCCTCGTGGTGGTTTTAAAAGGAAAACCAAGACACAGTACTCTCAGGATGGTATACTTGGTGAAGATAAAGGCTTAACCGATATCGTGAAAAGAATGTTATGAATAGAGCAAAGCTTAAGTAAGGTAATATAATGAATTTAAAACACCTTTCAAAGTTAATCGAAAAAGGAGAATATATTAAAAATGGCTACTAGATTTAGAAAAAGTAGAAGACAACGAGGCAGCAGATATTGTGGATGGGGACAGGTAGGTCAACACAGACAATCTGGTGGTCGTGGCGGTATTGGTGGAGCCGGAAAACATAAGCACTTCTGGATTCGTACAGTAATCGAAGAACCTAATCATTTTGGACATGACGCTTTCAATTCATTTAATAGGAATCTAGTTCATAAGTGGATTAATGTCAAAGATTTAGATTCCGTTGTTGCTAAACATGGTAAGGTAGACCAGGATGGAAAAGTTATTTTAGATTTAACCTCTCTTGGCTACGACAAGTTGCTAGGTGGAGGCAAAGTTAACAGTGCTTTTACTGTTAAGATAACAAGAATATCTGATAGTGCAAAGAAAAAAATTCAGGAAGCTGGGGGCGAGGTATTGACAAATGAACACATCGCAGAGTGAAAGTCCATTTAGACGAGTAGTTACAACTGCGTCTAGATATATACCTCAGGTTGAAAAACCGAAAAAGAAAATATCGCTTACTGAAAAGTTTGTTTGGTGCGGTATAGCTCTTTTTGCTTATTTAATTATGGGACAAATACCTCTTTATGGTGTTACCGATGATCCTGCTTTTGATTTTCTTGCGTTTGCTAGAGTTATTTTTGCAGCGCAGCAAGGTACATTGATGGAATTGGGGATCGGTCCAATAGTTACAGCAGGATTGCTCATGCAATTGCTGAAAGGCTCGAATCTGATTAATCTAAATTTCAAGAATCCTGACGATAGATCATTATTTACATCGGCTACAAAGATAGTGACAATTATTGTAATAGTTGCAGAGGGTGCATTATATGGTGTAAGCGTATATGGTCCTCTTGTAGCCTCACCTAGTATTATACCAATTGTGGTTGGACAACTAATTGGTGCCAGTATCATTGTAATGTTTCTAGATGAATTGATACAGAAAGGCTGGGGATTAGGATCAGGTATTAGCCTGTTTATCATGGCAGGAGTAGCGCAGACTATACTCTGGAGCATATTCAGTCCTCTGCCTGCTCAGGATGGGCCGGTGGGAGTAATTCCTTTTATTATTGATTCTATTGCTACAGGTCATCCTGAAGATGCAATCTTCAGAGCCGGCCAACTTCCAAGCATTTTTGTCTTGGGAATTACTGCAGGTATACTGCTATTGTTAGTGTATGTGCAAGGTATACATGTAGATATACCAATTGTATCTACAAAATATAGGGGATTTACTGCTGTGTATCCAATCAAGCTGTTGTATACATCCAACATTCCTGTGATCTTGTCATCAGCACTCATTGCCAACGCGAATATTTATGGGCCAGATGTTGTGGGCAAACTACAATCCTCAGAACACTAATCCTCTTTTCAATGGGATAGCACAATTTGATCCCAGCGCACCACAAAGTCCAACAGGAGGATTGTTATATTATCTTACAGCTCCTAGAGGTTTAGAAATTGCAGTACAGGACCCAGTTAGGGCCATTGTTTATGTTATCGTTACAACAGCTATTGTGACAGTTTTTGGAAGGCTATGGGTGGAGTTAGGGGGGTTATCTGCAAAATCCGCTGCAAAGAATCTTCTGGACGCCGATGTGCAGGTTCCTGGTTTCAGAAGAGCTGAGGGATCAGTAGAAGTTTTACTTAATAAGTATATTCCTTCAGTCACGATTTTAGGCGGTATTATAATAGGCTTGTTAGCATCAACATCCGACGTCTTAAATGTGTTTGGTACAGGGATTGGTATTCTTCTAATGGTAGATATACTAGTAAACTATTATAATTTATTGATTAGAGAACAAGTCGACACCCATATGCCTAAATTGGCGGCTCTTCTTGGCAGAAAACAATAAACGGGTAGTAGTAGTCGGAATACCTGGTGTAGGAAAGACTACCGTAATTTCTAGGACAGCAGAGATTCTAAACCAAAGGGGAATACAAACAGCAGTAGTTGTATTTGGCACTATAATGTTCGAAGAAGCAGGGAAGTTAGGTATAAACAATCGAGATGAAATGCGGAGACAGTCTATTGAAGTTCAGCGACATATGCAAAATCTTGCTGCTAGAAGAATCGCTGATTTGAAAGATAATATTGTGATAGTGGATACTCATCTTTTCATAAATACTAATGAAGGATACTATCCTGGACTCCCACTGCATTTACTTGAAGTTATAAAACCTACAAATATCGTTATGATTGCCGCAGATCCGGAGGAGATAGTCAATAGAAGAAGAATTGATGAAACCCGTGATAGAGACATTGAATCGGTAGAAAATATTCAATATCAACTCGATCTTTCAAAAGTTATGGTTGCTACGTGTTCTGTATTGACTGGCTGTCCATTTATTATAATCATGAATAGTAATAACAAAATTGATGAAACTGCATCAAACATAGTTAAGGCATTAAGTGATGATAATGGATCAAGAATATGAATATCATTGATTCGATTATTATGCAAATTCCAGGTCTAGCGCCTCAGTATACAAAACATCCACTTTTTCCAGACATGCTCACCGCTATGATCGTAGCGGCATTAATTGCCATAGGAATGAACTTTGCATTTGCATTACTACGTAAAAAGACGACTGACATCGAAAAGATGAACAAAGTTATGAAAGAGACCAATGAATGGCGAAAACAATACACCGATGCAATAAAAAAACAAGACAAAGCGCGTGTGGCAGAATTAAAAAAGAAACAAGCTTATGTAAACAAAATGGCCATGGAAATGCAGCAGCAACAGATGCGTCCAATGCTAATCTATATGGCACCCTCCTTTATGTTGTGGATATTTGTATTTCCAGCAATCTTTGGACAAACAGTAGCTCTTTCACCTATAGAAATCCCATGGATAATGTGTAATGAGCAAAATGTAGAAACAGACAAGCAGACAGATGCAAATGGTGAGCCTAAAGGTTCTTGTTCGGTTCGTGGAGAAGTCTTTCTTTGGGGATGGTTCCTAATTACATCATTTGCTTTTAGTGGGATAATATCCAAGGTTACGCGGACCTCTATGCCAAGTTTGGGTTAGAATTGACAAATATACAAATCGAAAAGCAGAAGTTAAGCATTGTTATCTCGGGCTGGCCCGCAGTAGGCAAGACAACTATCGCTACAGAGCTTGCAAAAGAATTTAGATTGGAAATATACAATGGAGGTGATATCTTGAAAATGCTTGCTGGAGAACGCGGATATTCAATCTCAGGAAAAGATTGGTGGGATACAGAAGATGCTAAAAAATTCATGACAGAACGAAAATCAAATCCTTACTTTGATAAAGAAGTGGATCAAAGATTGGTTGAAATAGTTAAGAAAGGAAATGTCGTAATTACAAGTTATACCCTTCCATGGCTAGTTAAAGATGCGATTAAATTTTGGCTTAAGGGTTCACAAAGCAATAGAGCAAAAAGAATGGCGTATCGAGATAACATAAGTTTCGAAGATGCTAAAAATATTATAAATTTAAGGGATGAGGATAACACAAAGATATATCATAAAACGTATGGATTCAATTTTGGTGAAGATCTTACTGTTTTTGATTTTGCTCTAAACACTGATCTGATGAGCCTTGACGCCTTAATTGTCATATCTAAAGATATTGTTAAAAATCTTACAATTTAGTCTTGTTATTAGGAGATGCAATAAAACAATTTGAATTTTCCTCAATTACACAATCTAGTAAAGATAAATGAGGATATTACTAATGAAAAATATGGCTATTTTCCAGACAAAAGACCCATAGAATCATTACTTAATTACGGATTAATTTTAATTGATAAACCAGCCGGTCCGACAAGTCACGAAGTAGTAGCATGGATAAAAAGAATATTGGATATTGAAAAGACAGGACATAGTGGGACGCTAGATCCGGGTGCCACAGGCCTTTTGCCAATAGGTCTTGGAGAAGGAACTAAAGCTCTTTCTGTCTTGCTTCTAGGACCAAAGGAATATTATGCATTAGCACGTATGCACGCTCATATATCCGAACAAAGAATAAATTCATTGATCACAGAATTCATAGGAGACATTTATCAAAGGCCACCGCAGCGGTCAGCAGTAAAAAGGGCAACTCGAGTACGAACAATATTTGAATTTGATAAAATAGAACAAAATGATCGTCTTGTTTTGATGCGAATATTGTGTCAAGCAGGCACATATATTAGAAAAATAATTTATGATATAGGTGAGGTATTGGGTCCTGGAGCTACAATGGTGGAGCTCAGACGGACTCAAGTAAGTAACTTTTCAGAAAAGGAAGAAAATTTGACAAAACTGCATGATCTGGCTGATGCATATCAGCTATATAAGGAGAAGAAGGAAGATACAAAGATACGTAGATTGATAAAGCCTATTGAACAGTGTTTGGAAGGAATACGCGCAGTTATGATAAGAGATACTGCTGTTGATGCTCTTTGCCACGGCGCACAACTCGCTGTTCCTGGAGTATTGGCAGTACCTGCAGGGCTGAAGCCAGATGAACTTGTCGGAGTATACACGCTAAAAGGAGAAATAGTTGGGCTAGCACAAGCAGCATTAACGACAGAGAAGATTGAAAATAGTACCACGGGTATTGCTTTTATAATGAAAAGAATAATTATGAAACCTGGTACATATCCGAAAGTATGGCACAAAAGTAGCCAAAATTTCCTAAAAATAAAGACTGCAAATATGAGAAGTAGTCTAGATAAATTAGAAGAAATAGACGCACAGTCAGACTAAAAGAAAATTAAAGAGATTCGCCAAGACCCGGGGATTGTCTTTCTAATCTGGCGATATTCTTTGCGAGGTTATCCATTGTACCTGGAATATGACAGTTGCATATACATTCTTCACATTCTATGTGATTTCCATTTTTACAATGGTCGGAGAATCCTTGATTTCCCATAAAAGATGAGAACTTTATGTTTTAAACCTTATTTTTACGTTTGTCTTACATATCTAGAGTGACATAAATAAACATAATGTTGCGGTTTGATATCAAGAATGTAACTTTATAATGTGTTTTTATATAAATAAATGTAAAAGTTCTGTTTATTATCAGGATAAAGTGTTATTGATAGCTGTTAAGTTGTATGTGATTCTAGTAGAAAAGAACATCTCTAAAATAAAAAAGTTATTTTGCTCTTTAAGAATTTACTTTAACAATAGCTTGCATATAATTTGCTAATAAGATTGTAAACAAAACTAGTATGATCTCCTTACCTATCACTTAAATTGCATGATTTTCATTCTATCATGAATATGCATCAAAATGACTTGAAGACGGTATGGATCTGTAATGTGTGCGGCATGAGGGTTATTTTCTTTTCAGATATGCAAGACCACAAGGCTAAGTTTGGACATTTAGGAATGAAAAAATATGATTTAACGTCTGGTAAATTGCTTGAAAGTATTGCATATGACAAGGAATAATAGCCTCGTTTTTCATACGGCTATATTTCTATATGTACCCATAATATATAATTTTGAATGGTTAATATACAGATTTAGTTAGGAAAATTACATTGCCGGGGTCGCCTAGCCTGGGAGGGCGCAAGCCTGGAATGCTTTCTAGTCAGCTTGTGACCTATAAAGGTCCCGAGGGTTCAAATCCCTCTCCCGGCGTCTCAAATACCACTTTCGTTTCTTCTTTTTCTTCTAGATGCCACAAGAGACAACCATGGCTTGATTGCTTCATTTTATACTGTTGTTAATAGTTGTATCCCTCGGTCTAATTAGGATTATCTTTGACGTTAGGCCTACCGGTAATTCGACTTTTATATCTGGATTGTCTATTGTTGCTCATTATACAAATCTTATGATCTATTCTCGGCTCTAAACTCAACATCTCAACCAGAGCGAAAATATTGTACATGTCAAAAAGCCATAAGAAGAATATTGCAAAATGATTATTTTTTTCATCTAATGATATCATATTTCTTCATCTATCTGATCGAATGAGATAGCTTTAGAAATCTCATGTAATCGCATAACAGAATTTCTATAGTATTCTTTTTTATTAATAATGCCTTTTTCGTCGAGCATTTCTATAAGTGTTGTGAGTCGAGCACTAATTTCTTCCAGAGATGTTAATTCCTTTCCTGTAATTTTTTTAGCCGATCTCGGACCTTCGATGTCAGTATCTTCGCCACGCTCGTGTCTTGTGTTAGAATGCATGTATATATATATAGTTTAACGTAATATATTCCAAGGTTATGTTATCTTTTATGAATTACTCTATCCAAATATAATTAACTATTCGTCATAAATGTGTACAAGAGTCGTGTCTAAAATTTTATATTTCCGTCTTCTTTTGATATCTCTTTAATATTTCAATTTCTGCGAGACGAGACCATCTTCATCACCTTAAACTTATTTTATATTCTATAATTATGATGTATACACTGCATTTACATAACGAAGAACTTTTTTGTCTTTCATATTCTGTTATACAACCCGTATGGTACAAATCAGCAATGCTTTTCTCGATATGTTTTTGGTCGTCTTAGTTAATGCAGGCGAGCATACAAAAAAGGCAGAATGCAATATGTTACAATATGTTATTGAAAAGATAATAATAATAATGATAATAACAATTTGTTATAAGTTAATTGATAGTTCTAATGTTTTAAGTTAGGTTTGAGAATCGCAAGTTAATTATCAATTGCTAATAACATTATATTTAGGTAAGATTAGCAATATCGAAGTACCGATGAGCAATAGAAACTATTATGCCTTAATTACCACAAATTTCCAGATTGCAGCAGATGGGTCATAGATTTAAGTCGTATTACATCAGATGGAAAATGAATCCAAACATCTCTGATAAATGCATTTCTTCTCATCTGAGTATTAAACTATAACTTAGCTTTAAATAGAGTTCAGACATTTGAGCCGTTGTTAATCAATGGCATTATTAAAACGGGATTATGATATCATTGTTGCTGGCGGCGGTCTCGCAGGCATGATCGTTGCATGCTCTGCGGCTTATTATTCGAGGCAATCTCTTCGAATCCTTATTGTAGATAGAAATAAGTTATCTAACATGGGAAAGAAAACAGTGTCAGGATGGATATGCGGAGATGCTGTGGGTAAAAATACCGTAGACTATATGTCAAGTCGAATTGGAATTGAATGGAAATATCCAGAGATTGAGCATCCTGTAAAGGGAGTAATTGCATATTCTCCGAATCATGAAACTGCTATTTCTTTTGATGGGGAAGGTTACATTCTTAATAGAAGGCTTTTGCCACAGAAACAGATGAAAGACGCATTAAAAGCAGGCGTCGAGGTCAGAGAGCAAGTGGCATTACGTTCCTTGGTCATAGAAAACAATAATGTTATAGGAGTAGAAGGCGAGGATAACTTTAACAAATCGTTATTCAAAAAGACTGCTAAAATTGTTGTTGATTGTACAGGTGTTACTTCTGTTCTAAGGAATAGTTTAGCAATAAAATCATATATTCAACGCAGAATTGATAGAGAGGATCTAGAAGCAACTGGTCGTTATATCTATAAATTCGACATTGCGGAGCAGGACGATACATTTTTCAATCCTGACTACTGCATAATCCATTTGGATCAAAAACTAGCGCCTGGAGGATACGGTTGGGTATTTCCGAAAGGGAAGGATAAAGTTAACATTGGCCTGGGCGTACAGCAAAAGGCATTCGAAAGACGTAACAAGGAAATGGGGGTACACAAAGATCTTAAAACGCTAATAGATGAATATGTAGAAATCAATCCTGTAATTTCTAATCCAAAAATTGCTGACTCGGACAAGGACGAAGGCAACGGCTGGGGGACCTGGCAGGTTTCAGTAAGAAGACAGAATGACTGCATGGTTGCAAATGGTTATATGCTTGTTGGAGATTCTGCGTGGATGCCAAAACCACTCGATGCAGGCGGAATAGGTCCTGCAATTGTAGCTGCTACGATTGCTGGAAAAGATGCAGTAGAAGCGATTGAAGCTGAGGATGTTACAGAGAAAGGTTTATGGAAATACAATAAGGATTACATTAATGACTATGGCTATAAGACCGCTGGACTTGAAGTATTCCGTCGAATGTTACAAGGCTTGACAAATGAACAGATTAACTATGGTATGAAACATTTCCTGTCTAAAATGGATATTGATAAAATCACAAATGGCGAACATCCTCAATTTAGCAGTGTGGATAAATTAGGTATG
This sequence comes from uncultured Nitrososphaeraceae archaeon, assembly GCA_963733025.1. Lineage (GTDB taxonomy): Archaea > Thermoproteota > Nitrososphaeria > Nitrososphaerales > Nitrososphaeraceae > JAJNBK01. Next base: position 377,020 of record CAVTCE010000033.1, on the reverse strand, counting down.
GTTATAAGAGGAGCAGTGAACAAGAGGTTGGCAGATGGTCTTAAATTTACTGCTAACATGAATGAAAAATTGGTGGATCTTTATAACAACTATCCATCCGATCCTCAGGGATTTCAGGATTGGCAACGGCTTCTGAATGGCTACCTAAATGAAGCATTTATGAAGTTGAAATAATTATATCAAGTGTGTGAACTGATAAATTTTATGATATCATTCATTCCAAGACAGCATTACATAAGTATGAAATAATATTAATTACTTCAAAACGCGGTTCCTCCGCAATTGAAAAGCAATTGAAAAACCATAAAATAAGAGTAGGCTAATGCTTATTTAAAAAATTCTTTTGCAAGTTGTCAACAACATCTATCATCATTGCTCGCCTTGTTTCTTCAGTAATGACCGCTCTGATGTCTTCTATGAGCATTTTTGACACATCTAGTTTTCTCCTCAAGCCTGGGATTAAATTATCATAAACTGAAAAAGGATAAACTATGCTATAAAGATCTTGCATAATAGCAAATAACTTTGTAGCATCCCCAGCTTTTCCTACTCTCATTCTGTCATATACCATTCGCTTTACTTCACCTATGCAGTCTAACAATCCTGTCAGATAGGATGAACCTAATACATTTAGCTCCCTTTTACTTGGTAATGACGATTCTTCAACAATGGACTTTAGCATGTATGCCTCTACCAATTCTTGTTCAGCAACTGCAATGTACTTGTGCAGATCGGTTTTCGCGTACTCTCTAAACTTGTCCAGCATTACCATTGCTTGAGCTATTTTATTACGCGCCTCATCCATCTCATTGTTGTGTATAGCGACGATTGATTTGCTACAGAGTATGATTACATCACGTGTATTTTTAATTAAGGTCTCTCTTCGTTCTTCTACATTTCGAAGCTCTCCATTAATCTCATCAAGTGATCCATGAACATTTGTAAATGACATGGTTACTTTTACAAATAATTCAATAAAGACTTTGCCATTATGATGGAACTTGGTTTTGCCCCGTAGAATATGACGACTATGGCTACTCTTCCAAATAACAATCAGATAAATAATAGAGATGACGAAAATTTCTATCTTTAAAAGGTTCAATATTATTGACAGAGAAAAAATTTAAGCACCTTTTGTTGAGACAATGTTTGATTGAGGAATATTCGTCGAAGTAGAGGGTATAGTTATGAACATACTCTCGTTCAGAGATTAAATAGCGAGTTGTGGAATGCGCGACGATTAGGTGGTTCTAGTACAGGATTACCAGATATCATTGCTGTTAATAATACAGAAGCTGTATTGTTATCAATCGAAGCAAAATCTGGAACAGGTGACGCATTATACGTTCCTTCCGATCAAATATACAGATGCTTGGAAATCCGAGACATGTTTAGCTTTTACAAATCAAGACATGCTATTCTGGCATTTAAGTTTATGCGGAAAAAAAGATTTAAGAGAAAAGGTCAGATTGTTTATGAACACCGTAAGCTGCTCGAATATTACAAAATTGCAGATAAGCTCGATAAGATAAATGATATTACTATGATAAAGTGTACTTACCAAGGCAAAACGTTCTTTATTCGTGGCAATGAATGCACAAAATTAAATCTACCTAATTACACCATGCCTTTTCAAAAAGTCGAAGTAACTAAGGTACAAAACTTGATTCATAACAACAAATCAATCTTTAAAAAAAAGAGAAGGAGAGCTTTTATCTCGCCTTATTCTCATCTATCTTGAGCGAGCAGATGGATGAAATCAATTACATCAGATCAAATGTACAAGATTGAAGATAATAGTCATAATCTAATTGGAATGCGTCGAGTTTATATGATGGAGAATGCTGGACACGGACTAGCTGATTTTATAGTTAACAAATTCAAAATTAGATTAAAAGAAAAGAAAATCGTTGCCATGTGCGGCCTAGGGAATAATGGTGGAGATGGGTTCGTTGCTTCAAGACATTTAACATGCTATTGCCCTGATTATGTGACTGTAATACTGTTTGGATGTCCATCTGATATACGGAGCGAAGAGGCACATATTAATTGGGAAATATTACAAAAAATGGATTCAGTAGAAGTAATTTTTGGCAAAGATCTAAATGAAGATATTAGAGCCAAAATTAATAAAGCTGATATTATTATTGACGGAATCTTTGGGACGGGAATAAAGGGAGAAATTCGTTACCCGAATGCCCATGCTATTGACCTTATTAACTCATCAAAAGCCTATGTTGTGTCTATCGATGTTCCTTCTGGGCTTGATCCAAACACGGGAATAGTACATGAGAAATGTGTAAAAGCTGATGCTACAGTTACTTTCCACAGAATGAAAAGAGGATTGCTCAAGAACAAGAAATATACAGGAACTATTCATGTGGAACGTATAGGCATACCACCGGAAGCCGAAAGGGGAGTATTGTGATACCTACATGAAAGTCTTTCAATTTCTTGTAGGTGACATGGCTAATTTTACATACATTATAGTCGATGAGGAGACTCGCAAAGCTGCTATAATTGATCCGTCATGGAATTTGGAAAAGATATTTTATAGTTTAAAGAAAAACTCTTGGAGTCTTGAATATATCATCAATACACACAGCCACTTTGATCACGTTTTAGGAAATGAACAAGTGGCAGGCAGCAACAGGTGCGAAAATAATTCAGCATAAAAATTCACCACTTGACAAACAAATTCCAGTAGATGATGGCGAGACGATCAAACTAGGAAAAATACTGATAAAAATATTGCATACACCAGGACATTCTAGAGATAGTATGTGCCTTATCGCTGATGGGGAATTAGTGTTTACTGGCGACACATTATTTGTAGGAAATTGCGGTAGAACTGATCTTCCAGGAAGCGATCCTGCTCAAATGTATCATAGTCTATTTGATAAAGTTGCAAGACTTGATGGATCATTAACTGTTTATCCTGGCCATGACTATGGATCATCTCCAACATCCACCATCGAAGCAGAGAAGAAGACGAATTACGTATTACAACCTAGATCAAAAAAAGATTTTCTAGCATTTATGGCAAATGGTGATTGATTATGAATCAGGGAAAATATCTTGACATTTCTTGATTAAAATAAAACCGTTTTAATATCATAAACTCTATCGTTTGTAATCGAATTTTTGTCTGCATAATATCCTAACTGCACCAAGTAATATTATAGTATCACTGTTGCAGATGATAATACACATCTTGTTAAATACACTTTAGTGGCGAATTATGAATATCTATATTATGGTCATTGTAAATCCGTGAATTAGATTCATGTATCATCTGAAGGCAAACCGAATCCGGCAATAATATCAAGGGGATCTCTGGATTTGGCCGATCTTCTATCTTTTATTGCTGATGACGGCTAATTTGTTGAGCCTTCTATACCAGAAATTTTCTTTGGTTTGCATCTTGGCAAATTATCAGATAAGGTGATGCTGTCGATATCTTTAACGTTAGAAAGGATACGATTTTGGCATGATTCTTGGAAAATTAACTAGCAAAAATAATGACCTGATATTCTTATGAGAGAGTATGTCCAGTGGTACTGCTACTATTACTACTGCTTTAGGAAGTTTTGAATAGAGTCAGTATTGATATAAATGCTTTCACAGCGATATCGTATTTCGCAATCGAATAATTCCTCAGTGGCTGGTAGATCTGACGGCCCGATTAATTCTGGTTGAAGGGTTATGATTACTGGAGGAGCACAGATGTCTGCCGTAATTGCTGTTTCTTAACTTCATTCTATAACTCTTTTTGGAGTCCTTTATATCTCCATTCAATTTCTGTCATGTTATTATTGCAATTTCAAGAAGGTTAACGATAGGTGGCTAATCGAGTATTTCTATCTGAAAACAGATTACAGGCTGGATGGATAGAGATATATGTTCTTTTTCGGTGATTCTTCTCCACACCATCATTATCTTGTTTTTCTTTTGATCCTTCTGTACTCTTCTCTTCAACTGCCTTGTTCAGAATAACGCCTATATCTGTAAATGATATCCTGGCCTCTTTTCCTATCTCGTATTGGTTTTTACCTTCATTCAAAAGCTTAAAAACAAGTCTTTTTCTCTCTTGGCTTGTTATTACTGAGAATTTTTTTAATAATATATCTAATTATACTAAACAGAATCTTAAAACTCTTGTTACCACTTGTTACCTATTTTGTTGCCTTGTTATCATCTGCTTCCAACTGTTACCAATGTACAGTATTTGAATTCTGATTATCTCTAATAATTCCTGTTATGTATGAGTCAGATCAGATGGGAATCAAAATAGGAAATTGCACATCATCATGGTCATGAATTTCTTGATAATCCAAAACATTCGGAACAATAATACAATCGAATCAAATGATAAGATATCTAATAAGCCAGCACTGTCCTCGCTAATATTCTAACTATGGGGCGTATTTTATCAGATTGGAAGGATAAAATGATAATTGCCAGGCATTTTAGATCTATCCAGAGAATCATACCTAGAATTTCAAGTGAACCAACTAACGATATCCAAAATGGCTGAGGATAAATCTTTATGTTATTGTCCTAAAGAGAGTGATAAAATTATGGAAGACTAATCAATAATGCCTTATATTGTGTTAGAATACAGATGTTGAGATTATTATTCAACTCTTCCTTACAATTATTTTTCCCTTCTTCTTCTCCTCCTCCTCGTTTCTCATCCTCATCCAATTCTTCTTTTCATCTTGTAATTGATGAGTTTCGTCTCTTTCGGCCTCCTCACTCATTATTAGTATCACATTATTCGTGTATAGAATTTAAATTTTGTATAATCAGCTAAATATATTTTGCATTTAATTAACTAATACCAAAAGTTGGTGCGTTATTATTACATATTGCTATTGAATACGTAAAATATCATACTATGATGAACTTCCTTATTTGTCAAATATCTACATTATTCAAAGCATGTATAACTTATATCTGATAAATCTATGAGTATGTAAACATCAGTTCTTGTGTCCGCGAGCGAATATTCAAACATCATTACTTGTAGCAGTTAGTTTGAAATCATCGTTATTATTTTCTTTGGCAATATAGAAACTGGAAAATACTTCTAATACATTTTAATATAAGCAGTGGCATTTTATTTTTCTTTTCCTGTTTCTCATTTTTTATTTAACGTTATTGATATTATTATAGATGTTTAGAGCATAAATTGGTAAAGCTAGCCAAACCTTCTTTACCCTAGAGGGAAAACGAAGGGACAATATAATCTCGGACTAATACTGTGAACAAATACTCACCTAAAAACACTTGAGCTAGCCAATACATCCTTATGGTACTTGGTGTTAAACAAAACTGAACATATTTTGCAAAATAATAAATGTGATAAATGCAGATTAACAATTCATCCTGACTTTATAGGATATCATAAATGTGGATATGCAAATTGTCCTATATGTAAAAATGCAATCACAAATTCGCAATACTGGTTCCACGTCAGATCACATCCAGGACATGAAAATGATAGCCCTCCTCCACCAAGACAGACGACTTTTAATTCAAGACAAGGTACAGGAACGCAACACTCAACTAAACGTTGGTCGTAATTTTCTACCTGTTCTATTCCATAAAAATGATGACTAATATTATATAATTACATACCAAAAAAGTAGATCATCTAATTCCTACATTAGTAATCGCTATTTTCAGTTATCTTTTTTAGGAAAGTATTATCAAACTTTATCGAAAGCTATTTGGAATAATGCTGGTGTTACCCCTGGGGATCGTCATGTTACGGAGTTGATCTTGAAAGTTATCCCATCTAAGAGTTTATCTATAATGAGAATATTAGTTGTAGCCTCTTACTAGTTCTTCTAAGTATTGAATGACTCTACTTAATGTAGGATGACTTACCTGCAATATTTTGCCTATGTCTGGCTTACCATAACATTGCACCCACCTTCTATAAAATATGTGTCCTACTACATTTGGATTATTTTTTGATGGCTCGTTAGACTAATCGTTTGTAAGCCAAAGATCATACGATTATCAGTGTCAGAAGATTATGATACAAACTCGATGGATAACGTTCTGCGAGAACTAGATAGAGAGAAAACCAACTTAGTCATTTCTAAAGAAATTAGAAGGTACAAGAAATCAACTACCATAGTGCGTGGTTTGCAAGATAGAACAGATATAGAATCAATAACAAGGGAGCTAAAGACGAAGATAGGTACTGGAGGGACATATAAGGAAGGACAAATTGTTTTGCAAGGTGATCATAGGGAGTCAGTTAAGAGTCTGCTTATATCCAAAGGATTTAATGAGAAATCAATAGAGATAATGTAACAAATATTATGCAATCGATTTGTCAGTTCATATTATATAGATTATAACTATTTTATATCTTGTTAGTCCTTTGCCAAGAGAGGATTAAATGACTAGAATATTAAAAACCAATGATGTCTCCACAGCCGCCATAGTCCAAGGAAACGGCTAGATATCTTCAATGATTATACATGGTATGCCTTCTAGCTTCATTGAAAACTTTTACATAGTGGGCTTTTGACCAAGTTAATCAACAATACTTAAGGTTTGTTTGATTTCACTTTGATCTTGATTGTGCCTCTAGTTTACAACTCTACTCATCTAATAAAAGTGGATATAGTGCAAATTGCAGACGTTGGTTATTGCTATTATCTTAATACTCACTCGTAGTTATATATATATATATATATATAAAATATGGATTACAAAATATACAATATATATATTCTCAATTAGATTTTTTCTCTGTATACCGTCGCAGTCTAATATTATTTATATTTAATTTTTAAATTTATGTTTAAAAAATTAATCGATAGTTTCTTTATATATATATTTATAGATATATTATAATCTAGTTTTTAAATAAAAATTTGAAATTAGAATCTCTATCTTACGGTGACAGATTTTGCTAAATTACGCGGGTAATCAGGATCCGCCTTTTTCTTTAACGCAAGATAATAAGCTAAAATTTGTAAAGGAATGACCTCTACTAGAGGAAAGAGAGGATCCCTGACTTTGGATATTTTGATGAAATGATCATATACTTCATTCATTTTATCAGAGATGCCGATGACTGTCGCTCCCCTTGCTTTTATTTCATTAGCACTGGAGATGGTACTGTTATATGTAGCATCTGAAGGATTAATTACTATTACAATAGTATTTTTTTCTATTAATGCAAGTGGGCCATGTTTTATTTCGCCAGCAGGTATACCCTCTGCATGAATGTATGCCAATTCCTTAATTTTTAATGCTCCTTCAAGAGATATTGGATAATGTAATGATCTTCCTAGAATGTAAATATCCTTAGTATCTTCCATAGTATCTGCTATTTCCGCAATTTTTATTTCATCATCAAGCACGAGCTCTATGGCCTTGATGATTTCTGATTTGTCTCCGGAAATTCCAACGCAACCATTGCACAATGTGTCTACAATGCTGTAGAGAACTGAGAGTTGCCCAGTAAAACTTTTTGTTGCTGCTACACCAATCTCTGGACCACAGTTTACGCTAAGAAAAGAATCACTGATTCTGGCTACGGATGAGGTAGGAATATTGACAATTGAGAGTATTTTTGATCCCATCTGCCTAGCTATTTTAACTGCCTGCAAAACGTCGGCTGTCTCGCCACTCTGAGATATTGCAATTAGCACCGATTTGTCATCGACAGCATCAAGCATATATTGAAACTCACTTGACATTATTGTCTCACAACGAATTTTAGCAAATCTAGAAAACAAGTGCTTCGCAATTAATGCTGAGTGGTAACTTGTCCCACTACCGGTAATGTATAGGTTTTTCGCATTTGATAAAATATCACAAAAACTATGTAATTTTTCATTATTCTGATTTCCAGCTTCTGTTATTGTCTGTATCTGTTCATGAATTTCTTTCAATGTATGATGTGTGTATTTGCCTTTCTCTGCTGCTCCTAGTTCCCAAGCTACTTGTGTAATAGGGCGTGTAACAGAGTTGCCATCGAAATCGAATAACTCCAATCTGTCTCTATTACTAACTACGATGTCCCTGTTGTCAAGAAAAATAGCTTTATCTGTATATTCTATAAATCCAAGAACATCACTTGAAATAAAACATCCAGAGTCTACTATTCCGATTATAAGCGGTTCATCATATCTAGCGCCGCTAACAGTGCCATCTTCAAAAACAGCAACAAATGCATAGGTACCTCTTAATTTTTTACACGTTTCTATCATTGTTTGCCGTATATCTCTATGTGATGAATAATGCAGTTCAAGTAAATGCGCAATAACCTCACTATCTGTCTGGCTCTTAAACTTGTGTCCAAGACCAATCAATTCTGCTTTTAATTCGCTGTAATTCTCGATGATTCCATTATGAACAACTGCAATATCATCCGTACATCCAGGATGTGGATGCGCATTTTTATCGGTAACCCCTCCATGCGTTGCCCACCTAGTATGACCTATACCTATTTGTCCAGGCAAATGTCCCAAATCTAACGATTCGTTTACTTCAGCAACCTTGCCTATTCCCTTTCGAATAAGTATTTTACCATTATTTATGGTAGCAATACCAACGCTGTCATATCCTCTATATTCCATCCTTTTCAAGCTCTGAACCAGGACGGGAGCTGCATGTAATCTTCCTGTATAACCTATAATAGAACACACAACTACTTTATTTCATTAAGAGTCTTAAAACCGTTATTAAAAAGAGTTCTGTACCATTATAAGATATATGCTAATCTTTCAACGACCATCTAGCAAAAAAGAAAGAAAATTAAGTTGTATAGCATAATCGAATTGTTTTATTATATAATATAGGGAAATTTACTAATTTAGTAATGGATACAGAAGACGATAGCATATGCAATATAATATTTGTGTCAAACCTTCATAGAGTATAAGAGTAAATGAGAACAGATCGATGAGACTCTATTTTCAATTTCAAATTAATACCAATTAAAGAACTTGAATTTGAGCTATAAACACAATTACTTGTTTGATGGGGAAGAGCATACAAGGAACAACATATCCTTAGCAATATTTTCTTTTATATATTTTTTGCATTCTGTATTCTCTACTTCTTTAATTGTAAATCTATAATTAATATATCATTCGTGGAATATCCAAAACAATAGAGCCTTTCCTTTCTTTTCTTCTTGATCTTTATTATTCAATCCCTTAGTAATGCTTCATCTAGAAGATTTGTTGCAGTTGATCTGCCTTTGAGCTTTATTTGGAATTGGATTTGCTATTATTTTTGTCAAATATGATATGTATGGCCAACAGAGTGAGCGGTTCTAATGCATGTCGTTGATAGAAGAACCATATGTATAATAATCAATTAGAAATTATAACAATGACCAAGAGCAACCGAATGAACGATAAAAAGATTTAGCAGTATTGGTAAATTATTTTAACGGATAAATCTGACGTTATTAGTTCCAAGAGAGCTTTTAAAAATCATACTCCTGTTTTGATCTACTTTATAATAAAGGTTCATTGGCTAGGGCTTATGCTATTGAGCCTAGAGCACATTTGGCTTTAATCTTGGATGTAATTTTAAAAATTACTCATAGAATATTAGATTTGAGTCATTGTGGCTGAGATTGAGCGCCAACGGTCATATGCAATAAAATCTGCTCTTCTTCGTCTCTTTTTACTAGATAACCTGGTATATTGACAAATCTGTCGCCAATAGAAACGTGCTTATGTACGACCATTTGCCGTGCCAGATGAGGCGATTTAGAACCATTCTTTTTCATAACTATTGTCTGAAGTCTTCTATCAAGGAGATCTTCAATCTTGAGATTCAAGACATCATCAAGACTTGCAGATTCATTAACGAGCCCTTGCCTATTTAGGAAATTTAATAACTGTGCTTCTTTCTCGTGTCTTACTTCGGCTGGGATAGCAAGTAATGCACGGGCCTGATTTCTGAGTCTCGCGACTTCTGTCTGTGCCCGCCATAACTCTCGCTTATTGCGCAGACCGTATGAACCTACTATGTAAAGTTCAGAATTAAGTTGGTCAGTAGTCCAAATCCTTCTTGGTCTGTGAAACGTTTTTTTAGATTTACGAGGATCTCCCATTTCTCATCTACCTTTATTACTTAGGTGCTGTTGAGTTTGTATTCTCTTCACCTGCTCCACCTGCCGCAGGTTTAGTGGTACTAGCAACTCCGCCCGTTGCAGTTGCAGCTATTGGACCAGTACTCTTACTCGGAGTGTTCGACACAGCCGAGGGCATAGGTTTGCCAACTTTTTTCACTCCTACTGCACCGCCTTTTCTTCCAGTAGTTCTTGTACATTGGCCTCTAACCCTTAAACCAAACATATGTCTATAACCACGCCAACTCATAATAGTCTTTTCTCGATCAATATCATTAGAAATCATAAAATCGAGATCTGAGGTAATCAAGTGCCTATCGGAACCTGTGTCCATATCTTTTCTCCTATTCAGATACCATTCTGGCATTCTCGCTTTTGAGGGATCTCTTATAGCCGCTTCAATATCCGTTAATTCCCTATCCGTTAGGAAACCTACTCTGCTATTTGGATTAATGTTCAATGACTGAAGCAAAACCTGAGCAAAATTATAACCGACGCCTTTAACTTTACTAACAGCAACGATGACTTTTTTGCTTCCTTCAATATCCTTACCAGCAATTCGAAGGATGTGTTTGTACTCTGCTGCTGACAAATCACAAAATTTGAAGAAGATTCCTTAATAAAAACCATACCCGATTCGAAGAAGAAGAATACTACTACTACTACATCATAATGTCTACCAAAATATATAATACAAGAAAAAGCATAAAGGAACAATGGTTTTTTAATTATATTGGGTATATAATTAAAACTCAAACTATAAGATGTATCTTTAGATTCCCATTTCTATATTATATTTTTTAATTATCTATCTTGATTACTCCAGATGAATATAGAAAAATAAACTGTCTCCAATCAGTAGATATAACTGGAAAGAAGAGTGAGGTGCTTTGGGACATAAATATTTGAGTGAAAGAATAACTATAAAATTGTATGATATCATATAAAATATAAAGAAATAATTTATAGAATGCAAAAGCAAGTCAAGATCTGGCAAAACACAATAGATAAAGCGGTTGTATAATTTTCTGACCTACATGCTTATAATACTGCTAATAATCAATTGATAATGTTTAAATTTGTCACAGAAGCGAATTCTAATAATTCATGAATTCTAAAAACATGGAAGAGATTGTACATCATTCCTATACTTCTAAACCGAAATATAATGAATTAAAGCCAGGAGTTCCTGAAGACTACAAGCAGATCAATACTTTAGAAGATCTACTAAAGATCAATTATAAACATGTTTCAGTTGAACAACAAATGCGGGGTAACCTCATCATAAGATTGAAAAAAGAGGAACATCCCTATTCTGGTATTATTGGTTATGAAGAAGATGTCATTCCTTCCGTGAATAGGTCGATTCTATCTGGACATGATATGCTTTTTGTAGGCCAGATAGGACAGGCAAAGACGAAAATTGCAGAATCTATATCGAAGAATCTGCTTTCACCGATTCCAACAGTCCGTGGAACAATTACAAATGATATACCTACTTCAATACCAGAAGGTCAGCTAATTGCCTTACTTACTGAATCTGAAATTGCTCGTTCGTCTCCGGAATTTAATGTCTCTAAGGAATGCGAGGATATTATTAGAAATAACAAGTTGGATACAAAAATAGATTGGATCGATGGTGCTGACAGATACAGATACATCTTGGCTACTCCTGATATTTCTGTTAAAGACCTAGTAGGACAGATCGACGCAATTAAAATTGCAAAGAAGGGAGTTGAATTGTATGACATAGCATCATATTCTCCAGGCCAGTTATTACAGGCGCGTCATGGTATTCTATGCATTGATGAGCTTCCTGTACTTGATCCGCGAAAACAGGTGGCATTACTGAGCGTTTTACAAGAGGGCAAATTTACGACAGGATCTTATCCTGTGATATTCATGCCTGATGTCAGAATCATTGCAACTGCAAACCCTATAGATTATACTCATTCAGGAAAGATCATAGAACCATTATTCGATAGACTTCGAAGTCACATATCTACTCATTACCCCAGAAACATTATTGATGAGATGCTTATTATCGCTCAGGAAATAAGAATTGCAGATATTAAAAACGTATTTCTTCCAATATTTATCCTACGGACTATCAGTAAGATAACACAATTGGCAAGATCTCATCATGAAATCAACCATGATAAAGGCGTAAGCGTGCGAATGGCAGTGCATTCAATGGAAGCTATCATTGGTGAGGCAGAACGAACTAGGTCGATATTGCATTATGTAAAAGCCATACCAAGGTTTTGCGATATTCATAGTATACATCAATCGGCCAAATTTGAATTGTCTGAAATGGAAGATAACCACCATAATAGAATGAATGTATTAGATTCAATCATTGAAAATGCAATTAAAGATGTTTCTCTTGAATATGTTCAAAACTTATCATCCGAACAAACAAAAAAATTAAAAAATGAGTTTGCAAAGAATAAGGAATTTTTGGTGTCTCAGGTAATTCTAGGGGCTAAAGGATCTAGTTCTACGGACTATGATTCACAATTGGCAAAATTTCCAAGCTTAAAACAGGTTATAAATGATACTATTGCTACTGTGGAAGAAGAGCACAAAGAATTTGTGAATAAAGCGAAAGATCTTGGAATAAACACAGAAAGTTTGTCTATTGTAGATGAGTTAGATGGCGAGTTTACTGCATCTGTTACTGAGCTAATTCTGGAGGGATTTAGATGGATTCAACCACCTTTGCTAAATAAAAAGGATAATAGCTATGTACCAACATACTAAAAGTAGGTCTGGAACGAAAGGATTTGTTTATTTTTCCGCTCAAGAGGGCGAAGATCAAAATCGTACAGAAAGTAAAGATCATGACTCCCATATTATCCCTAATGAAATGCTGGAAAAGTTACTTCAGGCCATTGGAAGAGAATCTCTGAGAGAACGGACTCCTAATTTGCAACAACTAGAACAGATCCTGAAAGATGTTATCTCAAACGAACCAGAATATTCTGGTAGTGCTAAACAAGGAGTTAAAAAGGGACAAACTATGAAAATAGATGATGAGGATCGAGAGGATTTAGAAATGCCTATTGTGACTCAACTAATACAAAGAGGTTATCTAAAAGATTCTCAGAAATGGCTTAGCTCAAAGGGCTTCATAAGTATTGGTGGGAAAATTCTAAATGACATTATGAAGGCACTAAAGACAGGTGATTTTGGACTACATGAAACCCTAAGTCATGGAAGTGGATCTCTTCTTATAGATACTACACGAAAGTACGAAATAGGCGATGATATTAGGCTTCTCAATGTCCCCAGATCATTATTGAATACGGTGCAGCGAATGGCAAAAAAACCTGATCAGATCAAAATTCCTCTGGATATAGAGGTAGAAGACCTAGAAGAGTATGAAACTATGCAAGATATTCGAATCGCTTTGGTGTATTGTATTGATTTAAGCTCCACAATGCGATACTCTTCTATGTTCGGCGATATGACCAGAATTGAGGCTGCCAAAAGAGCGCTCTGGAGCCTTTTTCTTTTAAATAGAAAATATTTTCCCTCAGATTCTATCTACATAGTTGGATTCGGAGCCTTGGCATCAAAGGTTGCTCCACAAGATATCCCATATTTACAAACGTTTGAAGCTGGTTCTGACTTTCTCCATTACACAAATTATCAGGCAGCTTTTAGATTGGCAAAAAAAATATTGCAAAAAGATGGTGCTTTGAACAGGCGAATAGTTTTGATTACTGACGGCCATCCTAGTGCATGCTTTATTGAGGATAAAAAAGAACAGGATAAGATATTGTCTCAGCGACCATATTCTCATTTTTATGTGCCAGATAAAGAAACCATCGAAACAATGAAAGATAATAAAGATCTCAGCCTCGATACTTCCTCCGGAAACCTTGTATATCTTTGTTATCGCTACAGGCAGGTGGATCAATATATAGGAGAGCGAACAATAGCAGAAGCAAAAAAATGCCGAAGTTTGGGAATAGAAATCGATACTATTATGATAAGTGAGGAAGATTCTTTACTAGGTTACGTTAATGAGATGGAAAAATATGTCAAAGGAAGATCTTATTATATTAATCCTGCAGTAATAGATAAAGTCCTTCTCAATGACTATTTGAGCAACAAAAAGCTCACTATTCGTACTGGTAGATAAATCTGAAATAACCTATTTTGTTAAATATTTGGTAAATAGCTATTAGTTTTTATGTATTGTGATAATGAAAATTATCTAGTGATCTGACCGTATGATGATGGAAATAAATTATCTTGATTGGAATAATGCTATTGAAATATTGAGTAAGGCTCATGAAACAGGACTCTTTGCATTGATTATTGGGCCAAAAGGAACTGGCAAAACAACTCTCGTTAGAAAATTTGCCTCAAAGACAAAAAAGGAGTTATACTCCGTTAACTTCAGTCTTCGCACGAGAGAGTCTCATCTTATAGGGAGTAAAACTCTTGACAAAGGAGATGTTAGTTTTGTTGAAGGCATACTTGTAAAGTCTATGCGAGATGGAAGTTTGCTATATCTTGATGAATTAAACGCTGCAGAACCAGATGTATTATTGAGACTTGATGAAGCCCTTGATGACAGAAAGCAACTTGTACTGAAAGAGGCTGAAGGACAGATAATCAACGCTTCTGATAGTTGGTTTGTAATTGCAACAATTAATCCACTTTCGCATGTAGGAACAAAAGAATTACCACCTCAGCTTTTAAGCAGGTTTCCAGTAAGGTTGAGGTTAGATTATCCACCTGAAGATGTAGAATTGGAGATCATAAAACAACATGCTACGATTGATAATTCGAAAACAAATGATGTCAAGGATGCAATTAAATTAGCTCGAAGTCTACGAGAGGCCGCAGCTGTGGAAGAGTTATACTATAGTCCGAGTTTAAGGGAGACAATTGCTTTTGCAAAACTTCTTAATAAGGATCTTGCTCCAAAACAAGTCGCAGAAATTGTTTTTGCCAATGCATATGATCAGTGGGGAGAGGTCGAGTATCGAAAGGTTATGGATATGATAACATCGATCTTTGGCAACTAGGCTGTGATAACATCGTCAATATCAAATAACGTGATTATGCGAAATGACGTATTATTGGACATTGCTACTTTTTTGGCTAGAAGATGGTCCAGAAATCCCAAAGCTGTGATTGTTCTGACGCAAGATAAAATGCCTATGGGAAAACCATACAAGAATCAGGTTGTCCTTCCATTTCTCAATTATTATCCAGGTACTGATTTTCAAAAATATCGGCAATGGCGTGTTGCATTGTGGTATGAATCAATGCGACTGCTCCACTCAACCAAAGTTTTAAGCTATGATCATGCCTTTGGGTTTCTTCTCAATACTGTGGAAACTAAGCGTATAGAATTATTAGGCTTACGTCAATGGAATGGAATGAGAAATGAGCTCATATTCAATGAAGGAATTTCTTGGTTGTCGCGTCCTCTTCTAAATTCAATCCATGGAAGACATAAGATATCAGAAGCATTCTCTCAGTATTTTTTAACAGGTTATCTGAAAGGTGAATTATATGGCGGCGAATTTGAAAGAGTAAAGAAGGCCTCGGAATTTGCCAACAATATAGTAATAGAATCTATCGACAATAATTACAAGACTGAATGGATAGAGCAACATATTTCACAACTAATAAAAATACTTGAACTTGACCCCCTTTCATCAATTCCTATTCTTGCTCCGAGAACAAGAATTGGAATGTCAATGAGCCAAAGCGATGTACTAAAACAGCTAGAAAAACTAGTAACTATGAAACATAACTACAAAGATGATAAAAAGGCATTAAAAGAGATTGTTGAAGGAAATGATATTCTTAGCGAATACGAAAGTTTGGTAAAGGAAAGTAAGAAGACTGAGAACAAAGGCTATGAAAGTTTGGAAAACTTTGGACTTAGTATTCCTCATAAAATGGATGTAGATGAAACCACCATTTACGATACTGATTTAATCCAAAAGGTAAAGGCGTCCTTCAGAAACTGGAAAACCGGCTGGATAGAACGACATGGGGATATGGGAGAGGAATTCGATCCTGAAAATTATGCTGAAAACTTGCCCAAGACATTTTTGATTGATTACAAACTTTCGATTAAAACAAAAGTTGTAATTCTGCTTGATCATTCCAGTAGCATAGAAGATGTCGAGTTAGAATACAAGAGGGCTACCATCGCATTATGTGAGGCACTACATTATCTTGGTATAAAATTTGCAGTTTTTGCTTTTAGCACTGACGAAAGACGAGTGAAATGCTGGGTAATAAAGCCGGCTAATATAAAATGGTCGGTAATTAGTGCTCGGAGATTGGTGCAAATAAAGGCAAGTGGTGGAACTCCACTTGCTGAAATTTATGGGTTGTTACAGCCTATGATAAAATCGTTTAAGCCTGACATTATGGTTACATTAACGGATGGAGAGCCATCTGACTTTGATTCCGTCCGTGAAATGGTTTTATTATATCGAAAAATGGGCATACGTATGGTGTCGATCGGAGTTGGTAGAAATCTTAGTGACTCAGTTAGTATAGGCCACAATTTAATTTATTTGAATTACGAGAAGACCATGTCTGTTAGTAGGTTACAAGACATACCTAAAAAGGTGATAAATTTACTTCGTGCCTAGATTAATAGATTAGGATTTTGCGTTTTTACTTTCTCCCAATCATTAAGAAATCCAGTGAGCCCTTTGTCTGTGAGTGGATGCATCATCATTTTTCTCAGGACGTCTGGAGGTAATGTCACTACATGTGCACCAATCTTTCCTGCCTCGATGACATGTAGAGGATGTCTAATGCTTGCCACAAGAACTTTAGATTCGATCTGATAATTTTTGAATATTTGAATAATTTCTCTGATAAGCGCCATTCCTTCTTGTCCACCATCGTCTAATCTTCCAATAAATGGGCTGACATAAGATGCTCCAGCCTTAGCTGCAAGAATTGCTTGGTTAGCAGAAAAAATGAGTGTGACGTTAGTATCTATACCTTCTTCTTTTAGGCTTTTAACTGCTTTAATACCCTCTGGAATCATTGGGATTTTAACGACGACATTTTGACCATACTTCTTAAGCCTATGAGCCTCTTCTAGCATTTCTTCGTATCGAGTACCGACGACCTCAAGACTGACCGGCCCCTTTATAATTCTCACGATATCGCGCATTATTTGGGATGGATTGCCTTTTTCTTTTGATAGAAGGGTAGGATTTGTAGTAATACCATCGACAACTCCCATATCATTAAATGTCTTAATATCTTCTAAATTAGCCGTATCGAGAAATATTTTCATTTTTTGATTCTACTCCTAGATTCTACCACAGCCTGTGTTATTTCTGTTACTGATAAGCCATACTTTTCTAATAATACATCAATTTCTTCATCTCTGGCAGATTCTCCGAATGTATCATGTATACCTACACGCCTTATTGGCACAGGGTAGCTTTCTGCGGTCACCTCGGCTACAGCACCGCCCAATCCTCCAATTATATTGTGTTCTTCGACTGTTACCATTGCTCCAGTTTCTTTGCTACATTTAGCTATCAGATCCTTATCAATAGGTTTAATCGAAAACATGTCTATGACACGACAGGAAATACCTTCATCACTTTCAAGTAAATCAGCGGCTTTCAAAGATCTTGCAACCATAAGACCACATGATATTATAGTCGCATCCGATCCATCTCGCAAAACATTTCCTCGGCCTAAATTGAAAGATATTTCGTCATCTGCATAGATTACCTGGCTAGCAGGCCTTGCAAGCCGTACATAAAACGGACCCGGAGTTTGGGTAATTGTCTTGATCAATCGTCTTACTGCAATTGCATCTGCAGGTACAATTACTCGCATATTAGGAACGGCTCGCATTGTTGAGAAATCTTCTATCTGTTGATGTGATGCTCCATCTGGTCCTACGGTTAATCCAGCATGAGAAACGACAAGTTTTACGTTTAAATTTGGATAGCAAATGGTATTCCGGATTTGATCAAGGCAGCGACCTGGCAGAAAAGCAGCATAGGGTACTAGCAAATACAATTTTCCCTGCAATTGCAAGGCCTGCTGCAATAGAGACAAGGTTCGCTTCTGCAATTCCTATATTGAACATTCGATCAGGGTAGTGATCTTCAAATTTCTTTGTTTTTAGAGACTCTGTGGTATCACCTCCAACACAAACTATATTGTGATTAATTTTTCCTAATTCTACTATAGTATCGCCATAAGCTCCTCTCATATCGGCGGTTTTTTTCTCACTACTTAATTGCATGATGAAATTCCTCCTCTATGTTCAACTCGTTTGCTAGCGGAATCAATATATGTTTACGTGTCTTCATCCAATCTGATCTTATTCCTAATGTAGTTGCATGTTCAAGAAGCCTCCTTTCTAATGCAACATTTGCTTTATGTTTGAGCTGGATAATAGCACCATTAATATCAGTGCTGCCGTATACTGCATTTCCCGCGACAACAATCCTAGCTCCAATGTCATATACTTGTTGTAAAGTAGTAGCGTCAATACCGCCATCAGCTTCAATGTATCCATCGAATCCACTCTCCTTTAATTTTCTAGTCGTTAATACCATTTTTGGCAGAATTTGGGGAACAAATTTCTGACCGGCAAAACCGGGATCTACAGACATTATTATAACAACATCAATATTGTTAAGATGGGAATACACCCACTTTGGAAGATCTGTGCTTGGGTTAATCGCGATACCGGGACTTATACCATTCGAAAGAAGTTTTTGATTTATCTGCATGAACTCAAATTCATCGCATGCTTCTGCATGAACAGTGATTATGTCGCATCTAGCATCTATATACTCTTCTATATGCTCAAGTGGGTTTTCAATCATGAGATGGGCATCAAAAGGAAGACTAGTAATATGTCGTAATTTCTTAATGGTTTCGGCAAAGAAAGTAGTATTGGGTACAAACTTTCCATCCATGACATCTAGGTGAATAATGTCAGCGTCACCACGTTCTGCCGCTCTAACTTTCTCTTCATAATTTTCTCGCGTTCCTGCAATGATTGATGGAGCAATCAGACATTCACTTTCAAGTTCTTCTAATAATAAAGGAGTATGTTTATTAGGAGGCGCTTTTCCGTGCCATTGAGGGACATTAGCCATATGCTTTATCCCATTTCCTTTGATTGTATTGGCAATGATTATAGTAGGTTTGTCTTGAACCAAATTCGCCCTATTCAGGGCGTCAATTATCTGCTCAACCTTGTGACCGTTTATCTCGATAACATTCCAGTTAAAAGCTGACCACTTGTCACGCATTGGATCAAGAGGCATAATGTCTTCAGTAAAACCATCTTGTTGTATGCGATTGCGATCCAATATCGCTACTAAATTATCCAATCTGAACTTCGGCGCTGCCATTGCAGCTTCCCAAATCTGTCCTTCATTTGATTCTCCATCTCCTATCAAAGTGTAAATACGATTCTCTTTATTATCTAATTTATTGCCCAGAGCTATACCAATTGATACCGACAATCCAATACCTTCCGATCCCCCAGAATACTCTACTCCTGGCACACTATGGTGTTTCTGTTGCTCGCTATATCTTACAGGATGTCCTTGAAGTCTGGAGCCAAGCTTTCGCAAATCCTTAATTTCATCTTCTGGAAAATAACCTGCAACCGCCAGCGTTGCATAGAAACCAGGAGCGGAATGAGCTTTAGAATTTACGAAGTAATCTCTATCTTCCCAATGTGGATTTAAGGGATCATGTTTCATTTTTCTAAAGTATAGAGCTCCCATTATTTCGGCCGCTGAAAATGATGCGCCAGGATGACCGGAACCAGCTTTCGCGATTCCTTGTATTGCCAGCATCCTGACATCACGTATTTTTCTTTTCAACTCCAGATATCGCATACTAAAAGCCATGGTAACGACAACCATCGGATGACTTATTCGCCATAATAGAAGGCGAGACTAACAAAAATAAAAAGATATAGGCGATTTATTACTATTATTATTGGAATATCTGTTCTATATTCGCAGGGGTAACACCAGTGTAGTGTATATCCGCCGATAATATTTTCGTCAGACCGTTACGAAATTGTTGACATTTCTAGAATAATTTACGAAGAGAGGAGATGGTAACATAAATAGATTATGAATAAGTTACCATTCAATAATTTAAATTAAGTGGTGAAGTGTAATAATTCATAATGGTTCAGATCAAAGTAGAACAGACAACAATTGACCAAAATCAAACCCCTCTTTTAGTCGTTGGACTCTATGAAAATGATAACGATCATTTAAATTCAAAAGAACTTGACCCAATATTACATTCTACCATCAGGGAAATCATATCAAACAAAGAGTTTAAAGCTGTCGTAGGGGCAAGGTTAATTATTCCAACAATGGGCAAAGGTCCAATGAAAAAAATTATGCTTATGGGTCTTGGAAAAAAAGAGAAATTCAATAATGAAATAGCAAGAATTGTATCAGCAAAAGCTGCTCTAAAGGTTAGAGATATGGAAATTTCAGAATTTTCTATTTTACCTTACTCTAATTTAGATGAGGGTTTAATCGAGGCAATTTCTGAGGGTATTGCTCTGTCGCTTTATTCTTTTAATAGGTACAAAACAAATGATAGCGGAGAGGAGTCAAAGGTTAAGCAAGTTACAATACTTATCAACACTGATAAGAACAAGATTCAACCAATCATAGATAGGACAGGTCTCTTGGTTAATGCAGTAAACCTTGCACGTGACCTAAGCAATCTACCTCCTAATGATTGTTCTCCATCTCAATTAGCTAGTATTGCAGTATCGGTCGGAACCGAATATGGACTAAAAACGAGAATTGTAGAACGATATGAAATGGAATCATTGGGACTCAATGGAATAGTCTCGGTGGGAAAGGGAAGTCAAAATCCTCCAAAGCTGATAATTTTAGAGTATCATGGTTCTACCGATGATCGGAAACCATACCTATTAGTCGGCAAAGGAGTAACATTTGACACTGGTGGAATTTCCTTAAAAATTCATGATAAAATGGATGAAATGAAATTCGATAAATCTGGAGGCTGTAATGTTGTTGCCATTATGAAAGCTGTTGCATCTCTTAAGTTGCCAATAAATGTTGTTGGGATTATTCCCTCAGTTGAAAATATGCCATCTAGTACTTCTTACAGACCCGGTGACATAATCAAAATGTATAATGGTAAAACAGTTGAAGTTTTGAACACAGATGCAGAAGGCAGACTTATTCTTGCTGATGCATTATCTTTTGGAATCGCAAGTTATAATCCAAAGGCAGTTATCGATCTAGCAACTCTTACGGGTGCATGTATCATTGCGCTTGGAACCAATGTGGCTGCTGTAATAGGAACAAACAAAAAGTTTATCGATGAACTGCACCAGGTATCTGATAGAACAGGTGAAAAGATATGGGAGCTTCCATTATATGAAGAATTCAATGAACAAATAAAAAGCTCTATTGCAGATATCAAAAATATTGGTGGCAGGCCAGGTGGCGCTATAACTGCAGCAGCATTTCTGTCAAATTTTACTCATGGGATTCCATGGATACATATAGATATTGCAGGAACAGCATGGACACAGGAAGGAACATTTGAACGAAGCTACAATCCAAAGGGAGCAACAGGATTTGGAATCAGAACTCTTGTAAAGTTGTTGATGGAAGATAGCATATTTAGTTGACATTTCTTTGTATGGATAGTTCCTAGAATATGGTAAGAATATTTCTATTCCCTTGATTTATTATACGAGTCATAAATAATCTCTCATATTCTTTGCCGCTATTATTAGATTCATAGTAATTCCTTTTCTAGAGAAAGTACATGGTATAGATGTTACATCAAAAATATATCTAACAGATAAACATTATTGATTGTGTTAATAATTGCCAATATTCCCAATGAAGATTCTTTTAGAACAATTGATATCGATAGGTGTAAATTGCAAGATTGGCAACCCAGTTTCCGATATCCGTAACACCAGAAAGCCATATTTCGAAAGATGGCTACTGAATAGAGACGGTTTTCTCACACTTAATAATGAGAATATAGACTACATAGGGATCGAAGAAGTAGTCAGGATGGGTCCTTTTTACAATGTTTATTGTTTAATAGAAAATCAGAACCTATCAGAAAAAGATGACAGCTCATATAACCTATTGAGTGCTAATCCATATTTCCATCTACGCAATCGAAAAGTCATTACATTAGGCTGGAGTGGGGGCCTGCTTGCCGATATTTTAACACAGGATACATCTCTTTGTAATTCTTTTGCTGCAAACATCGTGAAAGAAGAAATAAGAAAACTATCAGTCAAGGTGGCAAACTTTGCATGTATTATTGAAACTCACACATGGGAACCTAATGGATTAGTGTCAATATATCCAGTCATTGACCGAATAGGGCTGAATATCAAGCGATTATTGAAACAGATACATTTAGGTGAGGATAATTTTCTTCCTTGATGAACAATAGTGGATCGTTAAAAGAGGGAAAAATAAAATTGAGTTAATATCAAACTATTATAACGTAACTTAAGCTCATAGTTGGTTTGTCATATAAATGAATAATGTGAATTAGATCTGACTAAATTGACGATATGATAGCTTTTCTAAGTGATGCCTAGAAAGGAGTATATCCAAGGATATAAAATACAGAATATATCTTCGAATGGAAATAATAAAAAATTTACAATTCAGAATAACTTTACCCTCACTTTAGTAAATTAATGCCAGCACTGCTGTTTTCCAACCGCTCACGCAGGTCAGTATTACAGCAGCGACGACAGGTTTGACTTCCGGGTTCGGAATGGGACCGGGTCGCGCCCTGCCGCTATGGCCGGCTTGGTCATTATGTACTCTAAACGTTAATTTAATCTTTTACAATCTATAAAATTACTGTAATCGATAATCATAAGTTCATAGAAAGGACTCTGAATTTCAAGAAAGCTTCTGTTCAAACAGTTGGAAAAAGTTGATATATTTAGTCAAAATCAAGACAATAAATGTATAGTCAGAAAATATATATATATATATATAAAAACATTCAACCTTCATATATAAATATAATAATACATTAATTAAACAAACTTAATATTTATTGTCCGCTGTCATGAAAAATGTCCTTTCTTGTTTGCATATAAAAACCAAATTGAACTTCACATTAGCCAAGAGCATTAACGTTTCTTATTCGGTATATAGAAAAATAATATTAGTTTTTGTTCTGAGTAATAGATCCAATGTTAAAATCCATTCTGTTTTTGAAACTTCCTGTTATTTTCAATGTTTTTAAGATAATGTGTGTCAAGCTAACATATGATGGCGGTTAGAAAATTGCAAAGCTTAAAATCTATCCACCTTTATCTGCATACTGATTAGGTACTTAGATTTATGAGCCATCCAAAGGTTGTTTTAACAGCGGACCGGACTTTAATGTCTCCTTATAGAGGCATCTCTTTAGCATCGTTTTTTGGTTGTGCACCTGCTCTAGATACGAATAGAAGTCACGATTCCATTTGGTATCACATACTTGGCAACCAAGTTACTCCTAGAATTCTCTTTGACTTCATATGCAATCCAATTGAGAGTATAAATGGACATGCCACCTATGCGCCTTATGGGCTCAGGAAAGTAGAGGCCTCACTTCTACGAGATGGGTATAGAAAACAGGACGTTGTAGTTGCTCATCCAGATTACATCGAACAATTCATAGGGCCAGAAACAGAAGTAGTAGGAACATATGAGATGGATCCTCTTGGAATGGGTCCTGTGACGATGACATTCACATATGGACGTAAGCAGATGTCATACGACGAGTTTTATAATAGAGAATTACATTATAGGATAAATGCTGCCAAGGCTAGGAATGGCAGTAAGGCCAAAGTGATCGCTGGTGCATCAGGCACTTGGCAGTACAATTACGATCCAGCTAAGATTGAGGAATATGGACTTTATGGAATTGTTGAAGGAGATCTTGGTGGTATTGGACCGGAGATTGACGGAGCGGGCGGAAGGTTTTTCGATGCGTTAATCAATGGGGAAATGGAAACTGCTAACCCATTTAAAAAGAAAGAATTCAAAATAGAAATTAAGGAATTTTCTAGAAATGGTAAGGATTACCATGGCAGATTCATACATTATAGGGACGAACCCTCAGTTGAGGAGATTCCAAATATTGTTAATCCAAGTATGCACGGCATGATTGAAGTAATGCGAGGATGCGGCCGCGGATGTAAATTCTGTGATGTCACTCTAAGACCGTTGAGATATTATCCAGTAGAGAAAGTTCAAAAAGAAATTGAAATAAATATGAAGTATGGCGGTTTGAAGAACGCTTGGGTTCAAAGCGACGATATTTTCGTCTATGGATTAAATCCAAGAACTACGAAGAATATGCAACCAAATAGAGAGGCTATTGAAGAACTATTTAAGGGTATTATGGCTACTGGAATTGAACATACCAACCCAACCCATGGCACTCTTGCGGGAGCAATCGCTGATGAAAGATTGATTCCCAATGTTTCCAAGATAATTAGAGCGGGGGCAGATAATCACATTGGTATTCAATGTGGATTTGAAACAGGTAGCATAAGATTGATAGGGAAATACGCGGACCGAAAATTAGCTCCCTATAAACCAACAGAATGGCATTGGGTTGTAAAGACCGCAGTAAAAACTCTTAACGAACACTATTGGGTCCCTGCATTCACTCTGATTATGGGTCTCGACAATGACGAGACGCCAGAGGATAGCTGGGAAACAATTAGACTTATACATGAACTTGAAACGGAACAACCTGATTCCAAATTTACTGTCACTCCTCTAACTTTTGTCCCTATAGGTTTACTGGAAAAATCAGAGTTCTTTGATATTGGAAACACTATGGATCCACCAAAGCTAGGTGTTATGTACAAAACCTGGCAACATAACCTTAAATATGGCATTCAAAAGTTCATGCACAAGGTAGGCCGAATAATAAGATGAAAAGTCTTTTCTTTGCTGGACTAGCAAGATCACTTGGTGGAGTGCCATTATCTGCTATGGAAAAATTTGCCAGAAGTAAGAGCTCTGAACATGTACAGGTAATAGAAAAAATTAAAGCAAACTATTGGTAAAGTCCGCAAGCATGCATGGCATCTCTCTTCTAATATTGTGTAGTGTCTTAACTCCTTTTTAGGAGCTAAATATGTAACGTTATTTTCTCAATTAAGACTTTTACAAGGCTTATTGCGTAAATAACTTTTAGGTTGCAGAATAATTACAATTTCTATTGCTTGTTAAATGATTAGATGCACATCAGAAACGTCTAAGACCATAATCAGAATGTTAGAATCTTCCAAGCGGAAATATTAACTATAATCTACATAATATTTGTATCTTCGTTCTACTTCTTTATTATTTCCTGCAAGGACATTTTCGATCTCTGTTTTTAGATTGTTGGTTACATACTGACGAAATTGGTCCGCTTCTATTGTCTTTGGATAGGTTGAAAGAGTGTACTCGAAGTGCTTCATGAATTCTACTACTTTTTTTCTGAATTCGTCCTTTGTAGGGTATTTATTCTTTGTCATTTTGAACCATGTTGTTGCACATGCAGTAGAATATATCTTTGCGAGGTCTTCAATAAGACGATCGATCTCAAAGTAGTCTGGCATAGAATACTAATCCATATAACTAATTGAGAATCCTATAAATGATGCTAAAAAAGGTTAGCGACAAGGACCATTTCCTAAATCGCCGACAATGGTTATTCTAGAAATATTCCTTATTTAAGTAAATTAGAAATATCTATGGTTCACATGGTATCTCACTTTATTCGAGCTTTAAGAATAGTTCTTTGAGGATACATAAACGATGCCAGCAACTCTTGTTCTTATATGCTTATTGATATTCTGGCTCTATATGACTGTGTCTAAACAGAGATAATGTTGATACGGGTTCGGTGGAATATAAAATTAATTTGTCGATATTAGAGTCAAATTCTATTGTATAAAAAGTGATATTTTAGATTAAAAAAGTGTGTAAAGGTAAATGGATGGGCAGCCATGCCATTTTTAACAGAATATAGATAGAGGCTACATAGTACTTCAGATATAGATGCGAGCTGAGTTTTCCTTTTCAGAAGAGATATTGGACAATATATATGAACAGGTAGATGGAAAACACAAATACGGTGAATTGATATCTGTTGTGAAATTAGGAAGCTACTGCTAAGGATATGAATAATTCTATGTTTGAGACACTTTTTTGGGCTTATCAAGATAATTCTTACAACAACTATCTGAGCAGAATAACATGATTCCCTTAACGATGCTTGAATATCTTACTCCATCAACTAAATCGTTGAACTCTTTACCGCATGAATTACAGAATGTATACAATTTTTTTCATTATTATTTCCATATGTTTCCACATAAAGTTGTTTGTTAATGCTTTAGGCTCAAACTTATGATGCTTTCAGCAACTAAAACTTTACTTCGTCAATGTAATCGCATTTTTGTGTACGCATTTAATTATTTTCCTGCTAATTACTTTGATGCCACATCTCTTTAACCAATCTGTTCAGCAGTACATAGTTATTTACATTTAATTGCTCTTAAGCATTGACACAGGTTAAAGACTAATTATTGCATTTGAAAACTATCGGTTTAGTTAAAATTATTATTATTTGTTATGGTATGTACCATAAAGTTGTTCTTAGGATGGCTTTTCATTGTTAATTTCGGATTAAGTTTTTTGTCCCGAGTACTCTGAAACTATTAATGCAGCAAGACAATCAATTCCAGCCTTCTAATTGGCCGATGAATATTTCTTGGGATGATGCGCAGCTTCTATTCTTTCACAGAACGTTGTTTCTTATTCTATAATAATATACAAATATTTATTGGGAGGCCTTGAATAGTTGTTACAAATAATAATATTCAAGTCCAATCAATGCTAGCTTTATAATTAACCAACTTTATAAAACGGTGAAAGCACTCTTATTATTGTATATGGGCAGTAGAAAAAGAAGAACTGTTAAACCACAAAGAAAGACCCGGAGCGTGGAAGGCAAGTGTCCAAAATGTACTACAATAGTGAGGTTTAACGTTAGCGGCCCAGTAGGGGATGAAATCTTTGAATGTACGGGCTGTATGTCAAAATATCATGTGGATGATCTCTAGTCATTTAATGAACTTTGACACCCCATGATCTGTTATGATTAAATGAGTAATAAGGATGGATTTGGAGGAATATATAATTAGACACACTCTAATAACAGACTCGAATGGAGAGGTCTAATTCTCCCAAAAAATAGCATTCATTATTATAGAGTATATTTTGACAAAAGCTGATTCTGCTTAACTTAAACCCCAGGGTAGCAAAGTTGACCTTATCGTAAATCCTAGGCAGTTCACTATAAAGATCGGAACATTTTCTTTGATCATGATTAATGATCACACACAGGTTTTGATAAAATCAACCATGAGAGTGAACTAAAGAGAATATATCCTTATCAATCTATTCTAAAAAGACAAGCGATGGTAGAATACATTTAAGCATCCTCGCATATGCAGCTAAGAATGATAAAAAACTTCAAAAACACGGCAGCTTGATACACATATTATATTGTCTTATGTTCAAAAGCTTGTTAAATGAAGAGAGTGACAAATGTGCTGTAATTCTAAACAAAAAAAGGATTAGTTTTTTTGTAAGGTTTTTATAAAGTAAAGCAAGATGGACAATAAAATCGATTATACTGGTAAAGTATATGTCTACAGTAGTGGTATGACAAAAGACTTGATTAGCCTCAGCATTGAAAAGCTAGGTGAACACGGAGTTAATAAAAATGATATCATTGTTATCGAATTGCCAGAAGGGGTTCCTGAAGGATGTATTATGGTGACTATATGGCCTCATTACCTTTCAATTGCAAAGGTTAAGAGAGTTAAAGAAGGATCAATTTATGCACCACAATTGTTCAACATTGACCTATAATACAATATCTCAGTTATCAGAACACAAAAATTAAATTGCTTTCTCTCTGTGTAAATAGTATTTGAATTTAACGTTCTTTTGCAAACGTGGAAGGCATATCGATTGTCCTGGTGAATGGCCTGTAGATGGTGGTTGTGGACCTACCCATGATTGCTCTTTCGACATTAAGATGGCAAAATGTCTCTGTGAATGTCATAACTATAGAGAATAGTTCTGAAAGTGGAGACAAAGTAGCTGCTGACATAAAAAAGGTTAAAAACTATTTCCATTTTGATATATCAATGGAGTCATTCGACGGCAATAGAGCTTGTGCATTCTGCAATACTTCGATTAATGATGATGGAAGCATATGTGATAAATGTATGCTTATATACAATATTAAAACCTCCGATGCTCTTAACGATGGATGCGGTTGTGATACATAGCCAAGCAAACAACATTTTAGACTTTCTTTAATGTCGCACCCGATTTTTCTGCTCTTTGGATTCTTTAATTTATTCAACAGAAAAATGTAATTCTTAATAGAATTATTTCATATAAAGGCTTTATGTAATTAGTGCCACGATCAGCAGAATTTATAGGCAGGGTCAGATAGTTGGTATAATTAATCATTTTTCTTATAAGAAATCATACAGCCACCACATCTTCATACCCTGAATTTAAACCATTCCTATCCTATCCATTAAATCTTTAGCCTTCTTTCGGATCTTAGAATTAATTTTAACTACAACCATACCTTCGTAAGGTTGTCCATACATGACAACTGATTTATCTGGGACAATTAAGAAAAGGGGTAACGCCAGTAAATCTTCTTCTCCGTCAACTATGATTCTTACATTAGAAGACATTCCCAATGCATTTTGTAATAGCTCAACAGCTCTCTTTGAAATGGTTCCTGCTTCATTAGAACATTTCAGTTCTTTGGCCAGGTTCTTGTCTATTTGATCACGGTTCATGGAAGAATTATTGACGTACTTCCTTTTCATACGTCTCTCTTTCCCGTCAACGACTGAAATGTTTGGTATAATACCAAACGAGATTAAACGATCGGTCGTAGCATCTCCAACAGATATTATTTTTTTCGCATTCCTTAATACTGCATTAAGCTTGCGTCTATTGATATTTTTGTCAGGAATGAGATTTCCAAAAGGTTCTTTTAGAATTCGGATACATTCAGGCGTGAGAGGCATTGTGAGGTTGTATTTGATCAGATTTTGTTTCGTTTTCTTCTTGTGCGTTCATCTCTGCTGCTATCACACTTATTCGTCCGGCTACCGTCTTGGCAACCTTGCTGAATGCAAGTGATTGCATAGAATCAGGTTCGGCTGTTATTATCGGCTTTCCCCGATCACTGCCCTCCATGATATGTGGATGAAGAGGGATTTCACCAATAAAGGGTATATTGAATTGCTCACTCACTCTCTGTCCGCCTCCCTTTCCGAATATGTGAATATGTTCATTGCAATGTGGGCATTGTAAGTAACTCATGTTTTCAATAACACCAACAATCGGTACATTTAATTTATTGAACATACCGATTGCCTTGACAGCGACATTCATAGCGACTTCTTGAGGAGTTGTTACTATCAGTATGCCTGTAATTGGAATTGTTTGTGCCATTGTTAATGGTGCATCACCGGTCCCCGGTGGTAAGTCTATAATTAAATAGTCCAAGTCGCCCCAATTCACATCTGTAAGAAATTGCTTAACTATCCCTGATACGATAGGTCCTCGATAAATTCCTGCCTGCTGCGACTGCTCGTAGAAAAACCCCATGGATATTACTTTGACACCTGATGTTATAGGTGGTTGAATTTTATTCTCGATTACCTGTGGTGATTCCTTTAGACCGAGCATCAAGGGTACACTTGGGCCATATATATCAGCGTCTAACAATCCCACCTTTGCTCCTGTCTTTGATAACACAAGTGCTAAATTCACAGCAACGGTCGTCTTGCCAACTCCTCCCTTTCCGCTGGCTACTGCCAATATATTTTTGACGCCAGGCAACAACTCGTCCATTGATATAGCACGACCCTCCATAACCCGTGCCGTTACCTTTAATTTAAGATCCTGAACTCCTAAATTCGTAATAGCATTCCTAACATCCTGTTCTATATCGCTGTTAAATGGACAAGCAGGAGTAGTGAGTTCGAGTGTAAAAGCTACTTTGCCATCATTTATTATCACATCTTTTATCATACCCATTGATACAATATCTTTATGTAGTTCTGGGTCTACAACCTTCTTTAAAGAACTAAGAACTTGATCGACAGTAACCATATTTAAAAAATTTGTCTTTACCGTATTTAAATCATTCATTACGTATATTAGAAGCAGTTACAAATGTGTAGATCGAGTAAAAATTGTCAAGTTAAGGAAAAATTTTCCTAACATCTTGGAACCTTTTTCTGAGAGTAACGATACTTGTATCTCCTGCTACTGCTATCTGTGCCTGACTCACCTTCTCATCCTCTTTCAGGCATGCGGCGTATAAAACTGCAACTGCAAGCGCATTGGGATCTTTACCATGTGAAACAGGGTTTTCCTTTATAACGGTTAACATTTCTAGTGCCCTTCTATATGTTTTTTCGCTTACTCTTGCCTTGCTCGCTATTTTCGCAAGATAAACGTTAGAGTCGATGACCGGAAGGTGAAGTTTCAAATGCCTTACCAATAGACGATAACATTTTCCTGCAAAAATAGAGTCAGTATTTGCAGTTTCAGCGATTTCATCAAGAGTTCTAGGAATGTTTAGCTCTCTACATGCTGCATAAACGGAGGCAACAACTAGCGCTCGAATTGATCTGCCTTTAATAATACGTTTGTCAAGAGCTTTACGATAGTTGTATGCTGATTTTTCTATCAGCGGATCATTTAATGATAATTTATCCTTTACTGTTCCCATAATGGCAAAAGCATTCTTTAAATTTCTATGGTAGCTTCTATTGTTACTTGAAATTTTATTCCATCTACGCATTCTTTGGACTTTGCTCATCTGTTCTGGACTAATAGCGGCGCCATTAGCGTCTGTATTAGAATATGAGATGAAAGTGGATAGACCCATATCGTGGAATGCTAACGAAGTTGGCATTCCAGTCCTACTTTTACTTTCAATGTCATCGCCCGAGTAAACTCTCCATTCGGGTCCTAATGATTCTATATTATCATGGATCACCATGCCACAAGTGCTACAAACGATCTCACTAGTCTCGGCATCAAATACCGTTGCTGTACTATTGCACAGCGAACAAACATCGGCGGCTTTGTCCGACCTGGGTTCGATTTGTAGTGAACGATTGATATTGTTTTGTGACATTTTCATTAGTATTAAGCATCTGTAGAATAAATATAAGCTACATGTGTACTAACACGCTATTATTGTAAATCAGTCACCAATTGTAACACAACCAACTTCATTCTACCACAATACATTTAATTGAGAGAAATAATAATTGTGTGAAATGTCTCCTAAATTATCTTCTAATAGTCTTTCCGCTACTTCCACAAGGTCTTTTAGATTTGATAATGAGTACTCAAAAATATTAGATGAGGAGGCAGAGAGAATGGGTATATCAGTAAATGCATTAGTAGGAATTATTTTAAAAAGATATACAGAATTTACTAGATATTTATCCAAAATTGATATGGTGGTTGTAAACCGTGAAATCTTGACTTCATTGCTTGATTGTAGTAATGAGGAAAGTCTCTATAATCTAGGTATGAAACTTGGCGAAACAGTTCCAATTGATACGATAATGTTTTGGAAGAAGGATTTGACTGAAAAGTCAGTCCTAGAATATATAGAAAAAATTATTTGTAGATATGGCCATTTAGGTACATATGACGAAATTTCACAATCAAATAGCAGAATTATTGTAATACGACATCGCCTAGGGCGAAAAGGTTCCAAGTTCTTCGAAGGATACCTTCGATCTGCTTTAAAAAATACTATCTCAAAGGACGCCATTTTTGAAGTAACGGAATCTTCAATGAAATTTGAAATTTTATATACATAGTATAGATTAAATCATTTCATCGTATCATTCTTGAATCAAAAGGTTCATAAATTGATGTTTTGATCAACTGCCTACATACAGTATGTTTTCTATAGTGCATATGAGTGATGTTGTCAGAATTCCGCCAAACAGATTAACTAATTCCCTGAAGAACACTGCTATTGGAATACTAAAAGAAAAGTACGAGAGCATGATAAGTCCAGACATAGGTTACATTATCATGATTATTGATGCTACCGCCAATTCAATAGGTAAACTAGTGGCTGGTGATGGTGCTACCTATCATAGGGTGAATTTCAAGGCATTAACGTTCTTTCCAAAATTGCAGGAAGTAGTTGAAGGAGAGGTAGTAGAAATTACAGACTTTGGAGCTTTCGTTAGAATTGGACCGACCGACGCATTACTTCATCTATCACAAATAACAGATGATTATTTGAAGAGTGATGTAAAACAAGGTGTAATTATAGCCAATCAGTCGGCAAAATCACTGAGAATAGGTTCCAGAATAAGAGCAAGAGTTACAGCTGTAAGTCTAGGTAAAGGAGCAGCAATGGGAAAAATTGGTATAACCTGCCGCCAACCTTTTCTGGGTGCAAGTGAATGGATAATGCAGGAGGTAAAGAAGGCCAATCAGCCGGCTACGCCTGCGCCGGTGAAAGAAAAGAAGGGAGGAGGCAAATAGTAATTGCCTAAAGAAGTTGCTTGTAAAAAATGCAAGGCAATAACTATTGGGAAGGTTTGTCCAGTTTGTAAATCATCTGATCTTTCTCCAGATTGGTCCGGAATAATCCTTGTCTTTGACCCCTCGAAGTCACAGATAGCCAGTACTCTAGAAATCACAGCTCCTCATAAGTATGCACTAAAAGTTTCATAATGATAATACGATGAAGAATTTACAGTCATTTCTTAATGTTAGAGAGGCTCTAGTAAAGTTCTTGCATGAAGACATCGGTACTGGAGACGTTACGAGCAATTGTCTTATTCCACACGATCTTCATAGTCGAGCACAGATTATATGCAAAAATAAAAAATCAGCAATAGTGTGCGGTCTTGAAGAAATAAGTTCGGTTTTCGAACTGTGTGGCTGCAACACAAAAACTTTGGTTTCCGATGGATCATGGGTTCAAAAAGGAACCGTCGTAATGACAATAGAAGGAAAGACACGTTCTATTCTAAAGGCAGAGAGGACAGCCTTAAACCTGATAATGAGAATGAGTGGCATAGCATCTGAAACCAGATACATTAAGGATGCAATTGTAGATTTAAGTGATTCCGTTGTAATAGCCAGTACGCGTAAAACAGCGCCAGGTTTGAGATTTTTCGATAAAAAAGCTGTGACAATAGGAGGAGGATATAGCCACAGAATACGTTTAGATGATATGGTCTTGATAAAGGATAATCATCTTGCAATTATAGGCTCTGTAACGAAATCTGTAGAAATTGCAAAAAAGAAGGCAGCTTCTTCATTAACCATAGAATGTGAAGCTAGCAATTCAAATGAAGTTATTGAAGCCATAACCGCTGGGGCAGATATTGTTATGCTTGACAATTTTTCTCCAGAGGAGGCAGCTAAAATAATTAAAGAAATTACAAGAATGGGTATACGAGAAAAGGTAAAGCTGGAGATCTCGGGAGGAATAACCATGCAGAACATAAGAGACTACGCAAAAGAACAGCCTGATATTATCTCAGTTGGATTTCTTACTCATTCTCCTAAGGCAGTCGATTTCAGCCTAGAAATAATATGAAAGCTTCAAGAAGCTCTAAACGATCGTTCTAAATCGTATACTAAAGATTAAAGGCTCGCATTTGCTTATTAGGAAATTATACGGAAGCATTTGAAGCGACCAGGTTTTAGTGAAATGCTTGTTCAGGTGTCACATTTCATGATATTACTAGCATACGCTCAATAGCTAGTCTTGCTCTTTCTGCTGTTTTAGAGGGCACTTTAACTTCATATACATCGTTCACTAGAGAATTGTGAACCTTCTTTAGATTGATCTTTTTCATATACTTACAGACTGCGTCATTTTTTACTGGAATGAATGTTTTATTAGGATTCTCCTTAATCATTCTATGAAGAATTCCTGTTTCGGTCGCAATTACAAACTGACTTGCCTGTGATTTTCTGGCATAATTCATCATCCCTTCGGTCGATAAAATGTGACCAGATTTGATCAATTCGCCGGTAGCCATATGATATAGCGCTGATGATGTACAGCTACATTCTGGATGAACTAAAAAATCTGCTCCTTTGAAAGTTGTAAGCATTTTGTTGATGTCTTCTGCCTTTATTCCAGCATGGACATGACACTCACCAGGCCAAATATACATGTTCTTTCTTTTGGTTACATTCGCAACGTAGGACCCAAGAAACATATCAGGCAAAAACAATATTTCTTTATCTTTTGGAATGCTGTTAACTACTTTAACAGCATTTGAAGAAGTGCAACAGTAATCTGATAACGCCTTTACTTCAGCACTAGTATTAACATAACTAACAACTATGGCCTCTGGATGCTCTTTCATCCATGTCTTTAACTCTTCGCCATTAATAGTGGATGATAGAGAACAACCTGCTTCTACATCAGGAATAAGAACTCTTTTATCTGGACATATAATCGAAGCAGTCTCAGCCATAAAATGTACGCCGCAGAAGATTATGTTCTCAGCGTCCGTATTTGCAGCATGCCTTGATAGTGCTAGAGAATCTCCTATAAAATCTGCTACATCCTGCACTTCAGGCAATTGATAATTGTGCGCAAGAATTACTGCATTCTTTTGTTTCTTTAAACCTATAACCTCATCCGCGTAATCTCTATCTTGCATCATCATTTTCTTTAGATAACAATTACCACATCTTTGCAATTACATTTAAAGTAGTACAATCTAGGACAGCCTTGCCTTTAGTATCGACGTTATGGGCAATACTTGCCACATGATCTAATAATTTGTCTAATAATTTGCGGAAGCATTATCAAAATAAGCTGAGACAATATTTAGCTCTATTAACTTAAGTAAAAGCTAAAGCTAGAAACGTCTGCTGGCTCTCATTAATACTTACAAAAAGAAATAGGGAATTATAAGATGGATTACTTTTTGTTATACATATATCTTTTAGGTTTTCCTACACAGTCACAGCAAAAGCATTATCCAAATTTGTAAATAGGAGTTATGTATCTGTGTTGAAATGGATTTGAAATACAAACCAGAGGAAATATTTTGTAAGAGAACGGAGCCTACTAAACTTATTGTTGCTAAAACTTGAAAGTTAATAGAACTTACGTTGGAGTACGTTGCAATCAAGCCACAGATGAGTCGATTCTTGATATTTATCTTTTAGATGAAATAGGGCAAATTTGTTGCTGAAAGATTTGTAAATACTTTGATACATAAATCTATGGAAATATCAGATCATAACAGGTAGCGGTACTTGGAACCATATGCTAGTTTATCATATGCTGGTTAATTTCCTGATGTACTTTACCAGCTTCGTTCTTCTCTTGAGAAAAGCATTATTGTAAGAGCCATTCTGTCATAAGGATAGGATTGAGAATCTCCAGTATTGCTTTTCATGTAAGTAAAACAATGTAGACAAAAAACACGTTAGCAATTTGTTCAATTTGTTTGTTGATAATTGCACTAGAGGTGATTTTCTTAAGATTGCTATATTATCAATAAAGAATATTATAGTAATACATATATTAAAGACAGTGCTACAGCCTTGCTGACTCAGATATATGCCAACACACGGATCCTTAACCAAGGCTGGTAAAGTGAGAGGTCAGACTCCAAAAATCGAAGGTAAACCAAGATCTAGTCTAGTTTCGAAATCACGTAACAAAAACAACTTTATTAAACGATTTGAAAAGAGAAGGTTGCCAGGACAGAAAAAACCTGAACGTGGTGGAAGAAGATAACCGCTTCCACTGAGATAACTCGACTTCCTTTTGATTATGAGAATTTTGATTAGTTACCTGAGCACAAAAACCTCTTATATCAATAAATTTCATTGAAACTCATAGAGGCAGTTTGCTAAGTTCAACCTAGAAAACTATGCAACAAATAATTTTAAATCCCCCGGAAAAGACGCTAGGCAACTTAATATTGTAATATAGATAAAATCTCAAATATAATAAGTTGTCTAGGAAGGTAGGACTGATAGGATGTGGAACTATAGGAAGTGAACTTGCCCTCGCGATTGATAATGGTATGGTACCGAAAGCGGAATTAGTGGTATTGTATGACAAGGTTGAAAATGTGGCAACGGAACTACAATCAAAGCTACGAAATACAACAACTAAAACATTTTCCAATTTCTCCAAACTAATTTCTTCTACTGCCTTTACTAATGCAGACATCGTAATTGAAGCGGCTTCACAAGACGCAGTGAGAAAATTTGCGAAAACTATACTTCAATTAGGTAAAGATCTGATTATAATGAGCGTCGGTGCTCTTGGGGAGCGCGACTTCCTTCATGAATTATTGGATCTTGCTTCCCAAAGGCAAGTTCATATTTATGTTCCTACCGGCGCTATAGCGGGCATTGACGCTATTCGGAGTGTTAGGCATTTACTACACTCTGTGACAATTACTACAACAAAAAGTCCAAAGGCTTTAGCAGGAGCACCTTTTTTTGAAACAGCACGATTCAAAGCAGAGTCGATATCTCGGAAAAAGTTAATCTATGAGGGAACTGCAGGAGATGCTGTTAAAAAATTTCCAGCCAACGTGAATGTTGCAGCCGCTCTAAGCTTAGCCGGATTAGGTATGGACGCCACAAAAGTCAAAATAATAGCAGATCCCTCTGTTTCTGTAAATCAACACGAAATAACTGCAAAAGGAAAATTTGGTGAAATTAATATTGTTGTTCGAAATACACCGAGTCCAAATAATCCAAAGACAAGCTACCTTGCCATTCTTTCTGCAATCGAATGCATACGCTCAATATGTAACGAAAACATAAGAATTGGCACATGACTACTTTTTTGTGCTCTACTATCTCAATATTAAATAGTAGTGAATACTATTAGGCTCGGCGAAGCATCTATTGGAATAGTCAAACTGCTTTTTACAGTTTATATAGGGCTAGTATCTGTCTTGAATCAAGGTATTTAGAATGAGTTACGGAGGATTCAGAAGAAACGACAATTTTGGACCAAAGCCGGTAGAAACTGGTAAAGAATATGATGTACAGATCACAGAAGTAAGCCGAAAGGGAGATGGTATAGCACGAATACAAGGATTTGTAATCTTTGTTAAAAACGGCAAGGTAGGTCAGAACGCGAAAATTCGTGTAGTTCAAGTAGGAAACAGATTCGCTACAGCTGAAATAGTTGATGGTGCAACATCTACATCATCGTCAACCGCAGCAACGGAGCAGACTACTAGTTAATTATTTCTTCAAAAGGAATAAAAGGATACTAGCTTTTTTGTGTTTTTATTCAACAATTATTTTTTCATTAATTGTTTCTTTTCAAGTCTTTCTTATAAAATTGTTCAGTATTTCATGAAAGCATCCTGTATTAATGACAGACTATTTATCAATAGAGATGATCTTCCTTCTCCAATCCCATCTCCTTTACGCGCTTGAAGCAATTTTACGCATTACTCACTGGACTACACACTATAACCGTCAATAATAATTTATTGTTATTGCCAAAAAGCAAATTACAACACGTCAGATAGTATACTGACTAAAGCTCATTTGGATGGATGTATATAATAAATAAATGATAATGTCAAGTTTATCTATTAGAATATATATCATATGCATAAAAATCTGAATTACAAGAATTCAATGCCATGATAAACACTGCTATTAACTAAAATCAACATCTATTTTTTTCTCTGAAGGGCTTATGGTAACGAAGCTAAGTCAGCACCAAATTAATGTTGATTTGCGTTATGGTTACGAATAAGATGCAACGATATTGCTGATCTGATCATTATGGATTAGACTAACACTTAAAAATAAGTCTCAATAGTGATTGAGTATATGGCTGCCCGAAAGAAAACCGCCCGAAAGAAAAGATTAGTAAAACGTACCAAACAAAATAGACCGGTGCCAGCCTGGATAATAATCAGAACGCACCGACATGTTAGAACTAACCCAAAACGAAGATTATGGCGAAGATCGGATGTAAAAGTCGGATAAAATACTGAGGTGTTATGATAAGAAATGTCAGAAACAGACGAGAATCTAACTCGCGTATATACGATTAATTTAGGAAGAGCTTGGATAACTCCCCAACACAAGAGAACTGATAGAGTTATCAACATAATTAAGGAGTTTGCGAAAAAGCACATGAAAAGTGAAGAAATTAAAATAGATCAGGATCTGAACCGACAGATTTGGAAGAGAGGCAAAACCAACCCTCCAAGAAAAGTGCGTGTAAAGATGGTAAAAGACGACAATGGAATAGTTATAGTTTCTTCGTACGAAGAAGCAATAAAAACTGCACCAACTGCTGGAACTGAATCTGCTTCTCTTGGTGATCATGAAAAGGAAGATTTAAAGGGTTCGAATTCTGCTAATACTTCTGCTGATTGATTCAATAAAAGCAAGGTGCTTAATATCGGTAGAACTATTTCTATTTTTAGATATACTCATTTTCTTTGATATATGCTATAATGAGTTTAACACTCACAAGTAAGCATCTCTGGAAGTAAAAACAATAGATTACTGTTATATGAACGACTTAAAATATTCCTAATTACGATGATCATCAAGATATTATGTCGTATACATAAAGATCTGTTTTGAAGGCATACAACAAAGATGCTTTTTCCTTCTACTCAATGTTTGGAATAGTCATCTCTATGTCTGGAGAAGAATCTAACTCTTCCCAATCCAATACATTTTGTTGTGGGATAATCTCTGAAAGAGGATCGTACTTATCAAATCTCGTTTTGTCTTGAACTGTAGCCATTAAATGTACCGTTATTCTCTTTGAATCAGACATGGCCAAAACGACTTCAGGAGTTTTTTCTTCCGTGAAAATTTCTTGTATGGTGCTAACAATAAAATTAAGTTTACCTATGGGGACATTTTCTCCTCCCATTACGTACAGCAACGCTCTCTTTATTGAATTCGGATCGACATTGTCATATAACATTTCAATCGAATCTTTAACAGACGATTCTACAGAGTTAGTATTTTTTTTGCCTGCGAATAATAAGTTCATGCTAGGATGAATATGTCCTTCCGAAATTGTAGAAATAACTTCACAGATTGCTCTGTTAGTGATTCCATAACACTCCTGGGGTGACAGTTCAGGATTATTTTCTAATAGTGTGTCATTATCTATTACTATTGTTGCATCTGCAATATTCCGCAATCGCTTTAGGGATATGCCAGCATGAAATATTCTATCTTTCTCGAAGCCAAAAGGCATTATTGCGAATAATATTATTGTGGTGGCCCCTGAATGTTTAGCTAATCTAGATACTATTGGAGACATTGCGGTCCCGCTCCGGCCTGCCAGATTTGTGATAACGATTATCGTTTGAAAACCATCAATGGCGGCTTCAATTCCTTTAATTGAAGACTGCGCAAAAGATCGTATCTTGTAACTTGATGGATTTATCAATGAATTGGAATTAATGAATATAGTGTGATAATCTCCATTAAGATCGTTTTTATCGTTACTTATTAAAACACATTTGCAATCCAGCGATTTACTAGCGTCGACTGCAATCTTGCTACCTGCACCTCCTATGCCGATCATTACTAATGGCTGTCTTACTGGTAGATAATTATCATTCATAGCCCCGAACCTCTAATGTATGTATTAATATTAGTTAAAAATGTTAGTAATCAAATATGAAAAGGCAATTGTGTAAAAAAGTTGATTTAAAATTTATTGTTCAAATCA
Source organism: uncultured Nitrososphaeraceae archaeon (assembly GCA_963733025.1). Lineage (GTDB taxonomy): Archaea > Thermoproteota > Nitrososphaeria > Nitrososphaerales > Nitrososphaeraceae > JAJNBK01. The sequence goes on along the minus strand of CAVTCE010000033.1, from coordinate 337,020 downwards.
ATACGGCTTGAAGTTAATGAATAGGTAGAATAGCCAGAAATCTCGACTGATACCTTGTCTCCAAGATAAGTCTTAAAGTTCGAAGACTTACATAAAGCAAGACATTCCAATGGTAGTAAAACAGGCTTGTAGGCATAATTTCTACCTTGTATGATATTTTCACCAATTTCATCAATTATTACATTTCCTTTCCAACCCTTCCAGATAGAGTTACGCTTTGCACTTATTTCCTTTATCAGTTTATGAAGGCATTCACTTCTCTGCTTTATTATAAACGAATTCACCCGTTTAAGTTTGCAAGCTTCAGTCCCGGATCGAGCGCTATATTTTGAGGAATTTACAATATCCGGTTCTGTTTCTTTTATTAATGCGATTGTTTTTAGAAAGTCTTGATCTGTTTCTGAAGGAAAACCGACGATCACATCAGTTGCAATGGTGATCTCAGGAAATACTTTTCTAAATGCTTTAACTATATTGCGATAAGTGTTTACAGTATGTCCTCTCTTCATTTTCCTGAGGATGGTATCACTACCGCTCTGGACAGGGATATGTAAAAACTTGAAGATTTTGTCGTTATCTGAAAATACTTGTACCAGATCTTCTATCATACCAGGAAGGTACATTGGGTTCATCATTCCAACTCTAATTTTGTAATCACCTTCAAGGGCGCTCCATGCTCTTAGCAGTTTTACTAGGTCTGAGCCTATGTCTTTCCCGTAGCAGCCATTGTCAGTAGATGAAAGCCAGATTTCTTTGCAGCCATCGGCGATATCACTATGCATCTGTCGTAATATATCACCTATACGATAGCTGCGAAGCATACCCTTTGCAAGTTTTGTTTGGCAGAATGAACATTCGCTCATACAGCCAGTTGAAATTTCAATTATGCTAATTATAGGATTAATTCTTATTTTCGGAAGATTTATTTTGTCTGAAATAGAATTTTCCAGACGTATAGATTTTTTACCTAAAAGAGCAGAATGCACTACATCAATAGTGTTGTCAATGGAATGAGGACCAAGTAAACTTGCAAATGGATTAAGTGATTCTATTAATTGTCTTTCTGTCTTTGGTAAACAACCCGCTACAATTAGGGGTTTCATTGACTTGGAAAGCTTTTCGATTCTATAAAGCATTCTATGTTGGGTTACATCTTTTACCGAACAGGTTACGATGATATTGAGCGCAGATTCATTTTCGTCGGTTGCTATTCCATAACCATCTGCCTTCAATAATCCTGAAATCATCTCAGAATCGGCCATGCTTGCGGAACATCCGTATGCTTCAATCCATATTTTTTTGCTACTGTTAGATGCTTTGATTTTTTCATGTTCAAAGGACCTTGAGGTCTTAGTCGGATCGGAACAAGGTTTTGCATTACTTTCGATAAGAGTTAAAGGCTCGATCAGGTTAGGTTTTGATGTTTTTATCAAATATTCACACTAACCGATGACTTCTACCATTTTTAATCATTTGCCTCGGTTCTCTAGTAGGAGCATGACTTACATGAAGATTATATTATATTATATATTGATTTTTCCATTTAATAGTCTTGGATTACTAGTTTATCTAAGAGTCATTAAATGAAAAAAAAGATAGACGGTATGCAATAAACATCGATAAGTCTCATACCCCAATGAAAGGGTTTGAGAACTCTGGTCAGACTAGATATGACTGACAATAGTAATGTCCTCTTCATTGTAATAAATTCTTAAATTATAGACTGGAGCAATACAGGATTCTTATAAGAATCCTAAATCCAATAAAGACGTCGTGGCAGAAAGCAATCTCTTCACATCATTCTGATCATGAGCTTCAGAAAATGCACCCATTTTCAAAGGTAAAAAAAATATCCCATGATTAGCCATTAGAGCTAAGTTGTATTTTTTTAACAATTCTCTATTAGAGAGGGCAACATCTACTGCACTATTTATACTTTTAACTCGTTCGTTTAGAAAATGAATCTGGAAAAGAGATCCTGTACCTGTCACCTCGACATTAATTTTTGCATCTGAAAAAATCTTGCCTAGACCCTTTCTGGTTTCCTCTCCTAGTCTATTGATCTTCGGATATATGCTGTTTTTATTCTTTTTAAGATAGTTGATAGTTGCAAGACCAGCAGTCATAGTTATTGGATTTGCAGAAAAAGTACCTCCACCAATAGCGCAACAAAGTGCTTTATCCTTTCTTAATATTGGATCGGCAAGAGACATTATATCTTTATCGCCGCATACTACTCCGATAGGCAATCCTCCTCCTATGATCTTGCCTAGCGTAAACAAATCAGGTTCGAGTTTATAAATGCTAGCCGCGCCGTGAATTGATAATCTGAACCCCGTTACAATTTCATCTAAGATGAATAAACTATCGTTTTTTTTTGCAAATTCCTGAAGTCCCTGTAGGTATCCATCGGTAGGAGTGATGCATCCAGCGCCACCTAGGACAGGTTCGACAATAATGCAGGCTAAATCCTCTTTAATCGATTCAAGAACGCTCAATGATTCTTGAAGATCGTTGAAGGGAATTGATTTTATATATTTCTCTTCATCGCGAATCAGACCAGATCCTTCTTGGATTTCAAAGGGATAGTTTACATTATGCATCAATGAGCTATTATAGCCGTGCCATCCACCTAAAACTTTAGCAATCACTCTTCTTCCGGTTTTTGCTCTTGCAAGACGCACAGCATACATCGTCGCTTCAGAACCCGTGCTCGAAAAGCGAATATATTCAGCTCTTGGCATCAGCTTTTGAATAGTTTCTCCAAGATCCACACTGAGATCATTTGTCGTGCCATAAAGTGTGCCTTTCCTAATTTGTTTCAAAAGTGAATTGGAAACTAAATCTGGAGTATGACCGAGAATTAACGCCCAATGCCCCATCCAATAATCAGTATATTCATTGTTATCAACATCAAGAAGGTACTTACCTTTAGCCGCCTTGGTAAAGAAAGGATAAGGTTCGAAAAAACGAATATTATGATTAATGCCGCCTGGAAAGACATTGGCTGATCTGAAATAGAGAGATTTTGATTTTTTTGTTTTTCTTTCAAATATTTCCTTATAATTCTTATATTTCATATTCCAAACTCAAGACGTTCATGTTCTCCATTTGTTCATATAGATGTTTAAAAATATATATTATGAAGAAGGCCTTCTCGGAGTATTATGTTCTATAATTCTCTTTGATGTAGGAGAAAGCAGGATTTTATATTTTGAGAACCGTTGTGATTCTCATCTAGCAAGATTTATATTTTAATTTTGCAAGGTATTTCTTGGAACGTAACAATTAAAGGCGGCGTTGGGATGATTGTGGTCATAGTGCCATTTTGTGATTCTCCGACCTCCAGTTGCGCTCATAACATGGAGATTCGATACTGAGATTATTGAATCTGACAATGGTCACACGACCCGCACAATAACAAAAGTTGTCCGGCCGTACTCTTACTTTATAAAAAAAATAAAATAAATGGATTGACTCCGGTTGATCCTGCCGGACCCGACTGCTATCAGAGTGGGACTAAGCCATGCGAGTCAACGTAGAAATACGTGGCATACGGCTCAGTAACACGTAGTCAACATGCCCAGGGGACGTGGATAACCTCGGGAAACTGAGGATAAACCGCGATAGGCCATGATTTCTGGAATGGTTCATGGCCGAAATCTATATGGCCCCTGGATTGGACTGCGGCCGATCAGGCTGTTGGTGAGGTAATGGCCCACCAAACCTGTAACCGGTACGGGCTCTGAGAGGAGGAGCCCGGAGATGGGCACTGAGACAAGGGCCCAGGCCCTATGGGGCGCAGCAGGCGCGAAATCTCTGCAATAGGCGAAAGCTTGACAGGGTTACTCTGAGTGGTTCCCGTTAAGGGGATCTTTTGGCACCTTTAAAAATGGTGCAGAATAAGGGGTGGGCAAGTCTGGTGTCAGCCGCCGCGGTAATACCAGCACCCCGAGTGGTCGGGACGATTATTGGGCCTAAAGCATCCGTAGCCGGTACTGCAAGTCTTCCGTTAAATCCACCTGCTTAACAGTTGGGCTGCGGGGGATACTACAGCGCTAGGAGGCGGGAGAGGCAAGCGGTACTCAATGGGTAGGGGTAAAATCCGCTGATCCATTGAAGACCACCAGTGGCGAAGGCGGCTTGCCAGAACGCGCTCGACGGTGAGGGATGAAAGCTGGGGGAGCAAACCGGATTAGATACCCGGGTAGTCCCAGCTGTAAACGATGCAGACTCGGTGATGGGCTGGCCTTGTGCCAGCCCAGTGCCGCAGGGAAGCCGTTAAGTCTGCCGCCTGGGGAGTACGGTCGCAAGACTGAAACTTAAAGGAATTGGCGGGGGAGCACCACAAGGGGTGAAGCCTGCGGTTCAATTGGAGTCAACGCCGGGAATCTTACCGGGGGCGACAGCAGAGTGAAGGTCAAGCTGAAGACTTTACCAGACAAGCTGAGAGGAGGTGCATGGCCGTCGCCAGCTCGTGCCGTGAGGTGTCCTGTTAAGTCAGGTAACGAGCGAGATCCCTACCTCTAGTTGCTACCATTACTCTCAGGAGTAGTGGGGCTAATTAGAGGGACCGCCGCCGCTGAGGCGGAGGAAGGAGGGGGCTACGGCAGGTCAGTATGCCCCGAAACCCTCGGGCCACACGCGGGCTGCAATGGTAAGGACAATGGGTTTCGATTCTGAAAAGAGGAGACAATCCCCAAACCTTACCCCAGTTATGATTGAGGGCTGAAACTCGCCCTCATGAATATGGAATCCCTAGTAACCGCGTGTCAACATCGCGCGGTGAATACGTCCCTGCTCCTTGCACACACCGCCCGTCGCTTCATCGAAGTTGGTTCTTGGCGAGGTGGTGCCTCATTGGCACTATCGAACCTGGGGTCAGCAACGAGGGAGAAGTCGTAACAAGGTGGCCGTAGGGGAACCTGCGGCCGGATCACCTCCTTAGAATGAGGCCGGATGACTTTGTGTAAAGGGTCGTGTGAACATGATCATTTATATGATCAAAATGTAAAGAAATCTCGCTAAAAACTGGATGCAATTCCTTGTTTTATGATAAGGAATGAAGGATGTAGTAAGCGTAATAAGTTTACAATGAGCGTCATGTATAGGATCAACAACAACAACAACAACCGCCACAGATTGTTGATTGCAAGAAGAAGAATTATTAGAGATAATAATCATCTTCTTCTAGCAACAATAACGACAGAAGTTTATGTGTATGTGTGGTAAAAAAAGATTGCTTTACATATGTTCGCGTAATTTTTCATGACTGACTATCTAAATTTAAGAAAGCGGCAAACTGGTGCGAAGACGCCGGTTGGAGGATGACTCGGCTTGATAAGTGAGGAAGGACGTGGCAAGCTGCGATAAGCTTGGGGTAGGTGCATGCGACCATAGATCCCAAGATTTCCGAATGAGATCTCTCTATACACTCCCTTGCTTACGCTTGGGAGGACGAACTGTCCGAAGTGAAGCATCTGAGTAGGACGAGGAAGAGAAATCAATTGAGATTCCGCTAGTAGCGGCGAGCGAAAACGGATGAGCCCAAACTGAATCTGTTACGGTAACGTAATAGAGATGTGGTGTGTTATAGCGTATAGGATGCTGTTTTCAGAACTGAAGTGCTCTGGAATGTGCTGGCAAAGAGGGTGATACCCCCGTAAGTGAATGAAAATGGGATTCTGCTATAACAAGAGTAACTGGCCTTGACAGTGGCCAGTGATGATGGGTGAAAGTAGCATCCAAGGCTAAATATTCATCAAGACCGATAGAACACTAGTACCGTGAGGGAAAGTTGAAAAGTACCCGGAAGGGGGGTAAAAAGTGCCTGAAACCAACCGGTTACAGACGTGTATGGCTCGAAAGGAATAGGTAGAGGTCCCGAAAGGGGCTTAAGCCTTCTAGAGTTATACGTTCCGTCTAGAAACACGGGCCAGGGAGATTGCTGTTATGGCGAGCCTAACCTAATAAAAAGGGGAGGCGAAGGGAAACCGAATTCGCGCAGCTTTGGCGAGGCGAAGGATCTGAAAGGGTCTTAGTCATGGCAGTAAGGCTAGAAACCGGACGATCTAGTCCTGGATAAGACGAAGGTGGGCGAAAGCCCACTGGAGGTCTGCAAGGGTCCTGACGTGCAAATCGGTCCCCTGATCTGGGATTAGGGGTCAAAAACCAATCTAGTCCGGTGATCGCTAGTTCCCACCGAAGTGGATCGCAGTCCTGCCTTAGTGGAGATGGCTTGTTCTGTAGAGCACCGATCGAACGGTAAGGGTCCGAAAGGGCTCGCTGTTCATTCGAACTCCGAATGCACAAGCGTCGTAGAAACTAGGAGGCGGGTTTATGTGGGGTAAGCCTCATAACCGAAAGGGGGACAACCCAGACTAAAGTTAAGGTCCCCAAATGTCTGCTAAGTGTCAAACAAAAGGGCGTTTTCGAGCAGAGACAGCAGGGAGGTAGGCTCAGAAGCGAGCCATCCTTCAAAGAGTGCGTAACAGCTCACCTGCCGAGCTCGGAAGCCCCGAAAATGGACGGGGCTCAAGTAGACTACCGATACTTTAGACCACCGGTAATGCCGGTGCGTGGTAGGTGGGCGTAGTGATTGGGTAGAAGCTGGGCTGTGAAGTCCAGTGGACTGATCTAACTATTGCAGATCCTGGCGGCAGTAACAGCATAGCCGGGTGAGAATCTCGGCGACCGCAAGGGCAAGGGTTTCCCGGCAATGCGTCGTCAGCCGGGAGTTAGCCGGTCCTAAGAACAACCTCAACAGAGTTGTCCGAATGGGAAACTGGTTAATATTCCAGTGCCTTGAAAGATCGTTAATACCTGACCTGTCGCTTCCGGATAAGGCGAGCAGAACCGTCGTTCTGTCTAAGTATTCGAGTCGTAGGGAGTGCCGTAATGGCGAGAACTAGGACGAGGTATAAATGGTCCTCCGCAAGGAGGATTCGCTTAAATCCAGGAGACAATGAAAGCAGGGACAGGAAGATTCTTTCAAGACCGTACCGAGATCCGACACTGGTGCCCTGGATTAGCAGTCTAAGGTCTGTCGGGCATACCGTAAGGCGAGGGAACTCGGCAAAATAGCTCCGTATCTATGGTATAAGGAGTGCCTGCAGCTTTTGCGAGGAGCAGGAGTTGCAGGTCGCAGTGACAAGGGGGTCCCGACTGTTTAATAAAAACACAGGTGGTCGCTAGTCCGAAAGGATGAGTATGGCCTCTGTATCCTGGCCAGTGGCGGTACCTAAAACCTGGGTTCAACTGGGCTAAGGGCCGCTAAACGCCGGGAGTAACTCTGACTCTCTTAAGGTAGCCAAATGCCTTGTCGGGTAAGTTCCGACGTGCATGAATGGAACAACGAGGGCCCCGCTGTCCCCGCCTGCAGCCCGGTGAAGCCACATAATGTGGACGAACAGTCCACAAACCTCTGTCGGGGAGAGAAGACCCTGTGGAGCTTTACTGCAGCCTGTCGTTGCGATATGGTTGCGAATGCAGAGTGTAGCTGGGAGCCTTCGAAGTCAATCCTCCGGGGTTGATGGAGGCGCCATTGTAACACCAGCCATTTGTTACTGTATCGCTAACCTGTTCTTACGGGGACATTGGCAGGTGGGCAGTTCGGCTGGGGCGGCACCCCCTTGAAAATGTATCGAGGGGGCCCAAAGATTGGCTCAGGCGGGACAGAACTCCGCCGGTGAGGGCAAAGCCAAAAGCCAGTCTGACTGGATTTCCAATGATACGAAATTCAGAGGCGAAAGCCGGGCTTAGCGATCCATCATGTCCCCACTATTGGGGGCTGGTGGTGACAGAAAAGTTACCCTAGGGATAACAGGCTCGTCGCGGGCGAGAGCTCCTATCGACCCCGCGGTTTGGTACCTCGATGTCGGCTCTTCCCATCCTGGTTCTGTAGCAGGAGCCAAGGGTGGGGCTGCTCGCCCATTAAAGGGGAACGTGAGCTGGGTTTAGACCGTCGTGAGACAGGTCGGTCTCTGCCTGACAGGGGCGTGGTTGTCTGAGGGGAAGTTGCCCCTAGTACGAGAGGAACAGGGCAGCGCAGCCTCTGGTTTATCAGCTGTCCGACAGGGCACGCTGAGCAGCTAAGCTGCTTAGGATAACTCCTGAAAGCATCTAAGGAGGAAGCCTTTCCCGAGAAAAGACAGCCTTCCGTAAGGAGGAGGGCGGCTATAGAAGATGGCGTTGATGGGATGGAGGTGTAAGCATCAAGCTATGGCGAGGTGTTCAGCCTGCCATTTCCAATAGCCCAAGGCACCTGAAAGTTGTGGAAACAAAAAATAAGATAGTAAATGTGTCATGAAATACGTAGAGGACATCTGCTATGCAATTATTGTTGATCCTATATGTGATGTTAAGACATCCATCCACAATTTTTTAGTCTGTGATATAGTTCATTCCTTTCATAGTTATTTTATAAATTTAGAATAGAAATGTCTACCTGATTTTTTAGAATTATTAAGAATTAAATAAGGAACCTGCATTATAATAGTTTATTTTTTCTTGTCGTTTTAGATATATACGCTGACTTACCTTCAACTCACTATTCCTATTAGATTTAATTTGAGTTAATTTGCCTACTTAGTACAACAATATATATATATATATGATGTATCAAACAAAAGGAAGTGAGCAGTCAAATGGTAACCGAAAGTACTATTGATCCAATTACCGTGATGTTCGCTATCTCTGGTTTTTTCGGAATTGCACTCCTTGTTTCTGCCTTTATAACAATAAAAGGTAACCGATTTAACAAAGGAACAAAAAGAATAGTTAGAGACCATTAGATTAAATCTGGGACTTACTGTAATATTTACAATCAAAATATGTCGCGTGTCGTTTGTCTTTCCCATAGAGAAGATGTCGATGGGCTCTCGTCGGCCGCTTTGATAAAAGCTGCTTTTAAAGCAAAATCTATTATTCTTGTTGACTATTCAAATTTGATCTCTAATCTGCAAAAACTGATAGAATCGCTGTCCTCCTCTGAATCAGAACCAGTTTTTGACAGAGTTTTTATATGCGATTTAGGTCTGAGCAAGAAAAATGAAAAAAATTTTATTGATATTCTCGGAAAACTAATATCAAAAGGATGTAAGGTGACTTATATAGATCACCATGATCTCAATAGAGAAGTTGCAGCTGCCTTAAAACGTCTTGGTGTTAAATTAGTACACTCGTCAGAAGAATGCACTAGCATATTAGTATATAATAAATACAAGAGGAAATTCAAACCGCATGCTGCGTTTTTCGCTGCGGCTGGTGCGCTCACTGATTACATGGAAAATCGACCTGTTGCATCAACCATCGTGTCAAGATTTGATAGACAATTTTTGATGTTACAATCTACAGCACTTTCATATATGATTTCTGCCAACCAACATAATGAGGAATTTCTAATTCAAATCGTTGATACTCTTTCTCAAATGAAATATCCGCACGAGATAGAAGGAGGATTTTTAATAGCAGAAAGATATGCGAAAAAAGTCTCAGAGGCTGTAAATTCCATAGAACACTCTATAACAAAAATGGAAAACCTAGCATATACCAAAAGCACAGTCGAGTTATCTGCCAGCATAATGGTAAATTTTGTTTTAGGTGTTTCCGAAAAACCTGTCGCGATGGTTTATAAATTGAAAGAGGATATCAAATCCTTCGTCATTTCCATTCGAGGTTCGAAAGATTGTAAAGTTCATCTTGGAAGATTGGTGAACCATCTTGCAACCGAGATGGGTGGCAGTGGAGGAGGACATGAGAAGGCAAGCGGTGCAGTAGTCCCAAAGGATAAACTTGATGAATTTATAAGGTTACTAGATGGACGTATTTCTAGTCTTCAACAGATATAATATTAGCGTGTGTTAGATCCTAGCTGTTATTGTATTATTGTATATCTATGTTTTATGAAGAAACAGGTCTATGTTATATACCACTAGCATGACATCTAATGTGTTATTTGTTAAAGATTACAAGGATGCTATAAATCTACTTTACAATATTATTACGATTATCATATTATTTAATTTTTAAAATTTATGTCTGATAGTATTCCCCGCCTTATAATTTTTGAAAGCTAAATATTATGAAGATATCTAATATCAAAGAGATACAAAAAAAAGAGTATAATGTTATCACATCATATAAACTTCAAAGTTGTTGCTGATGTAGTTTCAATAAGAACATTATCCTGTCAAATACTGCTCTTACAAAGTATAAAGTGTAAACTTAAAACCTTGTAATTAAGAATTATTTTTTAACTCCCAAGGATCTATTCTTTAATCGCATTTTGGTGCCATGGCATTTTCTGCATCTAGAAGAAGAAATTGGATTCTTTCCGCCACATTTGAAGCAAATCTTAAAAAACAATCTGCGCTGCTGAGCTATCTGTTTTTTTGTAGCATCCGTGATAGGCATGATAGTTTATGCTAACACTGGTAAATTTGTACCTTTCTATTTTGGATGAGAAATTCTATACCTTTTAAGAATCAATCAATTATTATATTCTATGACTTGACAAATACAGTATGGCGTAAATATGTTGTTTCATTTATTTGTTAAATATATGATATTATAGTATTTTACCTAGAATCGTCACTAGCGATAAATACTGGTTAAATCTGGTAACATTGAGTGAGGTAAAATAGATGCGAATTATTAAGTATCACTGTATCCTAGCAAAAGTGAAACCTGCTAGAGTTTCATTCAATGGATTGAAACTTATTGCACAACAAAATCGTACTTCTGATAAAAAACTATTTTATTCGAGTGGCTATATCCTATATCATATCTATCTGATAATCTCGATTGTTGTGAAGACATTTGTCTGATACATTATAAAAAATTGACGTTTATCCATTTTTAATTATACAGATCATTCATTTGATATTGTTGTTTTTTAACAGCATTATGACGATGGCAAAAATCTTGTGTTTTTTCTTTATTATTGTTATAATGTCCAAGTGCAGCAACAATAACATATGCTTTGCAAGGGTAGTCATGATATAGTTGAAAGAATTAAGTCAATAATGAGTAACAAACACGCCGATGAACGACAAAAAGGTTTTGCTTGAGTATACCAAGAATAAATGCGATTCTGAGAATGTATTAAAATATAAACCGCAATAGATCTTTCAAAGATATTAAATGATTCTTCATAAATTCCTAGGAGCATGCAAGGTTAGACGGTTGTTAATGGTACTGCAAAAGTACAAGTAATAGTTGAGTGTTTATTCGTCATACATTTCATATAACCGATGTAGTTCATAGGTAGAAATGCTATTTTAATAAGGAAAATGCGACTGTGAGTCATCATTGTTTATTTTCCATTCTTTGAGATATAACTTGTTATGTCATAGTATAATTCTTTGATTTTATATCATCTACCTAAAACATATAATACTACCAAGTCTTGATTATTTCCATGAAATCTATGTCTAGATTTTGCTGGAATAAAAATAATATCTTTCTCTTTAATTGCCTTACTTATTCCTTCTATCTCTATGTAAGCAAAACCTTCTATGACGTAGTAAATTTCATCCACGCTATGCGGTTGCTGAAGATCTTTTTCTCCAGGATGTAAACTAATGATGCCTGCTTCGATATCTTTAGTATTTACAAAATCAATAAAGTAACCTCCTTTATCATTTACTTGCGATATTAACTCTTTTACTTGACAGATTTTTTCCATATTGTATTATTTGTCTATAACTAGTCAACATGTATTAAGTTAAAGCCTTTGATTCAGATTCACCTTTTTTATCGCCCTCGATTTAGTATTTATTGTGTTATATTATAAGAGAACAAAACAAATGCCTTTAGGATAGATAATGCGAAGTTATCCCTAGAGTAAAAATAAAGAGTAGGGGGGATGGATTTATCTAATAGTTATTGAGCCCCTGGCGTAAGTCCCAATGGATCCATCACTCAGTCTGACATAGACATCGAACAGATACTTTCCTTTTTTGACATCGTCTAATTCAAAGTAAACTTTGCCATTGCGAATTTCTTTTTCAAGAAACTCCCGTGGACCAACATCTCCATTATTTTTCATTTCCGATACCGCTGCGGATAATATCTTTCCTTTACCTATGATCTTGACCCTGAATTCATCGTCATTCAGGATGAATGCTCCATTAAATCTGCTAAATGGCATATCATATTTTGCGTCTTGGGTATTTAGAGTTCGCAAGATTAGGTTACGCTCTTTGTTATTATCGAACTCGATATGTATTCGTGGAACTTTAACAAGTGGTTTTTCTACTTTTAATGTATTGACTGTTTCCTGAATAACTTTGGTCTCTGTAGGAGAGGTAGAATGAATTCTTACATTGTTATAGTTATTGATATTTGTATTGATATTATTTATGTTATTGATTACCTGGTTAGATATCTGAACCAGAGTTTGCTGGATATTTTGACCTTGAGCTATTTGGGTACCTATCTGTGTTGTGGCCTGGCGAACTTCATCTGTGTTGCCTCCAGCATATTGTTGTGATAGTTGTTGTATCGCTTGTGCTACAGGTCCCTTTGGATCACTAGATACTTGTTGAGCTATCTGGATTATAGTCTGATCTACATTTCCTCCAACCTGTCCAGTCTGTAAAGCAATCTGTTCAATAATTTGTTCTATGGTTGATGCACCTGCCTCTTCAGTATCTCCTGTTTCCTGTGCTTCAGTTGATGAACTTGCTATTTGTGTTGCAACCTGCTCTATTTGTTGGACAGCATCAACACCCGCAGCTTGTTGTATTGCCTCTTGTTCTATTGCTTGTGTAATATCCTCACCTCCTGCTTGTTCTAATGCGCCTTGTTCTATTGCTTGAACAATCTGCTCCTCACCTCCTGCTTGTTCTAATGCGCCTTGTTCTATTGCTTGAACAATCTGCTCCTCACCTCCTGCTTGATCTGCGTTAGTAGCATTTGTCACTCCTTGTTCTGCTGCTTCGACTACCTGCTGCTCAGTACTACCTTCAACATCAGTAGCTTCTTGTTCTGCTGCTTCGTCTATCTCCTGCTCAGTACTACCTTCAACATCAGTAGCTTCTTGTTCTGCTGCTTGGTCTATTTCCTGCTCAGTACTACCTTCAACATCAGTAGCTTCTTGTTCTGCTGCTTGGTCTATTTCCTGCTCAGTACTACCTTCAACATCAGTAGCTTCTTGTTCTGCTGCTTCGACTACCTCCTGCTCAGTACTACCTTCAACATCAGTAGCTTCTTGTTCTGCTGCTTGGTCTATTTCCTGCTCAGTACTACCTTCAACATCAGTAGCTTCTTGTTCTGCTGCTTGGTCTATTTCCTGCTCAGTACTACCTTCAACATCAGTAGCTTCTTGTTCTGCTGCTTCGACTACCTCCTGCTCGGTACTACCTTCAACATCAGTAGCTTCTTGTTCTGCTGCTTGGTCTATTTCCTGCTCAGTATCAGTAACATTTGTAGCTTCTTGTTCTGCTGCTTGGTCTATTTCCTGCTCAACTTGAGCATAAGAAATAGATGAAAAACCGCCTAAAGCTGTTGCTAATAATAATATAACAATTGCCGTTACAATTGCAATATTTTTTTCGCTTTTCATTTAAATATCAGATACTAAAAAGATGGTAGGGTATTTAGGGTTTACATATACATTAATTTTTAGAATCATCTTGATTACTTCTCAATATATATTAATTTCATTGGAGATGTTCATTTTCATCTAATTTCTGCTTTCTGTTTATCTATTTTCTGTAAGAATTACGTAGAATAACAGGTGAATAAGTAAGTGCGATAAACTGCAAATGATAATTCCTTATGAATCTTAAATCGCATGTGAATAGATTAACTATTCAGTTTCATTGGGCTGTTATAATATAAATCCTAACGATCCTCTGTAGGGAATTCTTCTCCATCATTATAGCATTTTATTCTCTTTTTAGATCTGAGAGAGGAAGATATCAAGGAAAAATATGTCTAGGTATGCCTATACATCTTTTCGCGAAGACTCAAGAAAGAGCAGCGCAAAGAGATTCCATGAAAGATGAAAACTCCAGCATGAATAAACATAGAAGAAAATAAATCTTGCTAAAATCTCCAATGAAAATTCAGAAGAGAAAAATGGTAATGATCGCTGTTAGTCAAAGCCAAAACCATTTGCAGTATCCGGATCGTTGTAAAATAGATGATTTGGAATAAAACCATACACAGTTATCACTTGTTCTTGTGAATTGGAAAATATGCCAGCTGCAAAAAATGACCATATTTATTGTTATCCGAGACACAGTAGCTATAGGTAAACTTGTTAGGTTTAACCGCATCAAGGAGAAAAATAAACCTCTAATATGGCGTCTTGACATACATTTTCTTTTTATTAGTATTATTCTTATTCGTCAGCATTGGCATCTATTAATTATTAACTCAGTTTCGTCGAACATCACCATCAAATATATCTAATCTATAAAGCTTTAGGAAGTCTAAAGAGATAGAGCAGTATATCCAACTACAACAGTTATGTATGGACGTTTCTGTATCATTAATAGGTTGATCTAAAAAGCTTTCTTTTTGTATACCATCTGTAAATAAAGTAACCTGCGGCTATTATTACAATTGCAATAATCAATGGTCGTAGAAGATAAATTATTAGCGCAGCTATTATTACTAGTACTGCAATAATTATTATATCCGTAATACTTAATGCCCTTACCATATTGAATGATAACAATAACTCACCATAACCTAAGAATATTTGCTACAATCACTGACTTCCAAAGTATGTTTCACTTTGTTATGAAAGAAATGATTTTGTAATAATTTAACAACAAAACTGCTCACGGCTTTATGAAGTCCTCGAATCAAATACAATAAGCATAATCTAGGATGGTTCAAGAAAGCTCATTGTTATCCCTATTTATCCAGACAAACGTGGCTCGAGATATACAATAAATTTTATAGTTTCATTTAACAAGCAGAATAATCGAGAGTGTGGACTTATAGTTCTCTCTTGTGCACATTGCTTTCGACATAATAATCATTTTTCTTGAATAGGTTTACCACAGGGCAAAATCAAGGGCCGAATATTTTCTAGTATATTACATTTCCAATATTCCTTCTTATTGTTAATACTGACACCTTTAACTCTACGAACACGTTTTTGCATTTCATCAGTATTATGGATTTAATTCTTCCAAAATCTTTTTTTTGCTATGTTCCTATGATCATTGTACTCTGTGCTACAAAAATTTATCGTTACTATTGGATGGGTTAGTGTATCTGATAATTAACTCCGTATCATGCAAACACTATAGTTAAAAAAGTTGTACAATCTCTTGAAATTGAAAGAGACATCTATTGCCTGCGTATATTAGATTTCATGTAATTCAGCTAGAGATTAATTTTTTTAAATCTTCAAATATTTAGACAGATAATGGTGAAGCAATCATATTATGGTGAAGCAGTTAATTGGTGAGACTTCTCTTACCTCTATTTAAAAATTGTGCCTTTCAATCGTTGTAATATTTTGGAGAATTGGCAGTAAAATTAGGTCTAGAATATTATTTAGCCAATTTTTAACAGGTATTATAGAAAGCAAAGTTTGGACTGATTCTCAGTTTATATTTAATTCATGTATATTATGAAATAAGACGGTTAGCCGTATACGTTCATCGTAAAATATTTTTGATGGCTAGATTAAATATATGCATATTGTCTCCTCCCTTTGGATTTTTCAAGAAGAAAGATAATCTCCCTAAAATAAGGCCTTCTGCTAATAGTAATCGAGTGACAAATGCTACTAGCATAACTGTTTTGGATGCTTTAGCGGAATTAGCAAAGATTGAATCAGAAAATGTCCTAGTTTTATCAAATAATCTTTCTCCTATCAAGGAAGATGTTACAAGTACTCTAAGGTCAATACAAAAAATAGCAGATGAACTCAAAAAAGACAAAATAAAACTAGATGAGCACAAGTTCAAATCAATTGTTGAAAATTCAAAAGCGACAGTAGTGACATCTCTAGAAAGAGAAGCATCTTCAGACCTGCCATCGCCACATTCTGTATATGATGCAAAAAGGTTCAAAGAAAGATTAGAGTCAATTATGAATCGTTTTGGTGAGGTCAGTGGCTCTCACAGTAAAGTTCTAAATGTTTTTATGAAGAAATATGCTGGAAAGCTAAAAGACGAATTTGAGCGACTTTCATCTTTGCTACAGGACACAAAATCTGTTATTACGGATTTTGAACAAGAAGCAAGAGTAATCGGAGAATGTAATAATATACTTAATACAATTTCTCAAAAGACAAGTTCTTTGAAATCAGACAAAAAAGAAGTTGAAAATACCAGGAGTGCCGTTGAAAAATTAGAATATGATCTTATAGAGTTGGATAACACATTGAAGAATTTTGAGGATTCAGTTGAATTTAGAGAATCTATCCATACTTTGAGTGAAATAGACAAAGTAAAAGAAGAAGAAGAAGAATTTAATAAACAATTACTGGATCTTTTTGGTCATTTATCGCGAGCAATTACCAAATATTCTTATGGAATGACCAAGGAGACATATAGGAGGCTTCATGTTTTGTCTGAAATGCCATGGAAGATTTTTGAAGATGTAGAGGGTGTCTCTCCATATATAAAACTGCTTTCCGAAATTCGCAGATCAGTCCAATTGTATGACATTACAGTTAAGGATTCTGATAAAGTCATACAATATTGTGATCATATCCTAAAGTCCCTACCAAAGTTTGAAGAAATAGCCAAGGAAAGAAAGTTAAGATTAGAGTCATTAAATAAGAAAAAGGCAAACTCGCTTATTGCGAATTCTCGGGAAATAAGGGAAAAAATTAATAACTATAACGACTCTATTCAAAATAATAAAAGAGCATTGGAGCGATTAACTAAAGAAATAAACGAGAAGAACCGTGAGTTAGAAGAATTGACAAAAAAAGCTGAGGAGCGACTTATGATAATCAGTGGAAGAAGGTTCAGCATATCAACGTGACCACATTTGCTTCATACGATGTTCTATTTATAAAGGCATTTTTAGGTGTTATTTCCTTTCAGCCTTTTTATCATATCAAAAATAAGAAATACAGAGTAGCCCAATGTTTATGCTCTAGCAGTATCATAATTCTCCTTCCCTATTTCTGATGCTTGAATCATGATAATGTAAAAATTGCATTAGGTCTCCACGGTTATATTATTGCCAACTGCTTTAAGTGTTCTTTGTTATTTGGCAGTATTTTCTCCAATTTAATTACCGTTAACTACATTGTGATTCTAAATACCTACCTTGTCATCTTCACAAAAGGACGCTAGGTCTGTTAACATCAACGTAGTGTCTCTGGTTAGACAATAATCAGAAATTCCAAATAAAAACCACTCTTGTTTTATCTCTATAAATAGAATTACCTACTAATGGACGTTTTATTACAGAAGAATTGAACTTGACATAATATCGAAATTGAACTCAAAGCACATTATTGTTGTATTGCATGTTAGTCCCTAATGTTTTTACCTTTTTTTATCGTTAGATAAAGCCTTCGAATTAATTCATTAGCATTTTTTGAATAAGATCCTAATCAGAGGATCAGCGGCAGAAAGAGAAACTCTACGAAAATTATAAACGTCATTATAAAGGAAAGATAAATACCAATAATAATCGATTTCCTTTAGGATTGTTTTTTCCTTCTTTGTAATTTCGGACATTGCATCGGAATCTTCAATTCTTACATATAAACAAAGAAAAAAAGTTAGCGCCAAAGTGCTGAAACTATTCCTAAACCGCTAATAGCCAAGCCCCCATATGCTAAAAAAGTGATTCCTAACATAGACGCACCGAGAGCCAACCCTAAGCCACTTGCGATCATAATAGCTTCACCAATTCGTCTTTGATTTCTCATAAATAATGTATTGATATTAAATTGTCTTTGATTTCTCATAAATAATGTATTGATATTAAATTGTCTTTGATTTCTCATAAATAATGTATTGATATTAAATTCCTTGACACGGCTTGTTCTATGTTTGCGTATTGAATATACCCCAAGGACGATAAACGCTATTCCCATGGCCAAGATAAAGTAATCTGCAAGCAATAGTTTAGCCCAGACCTCATTAACAAGGCCCGCATAGATAAACAGAATTGCCAAGAAAGATAGTGCAATTCCTGTTATTGTTTCACCATTAATTGTTGCCATGATAATGAGATTTTCACAATGGGAGTATATAGTATTTTCTAAGAAATAGTTATTCTCTGACAATTGACGATATATATATATATATATATATAAGTTGCAACTTTGTAGCTCACTTCCTCTGAAATACACTACGATATTTGCTTTGATTTCTTAGATATTGTTATAGTTGGTTTACAAGCTGATGAATTTATTGTATAACATTACTTTCAGTCCTGCTTCTACTTTCTGTGCTTTAAATTTCTTTGAAAGTATGTCTTCACCTAAAACTCTTTTTAATGAGGAAAAGACAATTTCTGCGATCATCTTCTACCTGTATCCTTCAGCTGTTTCCATCTATCATATCCTAGTTTCTTGATAAGCAAGAAGACTCCGTTTCTTCTTAATGAACATCCCTTGGATCTGGTAGATGCATTTTTCCTAATACTAACAGCTGGTTCAGCATTTATGTCGTCCAGTATATTGAAGTTCTTTCTATTGTCATATATGCTTTATCTCCATCATATACTTTATCTATATCATGTCTTTTAGCTAATTCCTTTATTAGTTGACAAAACTTTTTTGGAATCATGAGCATTACCTTTTGTTATTCTCTGAATGATACTACCTTTTTATAGATTCTCCATCTACAGCTATATGCAGCTTGATAAACTCTTTTTTCCCACGTATCCATTTCTCCTCCTCAATATAATCACCTTTCTTTTTGATATGGTTAAACCCGATGCATCGACTATCAGCATTATTGGCTTGTCATGTTCTTCTTCAAAACCTAGATTTCCGACAGATGATGGTTTAATCTTTATAATCCTTCTCCTGATATGTGTAAATGTATTTCTTCAATCCTGATGTATTCAGATAGTCCTCTTACAATTCCTTGGACAGTTCTATAAGCAATCTTAAATCCAATCTTAATAAACGCTAGAAAATGGATGTAACTGTGTGAATATTCAAAGGGAGCTCCAACTTTTCCTTGATTCATTTTCTTAATCTCCTTATTTCATGACTTCAAAAAGCCAATATACATAAGTACACACATCCACGTTCAATCAATGATTCATTGTAATCATGCCAGGATTTGTTTAGTGGCATGAACTGATTCTAATATATCCAAGGTAATAATGCTACAAAGTAGATAGTAAATGAAAGCTTATAAAAGCATAGTGATAGCAAAGTTGTCGTTTTATTACGGTTGTTAGAAATGGGATAAAAGATGAATTGAAAAACTCCTATGTGTTTTGTTAATTTATAGCGGATTATCATTCTAAAAAAATACTTTATGAAAAGGTAAATATTTCAACCATTCTATATTTTACATAAATGGGTATTCCTGAAAAAATTAAAGCCATCGAAGACGAGATTCATAAAACTCAGATCAATAAAGCTACTGAATTTCATATTGGTTTACTAAAAGCAAAAATGGCTCGTCTAAGACGTGAAATGAATGAAAATACCCATGGCAAAACTGTTTCTACTGGCGGAGAAAATGCTGGTTTCGACGTCAGAAAGGCAGGCGACGCAACCGTTGTTCTCATAGGACTACCTAGTGTCGGCAAGTCAACTCTTCTAAATACGTTAACAAATGCTAAATCCAGAGTTGCATCATATCAGTTTACAACTCTGACTGCGGTACCAGGCATTATGGAATATCGTGGAGCTAGGATTCAAATTTTAGACCTTCCAGGTATTATAGAAGGTGCAGCTGCAGGAAGAGGTATAGGCAAAAGAGTACTCTCCGTTGCTAGAAATGCTGATCTTGTTTTGATAGTTCTAGACGTATTTCAACCACATCATTTAGGAATTTTAAAGAACGAACTAGCCGAAATCGGGATTAAGATTGACCAAAAACCTCCAAACGTAACAGTTGAAAAGACATCTATAGGTGGAGTATCAGTAAATATTTTGGTTCCAACAAAATTAACACAAAATTTTATAAAGGAAATCTTGCGTATCTCTGGTGTTCACAATGGTCGTATAACAATAAGAGAAACAGACTTAACTGAAGATCAATTAATCGACGTTTTAAATGGTAATAGGATTTATGTGAATTCTTTGACTGTATTGAATAAAATAGATCTTGTAAATCAAGGATTTGTAAGAGAGGTTCAATCTAAGATTGGAAATAATTTTATTCCAATTTCTGCAGATGCAAATATCAATATTGATGCGCTGAAGGAGGCAATATTTCAGAGGCTCGATTTCATCAGGATCTATATGCGTCCAAAGAGAGGGGAAACAGACTATCAAGAACCAATGATAATCAGAAATGGTAGTACAGTCGCAGATGTTTGTAGTAAAGTCCATCGCAATATGATAAAAGATTTTCGATTCGCACAGATTTGGGGAAGGAGTGCAAAATTCAATGGTCAGAAGGTCGGTTTAGACCATATACTCAGAGACGAGGATGTATTAACCATAGTAAGGAAGATGAATAGTATGTAAACTCAAAATAATAGTTTTAGTAAAAGTAACTTTCCATTTTTTTCATATACATTCGAAAGAATTTTTTCATCGCTCTGATGAAGAATTTAATATGCTCTATTTAATCGCGGAACATACTTACGATATACCATTTAATGTCTAGCTTAAGTTAATACATGAAATTGCTGTCTTGTATAAAGTGCTCTATGTCATGATTTTATTTTGTAACCAACACGCTATACTAACTTTTTGTCATAGCAACATTTTATGAAGCAGCCAATAGATCGCAAGTGAGGAGCGAACTGACAGAATAGTAAGCATTTGTATTAGTATAACTATTCACCAAGCACTTTAATTAGAACACTTTTGCTCCAGCGACCGTCGAATTCACCATAGAATATTTGTTCCCAGGGACAAGTCCAGTTTTCCTTTGGTGATAGCAATAACAAATTCTCTTCCCATGATCTGAGGCTTTAAATGAGCATCTGAATTATCGTGTCCTGTTCTATTATGTTAGTATTTATTCGTAGGTATAGGGGAAGTGAAGCTTTCAAGCCTTCTTTCAAAATCCTCTTGCAAACCGGTTTTTGCCATCATTAATGAAAACGACGGCGGTTACATACATAGTATTTACTAAACAAAGCCCTCATCGACATTACTTTCTCGAACTATGTCACCAATTTGGGCTGTGATATTGACAAAGGCAGATCATATAGGGCTAATTGTAGGGGTAATAAAAGTAAGATATTTTGAAGAATTTCAATTTAAATCAATTCGGAGGACTGCCAGCAGTCGGAGATGAACTATCTCCTCTCTCGGTTCCATCTGGTGCGGATGGTTCGACATCTTTTTTTCTTTTTAGATGGCTGAATAACAGTAGTGCCAAGATTGCAGCTATAATGATATAGTTAACTGGAGGACTTATTGCCCTTGTTATTAATCCAATACCTGGGATTACAAATGCGACCTTGCCGATATATTCTTCTTCTGTTATAGGAAAATCTACTCCAGGGATAGAAGAAGGATTAGCATCGCCTTGTGTCCTTATGACTCTCTCTTCTTGAGAATCGATAGTAATATCTCTAATATCTGCAACCCTATGGACTATTACCCTATCACCTCCCATAGGTCTATGAAAAACTATAATATCACCAATCTTCAGACTTTCAAATGAGCCGCCGTCTCTCACGATTAAAACATCATCTACCTTTAGGCTCGGCACCATACTACCACTAGACACTATATAGAATGGATTGGCGGTGTCGAAGACCACTCGGATAGCTAGCCAAACAATTGCAACTCCTATCGCAACGATTGCAATGTCTTTGATAACACTTGGAATTTTTGAACCACGTTTGTTTAGCAACTTTAAGACTATCATTTTTTTCGTTAGATAAACCTTTAGGTCTTTTTGTTTAAAGACTAAATAAAAAAGATACATAGGTTTAACTAAATATATATGTAAATATCTATGTCATTGGTATATGTGAAGTGCATACTCCTTACTAGATCTGTGGTTTAAGACGCTAAACCTCTAATAGAGTCAAATAATGATAATATTTTGTTATTACTAATCCCATTATTCTCTTCACTAACATAGAGATAGTTTAAATTTTATTATTGAAAACACTTGGCCATTACCTTCAGCGATTCTAGCGTGATTTCTTCATTTTTCTGGATATTCTAATGTCTTTTGAAAAGACTTTTGCTTTAGTCGATCCTGTTCTGTCATGAATTAAAATAGCATAGCAACAACCATAACAATATCCTATGGAGGATCACTACGTTTTTTGAAAACGAGTCCTATATCTATTTTCTTGCGTTCTTCTATTATGACGCAAGAATTGTATTCGAGGGATGGAAATATATTAAATTTCAGATATCAATTTGCAATAGAAATTAGGATTATTAACAGAGTATCCTGTTGATATCAGTTTACTTGATATCTTACTTCTTCACCAGCCAACTTGTTCAACATAGATTAATATATTAATTCATATCAAACGAGTCGACCGTATACATATATTTGGCGCCTTAAGATAGTCCCTTCAGAGTGAAGGTCGACATTAACCAAATTGCAAGGGTGAGGATAAGCACACATTCTCATAGAAGAGAACAGAACAAGTCATTCATGTAAGTTATAATTGCATTTCACAATCAAAGATAAAAAGTGATTCATATGTTTTAGAATTGATAAACCTACAGATTCATTGTTAGATAATGGCAGCTCAGTCAAATGCCTTCTCCGCATATTTTGCTTTTGCAAAATCAGGCGTAACTCTGAGTCTTCACCGCTGCCATCCATTTTAAATATTGTCTTTTTCATATTTAATGTGTTCGTCAATAGCTTGATTCGCAAGCAAATCTGCATTTCTATTTTTCGACCTAGGTACATGTTTGTATAGAACAATTCGGAAGTCTTTCTCAAGATTAGATATTTCTCTAAATATGTTGCTTAGTTCTTTGTTTCTTACCTTATATCGATTGGTTCGTTGATTAACGAGAAGTTGGCTATCTGACAGAAT
This sequence comes from uncultured Nitrososphaeraceae archaeon, assembly GCA_963733025.1. GTDB lineage: Archaea > Thermoproteota > Nitrososphaeria > Nitrososphaerales > Nitrososphaeraceae > JAJNBK01. The sequence continues at coordinate 313,917 of CAVTCE010000033.1, read as the reverse complement.
TGTAATACTATCATCTAGACCGGAAGCAATTTGCATTGCTTTTTTTAATGCTATATATTCAGCTTGATTATTTGTTTTATAGCCGATGAATTCTCTATGTTCCAATATTTTAGCATTTTCTTTGATTATTACAATTCCTATTCCGGACAATCCAGGATTACCTCGACTAGCCCCGTCGATATTAATAACTAGCAAGTGATATAAACAAAACTTAGTACTTTTATTAATCTAGCAATCACCATATCAAAGATTCACAAAATCAAGACGTAAAGATGTACAATGTATACAAAACAATGAATCATGCACAATTGTCTGTATCAAAATGAATGTCTCTGAATAGTCATGAGCATGACTTTACGGTACAAATGCAAAAAAGTTTGATTATCAAGTATGAATACAAAATGATAATAATTAACTCTAACTTATAACTGTCATACTCCATCACTTCAGAATAATAATAATATCAAGTTCTGGAAATGGTTATACTTTTATAAATAGTAGAAGAATTCTTCTCCCATCCGTTATATTTATATCAATAACGGTCTTACCGTCTATGATGTCAATAATATTATAAGCATTTACAAAATTTCTCAATTTTATGATACCATTGCCGCATAGGCAATTTCAAACAATAATAATTTCAAGAGACATTGGTATATTTATGGTCTGCAAAGAACCAATTTGACTTGAGGATGAAAGATGCTAAATATCACTTGTAAAAGAATACTGATTTTGTCAATTCTTTTATGTGCCATCTAGATTAGACGGCGGTAAATTGCTAATGTTTTTGGTCTTGTGGCCAGAATTTAGATTTTTTGACTCAAGTTTTGTCTGATATAATTTGTATTCATCTGGATCGGCCGTAGAATGTAACCAATTAAAACTCTAAATCAAATCAATGGACCATTTAATGATAAAAATTTCATGATAGGTGACTATATAGTGTCGCGATAATCACAATTTCATTCTAGTGCTGTCGGAATTGCGCAATTGAAGTTCTTAATTTTCCTTCATGCATATTCAGATTACAAAAAGTATCCTATCGTCACCTCTAACTATTCTAGAATTTGTTTTAATTGATATCATCTATGATACATCTATGATATCCGGCTTGTAAAGAACTACAAAGTGAAAATTAGATAATTGAATTAAATTGATTGTCTCTGGTAATTGCTTTGTAGATTAATACAATAGCTAGAAAAGCAATAATAACATTTTTAGTGTTAGATACGTTAGTTTTTTTAGATGCCAAAGAGGAAGGTCAAAGAAGAAAAACCGAGGAAAAAAATAAGCAAAAAACAAATCCTATTACCTCCCATCATGGTAGGTGCCGCGACTCTCGTGGGTATACTAATAATGCAGTTTATCCCTCCTCCACCTATTCTCGATGTGTGTCTGAAAAAACACGCTGCTGACACATTCAATGTTTATCCTAGAATAGAAATGATAGTAGACGAACAGACAAAACTATTGCCTGATAACATAGGCAGGCTTTTGAAAGACGGTAAAGAATGTTTGCATGTTATTCATACAGACGCTATAGGAGACACACTTCATATACAATATGTCAGGCCAGTCAGGCTGACTGTAGATGACTTTATGAAAATTTATTCATATGATAATAGAACTATTTCCGTAATAGATAATTCTACAGGGATTCCAGAAAAACAAGTATTGACAGTTCAAGACTTTAATATTGAATATTCATACTTTTCAGAAAGAGGTGAATTCACAAGAGTATCCAAACCATCAGATGTGCCTCCCTTTACTAATGATTTGGTTGTAAGACTTCACTTAATATCTAAATAGATATAAATAAGAAGGTTTTGCCCTTCATTTGATTCGTTTGTCAAATAAAACCGCTGCAATACTTCGTGGAGATGGTACTGGTCGAGAATTAGTCGAGGCAATGGTAAAAGTTTTGAGAACATGCAATACTAAGATAGAATTAGTCTTAGCTGATGCCGGATCGGAATGGTGGCAGGAAACAGGGGGTAATTCATATATTTCAGAAGAGGTTTGGAAATTACTTGACGATAGTGATGCCTGTTTTAAAGGTCCTACTACTACTATCCCTAAACCAAATGCACCACGCAGCGTTGCCGTGAGTATTAGACAAAAATTTGAATTATATGCCAATGTAAGACCTATCAAGACATATAAGAATGCTCAAAGGCAGCTTCATTTTATCTGCGTACGCGAAGCGACTGAAGGACTATATGCGGGAATTGAATTTAAAACTAGTGACGATTCAGCCATTGCAATTCGCAAGATAACAAGAAAAGGTTGTGAAAGAGTAGTAAAAAAGGGCTTTCAAGTAGCAAAGGATATGAATTTTCAAAAGGCGTATGCGATCACAAAAAGAAATATATTAAAAGAAACTGACGGATTATTCTGGGATGCTGTAGAGAAGTTTCAAAAAGAGTTTAGGAACATCGATGTTGAAGAGTATTACATAGATAATATGACACAACAACTTGTTAAGAATCCGGAACGATTTAACAACAGTGTATTGATTAGTACTAATTTATTCATGGACATAATCTCAGAATGCGCCTCAGGACATGTGGGTTCTATAGGATGTGTATATTCAGGTAATTATGGCGACGATTATGCAATGTTTGAACCAGCACATGGTAGTGCTCCAAAGTATGCAGGAAAAAATAAGGTAAATCCTGTTGCAACTATCTTGTCTGCTGCATTGATGGTAGACTATCTTGGAGAAAAAGATATTTCGAATGCAATTTTTAAAGCTACAGAGAATGTTATTGATGAAAATGTCTATGTTACATATGACCTAGGCGGAAATAGTACTCTTTCTCGAATGGCAGAAGAAATAGCAGATAGAGCATCCAAGATTCTGAAAAAGTAACTATTAAAGTCAAGCGACGTCAAAACTAATCTCAATGATAGAAAGCGTCTCAAAAAATAACCTCCTTACTTTTACGGTCCTCTTTTTTAAATTCATTTCTTTTATCAATTTGTCTAATTTAGTGCTATCAGACAAAGACGAAATGATTGTCAATATCTTACCTCGCTTTTGCAGAACCAAAACAGCCGAATGTATAAAATGCAAAGTAGCTTCTATGCCTGTGGGGCCTCCATCTATAGTATGATCTTTATTTTTTTTATCGTGATCAGACAGGTATGGAGGATTGCTTACAATAAAATCAAATTTAATAGCAAGGGCCGAAGCAGCATCGCAACATACTAGCGCACCGTTTTTTGGAAGATTACTTTTGTAATATTGAAGCGACACATAATCAATGTCTGTTCCAACTACACTATTGAAATTTTGTGAAAGGGTATCTAGTATTATACCAGATCCTGCACCTATTTCTAAAGCTATATTACCACAATAATGTTTAGCACATTCTGCTAAAAAAAAACTATCTTCCGCAGGCTGGTACAATTTCAATCGAACCTACTAATTGCATTAGCTCTGTAACACTTAATTGGTCTATTTTTTTATCCGCATACTCTATTTTAATGCCAAATTTTTTTGATAATAATGACGCCTTCTTATTTCTTTGGGAAAATAAAAAGTTGAGATTACTGATAGTATTTTTTTTTATTGTCGCAGATGTTGGAATTAATCTGATGACCGTTGACTCCACAGAAGGCTGAGGCTCAAATGCTTCTTTACTTACATTAAATAGCCTTTCTATGTTAAAACAATGTTGACTTAAAACTGTAATTGCGCGATAATTTTTTTCTCCGGGCTTGGCTTGTAATTTATCAACAAACTCTTTTTGTGTCATAATTATGGCTCGTTTAAATTTTTGAAATGGCAACCATTGTAAAGCATCTCTACTTCTTGAGTAAGGGAGATTGGAGATGAAAATATCAAATTGCAAATCATAAATTTTGAAAATATCTGCGTTTATTAACTTTAAATTCGAATAACAGTAATAAAGACGACACGCTTTTTTATAAATTTCGCTGTCTATTTCAAAAGAGGTAACTAGTTTGGCACTTTTGCAAAGTTGTTTTGTTAAAACCCCACTTCCAGTTCCTGCTTCGTAAACAATCTCTTCTCTAGTAATTTGTGAAGCATCAACAATCCTTGCTAAAATTCTATTATCTATGAGCGTATGCTGGCCAAAGGATTTTCTTTTTGACCATTTCATTTTCTAACAAACAGATTCATTCGAGCTTCGCCAGCAATTTCATCTATGATTCTTTTTGCTATAAGTTTTGCCGGATCTCTCAATCCAACTCTATTTTGAATATCTTCAAATGATTCAAATCTTTTTTTGTCGCGCTCCTTGATTATTGTCATCATATATGTTTTCCCTATTCCCGGAATCAATTCGAGGGCGTGAATTCTTGGCGTAATTGGCTGAGACATATTCATATAATCTATGAACCTTTTCTCGTTTGCAATCACAATTATTTCTACTATGTTTGGAAGTTCATTTTTCGCTGACTGTGAGATATCGTGATAATCCAATCTGCCAAGAACACTTATCACTTTATCTCGACCCTCGCGTCCAATATATACACGCTCTCCAACTTCAAAACTCATATTTTGAACTCCAAGCAATTCTAATAGAGTTAAACGCTCCTCTCCAATGGCCTGAATGATTATGCCTTCTCTTCCTCTTACTGTATTTGATTTTCCTCTAAGCATGAAATCTAATATATAGGCATATTCCTCATATTTTCTTTGAAATTGCTGTTCTCCGGAACTTGACATGCTTGTCCGGTTATCGGAGAAACCTGTCGGCGATGCTGACAATATACTTCCCCGTATATTTACTGATTACTTTTTATTTAACTTTCAGTACCCATTTTAAGTATATTTAGCATTTTTTCCAAAGTATCTGTAAGAATAAGTTTTTTCCATCCAAATGTGAATGCTCTTAATTCTTCTATGGAACTAGGCAAGGCATTGACAACTTCTACTGCCTCTTCTTCTTTTAAGTCACATTTTTCAATTAGTTCGGCTACCATTCTGGGGGCAAGATTTGAATCTACCTTAGCAAACTTCCCAACATAGTCAAAAGTCCATCTTTGGATCTGGTCCATATCGTCTGTCTTGACTGCTTCCAAGATTTCCTTTACCTGTGGAAGTGTAATAATTTCCTTTTTGACTATATCTGTCATTTTTGGTTGTCCATTTCGGTAGTTACGGGTTTAATATGGTTGAGCTTGGTACACAAAAATTTTTTCTTTTCTCCTATCATTACAGCCAATTTTACTGTCCTTCGACCAACTTCTTCAACAATACCAACTTTTCCTTGGAATCTCCTGTGAGGAGTTGTATTATGTTCTGTCGGATCCACATCTACAATAACTTTATCACCAACCTTATAGTCAATAAGCAGAAATGAAATTCCTCTAGCTGTTTTATCTTTAGTAAGAACAGATCGAGATTTTCTTCTTGTACCGTGTGAGCTTGGCATGACAAATCCATTACCAAAACCCTTAATTTATTATTATCTACTTGATTTTAGGCCTTACCTTTCAGGATCGCCAACACCTTGTTCAGATAAAGTAAATAATACTTCTCGTTCCGGATGATATGGACTGTCGACCATTCTGGCTATTCGGTTCTTACCGGATCGTTTAAGATATACACGATATGTGCTGGTATGAGCTACTACATGCCCGCCAGTTGGCCTATATGCATCTCCGAAGATTGCATCTGGAGAAGATTGTATCTGATTAGTAGCCAAAACCGCAACCGCGTAAGTTTCTGCAATTCTTACCAGCATGTGCATAAATTTATTAAGCTTTTGTTGTCTTTCCGATAAAGTCCCTCGCCCAAGAAATTCAGCTCGATAGTGCGCTACTGCAGAATCAACGATTAGCAATTTTACATTATTACTATCAATAATAGCACCTGTTTCTTCTAGAATCAATTCCTGATGTGCGCTGTTATATGCTTTCGCAACAATTATGTTTTCTAGCGACTTGTAGGGATCCAAATTTCTAGCGTTTGCTATAGAAACTATTCGTTCAGGTCTAAACGTATTTTCGCTGTCAATATAAATTGCCTTTCCCCTTAGTCCTCCTTGCGATTTACTTTGTTGTACTATTATACATAGAGTGTGACATATTTGAGTTTTGCCCGTACCGTACTCACCATAGATTTCAGTCACAGCTCTGGTCTCGATCCCTCCAATAAAAAGTTCGTCTAAATTCTTTGATCCAGTTGAAATCCTTTCTTCTTGTTTCCTTTTCTCATAGAGTTTAGTCGCTGTAACAAAGCTCTTGTCAATTATCCCCATTTCCTCCAATCTCATTCTCGCCTTGTTGCAAAGATAAATCGACTTTTCTATCTCCATTCCAGTTGCTTCAGAAATATCAGCTGGTCCTCGTACTATTAGATCTTTAAGAGATTTAAATCCAGACTCTTCTAAACTACCTTTAGTGGCTGGTCCAATCTCATCAATACTATCAAGATCAAAAGAGGCTGTCTGGTGGTCATCTTCTCGCAAGGCTATAATTCAAACCATTATGGCCACTAATTAGTTTTGAGTCGAGTTTCAATTATACATTGATTAGAATAGAAGAATCCACATAGTTTCTTAATTCTTTATTGAAAGATTCATTATGATAATTTATTCTACAGTCTCATTAAATATATTTAAATAGTAATTTTATTTCTTAGAATTATTAACAGAAATAACAGGATTAAAATTGTAATGCATAAACTTTGGAACTTTTAATGCGTGATAACAATCTTAATTAGATAACCCAAGAGGATAGAACGGAATGTGACAGAAAGTCATATTTAGCATATTCCAAGACGATTGATTGAATATCATTAGAGAATTAATAGTACAAGGTACTATAACGGGCTTTAAATGTTAATGTAACGATTAAATAAAGAATTCACGTCAGTTTCTTTGTTAATAGCTATTGGTGTATTAATTGATTGTTGATCTGAATCTTGATAGTAAATATGTCATAGTGATAGGTGGTGGCACAGAAGGTGTAAGAAAGGTACGTGGACTTTTAGGTCAGAACTGTAAAATTATAGTTATTAGTAACCGTTTTAATAGATATTTGCTCAATCTAGATAAAGAAGGCAAGATACAAATCGTTAAGGCAAAATTGAAAGATGCAAACATACTTGATGATTACAAAAATCCATTTCTGATTTTAGCTGCTACGAATGATAAATTGTTGAATCGCAAGCTTGTTGACAAAGGCCGTCAAATGGGTTCATTTGTATATGCTGCCGATGATCCTCTCTATAGTGACTTTTCTTACGCCTCCATCATTAATATCGAGGGAATAATGCAGGTTGCTATATCAACCTCTGGTAAGAGCCCTATAATGGCACGTAAAGTTAGAATAAAAGCTGAACGGATTTTAAGAAGAGTAATCAAAAGATCTGATATCGAAAATACAAAATTGCAGGAGTTTGCGCGTATTGCTGCAAAACCAAAGATTAAAACTGTTGATAAGCGAAAGGAATTCCTATATTCTATTATCCATGACCAACAAATTCAGAACCTTATTAAGGAGGATAGATTTGAAGATGCTAAAAGCACAACGCTGAAGTTATTGGAGAAATGGGAGAATAGGAATAAATAATGACATTATCGTCTAGCATGATACAATCGTTACAAGTAATCAATGCCAGGGTAACTTTCAGAAACGCTCCTATTCATCTTCTTGAAAAATTTGCCTTCATTGACATCGATTCTGCATATAAAAAGATTCTAGAAAATTGCAGCATCAAAGAATGTGTTATCATTCAGACATGCAACAGGGTTGAGGTTTTCACTGCCGGCACAGGTCCTTATGAAAAAAAATTGCTAGAAGTTTGGGGTTCGATAGTTGGCCTACCAGTTGGTGAAATAGAGAAGACTGCCGAAATTAGCAAAGATAGAGATGTTGTTCTTCACTTGATGAAACTGGCATCAGGACTGGATTCATTAGTGATAGGGGAAGATCAAATACTAGGTCAGGTAAAGCGAGCATTTGACTTCGCTAATAAAAACCATTATGCCGGTTCTACTCTTTTGGTTATGTTTGATAGGGCAGCAAAAGTCGGTAGCAAAGTTAGGACTAGCACATCTCTCAATAAAGGAAGTATTTCAATTGGATCAATCGCAGTTAATCTGGCAGAAGAATACTTCGAAAATCTAAAAAGTAAAGGTATTATACTTATAGGAACCGGAGAGGGTGCAAGTCTAGTAGCCAAGTCATTAAAACAACGAGATATTAATTTTCTAGTTACAAGCAGAACATTTCAAAGGGCTAAGTCATTTGCTGATACTGTAGGAGGTGAACCTATTCCATTTGAGAAAGCACTTGAAATATTACATGAGATTGATTTAATTTTTGTTTCTACCACTGCGCCATATTACCTAATTACATATGATAGAATTGAAAAGGCCATGAGTAAACGGGAAAATGGAATGATGATTTTAGACCTTTCAAATCCAAGAACTGTAGAAGAAAGAGTTGCATCAGTAAGTAAAGTCAAATTGATAAATATGGATCAAATCGCAGAGATCGTAGAAAAGAATAGACGTTCTCGTAAAAATGAAATTGGTTCAGCGGAGAGACTAATTGATGTCGAAATGAATTCCATATACAATATGTATAAGAGAAAAAAGGCCGATCCAATTGTCGATTCTGTTTTCAAGAACGTAGATACTATAAGAGATCGCGAACTCAAAAAAGCATTTTCCATTTTAGGAAAAAAAATAGGACCCGAAGAATACAAGATAATTGAAAAACTTTCATATGCTATTGTTGAAGGAATTCTTTCTTCTCCAATGAACAACCTTAGAAAAGAGCTGGAAAAGTGTAATGAAAAAGAAGATGATGATTTTATAAAGTTCATCATAAGGCTGTTCAGCTATGAAAACAACAAATAACAATAGTGGAAATATTGGATTTCCAACTGTTAGATTGCGTCGTTTAAGACGGAGTCCTGCAATTCGCGATATTTTGCAGGAGACTCGCCTTTCGGTCAAGGATCTAATTTGTCCGGTTTTTATTAAGGAAGGAATTGAAAAAACTCAAGTTATTGAATCGATGCCTGATATACAAAGAATACCTATTTCCAAGCTAATCAAGAATATAGAGTCAATTGCTGACCTAGGAATCAGAGCAATTCTTCTTTTTGGCATTCCATCTTACAAAGATGATAATGCAACTTCTGCCTTTGATGATAAAGGAATTGTACAACAATCTATTGATATTATTCACAAACACTTTGGAGACAGTATTGCCATTATTACAGATGTATGTTTATGTCAATACTCCTCCCACGGTCACTGTGGGATAATAAAGAATCAAAAGGTAGATAATGATAGTAGTATAGCCACTTTAAAAAAAGTTGCTGTTAGTCATGCAGGTGCGGGAGCAGATTTCGTTGCTCCATCCGCTATGATGGATGGTCAAGTGAAGGCTATCCGTGAAGGTCTGGATGATGCAGGTTTTTCTGATACCGGAATTATTGGATATTCTGCAAAACAAGCATCGCCGCTTTATGCTCCCTTCAGAGATGTAGCCCATTCAACACCAGAGTTTGGTGACAGAAGAAGTTATCAAATGCCAACTAGCAACGCTAGGGAAGCACTTCGAGAAATAGAATTTGACATTAATGAAGGCGTGGACATTATAATGATAAAACCTGCCATTCCATATCTAGATCTTATTTATCAGGCCAAGACTACGACTACTCTTCCTATCTGCGCTTATAGTGTCTCTGGAGAATATGCTTTGATCAAAGCAGGCAGCAGATGAAGGATGGATCGATGAAGACGCTGTAATGACTGAGTTTTTAACATCGATAAAGAGAGCAGGCGCTAATATGATAATTACTTATTACGCAAAGCAAATGGCCAAATTACTGAATGGTTGATCTTATGTCACACGATACAATTATAATGTTTTGTAGGCAAGAACTCTACTATTAGATGCATAGCAGATCGGAATCTTTGTTCAATAGAGCAAGGAATGTAATGCCATATGGAGTCAACAGTCCTGTACGTTTTTATGAACCGTATCCATTTTTTGCTGTTTCTGCCAAGGGTAGTAAGATCGTTACAGCTGATCATGAAACATTTATTGATTATTGTATGGGATATGGTGCACTTTTACTTGGTCATGCTTATCCTACAGTAACGGAAACCGTAAAGAATCAACTCGACATTGGAAACCTCTACGGTGTCCCGACTGAAAAAGAAATAAAGCTGGCCGAACTGATAGAAGAAGTTGTTCCTTGTGCCGAGATGACGAGGCTTGTAAATACAGGCGCAGAGGCAACTATGACTGCTATTAGATTGGCACGTGCATTTACAAAGAAGAAAAAAATTTTAAAATTTGATGGTTGCTATCATGGTTCTTATGACTATGTCTTGGTAAATGCTGGCTCGGGTGCGGGAGTTTTCTCGCACTCGGACGGCAGTCTAGAAGAAGCCACATCACAGACTCTGGTAATTCCTTATAACGATTCCGAAGAATTAGATCGAGTAATAACTACGAATGATGATATTGCCTGTGTCATAATAGAGCCAGTATTTGCAAATATGGGCCTTATATTACCAGAAAAACAATATCTCAATGACGTCAGAAAGATAACACTGCAAAATGACATTATTCTAATATTTGATGAAGTTATAACTGGATTTAGACTTGCTCTAGGCGGTGCTAGCGAATTCTTTGGAATTAAACCTGATTTGGCAACATTCGCTAAGGCAATGGGAAATGGTTTTCCAATAGGCAGCAGTTGCTGGCAAGAAAGAAATAATGCAACAATTGGCTCCTCTAGGTCGAGTATATCAAGCCAGTACATATGCTGGCAATCCGGTTTCTGTTTCGGCTAGTATATCTACCATTGAAACTCTGATTATGGCAAAGAATGAAATATATCCAAGTATCGCCAAAACTTGTGATTCTTTAGTTAATGGAATTAAAGATGAGCTAGAAGATGCCAAACTGAACTTTACGCTAAATACAATTGGATCAATGTTTCAATTGTTCTTTAATGGTGAAAAAGTAAATGATGCCAAAAGTGCAAAGAAATCTAATACTACAAACTTCAGGCTCCTATTTGATGAATTGCTGAAGAAAGGTATTTTCATTCCCCCTTCACAATTTGAGACCTGTTTTGTTTCTTATTCACATAGCGAAGACGATGTATACAAGACTATAGAATTCTACGGCGATGCTTTACGCAGAATAAAAGAAAGCTCATGACCATCAGTTTAAAGGTAGGTACAAGAGGGAGCAAACTTGCTGTTGTTCAGACTCGTATAGCATTAGCCGCATTACTAAAATCTAATCCTTCTATTAAATGTGAAATTGTTACGATTACTACCAGAGGTGATGTAGACAAGAGACCCATATTTACAATTGATGCAAAGGGAATTTTTGAAAAAGAATTAAATGACGCTGTAATGAACGGGAGCGTTGATTTTGCTGTTCATAGTTTGAAAGATCTTCCGTCTGATCTTAATGATAAGCTAATTCTTGCGTCGATACCAAAACGAGCGAGACCTAATGATGTATTAGTTAATGAAAAAAAACTAAAACTGAGCGATCTTCCTAAAGGTTCGATAGTTGGAACTAGTAGCTTAAGACGAGCCATTCAGATAATGAGAAGACGTCCAGACTTAAACGTCAAGCCAATTCGTGGAAATGTCGAGACTAGAGTCAAGAAATCGATTAATGGAGAATATGATGCTGTAGTTCTTGCAGAAGCAGGTCTAATTCGACTTGGAATGAAAGATGTTATTGTAGAAAGATTTAATATTAGAAGTTTTATGCCATCACCTGGCCAAGGTGCAATAGCAATTATCTGTAGAAAGAATAATCATCGATTAGTTAAACTTTTGAAGAGCATCGAGGATAAACAATCTAGAGCTGAAATTGATGCTGAACGTGAGATGTCAAGTAAAATAGAGGGAGGATGCAGATTTCCTGTTGGTGCCATTGCAGTTACCAGTTCTGATCGCAGGAAGATAACATTATATGCATCTGTGTTTTCAGCAGATGGGATTAGATCTATCAGTCTAAAAAAGAGCGGAAGTATAAAAAATCCTCTTAAACTTGGAACAATGGTTGCTGAGATGCTTCTAAAAGAGGATGTTATAAAACTCTCAGAAGACTGGCACGATGCAGTCGAAAGGTGGAATAAAAAATGAAAAGCATGGGCAAAGTGTTCCTTTGCGGCGCTGGACCCGGTGATCCAAAGTTAATCACCGTGAGGGCGATGGAACTTTTGAAACATTGCGATGTTGTACTTTACGATAGACTAGTTAGTAAAGACATTATTAATCAAATTCCTGCTGAATGCGAAAAGATCTATGTTGGAAGAGCAGTAGGTGGTTCGACAACTCATCAGGACAATACAAATATTCAAATGGTGAAGCTTGCTAAACAAGGAAAGAAGGTTTTGCGACTGAAGGGCGGAGATCCATTTATCTTTGGAAGAGGAGGAGAAGAGGCCGAGTTTCTTTTTGATAACGGTATTGAGTTTGAAATCATTCCTGGAATTTCTTCTGCTATAGGGGCTGCTGCTTATGCAGGGATTCCATTAACACATAGACAATATGCATCATCCCTTGCAATTGTTACTGGTCATGAAGATAAGAATAAGGTTGAATCAATTGTCAAATGGGATAGATTAGCAGATGCTGCAGATACCATTGTAATACTCATGGGAATAGAGAAGTTGGAACAGATTTGCTGTAATTTGATAGATGCAGGAATGAGTAGAAATACAGAGATTGCCATAATTGAAAATGGAACTCTTAAAACACAAAGAGTCATCAGCGGGACTCTTGTCGACATTCTACATAAAGTTGAATATTCTAGGGTCAAAGCACCTGCCATTATTGTAATTGGTAAAGTTGTTACATTGTGCAAAAAGATTGCATGGTTTGGAAAGTGACTTATCTGTCTAGAAGTTTGGTTAAGAAAATACTTGCGATAACAAGAAATGATGCTGATGCTGAGGAATTTTCACAACTTGTCAAAATGGAAGGCGGTAAGACTGTAGCCTTACCTACTATCGAAATTGTGCCAAGAGATCCTAAAGTTATTTTAAAATTTATCGATGATATAAACCAAGAAGAACATGATTATTGTGCGTTTATGAGCCAGTGGGCTGTGAATGTATTATTTGACCTCGCAAATACAATGAAAAAAACTGATCAGATTATCTCTCTATTAAAAAATAGAACTATTATAGCAGTAGGACCAAAAACCAGAGAACATCTTGTTAACCGCGGAATAAACGTCCATTTGATGCCAGAAAAATATTCTGCCAAGGGAATGGTGGAACTATTCTCAAAAATGAATCACACATCACAAAAAAGAATTATCATTCCGCGAAGTAGTGCATCAAATGACTTCCTTGCCAGAGATCTGAACAAAATTGGTATAAAAGTAGACGAACTATTCTTGTACGATGTCCGAACTGCCAATATTAATGTCATTTGGAAAGACTTTATTTTGCTTTTAGAAAAAAAAAGAGTAGACGCCATTATTTTTACAAGCTCCTCCACAGCTTTGTCATTTTTTGAAATCATGGAAAGTATATCATCCTCTGATGTCCGGTCATTAATCAGAGAAGTAAAGGCGATAATAGCAATAGGCCCATTCACCCAGGAAGAATTGAGGAAAAAGGGTATCCACTCGATCGAGTCTAAAATACACACGATTAGAGGTGCTTTTGAGCTAGCTAAACATATCCTGAATGAAGGTTAGTTTATAAGTGCTCTTCTTAGTCATTATATGGACTTATTTAGTATTTGCTAATTGCTCTTGCGCTGAGAGTACTGTCAGCGAGAGATATATATATATAAAACATAACAGCGTTATACATACATATGACTACAGAAGAACTGAATATGGATTATAGTAAGTATGACTTTAAGGACTCTACAGAGCTTTATGTATTTCTAAGTAAAAAAGGTCTCTCACGGGGCACTGTTGAAGAGATTAGCAAAATGAAAGGTGAGCCTGATTGGATGAGAGACTTTAGGTTGAGATCATATGATGTCTTTATGAGCAAGCCAATGCCAAATTGGGGTGGAGATATTTCAAAAATTGATTTTCAGAATATATATTATTATGCCAAAGCATCTGAAAAACAAAGTAAAAGTTGGGATGATGTTCCACAATCTGTAAGAAATACCTTTGATAAGCTTGGCATTCCAGAGGCAGAAAAGAAGTTCCTGGCAGGTGTAGGCGCTCAGTATGAGTCGGAAGTAGTATATCATAATCTAAGAGAAGATCTTCAGAAACAAGGTGTAATTTTTGTCGATACAGATACTGCAGTTAAAGAATATCCAGAACTAATGAAAAAACACTTTGGAAAGGTCATTCCACCAGAAGATAATAAATTTGCAGCATTAAATAGTGCTGTTTGGTCAGGGGGATCCTTCATTTACGTTCCACCAAATGTAAAGGTAGACCTTCCTTTGCAGGCATACTTTAGAATCAATGCGGAAAATATTGGCCAGTTCGAAAGAACTCTGATTATTGCCGACGAGAATGCAGAAGTTCATTATATTGAAGGATGTACTGCACCAGTTTATACTACTGAATCATTACACTCTGCAGTTGTAGAGTTAATTGCAAAGAAGGGTGCCAAGATTAGATACACTACAATCCAGAACTGGAGTAAGGATGTATACAACCTCGTAACTAAGAGGGCATATGCATATGAGAACGCTACAGTTGAATGGATTGACGGAAATATAGGTAGCAGACTGACCATGAAATATCCAGGTGTCTATATGTTAGGAAAGAATGCTCATGCTGAAGTGGTATCAATAGCTTTCGCAGGCGCCCGTCAACATCAAGATGCAGGTGCAAAAGCAGTACATCTGGCACCAAATACAACCTCCAGAATTACAAGCAAGTCAGTTAGCAAAGATACTGGTAGAACAACATATAGGGGACTATTGCACGTTGCAAAAGGGGCTACAGGTGTAAAATCTAACGTCAGATGCGATGCATTGCTATTAGACGAAAATTCGAGAACTGACACATATCCATATGTAGAAGTAAATGAAGACGATGCAACAATATCACATGAAGCAAGTGTAGGAAAGATTGGAGAAGATCAAATCTTTTATCTGATGAGCAGAGGATTTTCAGAGTCTGATGCACTATCACTGATCGTTGGTGGATTCATGGAGCCATTCACAAAAGAATTACCAATGGAATATGCGGTAGAGCTGAATAGACTTGTAAAGCTTGAAATGGAAGGCTCAGTAGGTTAAGATTATACACTCTCTTTTTTTAAGGAATGATATAGCTGGTTGGTCAGTTTATCTACTATTAACAGTCAGCATATTAATACAATAACAACAGAAAACAGAGAGCCAGATTGGCTGATACAAATGAGAGAAAAGGCATTATCCAATTATGAATCACTTCCGCTTGAAGTTTCACCCCTTTATAGTAAATACTCTGATGCCAACCGTTTGAAGCCAGAATATATCCATCTGCCAGATAGAACTATATGGTCAGAGCCATACAAAGATCTTGTAGATAGACTCGATGAATTAGAACATGGTACTGGTATATTGCAGATTGGCTCTTCAATAAATCGAATATTCATCTCTGATAAAATTGCAAAACAAGGGGTCATTATTGCCGATTTTAAAGAAGCGATGATGCAACATGAAGATCTTATAAAGTCAACGCTATATGATAATAAGTTGGATTATACTGAAGACAAATTCCTTGCATTAGAAGCTGCTGCTTTTCAATCAGGTATTTTTATCTATATTCCAAAAAATGTAATTATTGAAGAACCGATAAGAATTGTAAATTCACTGGCAGACAATGGGCTCTCTTCAATAGCACGTAATATTGTTGTTGCAGATACTAGCTCTAAAGCGACAGTAGTTCAGGAGATTTATGCGCCACCTCACGCGACAAATAATAATATTCAACAGGCTTACTTCGAGTTAGTAGAATGTCATATACATCCTAATGCTCGTCTTGAAATGGTAACATTGCAAGCGATGAGCGGAGATACCATAAATTTCTCAAATAGGAAGGCTTTCATCGATAGAGATGCTAAAATGTCCTGGTATTTAGGAATGTTTGGTACACAGTTATCAAGATATAAAATTGACAGCATAATGAAAGGTCCAGGATCCTCCGGTGAGGACGTTGAAATCATCTTCGGTATCGGAAATCAATCATTCGATGTCACATCTAATTTGATTCACCTAGGTCATAACTCAAGAGGAAGAGTACTTGTCAAGTCTGTTATGAAAGATACTTCCAAATCGTTGTTTAAAGGCATGATAAAAATAGAAAAGAATGCCAAAGCTGCCGAGTCTTATCTTGCTGGTCATGCAATTCTGCTTGACAAAGGCGCCAAATCAGATGCCATTCCGGGACTCGAGATCCAAACTAATGAGGTAAAAGCAACCCATTCTGCATCAGTAGCACAGTTAGATGAATCCCAGCTTTTTTATTTAATGTGTAGAGGATTAAGTAAGGATGGAGCGAAAAGAGAAATCGTTAACGGTTTTTTGGAACCACTATCAAGAAAGATGGGACCAACTATTAGAGCATGGATCAACTATCTAATTGAAAACAAATGGTCTGGCAAGTCTCTTATGCTCAAGACAGACGAAGCAATGGAACAGATCTTGGAAATAGAGAAGTCGCGCTATAGAGAAACTCAGGACCTTTTCGAGAAACACTACAAATATAGATAAAAGAATAGAAAATCTAAGTATGTCAGAATGGATAAAAGTATGCGAGGAGCATTCAATAAAAAATGGAGACTTAGTAGATTTTGATTATAAAGATAAGAAGATACTTATAGCTAAATCAGGAGATAAACTTTTTGCTACAGATAGGATATGCACTCATGCATACGCCGATTTATCTACTGGATTTATGAACGTGGATGAAAAGACGGTCACATGTCCTTTGCATATGTCTATCTTTAAATTAGAAGATGGTGTTCCGCAGAATCTCCCAGCAGAAGAACCATTGAAAACGTATCCAGTCAAGACAGAACAGAGTTGGATCTATATTTTTGTGGAATAACTCACCATATTAGTATAACAACAAGTTATGATTTTACGTTTTGAATGAACAACTTAAGTCATTTGAGGAAACGCTTTTTCCTGAACTTTACTTATCAGAATATATATTTACCGCTACAAATACAATGTATGGCTAACCACGGAACATCTCAGAAAGATATTCAAAAAAATAGAGAGAAATGTCGTAAGATTGTTGAATTATCACCAAAGATACGTTATGTTGGAGTAATAAATAAATTCGGCAGGACTCTGGCTGGACAAATACGTAATGGAGTAACACCATTACTGGCGCCCGATGAAGTCAGAAACGAGTGTTTTATAGAGGCCACAAGGTTCCAGTTAAGAAAAAACTTTGAATCTTCCATTGGAAAAACTGAGTTTACCTTAACCCTCAATGAAAAGGTCAAAACTCTCACATTAGCGAATCAAAGTAATTTTTATTATATCACAATAGAGAAAGATACCATAGAAATAGATGTCGAAAACATCATAAAATCTGTCAAGACATTATTAAATAACTTTAATGATTAAAGTATCGTAGTAAGATTTAACGTTCAAATACATATACATTATGTGATTTCTGTGTGTAGATATTGAGACGTACGTAGTGTCTAGTATCAGTAGGGAGGAAATTTTTTATTTTGCGAAAGCCTTAAGTTTTCCTCGCATTTCCCTATCTTTGGATATAGATGGATGATTAGGATCTGCAAGCACTACTTCATACCAGAGATACATTCCGTCCTTATGCAAATAATAAGAACCTAATACCTCCAAGTTTGGGAATCTTTCGTTTACTCTTCTTTCTGCCACTTTTCGCATACTTATTCCTTGTTTAATATGGACGACACCAATATGTTTAGGACGCCTACCTGATACAGGCCTCTGCTTTCTCATACCCCCTCTGCCTAATCTTGCACGAACTACAATGATACCTTGTTTGGCTTTGTATCCTAATCTCCGCGCGCGATCAAGTCTGCTCGGTCTTTGAATTTTAATAATGGCTGGCTCTTCTCTCCATAGAACAGCTTTGGACCTTAGTTCTTGACTATTTAACTTCCACATATTTGTCCAAGTATCAGCCATATAACTACGCATATGAAATGGCTATTAAAATACCCTTAATATTTGTATATAGACTTTCTAATACCATAATTAGTATGATGCATCTATCATTAGAACAAAATTAATCTGAGATTTAAATAACAATTCTCACATTTGCTTTTATAACAATCAGTAATATGATACGCCCAAATGGCTTTTTAATTCCGAGTTCATAAAATAAAGAAGTGTTACTAAATATTAAAACTATCATTCACTATTGCTAAATTTTTTCTTTATTGTCTATTGACAGAGTTTAGATTTAAATAACCCCACGAATTATTTGTATAATTTTCTCAGCAATTACGATCGAAGTAAGTGCTTGGGCCTCTTTGGTTTGGGCAGCTATGTGTGGAGTACAAATCACGTTAGGAAGTCCTATAAGAAGGTTATTTAATGGCGGCTCTGTTTCGAAAACGTCTAATGCCGCACCAGCAATGCTACCATTACACAGAGCGTTATAGAGCGCGGATTCGTCGATTACACCTCCACGTGAAGCATTAATTAGATAAGCTGTTGATTTCATATTTGAGATTAATTCTGCGTTAAATAGATGCTTTGTTTCTTCTAATAGAGGAACATGGCAAGTAATAAAGTCAGCACTTTGGATCAATGTGTTGAGATCAGTTACAATTAAGCCGACTTCTTTGATGTAATCGCGGTCTATTGGATAGGGGTCGTATCCAATTAAGTTCATTCTTAATCCTTTTGCAATACGTCCTACATTCCGTCCTATATTTCCTACACCAACAATACCAAGGTATTTACCACTTAGCTCTGTGCCCATCAAATCCGTCTTTATCCATTTTCCTCTTTTCATTTCACTGTCGGCAAGAGGAATACTTCTAGCAAGAGATATCATGTTGCCAACAGTAAGCTCTGATACAGCATTGATTGCCGCCTCAGGGGCATTGACAACTCGAATTCCTTTCTCTTCTGCTGCCGTTACTTCTATATTATCTAGACCCACGCCTGCTCTTGCTATAATTTTTGCATTACTTGCTGCTTGAATAACTTCCCGAGTGATTTTGGTTCTACTTCTGACTAAAATGACTTGATAGTCTTTAACAATAGATAGTAGTTCTTCTGTTAAAATGTTCGGTTTGTAATCAACTTTCATTCCTGCTTTTTTTAAAATGTCAATTCCATTCTGATTGATAGAATCACAAATAAGAACACTACCACTTGCTTGCACATTGCTTGGGCATTGGCGTAGCAATATAATTATTACTAGTAAACTTTCTGATTCATTAGAAGTTAGTAAGGCGCTAAAGAACTATTCTCCATTATAAAGTGAGGATTTCTTATGGAATTTTAATTTGAATATAATAAATTAGAAGCAAATATAAGAAAATCAGGTAAGAATGAATTATGGTAGACACTACAGTTCTATAATAAAATATCTGTCAGCTCTTTGTATTAATTCTAGAATGGTATTCAATAAAATAAAATTAAAGACACATGTATTTTAACCAGAGGTTATTTGTAGAGTCGATGATTGGTTTGAATTTTCCGAATTGTTCAAATGCAATGCAAGAATCAAAAAAAGATGAAGTCGATATTGATTATTGTTTCAGATGTAAAGGAGCATGGTTAGACAGAGGAGAGATAGACAAAATAGCAAATGTTCAAAGTTGATTTGAAGAACAACATTATCGAACATATCATCGTGGTAGCACAGAATATGACTATGACGATGATTACTATAATAGACGAAGATAAAGAGGATTTTTAGGCGATATGTTCTGCTTTGACTGATTCGTTTTCATTTGTATTTTTTTGCATCTATATAATATGTATATGCAAAAGAATCTGGACTATGATACTTGTAATGATAAAAATTATTTGATGCCGAGACTATATTGTGTATTTTAGATGAACTAGAATTGAATTGATTTATATTATTTCAGACCAATAACTTTCAGAATATTTATTTAATCCCGCTTGGTCTTCATTTATTGTTTTTTCATCTTTTTTACCAATTAAATTAGATGAGCTAACATTTGCCATTGTTACTTCGAATATACCAGTTTCTCCTTTTTCTAATTTATTCAATCTCTTATTCATCTCTGCTGCTACTACGTCCTTTGGTAAACCACTATGACTCATCTGATTATGTGCTTCAATCATTAATTTTACAGCATCATCAATAGAAATTCTGTCTTCTTCATAAGATGAAGATATTCGTCTACAAATTGCGTTAGCTTGTGTATATATTTGCTTATGCTCGCACAGGGTATTTTGCTTTACCATATTTCGAAGCATAGCACGTCTCTGCAAATTTATTATTACTAATTTGTTGTATCGCTTTCGAAGAGTAGTATTATCATTATTATTTGTGGACTGGGTACCTTTAGAGGAAGACATGGTATGCGATTTTCCATCCATTGACATCAATTTTTGATAGAATGCTTTTGATATATTGGTTTTAGTATTCTAATTATTGAAATATCTAAAATATTATTATTATAAGAATAATCGACCTTTGTCACTTACGATTTAGATTTTGCTATAACGTCACCTGTTACATGATCTACATAGTATCTCTTCTGGTTTTGTTTATTTTTAATTTCCCATGCAAAATGGTTTCCAGTTGTTATTGTAGGCTCAGTTGTATCGAGATATCTTCCTATTGCATTAGAAGAAATATCAGAATCATAGATACTTCCATCTCCTTTGATATATACATAATTCGTTGAAAAACGATTCAAGTCGTTCTGTGTTAAGTTTTCTTGTTGGATTATAATTGAGACTGCGATCTGTGAAGAGATCGGTAATCGACTGAGCGATGGTCGAGTTAAAGAATCCTGTAGTGCTAAATAAGTTAACAACATCACCCCTATACCAAATGATATTGATATAACCATTTTCTTATTCACCATTCTCCATCATATGTGCTAAATATCCTTTATCAAATGTTGTATAAGTCATATTAGTTTATAATCATAATGACAATTAACTATAACCTCGTTAGAAAGCCTTGATAATATCTAAATCTGTTATGTTATCTTGTTTTAAAACAAAAATTGTCATCATTCCGTTTATTCTTCTTGCATTATGAAGACTTCTTAAAATATTCTTCCTTTAGACTTATTGTATTCTCGTCAGAAATATTCTCATCATCAATTATAAGAGAAAAATCCTATGAATATCTTTCAAAAGTGATGGACATATTATATATCATCAAGGTCTAATTAAAATAATATGTAAATAGGGTATGAAATACCATCCATCCCATATCATGTTTTTTTTAGATTAAGAATATTATCCTCGGAGAGTGCATTATCAATTTGTTCTTCTGTCATCAAACCCATGCTTAAAACTAATTCTTTTATGGTCTTATCTGTTCTTAATAATTCTTTGTAAATTTCTGCTGCCTTTTTATAACCAATATATGGAGTTAGCAATGTGACAAGCATTGGACTTTTTTTCACATATGACTCTAACTTTTCTCTATTATCCTTTAAGCCATCAATCATATTTGCTGCAAAAATAGGAATGAAGTTCTTCAGCATATCTGTCGAATCTAAAACACATTTTAACATTCCAGGCAGCATTACATTGAGCTCAAATTGTCCTGCCTGTACTGCCATTGCCACGGAAACATCGTTACCTATTATGTTAAAACAAATCATGTTAAGACATTCAGCAAGAGAAGGATTGACTTTTCCTGGCATAATGGAAGAACCTGCGTGAACTGCCGGAATCAGAATTTCTGCAAAACCTGCAACTGGCCCTGATGCCATCAATCTTAAATCATTTGACATTTTTAACAATTCCAATGCCAAATTGCGAAGAGTAGAGGAGCAGTTCGCTACAGGATATTTACTTTGCAAAGAGTAATACATATTTGGAGATGGTTTCAACTTTAAGTTAGAAATTTTTGAAAGATAATCTATAGCAATTTCCTTATATCCTTTAGGAGAATTGGCACCAGTCCCTACCGCGGTAGCTCCAAGTCCAACGTATTGGAGGTCTTCTATGACTTCAATGATCTTTATTTTTGACTGTGCTAATGAATAAGCATATTGTTGAAATTCACTTCCAAGAGTTACGGGTAATGCATCCATCAAATGAGTTCTACCAATCTTTATTACATTGCGGAATTCTTCTGCTTTATTAGATAATGATTGAATGAGTTTATCTAGAGCAGATACAGTGTCATTCATGTTAAACAGGATGGCCACATGCATCGCTGTTGGAAAAGTATCGTTACTCGACTGTGACATATTGACATGGTCGTTTGGATTGATGATTTCATATTCTCCTTTTTTGTTTCCTAAAATTTCTAGTGCTCTGTTCGCAATTACTTCATTTGAATTCATGTTAAATGCAGTCCCTGCTCCTGAATTTATCGGTTCAACAACGAATTGCTCAACAAATTTACCTGAAAGAATCTCGTCACAAGCTTTTATGATAGCATCTGCCTTATTCGCATCAAGAACATGAAGCTCTTTGTTAGCTTGTGCTGCAGATATCTTAATCATAACATATGCCTTGATAAGATTTATGTGTGCTCTCTGACCCGTAACTTTATATTTATTCATAGCCCGTGCTGTAAAAGGTCCAAAATATGCATCTGACGGAACCTCTATCTCACCTAATGAATCGGTGTCAATTCTGAAAGATGACATCTCGCTAGGCACTAGTGATAAAGTGTTAATAAACCAATCGACAACTATATCACTCTATTAGATTAAGTTTCACCTTTGTTAGAAACCAACAAACTAAATTTAGTAGTGCATACTTCTCAACAAATATTCATATCTACAAAATTAATGATAATAATTCCTGTTGACCTCTTATGATTTCATCATTTTAAATGGTTCTGCCTCAGTTTTTCTTCTTCTTCCTCATTTCAATATATTATATTTAGCATGATCTTTAAATTAACATCAGATCCTAAAAATCTTACAAGACTTTTATTCACTTTGTTTAAGCCATTATCATGGATCATGTCTTAACTCGAACAGTTGGGCCTCATGCTAATAAATAGAGGCGCTCTGTTTCGTCACGAGTTAGAAGTTCGATATTACACGAGGATAGACATCACATAAAGGGATTAATCCTCCGCCCATTTATCAGTCACTATACACTAGATCAAATCAATACGATAAACATCACATTTCTTGCAACAGTCATAAGAGAACTTTACGCTACAATATTAGCAATAAAATTACTTGATATTAGGTAATCAATCAATTATCTTCTTCTTTTTTGGTCTGATCTGCATCTTTAGATTTCTTTTAAACTTATGGTTCATCGAATCTTCAATACAACTCGAGAATATTCGGTTCGTGTTCCCAATGCTTTGTCTGGATAAACCGTTCTCCGGATGATCCTGCAAGGGAGAAGCCTTCTCACTCTACTATTTTGTTAACATTGAATTTTTATTGGTATCTTATTCTATTTTCTAGCATCTTTTTCACTACCTGCCACATGGATATAGAAGCAATGATTAGGCAAATACTTTAACTAGATCTCTATAGGAGATAATTGTAACTGAAGATTGGAAGTGAGTAAGGTTATACTATCCGATAAAAAAGGAATACGTGAGATAATTATCTTTGATGACAGGAACGAGAAGGAAGTTATCAATAGGATAGAGAAGAAAATCCTACATGAGTATAACACTGAAATCATTGTAAAGCAATGGATTATCGATGGTTAGATGTGGATGAACTACTAACAGATTAGCTGATTAACTGACTAGTCATTTACTTTACACTGACCCTTCATTTTACGTAATCTGCGAATAAAATATGAAAGTTGTAATAAAAAAGTAAGGACGACATGGTAATTTCTGCATCATTATTTTCCATGTTTCTTTATCTTTTACCTTAGAACCTTAAAAATACTGTTATTAAGTTTTCAATATCTAATTATAGGAACTTATAACATATACAACTTTATTATAGCATTATTTCTAATAAGAAATTTCACCATGAGGCTAGTTGATCTTTTTTCATATATGCTGCAAACTAATAGATAGAGCATACAACGAATGAATGATACATAGGTAAGACAGCTTATCGATTTTCAAGGAGCTGCTGAAAAATATCAACAAAAAGCAAAGTTATAAAAATATGCAAGTCTTTAGTGTGTTCACATAATGAAACATTTCATGAAATGTTTCATTAACTTTCACACCACCCTTTTTTGACAAGTCAACTTATAATACATAGAGTATTTTCTAGACTAATCACTGCTATACCAACCAACAGAAATGATATTAATGCAGTATGAATACGACTATGATTTTTATGATATTCTTCTGGTGAACCTCATCCATAAAGAATTAATAGATATGTTTTAAAATAGGCTAAAGTATAGCATTGCTCTAATACTCTCCGTCTCCAAGAATTCGCAAGAAGAGCGTTATGGTTCGTTTTGTATGTCCTTGTTAAGACTACGTACAATTAAAATATCTTAAAACCATGAATAAAATAATAATAAACATCATTATAAAAAAAGTAGAATATATGTGAATTTAATAAATAATGGTTCTGTCTTAACGATATATTCATTCACATTGTTTTCAATAACATCCTAAATTAATATCAAATTATAACCTCTTTGTAGGTTAAAATTTATATGTATTAATTGAAATTTTTGATCTAAAAATTATAAAGCATTTTTAAACCTATAGTTAAATCTACTATAAACGATAGCTCTACAGATATATATATGTCGCCTTTATAAAGGCATTTCAATATGCCGCAAACCAAACCTATAGTAAGCATAGAGAACGTCGTTGCTTCTGCGACTATAAATCAAACTGTCAACTTAAACTTAATCACTCAGATTTTTCCTGATGTGGAATATCATCCAGATCAATTTCCAGGGCTCGTTTTCAGATTGAAAGCACCTAAAACCGCTACTCTAATTTTCAGTTCCGGTAAGATGGTATGTACTGGAGCAAAGTCTGAAGAGCAAGCGATCAAAGCAGTAAAAAATGTTGTTCAAAAATTAAAAAAAGGAGGAATCCCAATAGAACACGAACCTCAAATAGAAATACAAAATATTGTGGCATCAGCAAGCCTTGGTGGAAAAATCCACCTTGAGCTTGCTGCCAGGGTTCTTCCACGGAGTATGTATGAGCCTGAACAGTTCCCAGGGTTAATCCATAGAATGCTAGATCCAAAGACAGTAATATTGTTGTTTGCTAGTGGTAAGTTAGTTTGCACAGGTGCCAAGAAAGAAAGTGAAGTCTATAGAGCCGTCCATAATCTCCATACATTATTAGAGGAGAAGAATTTAATGATTTATGAAGGTTAATCTGTTTCTAATCCTTGGTCCACTTTTTGCTTTATTATTTCTTCTAAAGTATTTCTATCGAGTAGACCTTTGTCATACAAAGCAGTAATCAAGTCATTAATCGTAGCTATCGCAATAAGCCTTACACCCATTTTCTGTAAGTGTTCTTCTGCTCCCTCAAGCCTACTTATGATAGCAACGGCATCTTTGACAATGGCCCCATTTTCTCTAATAACTTTGATGGTATTACTCAAGGATGTTCCAGTTGTTGCAACATCGTCAATTAGTAACACTTTTTCACCTGGTCTTAAGTAGCCTTCTACCATTTTCTTTCTGCCATGCATTTTGGATTCTTTCCTTACGTAAATTAGCGGTTTTATCATTTCATAACCTAGTGCAGAGGCAAATATTAGCCCTGAAGTTGGAATGGAACCAAGGGAATCGAAATCTGAACCAATTTCTCTGCTTATGAGATCTCGTAAGGCAATTATTGTAAGACGGAAATACTTAGGGAAGCTTTGCAACATTCTCAAGTCAATGTAATAAGGGCTTTGCTTTCCACTTGCTAATGTATATAGTCCAAATTTTAATGAGTTACTTTTAAGAAGGAATAACGCTATTTCCGAAACAAAATTTGTCTCCATGCTTTTCTTATTGATATGAAAGAGATTTATTTTAACTGATCATCAATTATTGGCAATGCCCGAGATATGGCTCAAATATGGTACTACAGATATAGTTCTTGATATTAAATTTGAGAATTTGCTTAAACATGTGTCATCGGACTATCCATTACTGACTGATGATGAAATTAAATCGGCACTGAAAGATGTCATAATAGGAGATAATACCCTAATTCTTGCATTATCCGGTTCTAGATCGGTTGCTAAAATCATTACAACACTTTCTCAGATAGCGCAGCCGAAAGGTTACGAAAAGTTAACGGTGGATGTTTTCCCTGATATCGCAGAAGCTCTAAAAATGTATATTACAGATACAAAAATCTCGTTAAGACGAATTGATTATCTATCCTTACAAGAAAGACTCGGTAGATTTCAAAATGTCATTTTTATATCGCACGTAACTTATGATCCTCTATTCGGATTCGGTGGTACCCCTACACTAGTCTTACGCAATTTTATGAAGGACAGGATGTCTGAAGCATTCAAATCTAGACAAAACGATCTTCCATCCGTTGGTAATAAAGGAACTCCACTTCAAATTGCACTTAGTTATTGTGAAAATATTCCAGCATTATCTATAGAAGTGGTAGCAAATTATCATGGTATTGCGGGCATTTATTATGGAAATATCTTACAAAGTTTCAATGACGCAGTTACCAAATTAAGCGCGATATCCACAATTAAGACAGAATCAACAAAGTCTGCTATCATCAGTATGAGCTGTGAAATCCCTTCGCATTTAACACTTACAAATTCGCTAAACACGTTATGGAATTCAAGCCACATAGTTAAAGAAGGTGGATCGGTCGTGTTGATTGCTGAAAATAAGCTAGGTATTGGTGGAGGAGCATTACAAATGTTTATTGAAGGAAAATTAAATATAGAAGACTCGCTAAAGAGTACCTCATACATAGACGGGTTAGAACACCTTATCTTCCTTGAGGCGTTAAAACAGAAATATGACCTTGGCATCTTATCAACAATACCGCAATATTATCTTAGAACGCTGCTTGGTTTTACAACCTATAGTGGTACGAAAGATATTTTACAACATTTATTAACAAAGCATGGAAAAAATAATAAAGTTCTAGCAGTATCAGATGGCGACGAAATATTGTTAAAGGCTATATTATAGAGAGAGAAATATCTATATATATCCATGTATATAGATGGCATACGCTTTATTGTAATAGGGATTAATTCATTTCATATTATATCAATAAACAAAATTTTCTATCACAAACAACATCTCACTAAATTGGCTGTCATTTTTGATATATCTAATATGATATAAGCAAGTAAGAGATATATATATAAAACAAGATTTGAAGATTATCAAATACAAAGTTAAGCATCTTTAGTAGAGTCATTATATAATTTCTTACTAAATAAAATAATGTATATCGATAACATTAGTCAATACAGGATTATCTGAATCTGTAAAACATTATTTTCGTTTTTAAAAAAAATTCAGGATGGAGTAGTTGATAAGATTAAATAATTTGTTTTGTCATACTTTAATAATTGCAAACTGCACTGCGAAGAGTAGGTGATTATGTTATTAGGCATTGCGAAGAAAAAGATCTGGCATCAGTTATTGACATTAATATGATTACTCTTCCTGAACATTATTCTGATTACTTTTTTGAATCTATTTTAAGAGAGTTACCTGAGGCATTTATCATTGCAGAAATTAATGACAAGATCATAGGTTATATTATGTGTAAAATTGAATTTGGATTTTCTAATTTTAGAAAACTAGGATTTGTAAAGAAAGGTCATGTAGTTTCAGTTGCCGTATTGCCAGAGCACAGAGGGAAAGGCTTAGGGAAGGCTTTGATGCTTGAGGGCATTAATGGTGTCATGTATCGAAAAAGTGACGAGATTTACCTAGAGGTTAGAAAGAGTAATGAATCAGCGATCAAGATGTACCAAAATATTGGTTTTCAAATAAAATCTAAATTACATGCATATTATAGAGATGGAGAAGATGCATATCTTATGGCTTTAGAATTTGGCTAAAGACATCCAATAAATATGACCTTGGAATTCTATGCTCCTATGAAAAATAAAAGAAGAGGTAGCAGGATTGCCGGCTATGCTCTCTTAGTTATCTCTATTCTTGCGTTTATTATTTACGCGTACCTTTTACTTAACACTGATTTTGGCATATTAATTTTGCAACTAACCGTTCTTGCCGCGATTGCTGCTTTGCTTGCAGTTCTAGCTTGGATAGGATACACAATGGCGACAGCCCCAACACATCAAGAAGATCGCTGATATCTCACGGACTTATACAGACATCAGATACTATCTGATAGACCCTAGGACCCACTTCTCTAACTATTCTTGTATGAAGAATCTCATGCTGGTATTTATTGAATATAGTTTGTATATCAGAGTCTGCCTTTTCTCTGGCAGTATTCTTAGAGTAAGCCTTTACATGTGCAAAAAAATGAATAACTCCTCTTCCGTCCTTTAATGCCAATACTGCAGAATCGACAAATTCACTAGATCGTTCAGGCAATGGCATCAGTACCCTATCACACTGGCCTCGGATTTGATCATGAATAATATCTTTCGCATTTCCGCAAATGGACAACACCCTATTTTGTACCCCATTCAGTTTAGCGTTGATAATCGACATCTCATTGGCAAAAGGATTACAATCTATGTTGTAAATTTTACATGTCCTGTTCATCTTAGCAATTATAATGGAAAAGGTTCCTACTCCTGCAAACATATTTGCAATAACTTCATTTTCAGAGGTGAGCTTTGCTATTCGCAATCTTTCAGTCGATAACCTAGGAGAAAAATATGTATTTTCTATATTCACGCGGAACATACATCCATGTTCTTTATATTCTGCTATTGTATTATATTCACCAGCAACAAACTCCAGACTACGTACTCTATAATCTCCTCGAACAGCAGAAGTTTGTGCAAAAACAGATTTTGCCGGCTTGATGCAATGAAGTATTGTTTCTCCTATTATCTGCTTTTTCAACTTTAGAGGATCAGGGATCTTTACTATTACAATACTGCCTATCATATCGAAGGCTGAGCATACTTGTGATATCTCATCAGGTGTTAATGTTTCACTCAAAATTTTTTTAAGAATATGAGCCATAGGTCACGTAGAGGATTTTTTTACGAAATAATAATCACCAGTACTTTTTTGTGCTCTGTCAAGTCTACCACCTTCTTTATTAAGCCGGGGCCTGCCAGTAATTTCATCTCTTCTATATGTTATGGCCAAAGATTTCAAGAAATGATTCATACCATTTTCTTTGCTCATTGGATTACTAGTCAATCCTCTTATAGACGGAATGCCTTCGAAAATTATTAAGGTATCTGCGACTATATCTATTAGCTGCATATCATGATCTATTATTACTGCTGACTTACCTTGTGATCTGACGAACCGTTGAAGGAATTTTGCCAGTGTAATTCTATCTTCTACGTCTAGGAACGCAGATGGTTCGTCCAATGCATAAATGTCAGCCTGTCTCATCAATGATGCTGCTACAGCTACCTTTTGCAATTCTCCTCCACTAAGATTTTTGACATTTTTGTCGTATAATTTCTTTATTCCCATTGGAATCAAAATTTGCTCTTCAACTGGAGAACCTTCTATTGAATTCTGATATGCAGTATACAATAATGAGCGCACATCGCCGTCGTAATCTTGGTTAAGATATTGAGGTTTAAATGAAATTCTTGCACCAATGTCAATAGTGCCAGACTCCGGTTTGTCAACTCCTGCCAGCATTCTCATAAATGTTGTCTTACCCAATGCATTGGCACCGATTATTCCGACAATTTCTCCTTGCCTTATCTTACCAGCAGAAATTACGAGATTAAATGATGGAAAAGACTTTGTGATATCCGAATAATGAGCGACAGGAATGTCCATAATCATATCATCAATTGAACTTCTTATATCCAACCTAAAGGATTTCTCTCTAAATCGCACGTTCTCTGCAGGGAGGAATCCTTCAAGAAAGTTATTGATACCGAGTTTTGTACTTTGAACTCGGGATACAATACCGTATGCGCCTGGCTCACCATATAGAATATGAATAAAATCTGAAAGATAATCTAATAATGTCATATCATGCTCTACTACCATAACACTTTTACCCTCTCGCGAGAGATTTTGAATTACTCGAGAGACAGCCAGTCTTTGGTATACATCATTATATGAAGAAGGTTCATCGAAAAAGTAATAATCAGCATCCTTTGCCGATGCTACCGCAACAGCCAATCTTTGCAATTCGCCTCCGCTCAGTTCGTTAACATTTCGTTCAAGAGAATTATTCAGTCCAAGTTCTTCTACCAAAGTATCTGTCACTTTACGCTCATCATATTTTTTTAATAACTCTTTTGCACTTCCCTTAAATGCTTTTGGAATAAGATAAACTAATTGAGGTTTAATAGAGGCACGCAACTGGCCATTAGCAATTCTCTCAAAATGCGATTTTAATTCGGTTCCTTGAAAGTGTTTGAGGACGTCATCCCACTTAATATTGCCCTCATAATTTCCCATATTGGGCTGAAGATTTCCTGACAAAATGTTGACTAGTGTCGACTTACCTATTCCATTTCTTCCAAGCAAGCCTACGACAGATCCTTTCTTTGGTATGGGAAGACGATATAGTCTAAATGAATTGACGCCGTATTGATGAATTTTATCTTCACTTAACTCCTTTGCAAGATTAACAATAACTATGGCGTCAAAAGGGCATTTCTTTATACATATACCGCAGCCAGTACATAGGTCTTCTGAAATTAACGCCTTTCCATCCTCAGGACGCTGTACTATACATTCTCCACCTGTTTTATTTACTGGACAGTATATGATGCATTCTAATCCGCATTTTCTTGGCTGGCATAATTCTTGGTCTAGGACAGCCACCCTATGTGTTGACTCTGTTGAATTTCCCAATGTAATATGACTAATTTTGCAATAATATATTATAATCCTTGTGCAGGAAATAGAAGATATTTCTCCTAAAGCATGCAAAGAGGTTATTTATTTCTGTAGACGTATTGTTAGATATAGATATATGTTTGCTATACAAGATACCTCCTACTTTATATTTTATTTTGACCATTATCCTTTATGGCAGATAAACTTGTTCATAGAAATCTAACTCTATCCTCAAACGCAACTTATCCCAGAATTCACTACCTCGACATTGTTAAAATCCCTCACTTTTTTGCAAGAGCATATCATTCTCAATCAGTTTTTTTAATAACCACTGTCGCATCAACCATTCTTCTCCTTACGTTGACAGGTTTATTATTCTCATCGGCATTTGCACAACAGACTCCTGGAACACAAAAGGAAGATGAACCATTAGAAACACCAGGAAATATCAGTAGCAACATTGATACTAAGGATACAGTTTTAAATAAAACAGGTACAGATCTGCCAATTTTAGAGCAATTATCTGATAAGGGAAACTATTTAATACAAATAAGATGGGGGCAGAATCCCTCTCTACTTGCTGCAAGTGGATTTGATATGGAGATAGTATTTCTTAATGCAAGCCAGTCAGAAGCAACGCCAGAATCATTTCCAATAAAAGAGACAAACGTAACAGGAGATTCGTTTGTTGGTTCAGGAGGTTACACTGATCCATCTCTTATACAAAGAATGGTGCCAATTGAAAGTTATGACATAGCCGTATATTCTGATAATGGTGAACAGTTATGGAAAAAGGCAAACCAACCAGTTCAAGCCGGAAGAGCATATGAAAGAATAACATTTGAAAATCCCTATACAGGTGGAATTACTATCCACGTCAATAATATCAAATCTGCTGGTAACATGGGCGGAACCATTGGAGGTCCGTTATCTGGTCCGAATGAAAATAAATCAAATGATGAGAAAGCACAAACAGATTCAATAAATTTTACTGCAACAGTTGTAGAGGCACAATCTTGAAATTCTTATAAAATCTTCCAACAATACATCTATTTTTCTCTGCAAAGAGATATAATTATTACGCTGCGACTATAAATTATTTGATAATGAGAAATTGTATATGTTTCAAATTATAATTAAATCTTGTAGTTTATTTTGTTATTAAACAGAATATAAATAGGCAAGTATGTCTGCTATCAATGAAAGCATGTTTATGATGTGGAATTTTTAGAATTACTTGTTTTCTTGGTTTTATTCAACTATTTTAAATGACTGAAGCATACTTTGAACAGCCTGCAAGTAAGCTGAATAGTTTTTTGGATCGGCTTTATACGTAAATAAATATGCTTTATCGTCCTTTAGAGTCCATATTTGAATTGCTTTGCGTTTTTCTTCTTTATCATCGGTAGCAGTAAACTCTATTTTATGTGCTGGATTGCCAGCAAGAGTAGTTGCCGATGATTCTATAGGATCGAAATCCGGGTAGCTTTGTGTTAAGTTTTCAATCTGCACCCTTGTAATTTCCTCGAGCGATACAGTCCTTGAAGATAACTCTTCTACTCGTAATCCAATTCCAGCAGGATATGTAGTAGAATCGCTCTCCCTTGGTGCTATAAATGTTACAAAACCATCCAAACCGGCGATTTTTTCCCAATTAGAGGGATATTGCATGACTATTCCCAAACGGTCATCTTCATAAGTCAACATGCCGCCTAATGCGGGAGAAGATAAATGAAAAAAAGCTATTGCGGAGAAGGAAAATTTAAAGCAATACTGGAAGCTAGGATGGAGATGAATATCAAAAATATATAAACACATCGAAGACAAATTGATGAAAAGTTGCGGCGTAGAACTGTTCTCTGCAATATCTTATTCATATCTTAGAATGAGTATTTTCAATAAATATTAATTTTTTCTTAAAATGCTTACTTGATTTTAAGCATAGTGATACAGCATTCTCTCCTAGACTCTTGCTATTTATGTTATTATAATTATAAAAGAATATGGCGAAATAGAGATGATTGCTTTAAAGGTTATTGATAAGATTTAGATTTTATATATCTGCTAAACGTTGCATAACAAACAAGTCTAACCGTTAAAGAAGATAAGATTTTAAAGCGGAGAGTTGACACTTTAAATTGGAGTGGGAATAGCAAAGCTCGCGAAAGTTACCCTAATACTTCCTAGAGTGGAATCTGCGCAGGCCATAAGCAGACTTGCAGAATTTCAATGGTTTCATCCTGTAACCACAGCTTCAGAACATTCAGAGCCTAATCTTGATAATTTGCTATTACGATCTCAAAAATTATATCAGAATGTAGACGAAATTATTCGGGCGCTTGGAATCCAAGTAGGTATTGGCATCATCGATACAATGATCAAAGGTGCAAAGAAAGAAAAGAAAGAGTTTAAGGTAGCTGAGTTAGAGTCTCTGGTTGCTAAGCTTGAAGCAGAATCAAAAATTCTGGTTGAAGAATGCCGGGCTATTCTTAACGAACAGGCATCTCTAAAAAGGCAACTCGAAGAATACAACACATTAAAAGATGCTCTGAATGTGGTATCTGGATTGCAAGTTAATTTAAAAAGAATAGGCGAAGGTATACGTTTTTTTTCTGCTATGTATATAATCAATATAAAGGACTTTCCGGAAATTCAACGGTCTCTTCCTGGGATTCCGCTTGTCACAATCCCGCTAAATGATTTTCAATCTTCTTTGTTCGCTATTGGTGCTAAGGATGAAGCAGACAGAATCAACAAAGTAATCAGAAGCTTCGATGCATATCCATTTATTATCCCTGCGAACCTTCCACAAAATCCTAAATCTGCATATGAACATGTCCTCACTAAGATTACTGAACTAACCAAAAAGAAGAAGGAAATTGATAGCCAAATTGCTAAAATTACTACCGATATTACTCCAAAAATACTTTCTATACATGAAGGTGCAAAAGTTTCGAGAGATGTTCTTGAGACACTTCGCAAGCCAGGAGGTCTTAGAAAATTTGCAATAATACAGGGATATATTCCTGATATAATGGCTGAAAAATTTAGGAGAGTCACAAACAAATGGATTACAATTGTCGAGGATATACAAGAGTCAGAATCCTTGCACAATGAGCGATATGATGGGGGGAAAAAGGATGATCCTCAACCAAAACCCAGCTTATTTGTGAACAGCCGTTATTTTAGGTCGTTTGAGCCAATTACGCTTACACAGGGCCTTCCAAAAGCCGGTGAATTGGATCCAACACCTATGATCGCCTTTATCTTTCCGATTTTATACGGACTAATGTTTGGTGACTTGGGACAGGGAGCAATAATAGCGGCAGTAGGTGCCATTTTTAGGATTCGTGCGGTTGGAAATCTGAGACAATGGGGAACTCTCCTAATGGCGTCAGGCATATCTGCAATGATTGTAGGTCTTATGGTTGGAGAAGCATTTGGCTTCCATATACTGGAATTACCAGGGGGAGAGGCATTAAAATCAACTGGCTTTATTGGGATATTAAATGCGGCAGAATTTACCCAGGAGAATGTTTTGACTATTCTTACTATATCTGTTAACATTGGAATCCTGCATCTGATTAGCGCGTTCAGTCTAAGTATATACAAAGGCATAAAACAAGGAAAAGGCTTTGAAGTTTTAACACAACGCGTCCCGGTTCTTATCATGTATATGGCTATAATATCTATTATGCTGGCTGCCGTAGGGGCAAATTATCAGGTTCTAGAAATGTTTTCTAGCCAAAATCCTGCTCCTTTCTTTTCTAATATTGCAGGAGATTGGGTAACAGTCGAACTTACAGCTAAGATAGCTTTTCCTATATTGTTAGGAAGCATGATTATACAAATTATTGCAATTCCGCTTGGGGCTAAACTTGGAAAGATACATGTCCATGGTAGTATTGGTGAAGAGTTATTTATGACGGTGATAGAAGTAATGTTAATTAGGTTAGTTGAACTTTTTGCAAATACTATAAGTTACACAAGAATTGGTATAATGCTTCTTGTGCATGTGGCCTTAATGGGTACTGCGAATGGAGGAGTTGAACATTTTATGTCGCAGGGTAATCCTGGAATTGCTATAGGTCTATTAATTTTAGGTAACGTTGGAGTCATGATGATGGAAGGGTTACTTGTATACATCCAGGCACTCAGATTACATCTTTATGAATGGTTTACGAAATTCTATGACGGTTCTGGAACATCTTTTAGAAAAATTGTCCCTGAAATGCTCTATACGAGTATTGTTTGGGAAACAAGTGTTGATAAGAAAATTCTTGATAAAGAGAGAGTTGATAAGAAAAGCATGGATAAGAAAATTCTTGACAAAGAAAGTCCGAAGGTATAATTTTAAAAAGCACCTGGTTAAAGTGTAACGTAAATCACACTTTAACCAGGATTTTGTTCCCCATCGGTTTGGTCGATGCAAATTTTATTTATATGAATACTTATTTAAATGTGCCGTTAGGTAAATATCTAAGACAGATCATTGAATAATTTTTTGGATATCACATGTTTCACAATATGATATATGTTTGCTTATCTTCATTACCGTTTTTTTATTGCAGTTATGTAATCAAAAGCTTACAAACACCATCCATAAGATCAAAAAGCTATGAGAGATCGTTTGAATTTGCCTGTAATTATATTCATTACGCTCCATCCACAATCACAATTTATTATCTCAACTGCTTTAGTATATGCTCTGTATGTATTCATTTTATTACGTAGTCTGTAGGATAGTTGATGTAACATTATATGTTATAAAATTATTAACTTTAAGTGCATCCTTGACTATATTAGTAATTCTATCCTCCTACGACTTTCCCTTAACTCTTAGAGTTTTCTAATGCCGACTTTGATGTGATATACCGTGTCAGATAAAATGCATCAATGGTGCTAATGCTTTACTACTCAGTCAGATTGCGGGGCGTTTTATCATACAATATTGAAATTCTATTAGTGTTGGACAGTAATATTCAAATTTATTTAATGACATATCCCAGTTTTATTAAGAAACAGTTTGTTCTTATTCAACTTGAAGGGTGTTCAAAGCCTGTGGCGAGATCTGATATTTTTTCTGACCAAGATGTTGCCTTTACGATACTGCTTGCGACCAAAATACCGTCAACGCCTAATTGAAGGGCACTAGTCACATCACTTTTGTCTGTTATTCCAGCACCACAAATCATCTTAGTGGATGTGGAATTCTTTGCCAGTGCTTGTAAAGAATCAATAATAACTAATGGATTTACTTTTGAAACTGACTTTCCTGAACCTATTAGTTCTGGTGGTTCAACAGCAATAAAGTCGGGTGCTAGATTTACTAATTCTGCAACTTCCTGCGCGTTTTGTGCGCATACTATAGATACCATCTCTAAACTGCGTAAGCGCTCGACTAAATTCCTTATCGCCTTGTTATCTAGTCTATGTTCGCTATGATTTATGAGAGAGCCAACTGCTCCATATGATTTTGCTATCTCGGGAATAAAGAATCCGGTAGTTGAACCAATTTGGGAGTCGTCTACATGCTGACATATAACAGGAAGCTTAACACTCTGTATTACAGCTAACAGCGAGGGTTGAGGTGGTGCGATTACAATTTCTGTCCGAAGATTATCTGCTATCTTCTCGGCTATTTTTGCAAGTCTAATAGTATGATATGCAGAAACTTCAAGATAGTTTTTAAAATTAATAATGAGAGGTCTTTTCATCTTTTGTCTGTTCTTTTGGCTATTGCAGTTTCCTGAGATTTGACTTTATCCATGTCCCTGAATTTTTCGTTCAACTTAGACATTCTTGCTTCATATCCTTTATTGTATTCTAATTCTTCTGGGACCAATGTGGCTGGATGAATGAATCCTTGGTTACGCATAAGCATTGCTCTTTCAGATGCCCAATTCCTTTGTAAGTCCCAATCGGCCGTGCCAAAGCCATCATGTGGACCTGTAAGTTTGCCATTATGCATACTAAATACCAAACACGAGACAATAGGGATAGAATAGTTTAGGCTTGCAGCAGAATTCAATCTGACAGGCATAAGTGGCATATGGTGACTTCCTCTGGTGTTTCCTGCGACATAGTGGGGATCGTTAAAGGCACTGCCTGCTTCCTCGGTAGCCGGAAAATTCTTTTGTGTTCGGACAATGGCTATTGGATCATCTTTTCCTACATATGTGCCTGCAATGTTATGTAATCTATCTGTAGAAGCCGACAAAATCTGCTCGCCATCTGAGGACAATACAGAATCCACAACATATCTTCCAGGATACATGAGTGAGGCTTCCAGTTCTGGCTTGTCTTCCCACATTTTCAGATCAGCGATCTTACCATTCATTACGTCCAAGATTCTGATGGTTACGCCAGCCGCCAGCTTCTCATTAATAAGAAGGCCAGTGTTGCTTCTTGCATCAACAAACATTCTCCATATTGGAAAGTTAAAAGCACCTGGTTCTGTCTTGTCAGCTGCAAATATACAAAATACTTCGCTTGGTCTTTCCTCCATTTCTATTTCGGCTACACCAGGCCCCATCCCTTTTACATTTCCTGAAAATGCGTCCTTAAGCAAGTCTTGGCCAGCGCCATATAGACCCTGTTCTTTTGCAACTCTGGTTCCTTCAATAAATGCATCCCAAGCAAGTTTGTGAATCTGTTCGTTATCTTTACCGAGCGTATGAGTCATGATAATGTGAATATCATCTCCTGTGTAACCGATATAGTAGTCTACTAGCAGGGATGATGATTTCCTCGAGATAAAGTTCTTGACAGTTTCAACAAGTTCCTCGCTTGGACGAGTATGTCCACCGATTCCTCCTATGTCTGCTTTAATCGCAGATAATGTTATTCGCATAGCGAGAGTTCATTATCTGTTGTTTAAAAATTTTCGGATTTATATACAAAAGGTATTTCGCAATATAGCGACGGCAAAAAGACACTTAATAAAGAGTATTGATACAGTATACATTTATTATTTCTATTCGAAATAAATGGCATTAACCATTAACGTTGGTTTTCTAAATATACAGGATGACCAAGAATCAATGTCTTTATATATTTTTTTGATGAATTGATTCTAACTTTGAATCTGTACCATCTAGAGATATAATATTTCATTATACATGACGACGCTGTCAAAATCTTTGCAAAAATATATCTAAGAATAAAAACTTAAATTCTGTTCGATATACTATTAACTTGTGAGAAATCCATTTCGGTCCTCTGGATCACCCTACGAGCGAAGAAGAAAAACTACTATTGAAGGAGAGCCGCTTGAAAACGTAGGCGGTCGACCGTTTGTTAGAATAGTAATTCCTGCTATAATAGGCATTATAATACTATTGTTTGTGGTTAGCGCCAGTGTAAAGATAGTTGATGCAGGTCATAGAGGTGTTTTGGTTCAATTTGGTAATGTGGCTACAGATGCATCATTAGATGAAGGAATACACTTTGTGACACCATTTCGTGATAGTGTAGTTCAAATGGAAGTGAGAACCCAAAAGACAGTTGAAAATGCTGCTTCAGCATCAAAAGATTTACAGGATGTCACTACACAAGTTGCACTAAACTATCGTATAAATCCTGATAATGCACAGGTTGTTTATCAGCAATTAGGTTTTGATTATGGTAATAGAGTAATTGTTCCAGCAATTCAAGAGTCTGTTAAACAAGTAACTGCTAGATTCAACGCAGAAGAACTCATTACAAAGAGAGAAACTGTAAAGAACCAAATAGAAGAACAAATCAAAGCAAGATTAGCTCCCTATAATATCTTGGTTGATACCATATCTATAACAGAGTTCCAATTCTCTGAGCAATTTCGAAGAGCAATTGAAGCAAAAGTTGAAGCTCAGCAGAGAGCATTACAAGCACAAAATGACCTAAGAAGAATAGAAATAGAGGCACAACAAAATGAAGCACAAGCGGTAGGAGAACAAAAAGCTAACATAGCTAGAGCGGAAGGTATAAGACAGTCCAATGTTTTACAGGCTGAAGGAGAATCACAGGCAATTACTATAATTGACGAACAACTACAATCTAGCCCAACTTATTTAGAATGGTTAAAGGCTCAGAGATGGGATGGTAAATTGCCTCTAGTAACAGGTGGAGGCGCAGGGGGTATTACTCCGTTTATACAGATTCCAACTGGTGGGACTGCAGAAGGAGGAAATGTAAGTGCCACTACATCAAGATGAAATGCCGATTAAACAATAGTAACATATGAGAATTGTTTATATCAATATTTTTATAAAAGTATCATTTTTCGTTTTGTTCTTTGTTGCTTTGCGAATTCTTTACGTTAGTTCTAATATGATCAATTATAACGGACAAAGGAGTTCCTGGACCAAAGTTTCCTGTTATGCCTTCTTTTTCTAGAATTTTTTTATCACTTTCAGGTATAACGCCTCCTCCTACAAGCAAAATATCATTTATACCCCTTTCTTTTAATAAGCGTGCAACCTTTGGAAACAATGTTAAATGTGCTCCGTTAAGTAAACTCATAGCGACAGCATCTACGTCTTCGTCAATCGCCGTCCTGGCTACTTGCTCAGGCGAACAAAAGAGGCCTGAGTAAATAACCTCCATACCAGCGTCTCTCAGAGCCCTGCAGATTACCAGCGCTCCTCTATCATGACCATCAAGACCCAACTTAGAGACAAGAACTCTTATCGGTTTTTGTTGTCGTTGTCGTTGTTGTTGATCTTGTGTTGCCATCTGCTTAGATAAGACAATTTGAGTTTAAAATCTTTGTTCTTTAAATGCTAGTAATAATATTGATGTTTACTATTTATTATATATTTATTATATATAGTATATTGATAGTTAGATACTCAGTTTAGCCCCATCCCCTGGTTTTTTACAAATAATTGACTTTACAGAAAGGAATGCTTTAGAAGAATCAGATTTGTTGTCAAGAGACTTGTAGATGCTTTTGTACATAGAATGTGTTAAATACAATTAGCCATCCGCTAACAAACAGAAATAACTTTTAATTCAGAAACTGTGAGCCACACTAACTATACATTATAAGGTATCGCTAACCTCTTAGCTTAACCGTGCCATGGGAATCATCGTGATTGATTTAAATTATTTTATAAATTTACTCTACCATAGTCTCCACAAGAACTATTTAATATTGACAAATTGTACTAAAGGGAATGCTTCCAATTGTTAAGGGCATTCTAGAAGGCGAAAGACGTTCGTTATCGAGAGCTATTTCTATTATCGATAATGATGAGCCTGATTCGAAAATTATTTTGAAACAAATATTTAACAAAACCGGCAATGCTAAAACACTAGGCTTTACGGGTCCTGGAGGAGCAGGTAAAAGTTCACTTATCGGTAAATTAGTCCCAGAATTGCAGGCTATGGGATATAAAATGGCTATACTCGCAGTTGATCCTACTAGTCCTATTACAGGTGGAGCTATCTTAGGAGACAGAGTCAGAATGCAGACTGTTCTGGAGGATAATACTCTCTTTATGCGCAGTATGGCATCAAGGGGTGCTATGGGAGGAATTTCACACTCTCTTCGAAATGTGATTAGAGTGTTGGATGCAGCTGGGTATGACCTTATAGTTATAGAAAGTGTTGGAGCAGGACAGCTAGAAATAGAAATCTCTAAGGTTGTAAATATGACAGCTGTTGTATTTACACCTAATACAGGCGACAATGTTCAGGCAATAAAAGCAGGCTTATCAGAAATAGGCGATCTCTATATTATTAATAAAGGAGATTTAGCGGGCGCAACTTCCTTATTCCACTCCATTTTAGATCTAATAGGAAACACAGAGAGAAAACCAGTCGTAATAAAAGCTTCAGCAAAGACTGGAACAGGGATAAAGGAATTGGCACATATTATTGATAAATTGCTAAAGGCTGGAACAATGCATTATAAAGACAAAGAGAAAAAAATGATTGAATCAGAACTAAGAGATATGGTTTTAAATATGATCGATGAAAAAGTTTCATATATGTTAATCTCGAATAAAAAATATTACGATTTCGTTGAAAAATTGTTAAGCAAAAAAGTTGATCCCTATTATGCTGCTGAGCAATTAGCCGATGAGATATTGAGGTGAATATCAAATTATGCCCGTAGAACCAATTAAAACCGATTCAGCAATACCTGTAAAAAGGGTTTATAATAAGAAAGACTTATCCAAATTCGATCTATTAGAAGAGGAACCTGGAAGATTTCCCTATACGCGTGGACTTTATCCAAACATGTATCGCGAACGTTTATGGACAATGCGACAATATAGCGGGTTTGGAAGTGCAGAAGAGACAAACAATAGATTCAAATTCTTATTAGATCGCGGACAGACTGGCTTGTCCTTGGCCTTTGACTTGCCTACTCAGACTGGAAGAGATTCAGACGATCCTCAATCCGAAGGTGAAGTGGGAAGAACTGGTGTGGCTATCAGTTCAATTAAGGATATGATGACGGCTTTTCAAAACATACCTCTTGATAAAGTTAGTACTTCTATGACAATTAATGCGACTGCGTCAACACTTCTTTCACTTTATATTAGTATTGCAGAATCACAGGGAGTGTCGCCAGTTGATCTTAGAGGTACGACTCAAAATGATATACTAAAAGAATATATCGCCAGAAATACCTATATTTATCCTCCTAAGCCTTCTATAAGACTTATTGGAGATATGATACAGGTACTGTTCAAAAAATGTTCCACAATGGTATCCTATTAGTATATCTGGTTATCATATGCGGGAAGCAGGGTCGAATGCTAT
The DNA here is from genome assembly GCA_963733025.1 of uncultured Nitrososphaeraceae archaeon. Classification (GTDB taxonomy): domain Archaea; phylum Thermoproteota; class Nitrososphaeria; order Nitrososphaerales; family Nitrososphaeraceae; genus JAJNBK01. The sequence goes on along the minus strand of CAVTCE010000033.1, from coordinate 272,185 downwards.
CCAAGAATTAGCATTTACCTTTGCCAACGCTATTGAGTATATTGAAACGTGCGTTGAACGAGGATTGCGAATAGATGATTTTGCCCCGCGATTGTCATTCTTCTTCTGTTGTACGATGGAGTTCTTTGAAGAAATAGCTAAATTTAGAGCCGCAAGGCGTATCTATGCTAAAATTATGAGGGACAAGTTCCATGCCAAAAATGCAAAATCATGGCATTTGCGTTTTCATGTCCAGACTAGTGGTGAATCATTAACTGCTCAGCAAGTTGATAATAACATTGTTCGGGTTACAACTGAGGCGCTCGCTGCAGTCTTGGGTGGATGTCAATCTTTACATACTAATTCAAGGGATGAGGCATTAGCCTTACCTACAGAAGAATCTGTCAAGATTGCACTTCGAACTCAACAAATCATCTCAACAGAAACTGGCGTTGTCAAGACAGTAGATCCTATGAGTGGTTCTTACTATGTTGAATATTTGACAAATAGGATAGAAGAAGAAGTTGATAAATACTTGAAGAAAATCAATCGTATTGGTGGAGCGCTGGCAGCTGTGGAAAAAGGCTATTTTCAAGACGAGATCCGCAAAAATGCTTACCAATTGAAAAAGGATATCGATGAAAAAAAGAGAATTATTGTAGGAGTAAACAAATTTCAAGACCAACACGGTATTGAACCAAATCTAAATGTTATGGATACAGAAATCGAAAGAAGACAAGTCGCTAGGTTAAAGGACCTCAAAAGTTCTAGAGACAAAATAAAGGTTGACCATGCTATTTCAGCATTGAAAAAGGCCGCAGAAAACCAGGATGAGAACTTGATGCCACATATTATTAACGCGGTAAAGAGTCATGTTACTCTTGGAGAGATAAGTAATACATTTGGGCAGATATTCGGAAGATATGAACCTAAGGTCTCATTCTAAATTACATTATTTTATGCAATCAGCTTCTCTTCACGAATAAATACAAAGTCTGAAAGTGGTTATGCATTTAACATGTACTTTTAAGAATCTTCTTGATAAGAAGATACGTTAGATCAATGCATTATCAGATGCTAATATTGCTTCCGTATATGATGCCTTGAGATTGTGTCGTATCTTGGCGCGCGATTGTCTTTGCTGCAATATCTGTTGATTTATGAATGTTCATCAAAAGACGAAAAATTTGATTCAGCCCAGACGACGTCGGCATAAACAATAGGCTTCCTACAATTTTTAGGATCTACATTCTCAAGCAGGCGTATTTTTAAATTAGACACTTCTGACTTTTTCTTCTCTCACTAACTTTTGTATTGACTTGTTGTCTACTTTTCTGATAAATTTAAATGTAATATTTTTATAGCTCTAAATTGTAAAAGAATTGTTGTGTTTTGACGTATAATATTGTCGTGAATAGAAATGAGAATAGACCATATTGCAATAGCTGTTAAGAGTGTCGATGAAGCAGTAAAAGATTATCAAAGTGTTTTAAATATAGATCAACTTGAATTTGAAGTTGTACCAAATGAAAAAGTGAAGGTCGCTATGCTTGAGCTGGAAGATACCAGAATAGAGCTCATGGAGCCTACGTCTGCTGATAGTCCTATAAAAAAATTTCTCGATGAACGGGGCGAAGGTATACACCACATAGCCATCACTGCTGACGATATCGAAAAAGATGTTGCAAAAGCTTCAGCAAAAGGAATGAAAATGTTAGGCGGATTACGTTCTGGTTCTTACGGCAGGAGGATCACCTTCATTCATCCAAAGTCCTTGCATGGTGTCTTGACAGAGTTATGTGAAGCACAACAAAAAGAATGAATCTCTATATGATTTTGCCCCTTTAAGATAACAATTCGTGTTTTTTTAACTATATTGAGTATAAAGTATAAGATAGTGCTTTATTATGCGCAACTAAATCTAATTCTCCTCGTAATAACTGCTAAATGTATATTCCTTATGTTTTGCCACCTTAATCTAATCTATAATAAAATTTTTTGTATAGGATAATTAATATTCAATATTTGTATACTATAAGGAAGAGAATGGTTAGTAATTGTGCTATTTGTGGTTCAAAATTTGCAAATAAGGAATGTTATTTTTGTGAAAGTAAAATATGCTCTTCTTGTATGGCACCAGTAGATATAACAGGAAGAAATACTACAAAATGCATTAACTGTGATAGAAGTAAGATAAATAAAATCAGTCTTCTTTGTGTAATTAGAAGAAATAAGATTATCATAGGCATTCTTCTAGGATTCTGGATCTTTACTGTTTATCCAATTCCTTTTTTACAAATGCTTGGTTATAATATTCCTGCAACTGCGTTTCAACCTGTTCTTATTACAACTGCCATCATGGTTATTCCATTTATTTTCATGTTTATTGCATGGCAGAGGAGAGGACCTTAACGTTGTAGATGATGAATAGAAATAATTAAAACCACTTTTTCATACTGAGTTAACAACACATTAGAATATCGAGATTTAATATAAATAATATTTAACTAGATTTGTGAACTCTTTAGTACCTAGTTCTCCTCCAATGTCTTTTGTTTTTTTATTTTCTTTCATCAAGCCAACTATAGAATCTTCAATCCTCTTACCTTGTTTAAGAGCATCTTTATCATTATTCTTGTAAGCCAACCATTCAAGCATCATTTTTGTTGATAGCAAAATCGACGAAGGATTTGCGATGTTCCTTCCTGCAATATCAAATGCTGCACCATGAACTGGTTCAAATAACGCGAAATCATCTCCTATATTGGCAGCCGGTCCCATTCCAAGACCTCCGACTACTTGTGCTGCTTCATCCGATAGTATATCACCGAAAAGATTGGTAGTTAAAATAACATCAAATTCTTCAGGATTTCGAATCAACTTCATCGCACAAGCATCAACATATAGTTCACTATATTCTATGCTCGGATAATTTTCCGCTACTAATTTACATGTCCTTGCAAATAAGCCGTCGCCTTTTCGCATAACATTTGCTTTATGAACTGCTACGACTTTCCGTTTAAGGTCTCTATGAATAGACATCTGAAAAGCGTACTCGGCGATTCTTCTCGATGCTCTTTCCGAAGTTAGCCTAAGCGCGATAACAGTATCCTCATCAGCGTAAAACTCCCATCCCAGGTACAAATCTTCAGTATTTTCTCGTACTGTCACCAGATCGACGTTATTAGAAAAAGTAGTGATGTTCGGAAATGATTTTGCTGGCCTGACATTTGCATAAAGATCAAACAATTGTCTTAATACAATGATCACATCTGCAGCGCTTTCTCCTACAGGACCTTTCAGACAGGCGTCAGAGTTTCTTATTTTATCCACCGTTGAATCTGGTAAGGCTTTGCCAAATTTTCTAATTGCATTATCTCCAGCACAAACTTCATCTATAGTGAACTTGGTGTTAGAATTATCATTTATAGTCTCTAAGATAGTCTTTGCAGAGCAAGTCAAATCTGGACCAATTCCGTCACCGGTGATAAGTGTAATATTATACCTTGACAATAAGTCTTTATCCTTTAAGTTATACAGATATGAACCTTAGTTTTTGGTATAAAGAACCCTCCTTAGCATTATTTTATTTATTGCATCCATCATAGCTTGAACCGAGGCAATGACTACATCTTCCCCCGCCTTTCTTGCAGAAACGATATTGCCATTTTTATCCTCTACTTTAATAACAACCTCTGCCAAGGCGTCTGAACCACCAGTAATAGAGTCAAGTTTGTATTCGCGTATTTTGATATTAGCCATCTCCACTGCGATCTTTTGGATTGCTTTCAATGCAGCGTCAACTGGTCCTACGCCAATTTCAGAGGCAATAAAATCTTTGCCCTCAGTATTAAGTCTGACCACAGCGGTTGGAATGATATTCATTCCAGTTACGATATGAAAATCATAGAGCTTGAACTTTTCTTCAAATTTATTATTATTCATAGTCTCTCCAGCAATCGACAAAAGTTCTGCAGTTGTTATAGACTTTCCTCTGTCTGCAAGTTTTTTCTGTTTTTCGACAATATGGTGAAGCTGCTCATCCGTTGGTCTAATGCCAAAGTCTTCTAACATCGCTCTAATTCCATGAGCACCAGCATGCTTTCCTGCTTGAAGCCATCTTTTTCTTCCTACGATCTCTGGACTGATAGGTTCGTAAGTTAGAGGATTGTTCAAGATGCCGTGTGTATGTATGCCAGACTCATGGCCAAAAGCATTCTCACCAATTATTGCTTTGTTTGGTTGAACGATTATACCCATTTTACTAGACACAAATTTTGACGTCTCATAAAGCAATTCTGTTTTGATATTATGTGTTTTATTAAACAAGCATTGAAGTGCCATGACAAATTCCTCTAATGATGCATTTCCTGCTCTTTCTCCTAGTCCATTAATTGTTACATGAGCACAATTAGCACCTGCATTAATCCCCGCGATTGAATTAGCTACTGCTAGTCCGAAGTCGTCATGACAATGCATGCTGATAGCCAATTTAGTAGCTGATTTAACATCGTTTACAAGTTCAGCGATATATTGAGGAGTTGCATAACCAACAGTATCAGGGATATCGAGCCTATCTGCACCTGCGATCTCGACTGCTTTGAAGACTTCCTTTAAGAATTGCTTATCGGATCTCGTAGCATCCTCTGCAGAAAATTCTACTTTCAAGCCATGTTTCTTTGCGTATTCTACTGCCCAGATCGATTTTTCTAGAACCTGCTCACGTGTCATCTTTAGCTTATATTGCATATGAATATCAGAAGTAGCAATAAAGGTGTGAATATAGGAAAGGTTGCATTTTATAGCAGCATCGATGTCAGCCTGTAACAGTGCGAGCCAAGCCACATATCTCTGCTTTTAGTCCTTGCTTTGTTATGTTTGTTATTGCTTCCATTTCTCCATGAGAAACAATTGGAAAACCTGCCTCAATGATATCGACTCCTAAATCGTCCAGTTTGGAAGCGATGGCAATTTTTTGTTCTGGGGTAATAGATACACCTGGTGTCTGTTCACCATCTCTTAACGTCGTATCGAAAATCTTTATTCTATCTTTTAAATCTGACATTAAGAGTATGCACCTCTTGGAAGGGCCAAAACACCAGTTCTTGCCAATTGGATTATTCCGAAATGATCAACAAGATTCTTAAATGCTTCTATTTTGTCTGGCGTACCAGTAAGTTCTACAGTAATTGTTTCTTTACCTATATCGAGTATATTTGCCCTAAAAACAGATGCGAAATTTGTTATCTCCATCCTAGTAGTAGGATCAATTGCTCTCATTTTAATTAAAGCAAGTTCCCGATAAACAGTTCTTTCTATATCAAGAACTTTCACCTCTACAACATCAATTAGTTTTCTCAGCTGTTTCACCAACTGATCTAATGTCTTTTCGTCGCTTTCTGTTGTAATAGTCATTCTTGAAAGATCGGCATTTTCAGTCGATCCAACTGTAATGCTTTCTATGTTAAAATTCCTTGCCCTGAAGAGATTAGTTATTCTAAATAGAACACCCGGCTTGTCTTCTACTAGGGCAGAAATTATATACCAATTTTTGTCATCGACATTTGACATATTCAAGGATGAAGCAGAAGCAGCACTTGGTGTAATTGTCATGACTTAATTCATGACCCCGTAATCATGTCCTTAAGTCCAGTTCCTGGTGCAACGAATGGATATACATCTTCTTCTGGGTCTATTGATATATCGATAACAGTGGCGACATCAGTCTTCAGAGCTGTTTTTATTGCCTTTTCTAAGTCCTGCAATGACTGAACTTTTATTCCCTCAGCGCCATATGCTTCGGCTATCTTTGCATAATCAGGACAGCTATGCTGATGTACTCCCATGTATCTTCTATTATAGAATGTCCGTTGCCACTGGGCTACCATTCCTAGCATATAATTATTCATTAAAAAAACAATTACAGGTAGATTATCAAGGACAGAGACTGCAAGAGAATTCTCAGTCATATTAAATGAACCATCGCCTGCGATGTCAACGACTGGCACATCTGGCATGGCTGCTTTCGCCCCTATAGATGCAGGAAATCCAAAGCCCATTGTTCCTAATCCGGTAGAACTAAAGAAAGTACCGGGAGAAATAACATCAAAATGCAATGATGTCCACATTTGACATTGTCCTACTTCAGTAGTGGCAATAGCCTTGATAGGTAATATTTCTCTAAGTTTTTTTAATGCCTTCCTAGCTGTCAGGTCTCTAGGAAAATCCTTAATGCTTTCAGCATAATAATTTACCAATTCAGTTCTCCTCTTTAACCAAGGATAGTCTGCATTTTTTTTTACTATTTTTTTTGAAAGAATCTTTACTAGTGTTCTCAACGAAGATTTAACATCACCTACTACTGCCACGTCAACAGATTTGTTTTTACCAATTTCGGCGGGATCAACGTCCATATGAATAATGTTCATTCCTTTTCCGAATTCATCGAATCTTCCAACAGATCTGTCAGAAAATCTTGCTCCAACAGCTAATATACAGTCTGCTTCAAGGATGATTTTATTTGCTTCTGGATGTCCATGCATTCCTATAGGACCCATCGCCAGAGGATGGTTTTCTGGAAAGGCTCCCTTACCTTTAAAAGTCGTCACTACGGGACTCATTAACAATTCTGCCGCGGCCTGCAGTTCGGAAAATGCGCCAGACAGGATAATCCCTCCGCCGGCCATGATGATTGGTCTCTCTGCCTTTAATAATATCTCCACTGCCCTTCCCACCTGAGATAGATCTGCATCAATGATCGGATTGTATCCACGTACTTTGATAAGATCTGGAAACTTCATATCCGCAGAAGATTGCTGTACATCTTTTGGGATATCGATAAGAACAGGACCTGGTCTTCCGCTCTCGGCTATGTAGAATCCCTTTTTTACCATCTCCGGGATCTCCTCAGCGGCCCTTGGTTGAAATGCGTATTTGGTACAAGGATTGGCTACACCAATTATATCGGTCTCTTGGAATGCATCCTTTCCTATCATGGCTAATGGTACCTGACCTGTTACTGCAATCATAGGTGAGGAATCAGCATAGGCTGTTGCTATTCCTGTAATCAAGTTAGTCGCTCCCGGTCCCGAAGTTGCAAAGCAGACTCCAGACTTCCTCTTAATTCTTGCGTAGCCGTCTGCCATATGAGCGGCAGATTGTTCATGTCGGACAAGTATGTGCCTAAGATTTGCATCTACAAGAGCATCATAGATCGGCAAGTTAGCTCCTCCAGGAAGTCCAAAGACTATGTCAACGCCTTCTTTTTCTAGAGCATAAATCAGCGCTTTTGCGCCAGTCATTTCCACCATATATATTATTCACCAATATGTTTTCTAAACAAACGCCCTGCTAAAACGGCGGGAGCGCAGAGCTTGATTCACGGGACTAGTTGATGCAGTAGCAGGATAACAGATTTATCTTTAGCCTGAAACTGCGAACAAGTTAATGTAAACCCTCCACCGTTGTTAGGTGACATTCTTCATTCAATGCAATGATATAATTAATAAAGATTTTGCCAATTGATGAAGATAATTAACAGATGACATGATGAAAAATTTTATGCTTCTATGCGACAATATCACATGAGGCTTAAACTTGTCTATAAATTTCTCGATGTCACTATCAAATTGTATAAGTGTGATGACGTGTTAGCTCATTAGTTTACAGAATAACATTTGATCTGATATCATGTGATTTTCTATAAGATCTCCTCAATCAAGATAATTAATATCTGAGAGCTACACAAACTAATGGCAATCTTTTTTCCCTTGAAATTAGGCGTGATGTTAACATGGTATAAAATAATTAAATACTTGTCTTCGTTTGGACATCAGAAGATTTAATTTCTTTTTGTTCTTCTTCTTCTATCTGTCTTTCTTTTTCCTTAATAAATAGTTGATAAGCTTGTTTTACATCTAAATTGTTGTGCACAATTGACCTAATGGATTTTATCATTGCCACAGCATATTTTGACTGCCAAATATTTCTACCCATATCAACTCCGGTGGCTCCATGTTCTAGCGCATCGTAGGTTAATTTTAATGCGTCAATTTCATTTGGCAATTTCTTGCCTCCTGCGATAATTACAGGAACTGGACAGCCTTCAACAACTCTTTCAAAATTCTCACAATAGTACGTCTTGACGATATGTGCCCCTTGTTCAGCGGCAACTCTACATGCTAAGGCAAGATATCTAGCATCCCTTGTCATTTCCTTTCCTACTGCAGTAACTGCCAGAACAGGTATACCATATTTTTCACCTTCATCTACTAATCGCGACAAGTTTGCAAGTGTTTGATGCTCATATTTGCTTCCAACAAAAATTGAAATAGCAAGACAGGTGGCATTAAGTTTGATGGCTTCTTCTATAGAAGTCGTTATGGTCTCATTGGAAAGATCCTCTCCAACAATGCTTGTTCCTCCAGAGACACGGAGAACTATTGGAACATCACTGCTAGGGTTTACTGACGTTCTTAAAATACCTCTTGTAAGCATTAATGAGTCAGCAAAAGGTAGCAATGGCTTGATTGTTTTATTTGGAATCTCCAAACCCTCCGTTGGACCCAAAAAATAACCATGATCAACTGCAAGCATCACACAACGGCCGTCTCCTGGACGAATGATCTTAGATATTCTATTTTTCATGCCCCAATCCATGCTACTAATTCTTTTTGAGATATACTTTTTTATTATTTATGTCTTTTTTCTATTCATTTATAACAACTACTTTCATTGCGTCGTTGGCATTATGCGCACACTTTATTGCCTGTGGTGTATCATCAATTTTAAAGCGATGGGTTATCAAACTCGTAATATTGATACGTTTTTCAGCAATCAATTTTAACGCCTGATTGGTTTCAATTTCAGATGCACCGTAGCTAGGAATCAAAGTTTGCTCCTTTGAATATAAATTGTTCAAATCATAAGAAATACTCGATCCCTTTGGCGGTACGCCAAAAAGCAGTATTCTGCCTGCCCTTCTAGTGAGTTCAAATGACTGCAGCAGTGCACTTGTATTTCCAGTGGCAACTATTGTGGTATCTGTTCCTCTGGTGTCTGTGGATTCTTGGATTTTCTTGATGAAATCTTTATCAACCACGGAATTGAAACTTTTGATTTCATGATGTTTCTTTGCAAAATCCAATCTAAACTGATTAATGTCAATTACGAAAATTCTCCCTGCTCCAAACACCTTCGCAAGGACCGTATGCATCATACCAGCTGGGCCTGCTCCCAAAATTGCAACATCATCACCTTTATCGAAATTGCACTTTGCAAGTGCTTTTAGACAACACGCCAGAGGCTCTATCAAAGACGCTTCATCATATGAAATATTATCTGGAAGCTTTATGAGACCACCTCTAGAAATATTCCATTCTGGAACTAGGATTTGTTCAGATAGCCCACAAGGATCTATATTACTGCTCTGATAACTATTGCACATCGTATAGTCTCCATGAAGACAATAATGGCATGAATAACATGGAACATGGTGGTGAATAAATACACGATCACCTGGAGCAAAACCATTAACCTTCTTTCCTATTTGCATAATTTCACCTGCAATTTCATGTCCGAGCTTTGCAGAACCCATACCGTACTGACCGTAAACTTTCTCCAAGTCTGATCCGCACAAGCCGCATGTGCGCATTTTAACGATTAGATCTCTATCACCTAGTTTCGGAGACGGCACTTCGTCCACTAAAACGGAGTTTTGACCTTTAACAAAGACTGCCTTCATCAACCGTTCTTGTGAGTGCTTCTATAAAATATATGCTAAACATATATCGCATTTGTAATAGTTATCGTATTTGCCATACTTTGTTTTTTTCACATTCAAAGAGTCATTTAAAGATATTATATTTACAAATTAACAGCTATTTACTAAACATTTTCAACCAGTTAGTTGTGATGTGTCAGGTCTTTTCTTCTGATCGGAGAATCTTAGGACTTCAAAGTTTATTGTACTATTAATCTCATTATTTATCTAGAGTACATCGAGACATACTATTTAGAATATTTGTGAGGTTTCTTTTTAAAGATTCTTTTACAACCATCACAGCAAAAGTAATAGGTTTTATTTTTGTGGTTATGAATTATTGCAAGTTCTTGGTCCATTTCAATACCGCAAACAGGGTCAACAGGCATCACTTCGAACATTTACATGTTTCTATTTATATTTATCCATCTGCTATACTATTCAAGCTTTTTATAAAATCATAATTCTAAATATCTTAGAATTGTTTGGGCCTTTCTTATATATGATATAGACATACATATATATATACTGTCAATGTATTCAGGATCAAGTATAACTACGTATATGGAAATCTCTATCGAAGTCTATGGATTCTTATTTGCTCAGTTGAGTCCTATAAATGATTTAGAATAAACAACAAATATTAGTTATCAAATTGTCTGCTTTCAAATCACTATTATATATCAAGTTCTGACCATCGTACAGTTTGAAAAATTCTCTTACATATTCGTCAAAAGATATTGATATTACTTTTATTATTGATCTAAGAATTTATGGTATTAATATGTCGTACCCATCAATTGAAATTGTTTGCGGCAAATGCGGTTGTATGATCAATAAGATGATAAACTTAAAATCAATCAAAGATGTATTACGTTCATCTAACGGCAGATGTAACACATGCGGGATTCAATTAAATGCTACAGAATTTACTGTTAAGACGGAAAAGCATTAAAAGAAATATTATAGATAATTTCAATAGTAACGAAATAAAAAAGATAACTAATACGAATGCTGTAGAGTTATATGATAATTAATGTAAGACCTAGTTGTGTAATAATCTTAACTATATTTAGATTATCAACAATCTACAAAGATTGCAAATGTGATTACATGTTGTTTAATGATTCACAATGCAATAATCAAATTGTCTATTGTTTAAAAATTGGTTTTAGTAAGAATAAGGCTTTTTGGTATAACTAATTTGGTTAGAATACAAAATCTATTATTATATTCATAAAGATAACTTCGTGCTAGATAACTCTCTTGAAGCATTTGCAAATATCAAACTACTATTATTACATCTTAATACTGAATGCAAAGTCTTAATAAAAACTTGAGAATGGCAAAAACCATAAAGAACTATGTGATTATGTGATTATCCAAGGTACACGAGATAAATTGTGAATGAGAAGTTCAATCTTATCAAACGATATATATATATTGTATTCAACAACAATGTTTCAAATGATATTGATTGATATCTAAAACAACTTTTAAACAACGTACCATCAATAATTTCAAGATTATATAGTTGGATTAAATAGCGTTTGAACAGTTTTTTTATATTCTAAATTACTCAACGGAGGAATGTTAGCGATTTTAATATTTTGTCGTACATGTTCTAGTTTCTTTTGGCCTATCAAGGGAGAGATAACCGCTGGGGTAGAGCGTATTATTTGAATTAGTTTTTCAACTTGATCTGTTAATCCTGCATACTCGGGTATCCTTGCATTAAGCAATCGACTTTGGAACAAAGGAATACTTGTAAATACTCCAATGTTTAATCTCTCAGCCGCTTCTAAAATAGTCAAATTTTTTATAGACCCAATAACCTGATTTTTCAGAAATATGGCTTCGTTATATGCCAAGTTATATGGAAGTTGTATAAAGCGAAATCCGTGCTGTCTTCCCACCAACATGTTCTGCTAACTTCACAATTTCCTCTAAGGATATATATTCTCTGTTACCTGGCTGTACCCTAAAACAAGTCCATGTTGCCATTCCGTAATACTTGATTTTATTACGAGAACGGTATCCTTCATAAACTTCAAACACCTTTGATAGCATGTGCATAAATTCTTCTCTACTAACATCCTCAAACCAGCTCTCAAAGGCATTATGAACATAAACAAGGTCAATACATTTCAAATGCATATTGGCTAAAGATTTATCAATACATCGTGCGATGTAATTGGGATGAAGGACATTGTAACCAGAGCTTATATCATTAGGCTTTATAATTTCTGTTGATATAAACATTTTCTGCATGTATTCCATCACATCTACTGTGGGATAATCCCCATCGTTTGTAATGTAACCATTCTTGGTAGAGATAAAAACTTCATCCCTTGATATAATATTCTCTTTTACAAGACGGCACAATGCTCTACCTATACTTTTCTCTGACTTCATAGCCCTATAATTTATCGCAGTGTCAATTACATTAATTGCTCCTGATTTAATAGATTCATAAACTGCATTTTCGATATCCTTATCATCTTCTGAAGATAGTTGACCAAGATAAGTTCCCATTCCTAGACTTGATAAGTATAGATTATCAAAAATACGAAAATGACTTGCGACCTTTCCTTTTTGAATTGCGTACTCTAAATATTTTTTTGTTCCAACAGGCGTTGCAAAACCATTCAATGAGTTAAATGTGCTGGACATATGACTTCTCTTATAGTAGTAGGAAAATTACTATTTTAAGGATTAAACAAAAGTAATTTACCATAATGTTTGTATCGTGTAGGTTTAGACTAGAGACTAGCAGGCAGTAGTTAGCAGTATGAAATTTTTATCATTTTTCTGCGAGTGTTATAGATTAAGAAGATTATTTATAAAATGTACAACATTTTGTATACTTAAAAAACATATCCTGGGGCTTACAATACAGAATGATATTAACACATAATCAATAACTGCTGATATTGCTTATATTTGGTTAAATAGAGTAATTTATAATAGTAAACTAATAGCCAACAACATGCCAGTTATCCTAGAGTACAATAAGGTTGTAGTCATGGCTGGTACTAGTTTTTCTACCTTCTGATTATTTTCTTCTAATTGTCTGATAGCTATCACAGCCACAGGAATGGATACAAAAGATATTAACGAATACAATTTTGTATAACCAAGTAATACACCAACCGCAATGAGGCCATAGCTTATACTTACAAGTAATGGTAATAGCTTTGCTCCGCGCTTCTTTCCCAAAATTATAACCAGAGTGCGTCTTCCGCCCTCGCGATCGGCATCATAATCGGGAAATGAATTAACGAATAAAACAGATGTGGATAGCGTTCCTACAATAATTCCGATATACAAAGCAGCCATATCTATCAATCCTGTCTGAACATAAAAGGTTCCAATCACGATCATAGCGCTTTTGATAGCAACAAACAACTCACCTAATCCTACATTAACTATCTTTGTTGAATAAAAATAAATAGAAAGGATTGCGAATGCCAATATGATGGCAATTGTTATGCCCCTTATGGCAACAAAATAGACTCCTATTAAAGATCCTAATAGAAGGAATGACATTCCAGCAACATAGACTGTCTTTGGCTTAAGAAGATTTTCAGGTAATATTCCAGTTCCTCCACTAAATTTAGTCCTCTTTGTAGCTTTGTCGATGCCTCTTCTATAGTCCCAATAATCATTCAATAGATCAACGCTAGCATGAAGACAAATTACGCCTCCACATGTAAGAATGGCATAAGTAATATCAAAGGTCCCGTACTTCCAAAATGATAAGGTTAAACCATTGATGACTGCAATAATAGAGGCAAATAGGAACCTGACTCTGATCGCCCTCAACCATATTGTTATCATTATCTATACCTTCTATAACCAGGGATTATCTTTTGTATATTTTTTTATAATAATAATAATTTACTTTGCTTATTGATCTCTTTCGCAGAAATAATATATGGCTGCATTTTTAACAATATGACTCAGAACTCACAGTCGGATCTAAATTCTTACATAACATACAATATATGTTATGAACCATTAATAATCAAAAAAAGAAGATAAAAAGAAGACGATAAAAACATATAGAGAATACGTTGCTCTACCCAAAGTGATATCATATTTCACCGCCAATAGACTCAGCTGAATTTGACGCGCATAAGGATCTTGGTTCAATAGTCACAGATTTTCTTTGTAGAAACAGAGATAAAGGATTCTCGGCAAAAGAAATCTCCTTGGCATTAGGAATAAGTGAAGAAGATGTCAATCGCGTTATGTTAAAGGTTGGTTTGGTAGAACTCATAGGTGATATTACGCACGGTGTTATAGCAAAGAAAAGAAATACAAAACGACCGCGAATACAGTTCAAAATCGAAGATGTTACCATAAACCAGATAACATACTATCGTTGTATTGAGCAAATTGATAATATCTGATTCAGCATTATTATTAAAGATAATAATTTTGTATAGAACGAGTTCTATTTAGGCTTTATCCGATAGGCGCTGTTCCTAGACTAGCATAGAAAGTATTTGTGCTTATATATATATAAAACTCTATATCGATTAATAACGGAAATTAATTGTAATGGAGGATTTGCCTGGCACCGACTATATTAATACAGAGAATTTTGTCCCTGCGTTGCGTACATCTTTTATTGGTAGAAGAATATATCGCTACCAAAGCGTTGAATCTACCCAAACAATTGCTCTTTCTTTAGCAGAGCAAGAAACAGATAATCTTCATGGAACAGTTATTGTTTCTGAACATCAAACAAAGGGAAGAGGAAGAATGGGAAGAAGATGGATTTCTCCGCGTGGAGGTATTTGGCTATCGATTATCCTGCAACCAAAAATAGAAACTAGTCAGATCACTGTTCTGCCTTTACTATCCGCTCTTTCTGTATGTGACGTGATTAAGAAAATGTCTAACTTAAATGCTAAATTGAAATGGCCTAATGACGTTGTTATTGACGGACGAAAAGTTTCTGGTATCCTTTTAGATGTAAGTACTGAGGCTGATAAAATCAATTTTGTTGTAATAGGAATAGGAGTAAATCTCAATATAGATATCAAAAAAATACATGCAGATATTGCAAAGTCCACAGGTTTTTATGACATTACATCACTACAAAATGAACTTCATGGAAAAGAAATTGAAAAGTTTGATTTTATACAATTGCTTTTGGAAGATATAGAAAAGTACGTTTCTCAATTAGAAAATAAAGGAGCTAGAGAAATTATCAAAAACTGCAAAGAGATATCTGATACATTAGGAAAAGAAGTTATTGTGAAACAGTCAACTGAAATACTTCAAGGAATGGCTGTAGATATGGATGAAAACGATGGGTTTCTCCTGATAGAGACACCATATGGTTCTATTCATAAAGTTGTTTCTGGTGACGTGATAGCTAAGAATATAAAGAAAAAATAAGATAATTTGTTGTTGTTTACTGCTCTTTCTGATTGGTATTATCATTATTTACTAAATAATCGACAAACACGGCAACAGGGCACTCGCCTAAAATGTCTTCTTATTTCGGTAATACAGCTTATTGTTAGACACTAATGATTGTTATTTGAAAGGCGCTAAGGGCATAGTTTATTCAGACTATGTGCAAACAGTATACACTTCAACCAGAAGATAATGTCGCATCCACTAAAATTGTCTGATGATCATCTCAATGTCCAATTATTAATCAAATGATTTTTTATATCCTTTAACCTTCTTTTGTTCTTTAAGTGCAGACATTATGGCATTTAACTTATATTCAGTCTCGTCCCATTCTTTTTCTGGAACAGAATCGATAACAATACCAGCTCCTGACTGAACATATGCTCTATTGTTGTTTACAAAAAGAGATCTTATTGTGATTGCAAAATCACATGAACCGTTAAATGAAAAGTAACCCAACGCACCTGCGTATGGTCCACGAACATTAGGTTCTAATTCATCAATGATTTCCATTGCACGTACTTTTGGAGCGCCTGAAACAGTTCCAGCAGGAAATATTGCCTTGAAGGCATCGAATGAATCTTTACCATCTTGAAGGCGACCTACTACATGGGACACTATATGCTGTACGTGGCTAAACCGTTTTACGGTCATGAGATCACGGACTCGAACTGTACCGTATCTACATACGCGTCCTATGTCATTTCGAGCTAAATCCACTAACATCGTATGTTCTGCAATTTCTTTCTCGTCACTGAGTAAACTTATGCTGAATTCTTTGTTCTTATTCTCGTCATTTACTATTGGTCGTGTTCCTGCAATTGGAAACGTTTCTACTAAGTCTTTCGTGATGCGTAAAAGCATCTCTGGGCTTGAACCTATGATACATTTATCAGACATTTTTAAAAAATACATATAAGGAGATGGATTTATTTCACGCAGTGTCCGATAAACTCCAAGTAGGTCCCCTGTGATACCAAAGTCCATCTTCTTTGATAAAACTACTTGGAAGATATCTCCATTGTAAAGGTATCCTTTGGATTTATTGACCAAATCCATGTATTTTTTTTGGGTTATGTTTCTCTTCGGAGTAGAATATGAGAAAGACGCATAACGGTTTTTTTTAGAGGAACGATCTATTTGGGTTTGAATTTCATCCAAGCGACAATCATTAGTTACATGAAAATAATATGCTTGATTTTCCGTATGGTTGAAAAGTATGCCATCTGTGTATATTCCAAATTCTAATAATGGGAATTTGTTTTTTTCCTTTTTATTATTATTATTTGGCAGGCGTTCCCAGAACCGTATCGCGTCATAACTAATGTAGCCAACTGCTCCACCTATGTACCTGAATCGATCATCGCTTATCTTTGGCATAATCTTGCGTAGTTGAGACAATGGTTCGGTAGTCTCTAATTTTTCTATTATTTTATTTCTATCACAGACTGTGAAGGTCTTTGAATTGCAGGTAATGGTTATTTTTGGATCGAATCCGATAATTGATACCTCTGATAACTCTTTGGGACCAACAAGTGATTCCAATATGAATATTTTATCAAATAAGCGATAAAACTTTTGGAATATTTCAAACTGATTGTATTTAGTGTTTAACTTATGTAACTCGACCTGAATTTTATCATCGTCGAAGGCTGACAAGCCAAAAGTATCCACCCTTAAATTTAGCTCCCAACGTGTTTGATGTAATTTAAATGAAGACACCATTTAAATGTTGACGTTATTTTTCTTTTTGCTACTACATTCTATTAATAAGAGAAACAAAACTCAGAAGTAAACTACAAAAATAATTCTGTACATATTTGTCTGTCTAATTATATTAACTAAATTATTATATTCATAAAGCAACAGAATTTATCTCAGTCCTCGGTATATATGAGGAACAATGAACTTTGCTGTATGAATGCCTTCATACCAGAAGCACCAAATGTTTATAGGTTGACTTTACTTAGACGGATATGATTTGCTTTTGAATTAGCAGTTTACCATAAAAAAATAGTGTAATAAATTAAAATGCTATAGCTGCAGAATGCCTTTTATTCTTATGCTTATACAGGAAAGGAAAGAGAACATCAACAAAAGCTACAAGCTATATACGACACTTATACACATTCAGACCCCGTTCTTATCGAGAAATACAGCAAAAGCATATTCATAGTCTTTGGAAGAAACATATTTTATTGCAAAACAATTTCTGTATTCGTTATTATCTATTGTTTATGGAAAAAAACTTGTTAATACCAATGTTGGAAGAATTAATATCCTAAAACACTAAATTCTCAAAACTAGAGCGTCATCTTCGTTCCATATACAAAACCATTTCGGGAGAGAACTATATCAGTTGTATCAAGATAGAACTGAGGATTTGATGGCTGTCTCCATGCGCTAAGAGAAAGTGTAAATCAAAAGACGTCAAAAAATGTTCAATCTGTTTGTTGATTATTATAATAAAGAGTTGGTAAGAATGTCGACTAAGAGAGCAAAAATAGGACATTCTATGAACCAATGATCTACCTTTTGTCTACCGGGTTTAACAATGCATAGCATAAATAAACATAATGGATTGGTATAAGCAATTGTTATTCTAGTCCAAATGTATTTATCTGCGATTTGAGCAATTTATTCAATGGGCAGATTTCTAGGAAGGAAAAACACGAAATATTCTAATACTCCTTCCGAAAATAATACTCAGCAAACGGATTATAACGAAGATCTTGAGTTTCGAAAACGTGATTTATACAAGAAAGGGATAAATCACATGGCGAATGAAAAATTAGAGGATGCCATTCGCAGTTTTGAACTTGCACTAAGAATAGATCAAAAATATGTCGATGCATGGATCAAAAAAGGCTATGCTCATTTTCACATGAATGAATATAACGCTGCTATTTCCTCATATGATAAGGCACTAGAAATCGACCTTAATAATGCAGAAGCTTGGAATTTGAAAGGTTTATCATATTATAGAATGAAAAATTATGATAAGGCTATAGCGGCGTGCGAAAAAGCAATTGATATTAACCCTAATGATGGGATGTCTTGGTATAATGAAGCATGCTATCTTACTTTGAGTGGTAGGATAGATGAAGGATTGGAAGCCTTAAAGCGTTCCATAGAAATAGATATTTCCAATGCCAAGAAAGCGGTCCGTGATAGAGACTTTGAAAATGCTAGAGCGGAGGAAGGATTCCGGCGAATTATCGAGGTTGTAGTATTAGAATCTATCAGACAAGGATATGATTATGTGGGAAAGATTGTATGGATTACTGCAATGGATAAGGAAGATGTCGAAGATGCCGTAACTCGATTATCTATGAAAGGATTAATTATTAAAAAAGAAAAAAAGTCATTGACAAGCAGGGAAGAATATTACGAACTTGCCAATGAAATAGCCTATAAAGTTGGTACAGCAAAACGTTCAGGTCTTCTTGGAAAAAGCAAAGAAATTTCTGCTCCAGTGCAGCAATTGAAAGACATCATCGAAATTATTGGCAGAGCAAAAGACTCTGTAGAAAAGGGGGATGTCAATTCAACCATCCAGGATTTTGACTATCTCATCAATCCTATGAAACATGGGAGTGCCATGATAGAACAATTCTTTGACGAGCATAGAGATCTTAGACTATTTCAGATAAGATTAAAAGACAAGGGGCAAGAGTATCTTAACTCTCATAGGTCTGACTTGATACAATTACTCACGGACATTGATTCCAAAATCCGAAACAATCAGGTAACTAAGCCCATAAAAGATTGAAGAGTGAACACTCATTAATATCCATTATAATTCACAAGATTTTTCTCAAATTGTTTGCATTGCAAAAGATATGATATTGTTGTCTTATAATTTTGCATTATCGCACTATTTCATAGTCTGAAAATATTCATAATGAAATGAAAGATAATAACTTATATACGATCAAATAAGCATATGCTTAAATTCTAAATACATCTCTTTTATTAAACAATAATAGCATCAATTGATAAATTGTGTATAAGGTAGAGCAAAATTATTCAATTAGTATATTTATCCTAACGTAATTTTAGCAGATAATGTATTAATACCTAGTAGTAAAAGAAGAAGCATATATGACAAAGATCTTTGCTGATGTGAACGAGAAAGAAATCACTCGCGCTATTGCCGGGATGTTTCATGAGACCATAACAGAATTTACAGATTCTGATGTAATTATCATTGGCTCAGGACCCAGTGGATTATCGGCAGGCAGGGAATTAGGAAAAATGGGCGTAAAGACACTCATTATTGAACAGAATAACTATGTTGGTGGCGGTTATTGGGTGGGGGGTTATATGATGAATCCTGTAACGGTTAGAGCTCCAGCACAAAAGGTCTGGGATGAACTCGGTGTCCCATATAGGAAGGTAAACGAAGGACTTTACGCTACATGGGGACCACACGCATGCTCAAAACTAATTGCCGCTACTTGCGATGCGGGCGTTAGATTCTTGCAATTAACTAAATTCGATGACTTGATATTAAAAAAGAATCGAGTATGTGGTGTTGTCGTTAATTGGATGCCTGTCTCAGCTCTTCCTAGAAATATAACTTGTGTAGACCCCGTCGGACTTGAAAGTAAAATTGTCATAGACGCATCAGGTCACGACTCTGTTGCTGTAAAACGCTTAATGGATCGTGGTTACGTCAAGTGGAAGGGAATGGATCCTATGTGGGTGGATGGAGGTGAAGACGATGTAGTCAATAATACTGATGAGATCTTTCCAGGGTTGATAGCAACCGGTATGTCAGTAACAGAGACACACGGCTTACCACGAATGGGACCAACATTTGGTTCGATGCTACTTTCTGGAAAGAGGGCTGCAGAAGTAGCACTGGGTAAACTAAAAGAGGTAAGAGCGACTCCTAAATTAAAGATAAATAGCATTGAAACTTGAAATCTCTTTCTCTTTCTCTTTCTATTTCTTTAATAAGTAATACTGAACTTTATATATATTCATCTTTATTCTAATTTTAAAGTCAGAAATTTGAATCTGTCTGAAAAGAGTCACTGAAGAGATAGGTAGAATTTCTTCAACTGTACAATGGATATAAGAATCCCTTTTCTGCAATACGTCACAAAGTCCATATCTGTTAATTGTTTAGCAGAAGAACTCGCCTCGCTACAAATATCAGAGATAAGCCAACTATATCATAGTCAACCTGAGATAGGAAGTAAATCAGATATGAATAACAGCATACTTTTTGAAAAATATTTGATGATGCCGCAAAGCCCAAGGATTTCTATCTAAGATAGATTGCATTGGATCCCCATGGCTGGAGAGATAGAAGATTTAAAGAAGGAATTTAAAGAAGGAGTTTGCAGGAATAGATATTGACTACATTGATCATAGGATAAAACTCTATTACAACTGGATATATTATTCAAGCACTTTTTTTCTTATTGACAGACGGAAACCCATTTTGCAGTAATGCCGGTTGTAAGCTTTTTAACGTTCATTGGCAAGATGGTCTGATAAGGGCTCAAGTAAATAGTCAAAGAATATGTAAAAGAGATCTTCTATTGCTCGATAAATTCCTCAAAGGTGTTTGATTTAATCCTTCATATTTTAATAGGTACATCTTTGTAATTGAAGAATACAATTTATATTTCTTATCAGTTAATTTTTGGCAACTATATAAATTACAGATATTCTTACTTCTAATGAAAATCTTATTGAAAGATTTTTATAAAATGAAATAGATGTACGCCACCTATATCTGGAAATTGATATCGAACAAATTATTAAATGGTGCTATCCTTTTTATCTCTTAATATTAATGTCTAAGATTGCCGCAAAAGAACAAGATAGCCATGTCGATAGGAATCAAGCATTTGAAGTAATCATCATTGGTTCAGGACCTGCAGGTTATACAGCTGGAGTTTATACATCACGTGCAAGACTTAGAACTCTTATCATTTCTGGTACCCTTCCTGGCGGACAGTTAATGACTACAAGTGAGGTAGAAAACTATCCTGGTTTTCCTAATGGTATATTTGGACCAGAGCTGATGATGAATATGAGAGAGCAAGCAGAAAGGTTTGGTACAGTTATTGTAGACGATGAAGTCATTCGAGTTGATTTTAGTAAAAGGCCCTTTATAGTAACAACACACTCGGAAAATTATGAAGCAGAATCTGTATTAATTTGTACAGGTGCCTCTCCTCGCAAATTAGGGATTGAAGGAGAACAGCAATTTGCCGGTCGAGGAGTATCATATTGTGCCACTTGTGATGGTCCATTCTTCAAAGGTGAAGATATAATCGTTGTTGGCGGAGGAGATACCGCATTGGAAGAGGCAACGTTCTTGACCAAGTTTGGCAAATCTGTAAAGATAATCCATAGACGGGAGTCATTACGGGGAAGTAAGATTCTTCAACAGAAGGCATTCGAGAATCCCAAGATCCATTTTTTGTGGAACAGTGTTGTAGCTGATATTAAAGGTGATAAGAAAATCGGAACTGTTGTTATTAAGGATATAAACAATGGGAAACAACAGGTAATTCAGGCAGGAGGATTATTTGTTGCAATAGGTCATGAACCTAACACTGCTATATTTAGAGGTCAGCTGGAGATGGATGATAAAGGTTACATTATTTTAAAGAGCCAGACAAAGACAAGTGTAGAGGGAGTTTTTGCGGCGGGAGATGTACATGATTATAGATACCGTCAGGCAGTAACTGCAGCTGGATTTGGATGTATGGCTGCATTAGATGTAGAAAAATGGTTGACTGAAAGAAGACATGGAAATTAAAAGTTTGTCACAATACTTAGCGAAGTGTATACGCAATATCAGAGATATTCTTTGCACTTAGGAGAGCATTATCATATTCTTCCTTATTAAAGATATTTTCTTTCAGATAAAGACTTCTAAACTTTCTTCCATCATCTGCAAATATTCCTACAAGATGACCATTGTCTAGTTTTTCAGCGGCTTTTAACATAGATGACAAGACAGATCCCGACGAAGGGCCTACTAGTAAACCCTCTCTTGTTACCAGCTGCTTAACCATATTAAAGGAATCAATATTAGTGGCAGTCATCCATTCATCAACAACTTTTTCACGACGTCTAAATAAATCTGGCATTGAAGACTCTTCAAAATTTCTCAGACCCTGTAAGAGATGATTCTTCTGAGCTTGGATTGCGACTACTTTAATATTCGGATTCTTTTCCTTAAGAAAAGTAGCGGTTCCAGTAATAGTTCCACCGGTACCACAGCCAGTAAAGAAGTGAGTTATATTACCATTAGTTTGCTTCCAAATCTCAGGACCAGTACTTTCATAATGAGCGAAATAATTCGCATCATTTTCATACTGGTTTGGCATGTAATAGATATCTGGCCTAGGTTTTGATATTGCCTTCGCGAGTGCTATACTTTGATCCGTCCCAGCTCCTACTCTGGGGCACAGATCGTCAGATGTCTCATGAAGAGTTGCTCCTAATTGTCTTAGGATCGTTTTTGTTTCTTCACTGACTTTCTCAGGAATAACAATTTCAACCTTATATCCTAATGATGATGCAATACCAGTTAAAGCAATGCCAGTATTTCCAGAAGTAGGCTCTATGATAATGCTTTTATCTTTCTTTAATATACCTTTCTTCTCTGCGTCTTTTATCATCCAATATGCAGCTCTATCTTTCACAGAGCCAAACGGATTAGACCATTCCAATTTTGCATAAAATCTAATATGCTTAGTTGAGAATGAAGTAAGTTCTATTAAGGGAGTACGACCAACTTGGTCAATTATATTAGGTCGAGCGACAGTTGTCATTCTACTTTGCCTTCTTAATTGTGAACTCAAGATCTTTTTTAATTTTGTTTATTGATAAAATTTCATGACCGTTTCTTTTTACCCACCTTGAGACATCTTCCTCAGATTCTGGATCATCAGATAGTATTTTAAGTATATTGCCTATTGCCAGTTTTTCCATCTCGATCTTAGTACGAAATACTGGTTCAGGACAAAAAAGCCCTCTGACATCAATAGTTTTAGTTATGGACTCGTCACTTTTAGTACTCATACTAACGAATACAATAGATATTGCATCATTATATTAAATGTTTATGAAGACATAGAAGAATAGAATGTTACAGAGAGTATTATTAAACAGTCTTAAATAGAATTTTTTATTATAGTTCAATTGAGTTATATAAGTCATTTGTTTTATATCGATGGGAAATTATAAAAAATAGAATCTTCAACCTTTTATATAACATCAATAATCAGTATAATTTTATAAAATATCTTCATAGAAACTCTTTAGAAAAAGTCCTAATCGTTTGATATCTGTTTTTGTAGCGACGTTGGAAAATATCTAAGCTTTACGCTAGTATAACCTTATTGAGATGCTTTACATTTGTAATATCTGTGAAATTACAAAATGGAGTTTAGAAGAAGATTGGCAGATTGGATAAAGTAACTAATGGCAATTTTCTTTCTATAATGACATTCCTATCATCTTATTATCGAAACAAATCCTTTTCTTTTCTCCTTAGCAGGGATGAAATGGAGCATTTGTCTTCTGCCTCGTACTTATAACCCCTTACTATGGCCACTGGGATGCGATCCGATTTGCCCATTACAAGCTCGGCAGCAGATGCAATTTCGTCCGCTATCGCAATTTCTGTCACCTTCAATTTCTTTCCATACATATCAATAGTGCCTACATAACTCTTTATTGGTTTTATTCCTGCTATACCTACTGCAATATTGGTTTGTCCCTCCCTAAATGGCCTACCGAAGGTATCTGTTATTACAACTGCTACGCTTTTTGTTGTTTGCTTTTTAATAGAATGTCTAATTTTCCTTGCAGATTCATCCGCATCAATTGGTAATAAAACCACATGATTGTCACTGTCTTCAACATTGCTCTGATCTATTCCTGCATTTGCACAGACAAAACCCTGTCTTGTTTCTACTATTATTACTCCTCTATCTTCTCTTATTACCTCTTTTGATTCGCTTAAAATCATTTCAATAATTCGCGCATCTTTGCAATTTTTTCTTGCTAGCTGGATAGATTTATCTGATGGATTGATGATATTAAGGTTCACTATTCGACCCTCGGATTTTGAAATAATTTTTTGTGCAATAACTATGATATCTCTGTCATATAGATTTTCATGAGCTTGACATATAGATTCTAAAATTATCAAATCTAATTTATCCTCTGGTTTTATAGCTGCAGGAATATGAATTGGAATAATTTCTATTTTAGCATGAACCATTAAAGCAAGATAAACGTTGACGATATAAAAAATTGATTAACTATTATTGCGCTGTGCAAGAACCGCGTTTCCAAATTTCTTTTCTAATAAGTTAAGTAATAACATTAGATCACGTATTTCTATAACTGCATCTGATTTCTCCTTAACCTTATCTACCGGACAGAATCCTATTGTGAATGCCGCTAACGAAAACAACTTCAAATCATTTGCACCGTCTACTACTACTACAGTATCTTCCTTTTTAATACCCCATTTCTTTATTGTTGGTATTACTACAGCTGCCTTATCTGATGTGACGTGAACATTTATACCATCTAACTTACCGTTCGTGAATATCAATTCATTTGAAAATATTTTATCTAGCCCAAGTTCGTCTTTTAGTCTATCAGTTATTATGGTGAACCCTCCAGAGACAGCAATCATTTTCCAGCCAGCCTTTTTTAGAGATGAACAAAGCTCTTTGGCCCCGGGCATAATTTGTAAATTTTCGCCTATTCTTTTAGCATCTTCAAAAGCAATTCCCTTTAGTGCATTGACACGTTGAACAAGACCTTCTTCCCATTTGATCTCTCCGCGAATACCTTGTTTTGTAATATCCCATATTTGCTTTTCCTTCTCCGGACCCATCATTTGTGCTAAAACTGGAAGATATTCAGCATTAAGCAGAACACCCTCTACATCAAAAATGATTAGCATTGTAGTGTGATTATATAAGCCTCTCCAATGAACATATATTAAGGTTCTCTAATTTATCGATATAAATAAAAATTTAACTATTATTTTTTAAATGTCTTAATTATGAAAAGTCACTAGTCAAATAAATATATTATCTCCTTAAATGGCGATTAATACACAAACGACCAGCATATTTTATAAATATTGATTTTTTCTTGTAATTGACGCCACGATAAAATCAATAAAAATCTTTCATTGCTTCTCAAAAGAGCTTAACTAATAAGAGTATTAAGGTCCTCTGAGAATGTTACCTGGTTTCTAAGTTAAATAATATTTAATGCTGGTATACTATTGAATTGCTTTTATAATCTTATTATTTTCCTTTGCAATGAACTAAAATAATCGCTTATAAAGACTATCTGGTTTTGATCTTTTCAAATGACATTTGGCTAGTCAAGTCAAAGATCTTTCGTCACTTATCCTTTTTTTGTGTGGACATCTCTCATATAACTAAATATACAAAATGCTTCAAAATTAAGGGATGATCAAACTATGAATGAGAATTATGTTCTCATTCTGAGTTCGCTAAAACAATCTGGGAACCGAGAAAGGAAAAGCATCTCACTCCTATGATCTCTCAGTCCTCTGTAATTAATCAAATGTCTAAAAATTTGGAAGGCTGCCTAAACAGATTTAGTTATCAGGAAGGATCTTATATGACTATTGCCTTCTTTTGTTATCATGAGTGAGAGCTTCGAAACTAAATATTTAGTCCCTGTTAAAGAGGTTGAAAAATCCATTAAATTAACTGACGAAGCGAAAAAAGAATTGCAAAGTATTGGTATGATGGATGATAAGGGTAAACTCAAGCTGAAGGGGGTTAGTCCTAAAATGCTAAAACGTATGAAGTTAGAAGCTGTGGATTGCCCTGTCCTAAAAACCGAAGTAGGATTTATCCAATGTTATGTTTGTAAGAACTTTCATAGTAGAGTTTCGGGAAAGGTGTACTGCAAAGGCGAGCCGTTATAGAATCACCAAAACTTCATAAAGCCAATCCCTCTGCGTGTGAATGTTGGATTCTGTGAAGGAGACTGGAATCACAGTTAAAAAAAATGAAAATTTTAGTGAATGGTATTCGCAAGTAGTGCTAAAAGCCGGTCTCGCTGACTATGCACCTGTAAAAGGATTCATAGTTCTTCCTCCATATGGTTATGCCATTTGGCAATCTATCCGAGATATATTAGACAGTAAGTTCAAGGAAACAGGACATCAGAATGGCTTTTTGCCTGTGTTAATTCCAGAGAGTCTTCTCGTAAGAGAAGAAGATCACTTTGCAGGATTTACGCCAGAAGTATTTTGGGTAACGAAAGCAGGAGATAACAGCCTGTCAGAGAGGCTTGCTTTACGCCCTACCTCAGAAACTCTTGCATACTCAATATTTGCGAAGTGGGTGAGAAGCTACAGAGATCTACCATTAAAAATCAACTATTGGAATACTGCATTACGTGCAGAAATAAAAGCAACAAAGCCTTTCGTGAGGACTTCAGAGTTTCTCTGGCAGGAAGGACATACAGTCCATGCTACTCGCAAAGAAGCAGAAGAGGAAGTTATGTCAATTCTAGTTATTTACAATGAATTGATTCAAAATGATTTAGCCATCCCAACTCTAACTGGATTGAAAAGTGATAAAGAAAAGTTTGTTGGTGCAGAATATACTGCTACATTGGAAGCAATGATGTCTGATGGGAAGGCATTACAGATGGGTACTTCCCATCATTTAGGACAAAGGTTTTCCAAACCTTTTGAAATAAGATATGTTGGAAAGGACACACAAGATCATTTTGCCTGGCAGACATCTTGGGGAGCGTCTTGGCGGCTAATTGGAGCATTGATAATGGTTCACGGCGATGACAAAGGCCTTATTATTCCTCCTAAGGTAGCACCTATTCAAGTGATCATAATTCCAATATACAAACACAAGGACGAAGAGATGGTAAAATCATCTGCCAATGAGCTACATATTGAATTAAAAAAATCAGGAATCCGATCTCATCTTGATAAAAGGGACGAGTATACTTCTGGATGGAAATTCAATGAATGGGAAATGAAAGGTGTACCTCTCCGAATAAATATAGGTCCGAGAGATATTGAAAAACGTCAAGTAGAGCTTGTTAGACGGGATATTAAGAATAAAATGCTTGTAGAACGGGGAAAATTTACTGAACATGTGATCTCTCTGCTAGATCAAATTCAAAGCAATCTGCTAAATAGAGCCAAGAAACTTCTCGAAGATAATATTACCAAAACGACAAGTTATGAAACATTAAAATCGACTGTTCAGAACAAAGGTGGGTTTGTCTCAGCTGGCTGGTGCGCCGATAGACAATGTGAAGATAAAATAAAAGAAGAAACAGGAGCAGATATTCGAGTTATTCCATTTGAAGGACAGGAAGAATCTAATTCAACTATTTGTATATATTGTCATCAGCCGGCAAAGAAAATTGCAGTCTTTGCTAGAGCTTACTAAGTTATACAAATTTAATAATGCCTCTCGTACTTCCATTTCTTTTATAGTCATCCTACCATACAATAGTATAATAAAAAATTATTCTCACATTGAAGCTCACATATGTTAATTGAGTATTAACCATCCAAAATAAATATACCAGAATTGCTAGTATCTATTAACAACTAGTGATGAGTATACAGATACTAATGCAATAAATTCTGAAGTACTTAAAATTTAATAGAATACATGGTTATCGAAGATAATAATAATAATAATAAATAGTGTTGAACCCACACTCAAATATTATCTACGTATGATGAAAAATCCTGATAATTTTTTAAGCCATTATATAGAATCAGTAGAGAAAGAAATAGTTATTAAATTTGAACATAAACAAGCGTGGAATGATATAGTGTTGAAAGGGCAACATAGCCATCGAAAGATATCAAGTAAAATACACACTGACAAGGTTTCCTATACACTGATAGTTAACAACCTTATTGATGCCCCGGCGGTTAACGCGCAAATGAATGATCCACTAAGTTAACAGAACCCTATCCATTATGGCCAATTTGAAAAAGCATATCAATACAGAGAAATATTAAAAAAAATAAAAAGACATAATTTTTACCGTTTTTATCTGACGATGAACCGAGACGACCATACATAACTCATAAATAAACCAAAATAACTATGCAGGTCATGTCAATCTCGTCCTACAGAAATTCATATATGCTCTTCGCTATAGTTAACTCGGATACAATTATTAGTCTATTGACTAACAACTAGATATAACGACGTATACATCGAGGTAGTTTAATTGGTTAATATAGACGAAATCTTTGCATTCTACGATGACTTTGGATACTTGGGAATACTACTAATAAGTTTTGTCGGAAGCATTATAGTTTTCATTCCTATACCATATTTTCCTGTACTTGTCACCGCAGCTTTTAACAAACAATTAGATCCTCATATTTTAGCTCTTTCTAGTGCAATCGGAGCGGTTATAGCAAAAATGATAATATTCTACGTGAGTTATTATGGCCGAAACATCCTGAGCCCTAGGACAAAGAGAAGAATACTTCCTCTTCAAAGGCTGCTCAGAAAGTACGGTTGGCCAGGAGCCTTTGCTGCCGCCCTTACTCCTATACCAGATGATCTCGTCTATATTCCTCTTGGACTAGCAAAGTATAACCCTTGGAAATTCGCAACTGCAACCTTGCTTGGAAAATTTGTTCTGAATGAAATAATTGTATTAGGAGCAGTTTTTTTAGGAAGACCGTTCATTGAAAACCTTGGTTCAGAATCTACCGATCCTGGATATTTAGTTGCTGGAGCTGTTGCAAGTGCTATTGTGCTGGGGATAATGGTATACCTTTATGTAAAAATTGATTGGGCAAAGATAATTGGAAAATGGTTTCCTTGGACGCTTGAAGACGATCCTAACGAAAAATAATTCAACTGTCAGAGATACTCGATATACATTGGTAATTTATTCTTGAATAAGTTATTCTATGAGTTGCCTATAATCAGAAAGCTTGTATTGCAACACACAAGCTGCTCTGGTTGTCCTACTGTGAATCTTATCATTTTACTTTATTATCTTCTATTATATGCATGATAAAATGTTGGATCAAACACCAATAATTGTCACTAGGTATTGTGTTACTTGTAGCGGGACTATTAGCTTCATTAGATTGATTGAATCAAGGGTTCAAAGATATAATGAAATCTGAATTGCTCAAATATGTGTATTTGATTATGACAAATATTGATTTACCATCTATTAAAAAGATTGTATATATTAGACATCAGCTCTAAGCCTTTTAACAACACTACTTAAAAGTATTTTTTATCTTTGTTTTGTATCTCGTGATGGATAAAGCTATTCACTTTAACACTAAACTTCCAATTCTTTTAACTTTGATATTCATAGCTTTGTCGACTGTTGCTCCTATCTCTATATATGGAGAGGCTAATAATATGCCTGGCGTAAAAATTACCTCTCATTACCAAGGTCAACAAGTTCCAATCGGTGAACTTAATGTTTCAGGAATTTCGACGGATAATGCGACCACTGCTTGTCAGGTTTATTTGGATTGGAATGATTTAAAACCATTTCAAACTGCTACAGCAACAGGTCCGGCTGGAGTAAATGATTTTTCTACATGGTCTTTTGAATACTCCAAAAATTATCATATGATAAATGAGGGAAATAATGAACTTACTGCAAAAGTATCATGTGGAGATATTCCAGGTTCTACAAAATATTATTCTCTAAATGTTACTGGAATAACTGCAGAGACAGAACATCCATTATCATATGAGAATCGTGATTCTATAGTCTCTAAAAAGGTTGTTACAGATGGAAATAATGACTCGTTACAAGTTGAATCAGAAAATCCTCCTATTTCTATATTGTCAGAATATCTTGACGCAAGTATCGAGCCAGCGATCTCAAGTACAGAGGAAGAACAAGTAGATGCAAATAATACCAAACCATATCTACTTCCTGCTCCCTCATTTCGTGAAAATAGAGAGTCTAACTTTGGCAATACAACCTCTATTGAAGGAAGAGCACAACTAAAATTAATTCCACCCGTAGCTAACGCCGGTAGTGATTTGATAGTTAATGAAGGTTCAAGTATTAGTCTTAATGCTTCTGAAAGTATCGATCCTGATGGTATTATCTTATCTTATAATTGGAAACAAAATCCTCATCCACTGATAACTCTAGGGGACGCAGAAACAAAAGTTTGGACATTTACCGCTCCTAGTGTATCTTCTGATACTACTTTTACGTTCGAATTAACAGTGAGTGATAATAACGGTTTAACAGCGACTGACTCTACAAATGTTCTAGTGAGAGAGGCACCTATTAGCAATACTTCTTTCTCATCCAGTAATAATGCTCCAATTGCTAATGCGGGTCCAGATTTGGAAATAAATGAAAATATGTCTCTAACCCTTTCAGGTAGCGCCAGTAGCGATCCAGATATTGGCGACAGCTTAAATTATTCGTGGAAACAGACTGCAGGCAATCCATTGTTGGATACATCAGCAGGTGTCGATAAAGAGGTATTGACACTTACTTCTCCCACTGTATCTTTGGATACCATGTTTACATTTGAATTGACAGTTAAAGATAAGCAAGGTATTACGGATACAGATGTAATGAATATGCTTGTCAGAGATATCCCATCTTCCTCTGCCTTGAATAACACCATTACCGCCGCTTCCAATAGTGAAAATAAAGTTTCAAAAATGATGATACAAATAGAAGTGGCGGAGGATCCAATCAGCCTAGGAGATGAGCAGACTGTAACAGTTACCGTAATAGATGCAATATCAGATGAAACGATACAATACGCTGATATAGATGGTATGGTGACATACCC
Source organism: uncultured Nitrososphaeraceae archaeon (assembly GCA_963733025.1). Taxonomy (GTDB): domain Archaea; phylum Thermoproteota; class Nitrososphaeria; order Nitrososphaerales; family Nitrososphaeraceae; genus JAJNBK01. Next base: position 241,163 of record CAVTCE010000033.1, on the reverse strand, counting down.
TTCTGGCGACACTAAGGAATTTGATGATGATGATGATGGGATTGTTGCATATGCCTGGGAACTTGATGAAGACTCTGATCCTGGCACCTTTAGCGTTGATGTTAATGCATCTGCAGCTGGTTATGAAGAAATATCCAAATCAATAACGTTTGAAGCAGTAGGAGGAGAAGAAGAAGAAGGAGTAGGAGAAGAAGAAGACCAGCAAAAAAACGAGGAAGAGGAAGATGATTAGTATAAGTACCTTCATTATTTTGAAAATATTATAGACAAAAATTAATGTAGCATGTGATAACAGATAGACATACTCACCATCAAAATTTTCCTCATATGGTTTGTATTATTTCTATACAGGCAGAATAGTTAAGATAAATGATTATCTCTATTTCCTACATAAAAAGCTCTGACTGAAGAAAAGTCTCTCTCATATTCTTTATCTACGTTAATGGCTTTAACATAGATTTTTTCATTTGTTAATATCAATCTTGTTCTAGCTAATAGGATTCCTGGAATATCTAAATTTTAGAAAAAGAAGCACAACATTTAATGACACTCCTACTGTATTTCCTCCTAAGATCACAACATCACTTTTACCTATTCCGTATATTACCCATAATGACAACCCAACGATTAAGGAAAGTATTAGCCAGACAGACACATCATCCATTTTCTTAGTTTTGACGCCCTTGATTATTTGCGGTACTGTACTCGAAAGGGCAAATATGCTAGCCAATATTCCTATTGCAGATATTAAAAAATCAAACATAGATGCGTACTTTATTCATAGATGCACTTGATTGTTTATAGATATATATTAAAATGGTATATCTGCTAATTGTTACAATGTATGAATAGATCGCTTACTCTATTACCGATCGAAAACCAAATATTTGCTATTCCAAGTTGACGTATCTATGTCATTTGACAATTGCAAAGATGATTATTTAAATATTCCAAATCAGCGATTCTATTACAGATCTACTGAACTTGTTGCAAAAGAGTTACTTGGAAAAAAACTTGTTCGTATTATTCGTGAATCAAATAATAAAATATACAGATTGTCAGGCTTGATTGTTGAAACAGAAGCATACGGTTTCGATGAAGATGCAGCAAGTCATGCCTATAGAGGACTTACTCCTAGAAACAGGCCAATGTTTGGAGAAGCTGGTCATGCTTATATTTATTTCACTTATGGAAATCACTATTGTGTAAACGTATCTGCAAGATCCTCTGAAGTTAAAGCGGGTGCAGTTCTTATCAGGGCGTTACAACCATTGGAAGGTGTTCGTATTATGAAGATTTTACGTAATACTGATGACGAATTAGCGTTGTCTTCAGGACCAGGAAAACTTACGCAGGCACTAAGGATAGACAAATCTCTAAACGGACAAGACATGACAAATGCAAGAACTCAACTTCATATAGAAAATGGAATAAATCCTCAGAGAATAATTTCCTCTACGAGAATAGGCATAAGAGAAGCTAGAGAGAAAAAATGGCGATTCATTTTAGCAAGCAAGGACGAGAATGGTGATCTGGTTAGCAGATACGTATCTAGAAAGAAGATAGACTATTAATAGTTAGGCAGTATAGTAAAATTTCTTTGAAATGACATTAATGGACAAATACTTATATTTTAACTCAAACAATTTCTAGCTGTCAGTCAAATACTTAAAAATAAAATAAAAAGCTGGTAATATTATTTATAACGAATTAGTATTTATATTGTTAATAAGATTATTTTTGATGTATTTGGATAATAAATCATCGAGTCAATCGATATTATCCAATGTATATATGTGTACATATTTTCTAACTCTAAAAAAGGTATCGCAAACCATATAGTCAGAAAAACTTCCTAATGGATCGATATTATATGACTAAACGATACTATGATACTATCAACTTATGGTTAAGTGTTAATCATTTCTATTTAGAGACATCTAAAAATTACACTTCGTTATGCTGAAACCATATGATGACTCTGTAATTGTAATATTCCACTACAGATAAATTTATGAGTAATGATCTGAGGCGTATATGTCTTCCCAACTTAGGCAGCAATATCAGGATTGTATATGTTCTTCTTGATGGTGTTGGTGACCTTCCGCATCATTCCTTAAATGATTTGACACCTCTTGAGGCAGCATACACACCTTGCATGGACTCACTTACTAGAAACGGATGTATGGGGCAAGTGATTAGTGTCGGAAAGGGTATAGCTCCACAGTCTGATATAGCAGTATTTAATATGCTAGGCTATAGTTTCAATGATGGCAGTTATGTTGGCAGGGGTGTAATAGAATCAATTGGCTGCAACATAGATTTCAAAGAAGGTGACCTAGCAATGCGAGGAAACTTCGCTACAGTTGATGATAATTTGCAGATCGTCGACAGAAGAGCTGGAAGAATTATCAGTAAGGAAGAAGCTGCATCAATTTGCGAAACATTGAGTAAAAAAATTCATTTTAGCGACACAAGCGCATCAGTTGTTATAGAGCCAACCATTGCGCATAGAGTAACTATCCGTTTTAGACATGACAAGATAAAGTTATCCGAAAAGATATCAAATACAGATCCGGCTTATGACAGAATTAACGGGATGGGTATAGCCAAACCTACAATAGATAAACCTCATATTGGCATATCGGAACCCCAAGAAAACACAGTGGCAGCAAAAACATCAGCAAAATTGGTCAATGAATTTACAGATCAGGCTGCTAAATTACTGAGGAATCATCCAGTCAATAATGCCCGTTCCAAAATAGGAAAGAAATCTATTAATGCTGTACTTGTTCGGGATTCTGGAAACAGATATCCATACATAGAACCAATAAATAGAAAATATGGAATCGATGTAGCATGTATTGTAGATATGCCTGTAGAAATTGGAATCTCCAAAGTCTTAGGAATGAAAGCCTTTAAGGCTGGTGACGTCACTGACTATGAACAAAAAGCAATAGTCGCAGCAGAGAACTTGGAGAAGTTTAATCTTATCTATGTTCACATAAAAGGACCCGACGAATATGGACATGATGGCGATGCTAAAGGAAAAAAGACGAATATTGAAGATATCGATAAGATGTTCTTTTCAACACTTATAAAAAATTTAAATGTTAGTGATTCGACCATAATTATTTCTGCCGACCATTCCACTCCATGTGTGAAAAAAGGACATAGCGACGACCCAGTCCCTCTATTGGTATCAGGAAACAGAATCAAAAAAGATAATAGTCCAAGATTTACCGAAAAATATGCTATGAAAGGGAGTATGGGATTACTTGCAGGTGCTGATGTGCTTTCGACTGCAATGAGAATGATAACCTAGTGATAATTCTTGGTATATCTCATATGCTAGCGCCCATAAGAGTACCTTTGCATTGCTCACAAACTTGCTCGTCTATATTCGACTCTATGCGGTGATGAACGTCACATATAATAAATGTGTGGCGCATATAATTGAACAACTCAATTAATTTGGCCATAGTATTAGGAGTATAGGCTTTGCTCGTTGAGAGATCTCTTGCAATATCGTCAACCATGCGCATAACTTCGTGTAAAGAGCTAAGTTTAGATATAAGTTCAACATCACCCCTTGTCCCTCTTAAATAGTTACTTACTGCAGCTTGAGTGATTCCTAATACATTAGCCACAACTTCTTCCTTTAAGTCATACTCTTTTATAAGTCTCATTGCTAAAATGGCCCTGATCGCCGGAATCAAGGATTTAGCCTCAATTTCAGAAGGTAGAAGCATATATTAGACATTACAAATTCCATCAAATTCTTATATAAAGCTTCTTTGCAACACAATGGGTGGTTTGTTTCTTTAAATAAAAAAGATATTATACTGCATCAGAATGACATGATTATTGTTTTTTAATGAAAATGACGGCAGCTTCAATGTAATCACATCCTATTATTTGAAGATACTTTATAACATATTGTGTAGTCTTATAGTGTATAGAGGTTGGTAATACAAATACATAACTATCGCACAGATTCTAGATGAAGAAGGGCGATCGTCTTCTAATTCACAAGACAAACTTAAATAGGTGCTAACTTTGTTTCTTATTTTAAGATGAGTAATGGATTTCCTAGATTCTTTCAGCTATTAACTTCCTATGGAGGATCCAAGATTTTGAAATGAGAACAAAATTTGGTTTTACACAAGGACTAAATGTTGCAAGACTGGGGCTAGACGAAACTCAGGTTATTACTGCTTGCCAGATAGCTGACAGGATGGATTATGATTCGATTTGGGCAATGGATCATTCAAACGTTCCACAGTGGAAAAATGCTGTTGTTAATGATGCATGGCTTATGCTTGCGGCCATTGGAGCTCTTACCCAGAACGTCGAACTTGGCACATGTGTAACAGACGCTATCAGAAGACATCCATCTTCAATTGCGCTTTCGACTATTACTTTAGATAGAATTACAAAAGGCAGGGCTGTTCTTGGAATCGGAGCAGGAGAAGCACAGAATGTAGTGGATTTTGGAATAGAATTTAGCAAGCCAGTAACTAAATTCCAGGAACAATTAGAAGTAATAGAAAGACTTTTTGAATCTGACCCAGATAACCATGTCAATTACGATGGCATCTATTACAAATTAATTAATGCATGCCTTCAGACTAAAAGTATTCGTAAACCACGACCACCCGTATATATTGCTGCAGGAGCACCAAAGACACTCGAATTATGTGCAAAATATGGTGATGGATGGATTCCGATAGGTTATACACCAGAATTATTCAGCTCTCATGCCAATGTGATTAAAGAACATGCAAAAAAATACGGACGAGATTTATCTAACTTCCAATTCGCAAATGATGTTGACATTTATTTTACAGATGATGGAGAAGAGGCTTGGAATAAGATGAGAAACGCAGTAAAAGTTAGTCTATACAAGCCAGAGCTGTTAAAAGTTCATAATATACCCCAAGACTCAGAATTTGACTTTCGAAGATACTTTACAGAATATGCCATGAATAAGCCAGAACTTATGCAACAGATGAAGAGAGCTGCATTGAAGATACCTGATAGCGTTGCAAGAACAGCAATAGGCATAGGGAAACCAGATGATGTAATAGAAATGCTTGAACGCTTCATTAAAGCCGGCACAAATCATTTTATTATTAGGTACTGGGGCGAAGGTTACTTTAAGAACATTGAAATGTTTGGTAATAAGGTTATTCCATATTTCAGAGACCAGGAAAAAAAATAATTAATCAAGAATTCATATAACTATCAAGAGAAATAATAGACGAACCTTCTTTATCTTTATCTTTTTCTTCTCTTTTTATGTCTTTATCTAAAAGTGGTTCAGCATCGAAACCGAGCTTTCTCAATGTCTTAGCAAAATCTATTGCGAATCCATGAAATGTATAGATCTTTTTTGGAGTACATTTTTTTACAACTTGGACAAGATCCCTATAATCACAATGGTCGCTCATAGGTAAAGCATAGTCAAGTCCCATCATGAATTTGTAGTTTGTATCAACGGCCCATCCGCTAAATCCTATTGTTATAGCCCCGTATCTCTCTTTCATGCGTTTTATAAAACCATTTCTGCCATGAAATAATGGCGTAATCATAATCCATGGCTTGTTTTTTAAAAGAAGGTTTTGGTCTTCTGCCGTGGAATGTTTTATTGTACTCTTCAATCGTACGCCCAATTTGGAATAAATGGAGTTCATGTTATATACAGAATCATGAACATATAACGGATCCCAATGCCCAAAAAGTTCCGTTAATAGTTGCGCTTTACCCAAAGGATAACCCATTAGAAGGACAGGAATTCCTTTATCATACATCATAGAAATGATCTTGTTGGCGTTATGTATGACTTCGCGCAAATCAGGGAAAACATATTGTGGTCTGCCAAACGTTGATTCTATTATTAATGTATGGACCTGCGGAATAAGAGCTGGTCTCATAAATGCTCTTTCTTTAATTGAGATATCTCCTGTATAATAAATCTCATCATCGTTTACTAACAATCCTTTTGAACCTAAAATATGTCCTGTATTAATTAGCTTAAATCCATCGTCCTCTTCTTTTTGTGAATCACTTAATCTGTATCCCCGTGCTTCAGCGATCAACGAAGTTTCTCTTGATACCAAAGTCTTACTTTTTACAAGATCATGTTTGCCACACTTTCTATGTAAATGATCAGTATGTGCGTGTGAAACAAAAGTCATATCACAGTACGTCTGTCTATTAGGATCAAGCAATATTTTTTTACCACCGCTGTAAATAACGATACCGCATTGAGAAAAACAAATTTTAGCAGCCAATTGGTTAGTTTTAATTTGTTGTTATGACTTGTATTTTAACATTCTTAACATTCTTGTGACAATATAAGATGACAACAGAATAATTAAAAGAGGACCACTTTGCCTGTCTGTTAGGTATTTATCTTTAAGTATCGACAAAAATATTGTTGATTAAGCTTGGGATACTGATCTCGGGCAGAGGAAGTAATATGGCTGCCATTCTTTCTGCAATAAAATCAGGAAATATAAAAAACATCAAGCCTGCAGTAGTAATCTCTAATAGAATTGATGCGGGAGGACTAAAAATTGCCATCGAAGATTTTGGAATTCCTACAGAAATTGTTCAGAGTCAAGGTTTGAAAGGGTGGGATTATGACAAGAAGATTATTTCTATGTTAAAAAAATATGATGTAAGACCAGAGTATGGTCTCATTTGCTTAGCAGGCTTTATGCGGCTTATTAGTGCTGAATTTGTAAAAGAATATCCTATGCGAATACTAAATATCCACCCAGCGTTGTTACCTTCATTTCCCGGCCTTCATGCACAGAAACAAGCAATAGAATATGGTGTCAAAGTATCAGGCTGCACCGTACATTTTGTAGATCAAGGACTAGATTCGGGACCTATTCTACTTCAGAGGGCAGTGGACGTAATGGACTCAGATACAGAAGAAGAACTTTCAGCAAGGATATTAAGAAAAGAACATGAATTATATCCTGAAGCAGTAAGGCTGTTTGCAGAAGGCAAAATAAAAATTATGGGTCGAAAGGTATTACTTGCAAAATAATTAACTTCGATAGATTGGGAACTTTTAAAATATGAAATTTACAAAAGAAAATGTATCCATGACTAGTAACGCAAAATAGTGCCTACTGATTTCTCTTGATTAGTTGACTGGAAAAATAATTGACGGTTTAGCGGTGGCGGATGATGTTAAAAAACAGGTAAAAAAAGCAGTTGACAAATTGAAAAGTCAAGGCATTCAAGCCAGCCTTGCTACTATACTCGTTGGAGATGATCCTTCATCTGCTACATATATAAAAAATAAGCAAAAAGCTGCCGAATATGTAGGAATTACTACATCCGATCATAAATTGACATCGTCAGTTAGTCAGCGAGAATTAATGGACCTTGTCAATTTGTTAAACGAAGATGAAAAGATTCACGGAATCTTAGTTCAACTGCCTCTTCCTAATAATATCGACAAATTTGCTATATCTAACACTATTAATCCTGCTAAAGATGTTGATGGACTTACACCATTCAATGCAGGTCTGTTGTTAAGTGGTTCTGCCTATCTAAAACCATGTACTCCAGCAGGAATCATTCAGATGTTAGACTTTTACAATATTGATGTAACAGGAATGGATGCCATTATAGTTAATCGTAGCAATCTCGTTGGAAAACCTCTTGCTATGCTATTATTGGAACGAAATGCCACGGTAACAATATGTCATTCTAAAACGAAGGATCTTAAAGATAAATTGAGGCAAGCTGATGTAGTAATTACAGCAGTTGGCAATCGGGAAATCTTTACTCTGACTTCAGATATGATAAAACCGGGTTCCATAGTAATCGACGTTGGAATTACAAGATACAAGAGAAAAATAACAGGTGATGTAGACTTTGAAGGGGTAAGGGAAAAGGCATCCTGGATTACTCCAGTACCAGGAGGCGTCGGACCTATGACGGTATCTATGCTATTGAAAAATACTGTTTTCGCCGCATCTAAGATAAAAGGGAATGATAATATCTGATTTCAAAAAAATCTGAAGCTAAAAATAAAATTAGGCAGGCGATCCTGCAGAAACGTAATACATTATCAGAGAGAGAAATTCAAACAAAAAGTATAGTAATTCAACAACGGGTTATCAGCCTTCCAAATTTTAGATCCGCAAAGGTGATTGGAGCATATTATCCAAAAGGATCTGAGGTTAACACCCTAAATATATTAAGCAAAGTTTTAGAAGGGCAAAAAATTTTGGCATTGCCGGCAACTTTAGGAGATAAAATTTTCTTTTACAAGATATCAAATATAAAGGATTTGGGAGACCAACTAATTTTAAGTAAATTCGGAATAAAAGAACCATCACCATCCTCTGCAGAACCTGTAGATGAAATAGATATGATTATAGTTCCGGGCATTGCCTTTGATAGAAATGGGTATAGACTAGGATATGGAAGGGGTTATTATGACAGATACCTTCAAAATAAAAAATGCGTCTTCTCGCTAGGTTTAGCATTTGAAATTCAACTATTAAATAATAATCTTCCTCGCGAGCACTTTGATCGAAGAGTTAATGCTGTGGCTACTGAAGATAAAGTTATGCTTTGCTAATGTCCCAATGCGTTCATTGCAATATCTTTTCTATAATATTGACCATTGTCTCCCCAACTTATTTTATGAACTGCAGAATATGCATTATTGGTTGCTTGGTCCATGCTATAACCTAATGCAGTAACTCCTAGAACTCTTCCACCATCTGTTATAATTCTATTCTGCGAATCGCGCTTTGTACTCCCATGAAATATCATGACATTTTTACCAAAGTCGGAACTAATGCCTTGTATTATATCACCTGTATGATAATTTCCTGGATACCCCCTAGCAGCCATGATAACACACGCAGCAAACTGTTTTTTCCATTTTAACGGTGGCATTGAATCTAATTTTTCTTCATATGCTGCTTCGAAATATTCAAGTAAATCAGAATTCATTCTCATCATTATAGGTTGACATTCTGGATCTCCCATTCTCACATTGAACTCTAAGACTGAAGGCTCGTTTGATTCTTTGTCAATCATGATCCCAGCGTAGAGAAACCCCTTAAAGATATTATTTTCATTTCTCATTGCAGAGACGGCTGGCAACATTATTTTTTTGATTATTTTTTCAGTTAAATCATCGTCGATTAATAGGGTAGGAGAATAGCTTCCCATTCCACCTGTATTCTCTCCTTTGTCATTATCAAATATGCGTTTATGATCCTTACTAGAAGCTAATGGCAGAATTGCCTTGCCATCGCATAGGGCTATAAATGATGCTTCCTCACCTGATAAACGCTCCTCGATGACGACGCGATTACCAGCCGCTCCGAACTTTCTTTTAGTCATTATTGTATCTATGGCTTCTATTGCTTCATTGGCATTGTCGCATAATATTACTCCCTTCCCTGAGGCTAACCCATCTGCTTTTACGACTAGTTTTGAGTTCTGTTTGTTAACATACTCTTTGGCTTTCTCCGTATCTGAAAATGTACAATAATCGGCAGTCGGAATATTATGTTTCTTCATCAATTTTTTAGCAAAATCTTTGCTCGATTCTAGTTGAGCAGCCTTCCTAGTCGGACCGAAAATCATTAGACCTTCTCTTTCAAAAGAATCTACTATTCCTTCAGCAAGCGGCCCTTCGCTACCTACAATAGTAAAACATTTGTGTTCCTTTGCAAATAATGACAATTTGTCAAATTGCATAGGATATAAATCAATATTCTCATAAGTTCCACCGTTGCCAGGCGCGAAATATATTTTTCTTACGTGCGGACTCTGTGATAGTTTCCATCCAAGAGCGTGTTCTCTTCCGCCAGAACCAATAATTAAAATATTTCTTTCATCCGCCAATGAAGGAATATTAAATCATTTCAATATAACGATTACTTGAATGGCTTGAGATAGAAAGGTTCCCTAGTTTTCTTCTAGTCCCCTTTTATTCCATATCGGTAATCTTCTAACATGGACATGGATATTGGAGATCAAACAAAAAGAGGATTGGCAGCTGCAAGCGAAGAGACGAGATTAAGAGTAGCAAGAAAAGGAGGAATTGCTCCACACAACTTAAGAGGCCTGGCCGCCGCAGACTCTGAAACTAGATCGAGAGTAGCAAAGGCAGGTGGCGACGCAAGGGCTCAAGACAAAGAAGGCCTAAGACACGCGGGAAAAAAGGGAGGTGAAGCAGTAAAAGCTGAATATGGAATAGAATTTTATCATTCGATAGGAGAGAAAGGCGGAGAGTCAGTAAAGGAGAAATATGGAATAGATTTTTATCGTGAAATTGGAGAAAAAGGTGGCGGGATCGTTAGGGAGAAATATGGACCAAAATTCTACCGTCAAATAGGAAAGCGTGGTGGCGAAACTATAAAACAGTCACATGTTGCTGAAATATATAGAGCAATAGACGGGAAAGCAGGAGAACCAAACGCAGAAGAAACAACGACTAAAGATATTTCACTCGTTTAACAATTTGTTCGCATTATCTGATATCACTGCCTTGAAAAATCTAATATATTCAGAATCATCAAATTCAATAGTTACAAATTTCTTCTCAAATGCAGCTTGGGTAAGACTTTTTAGATGGTAGCAGGGCTCAGAACTAGAAAGTGCCTGAAAATAATAATTCTTGCATGAACAAAATTCTAGTTCTGGATTCGAGCCAGTGCTCGCTGTCTCTACCCACTACAGTCCAGAGCATTCTGCCACTAGGTTGAAAGAAATGCAGTTTCACTCCTCCACAATTTACTATGTCATCAATTCGTTCAGATTGAATTTTTTTCATATTGGTTACATAAATATGACTAATAATATAAAAACTTCTCATAAATATCTATAGACATATAATAAATTAAAATCAGAACATTTGTTACCCTGTTATCTTGATCATAAACAACTTAAAGCAGAAAATTTTATAGTTAAAGTTACTCATGACTCTAAAATAATTATTATTAATCAGAGGCCTCTAGTTGAGTTTTTATAAATATTAAAAAGTAATTTCTCGTTGACTAGACCTTTAGGCAGAATTTATTATGACTTCTTGTCAATAAAAAAGATTAGTAGACCATAAGTAACGATTCTATATCTGATCAAATACTGTTTCTCGCTGTACGGTCATTTGAAAATAAAATGTAGAAGTAATAATAAGATGCTCTTTTTGTTTAATCATGAGTGTATTGAAAGTATAGAGCGAAGACTATAGCTTCTACCAGTGATGATTGTTATACTAATCTTCTATTATTAAATATGACTACAGAAAGGAAGATGAGGGTTATTATCAGTATTCTACGATAAGGAGATTGAAACAGTCGTGTTTTTTGAGGAACACTTCTAGTATCATGAATTTTGTCATAGTAGTTTGGTTCTTATCCGTTACGTTATAACAACCATGCCATGCGATGCTATTACTCTAGATTCCTTTCCAGAGACATGAGGTCTTTCATGAACTACTATCATGCATTTTCCTCGGCTGCATCCATCGAATATATATGGTTGTAACAAAACTAGCCTTCCTTGTAACTAGAATCTTTGATGAATTTGTTACGCTCCACATAAACTGCGTTCTATTTACTCTGCTTTTGGAATTTTGTCACATTCCCAATCATATCTTTTGCTTTTTCAAATATATTCTTGTCAAACATCGATCTATTGAACCTCCTTTTCATTCGGTGTCCATAAAGAGCATACTGCCTGAGGAGCAATCATAACTTATACATACCCTTATGTCCTGCCTTTCATACATGACAATCGCGAAATGGTGTCACTTCATATACTTACAATTATAGCAAAAATATTCTCTATGGGTGTGGGCATCACAAAATGATCTATTTCTAAATATCTTGTCACGATGTTTGTTAATTTTTCGTGCTTTATTGCATCTTGGACTATATTCTGACCGGATGTAAAACCTTGTGGATTTATTGTCCTAACCTTATTCACGTAATACAGTGTATAGAGAGCCCTGACTGATTGGTATTTAACACAATTTTATATGCAGATAGGTCAAAATCTCTAGAAAGAAGATATTTCTTCTAAAGCATTTCTTCCTGTGCCTCCTCGTTAAAACACCAATATCGTAATTATTGCTTTAAAGACATTAGGATTTATAAGTACTATAAAATGAATGCAATTTATTCTAATATTTAATAATCATTTATAATCATACCAAAATGAAAGGTTAGTAAACCGCAACACATTAAATATTCGATTGATTCCAATAAGTTGATAGTGTGGTAAGTATACGCCCCATACATTCAAAGGCTGCTTTGCTAATTGACGAAGACATAAAGAGACAACGATATATGGTAATATCAGATTTACACATTGGGTTTGAATCTTATATATACAGTAGAGGAATTACTTTTGATGAAGAGATATTTTTTGACGAAATAATTCGAGAATTATCGGATCTTATTAAATCTAACAGAGTAGACTCTGTGATTTTACTGGGTGATTTGAAAAGTACAGTCGGGTCAATCAGTAAACAAGAGTGGCACAAAATCCCTCAGTTTTTAAAACTCCTCTCTGAGATTACAGATATTTATTTAGTCCCCGGTAATCATGACAGTAATATAAGGTTCCTAATGCCAGAAAATGTAAACATCATAAGCAGCAAAGGAATGGTTCTGGATGATACGCTTCTAGTTCACGGCCATACCATCCCGACGATTGCCAGGTCGTATATAAAAAAAATTGTTATGGGACATATTCATCCTGTGTTTCTTAGACATAATAGCGTAATTAATGGACAGCGAGTCTGGATATATCTTAAAATAATAAAAGACGTAATATTTCCTAAAACTCAAGGAACGCTTGACTTAGTCATAGTTCCTGCCTTTAACAGATACCTTTACGCAATTAATGAGAGGCGCTATACTAAATCAATTTCTCCAATAATTGCCAAAGCCATAAAATCAAATGCAGTTCAACAGGCTCTTGTCGTTTCATTGGATGGTTCAATAGTTGGTGATATCGAGACTTTACTGAAAATAATTTAACTTTGAATTAATTTTTCATCTTTCAGAAAGTGTCGATACATCTTATTCACTCATAACACGACATAAGATTTCAGTGAAGCCAAAGTAGGATTATTTGTTTTTAACCACTCCAATGTTTTAATAAAAGAGGAAGCGGATTCGATGGTAGTTAGAACAGGTACACCTAGTTCTACTGCCTTTCTCCTTATTTGGTATTCATCATAGAGCATTCCTACATATTTTTCAATCGTAGAGGTAGAAGGAATATTCACTATAAAGTTAATTTTTCGTTCAAATAACAGATCTGAGATGTTTGGTTTTCGATCTGGCTCGCTTATCTTGTAAACTTGTTGAACGTTCTTGAATTTGTTATTTTCAATAAACTCTGCTGTATGCTCAGTTGCCAAAATATTATATCCCATGGCCGATATTAGCGATATTAATGGCAGCAATTTCTCCTTGTTTTTCTGTCCCCCAATTGTAATTAGAGCTGAGCCAGATAAAGGAAGTGAATAACCAGCCGCTAGATAGGCTTTCGATAAAGCATCGTAAAAGCTTTCTCCAAAGCATGCGACTTCTCCGGTTGACTGCATCTCTACACTTAACACAATATCTGCACCTTCGAGTTGCATAAAAGAAAATTGTGGCACTTTGATTCCAAAACCTTTAGCCATCAACCAAAGATCTTTGGCATTTATGGGAAGTCGATTCCCGGTCATTGCCCGGCGGCCAGATCAATTAAATTTATTCCTACAAACTTTGAAACAAAGGGCATTGACCTAGAAGCTCTAACATTTGCTTCAATTACTGATACCTCGTCATCCTTTATTAGATATTGTATGTTAAATGGCCCTTTTATTCGTAAAGCCTTACCTATTCTTGTTGTATAATCTATAATCGTTTCAATAGTTTTCCTATCAAGTCTCCAAGGAGGAATGCACATTATTGCATCACCTGAATGAATGCCAGCGTTATCGATATGTTCTATGAGAGAGCCTATTACTACTTCATTTCCGTCAGCCACTGCATCGACCTCGACTTCTGAGGCTTCCTGTAAGAATTTACTTATTACTATAGGGTGATCGGGACTAACATTTGTTGCATCACTTAAAAATTGCTCTAATTGTTCTTCGCCCCATACGACTTTCATTGCTGCACCACTTAAAACGTAAGAAGGTCTGACAAGGACGGGATATCCTACTTTATCAGCAAATTCTTTTGCTTCTCTTACTTGTGTGAATTTTTTCCAAGCCGGCTGTCTAATATTGAGTGAATCTAATAGTTTCCCAAACTTTTCTCTGTCTTCTGCTCTATCAACATCCTCACTGCTTGTTCCAATAATGTTAACGCCATATTTAGCAAGGTATGGAGTGAGGTTATTTGCTGTTTGACCTCCTACGCATGTAACAATTCCACTTGGATTCTCTTTCTCATAGATGTCCATGACTCGCTCAAACGTCAATTCTTCAAAATACAACCTGTTAGAGACATCATAATCTGTAGAGACAGTTTCGGGATTACAATTTATTATAGAAACTTCTTTAATGCCGTTCTCTTTCAATGCCCATACCATATTGACTGTTCCCCAGTCGAACTCTACACTGCTGCCAATCCTATATGGGCCAGCGCCGAGAACTATTGCACTTCGTTTACTGTTCTCAATTAGTATATCGTCGACCTCCCCGCCATATGTCATATATAGGTAATTTGTTTTGGCAGGCCATTCTGCAGATAATGTGTCAATTTGTTTTATTACTGGTTTTATTCCGAACTTCTGTCTTATCTCTCTGCATTTAAATTCATCTAGTCCTAAACATCTTCCAATCTGCCTGTCGGAAAAACCAATTTTCTTAGCTTTTTTAATTAAATCTAGATCAAGATTCGAATTTCGCAATTTTTCTTCCATATCTACAATGTTCTTGATTTTCATTAAAAACCATGGATCAATAGCGGATAGCTGGTTTATTCTATCAATTGTCATCCCGGCCCGAATAGCTCTAACAATGGTAAAGATTATTTCGTCATTTGGATGTAATAATGCCTGTTCTAATGCCTCAGTGTTTTGAGTCAAATCAGCAACCAAATTATCTGGATTGGCTACTAATCCATCCATACCAATATCGCACATTCTGATTGCTTTCTGGATTACTTCTTCTAAATTGCGACCTATTGCCATTACCTCGCCCACTGATTTCATTGCACTTCCGAGCTTACGTTTTACAAATTCAAATTTTCTAAAGTCCCATCTTGGCATCTTTAATACGATGTAGTCAAGTGAAGGTTCAAAACAAGCCGTAGTGGCTTTAGTGATTTTGTTAATAAGTTCTGGAAGAGCGTATCCAAGGCCAATTTTTGCTGCCATGTATGCCAGAGGATAGCCTGTTGCTTTACTTGCGAGAGCAGATGATCTAGACAATCTTGCGTTAATTTCTATTGCGCAATATTCCTCTGATTCTGGATTTAGACCAAATTGGATATTGCATTCTCCTATAATATTACAATAGGAGGTTGCACGAATTGCAGCGGATCGCAGCATCTGATACTCAAAATTATTAAGTGTTTGCGAAGGTGCGACAACTATATTGTCGCCTGTATGTACACGCATTGATAAAATATTTTCCATATTGCAAACTATAATACTACTACCCTTAGAATCTCGCATTACTTCATATTCGATTTGTTTCCAATGACCTACATATTTTTCAATTAGAACCTGATGGACTATACTAAGAGAAAGTCCTCGCTGGACTATTTCTTCTAACTCATATTCGTTGTATGCAACGCCACCTCCTCTTCCACCGAGAGTATATGCAACACGAATAATAACAGGATAGCCAATCTGCTGAGCAATCTTTAACGCTTCATTTACCGTGTAAGCGGGTGCACTCGGAAGAACAGGGACATCACTTTTTAACATGGCATCTTTAAATGATTGCCTATTTTCGGTAATCTCTATTCCGTTGATTTGCGTCCCTAAAACTCTGATTCCATATTTTTCTATTATTTTGTCTTTATAGAGTGATACGCCACAGTTCAGCGCCGTTTGTCCACCAAAAGCTAACATAATAGAATCAGGTCTTTCTACTTCAATTACGTTCTCGACAAATTTAGGAGTAATCGGTAAAAGATAAACCTTATCAGCGAATCTTGTATCAGTCTGAATAGTAGCAATATTAGGATTTATAAGAACACTCTTGATTCCGTCTTCCTTAAGTGCCTTTAAGCATTGAGAACCGGAGTAATCAAAATAGCGGTCATTATAATTGACTTTCGCCTGCTTCTCCGATCTTAATCGCTCCACTACCTAATACGACAACTTTCTTTATTGTTTCATCTTTTGGCAATTTTCCTCCTCTTCCTAGTCTTTATATTATGCTTAGTTAAAACTGTGGCTGTTTTCTTTACTTTATCAAATCCACTGAACTCATTTATTAATTCTTTGAATCTATTAAAAACGAACAGGCAGTCATTAGGACCTGGTGATGCTTCTGGATGAAACTGAACGGCTATGATTGGTTTTGACTCATGTTCTATGCCTTCTATAGTATTATCATCAATATTAGAAAACCATGTTCTGAATCCAGTTCTATCAAGGTTTTTAGGCTCAATTCCATAACCATGGTTCTGACTTGTTATGTACGTTTGATTGTTTCTTAAATCTATGCAAGGTTTATTCTGTCCACGATGTCCGAATTTTAATTTATAAGTCTCAGCCCCTCCAGCTAAAGCGAGAATTTGATTTCCCAAACAGATGCCCAATGTGGGTATCGATTTCTCAATCAATTCAGTAGCTGTCTTGACTGTAGCTTTGCAAAGTTTGGGGTCTCCAGGACCATTGCTTATCACAACACCCTGTGGTTGATATGATTTTATTTTTTCGTATGGTGTATCCCAGGGAAGGCGGATCACCCTGTAACCCATTCTAACGATATTACGTATTATGCTATATTTAGTACCGGTATCCAATAAGACTATACATTCTATTATTATTATTAATTCCATACTCACATGGTTGATTAACTGATACTTCTGTCATAAAGTTTCGGCCTTCATAATGCTCACTTTTTGCCAATTTTGATAGTCTTTCATCGTCAATAGAGCCTTTAGAAACTGAAAGAGCTCCATTCATAACACCTTTAACCCGTAACTTTTTTGTAAGCTCCCGTGTGTCGATTCCAAAGATTCCAGGTATTCCTTCCTCATATAACCATTCATCAAGAGTCTTGATGCAACTCCAATGACTAGCAACACGAGATAGATCATGAATCAATAAACCTTTAATCTGAATTTTATCAGATTCAAAATATTTTGGCAAGCCAAATTCATCTTTTATCTCGTAACTAGGAACACCGTAATTTCCAATAAGTGGATAAGTCATACATAATATCTGACCTCTATAGGAAGGATCGGTGATTGCTTCCGTGTAACCTACCATCCCTGTATTAAACACTATTTCTCCAGCAATTTCGTCACAAGGATGGCCGAACCCTACGCCTGTAAATAGACTACCATCTTCGAGTATTAATTTTGCATTATATGCAGTATATTTCGATTCACGAGTATGAATTTTAGACCCTTGAAATCTGTTTTAGATAGGGAATTTAAGTTTTTGCTATGATATGATGGCTTTGTTAATATAACTATAAAGCTGATAACACGCAAAAAAACTTTAAAAAACGGCTAATAAGATCGGAATAGAAAAGATATCAAAACATATGTACATTTACACACAGAGATGCTTTATGATAATGCTGTACATATATTATAGATACTAAAAATAGAACTTCTTTTACATTCATCGTATATGAAAGACAGAAAGATAGATAGAGAAGCATATTCTTAAAAGAAGATCTATTCAATACATGAAGAGAATAGAACCTAAAGTTTAGACATAATATTATAATTATACTTTCTATACAAAAGAAAAAAGATGCAAACTAGTACAGAGAGCACGCACAATAAATGAATGATACACAGGTAAGACAGCTTACCGATTTTCAAGGAACATGGTGAAAAAGATCAACAAAAAAGCAAAGTTATAAAAATATCAAGTCTTTAGTGTGTTCAACAAATGAACCAAGTTCATGAAAGTTCATGAACCATGGGTTCACACTTTTTCACCCACTCTTTTTTGACTGGTTAATTTATAATATCCAGAGTAGTTTCTAGACTAACCAATGTAGGAAAACGTTACCACTTAACAGAAACAACAACATATAAACTAGTTAAGTTACAGATCAAGAATGTATAATAATATTTAGAATATTAGGTGGGCATATTTATTATCAGATTGTAATTGTTAAGTTGGATATAAGTTAAGTAGAAAGGAGGATGCATAGGTAATTAATTAAATATTTTAGTAGAATAAGTTGATTATTTAAAAAGCTATGTCATTCTATCTACCATTGTTTTATAGAACAGAAAGATTTTTGATGATAACTATTTTTTCTTGTAAGAAATAGATAGATAGAGATAGAATAGAGAGAGAGAGTATCGTAGAGCAAGTAATACATTGGTTCATTCTGTTTGTTGATTTTCATAATGAGATGACTTTTGAAAAGATGGTTAAATGAACAGAGACCTAGAAAGACACAAATGTTTATTCGTCATATCAATCAAATTGCTTCCTCGAATTTCTTAATTTAATATTTAAAATATAGCTGAAAAATTGCTAAAATTCAACAATCTTGCGATATATCTCAAATCTTTTTTGAATATCGTCCTTAGTAATGGAAAGCAACCTCTTCACTCCAAAATCCTCAACAGCGAATGCTCCCATAACATTTCCATGGACTACTGCTTCCTTGAAAGTCCTGACTCTGAGGTTATCTTGCTGAGCAAGGTAACCAATAAATCCTCCAGCAAAAGCGTCTCCTGCTCCAGTCGGATCCACGATTTCTTCCATTGGGTAAGCCGCTGCAGGAAAAATGTAATCGTCCATGAATAACAATGAACCATGCTCTCCCTTTTTTATAACTGTAAACTGTGGTCCCCATGACATTATCATTTTGGCACATTTAATCAGGTTAGTCGTCTTACACAATAATCTTGCTTCTTCATCGTTAATCACTACTCCATTAACTTTGCTCATCATCTTGATTACTTCATCCCGTTTATTTAGAATCCAATATTCGATCGTATCACAAACCGTCAATTTGGGATTTGGAAAAAATTCCAGTAACTTTATGTTTTGAATAGGATCGTTATTAGCGAGATAAATGTATTCTGATTTTTGGTACTCATCGGGTACTGTAGGTTCAAAATGCGATATTACATTTAATTCTGTTTTATTAGTAGTCCTATGAGAAAGGCCATAGTCAAACGTAGAATCATAATGGAATGTCTTATCTTGTAGATTAGTGATAATTCCTTTTGTATCTAGCCTATTGTTGAGAATCTCTCTGTAATGAGATGGAAAATCAAAACCTGTAACTCCAACTATTGATGTACGTGTATAGAAGCTAGATGAAAGGGATGCAAAGGTAGCGGCTCCTCCCATAATCTTTATTTCAGTTCTGAAAGGCGTACGGGTTGTATCTAATGCAATGGTTCCAAAAACCGTTAACATGCTTCAAGATCAAGGTTTTGTTTCTAAGTAAATAAACCTTAATTCTCTTCATTATATCATATGATCAAATATATATCAAAATAAGCGAGCAATTGAAGTAATGCGACTTATCGTAGCAATAACGGGCAGTTCGGGTGTTATTTATGGAATTAAGACACTTGAAGTATTGAGAGACCTTAAACTAGAGTCACATTTAATCATAAGTGAATGGGGAAAGAGAAACGTACTAATAGAAACTGATAGGAGCATCGACTACGTAAAATCGCTTGCTTCAAAGTATTACAGCAACGACAATATGGCTGCTGCCGTTTCCAGTGGATCTTTTAGAACAGACGGAATGGTAATCATTCCATGTAGCATGAAAACATTGTCAAGTATTGCCAATGGCTATGATGACAATCTCATATCCAGGGCTGCAGGCGTATGTATAAAAGAATCACGAAAATTAGTAATTGTACCAAGGGAAACACCTCTTTCTAGAATACATCTTGAAAATATGCTTAAGCTATCTCAAACAGGCGTGATCATATTACCCGCAATGCCCGGTTTTTACTACAAACCCAAGTCTATGGATGATATGATAAATCATATTGTAGGAAAGATGCTAGATCAATTCGGTATTGAACATAATATTTTTAGAAGATGGACAGAACATTATTAGCCAGACTCAGTAGTTTTATTCTTATTCATCTTATCAGCAATTTTCTTTGCTATTTTAAATGAAAATCCCATTCCTGCAAAAAAAACAACAGAACTAATAACAATTTGGCTAGTAATATCTGTAGTATAACTTCTGACTAACAACAGAGCAATAATACCTGGTATCGCCATTACCATTGCTACTATTGTACTTGCAGTATAGTAGGTTAATCTCGGGACCGAATACCTGTCTGAATTTTTGCCAGAACCATCACTCAATATTTAGATATATCTCAAAGAGACCATATAAATTATATTTGGTGCTTTACATCACCTGTATTCTAGCCTTTTTAATGTCTGAAAAGGAAATTGCAAAGTACCGCATTATATACAGATTTATTACTTTTATATTTTATCTCTATTAGAGAGGGCACGGAAGGAATGACTTGGCATAGCACGATATAAGAAAAATTATTCTTTTGATCTACTGGTCAATTCACAATCCCTTTATTCATGTTGCTTTAATTCTAATATTTTTATAATTTGACAGATTGATCGCAGTTATGTTGCTTTCTTGCTTCTATTTCTTGTATATTGTCTAATGATTTATTGGGTCAGAGAATTTAAGCAATTGGTATTTTTCAAAAAATTGGAACACACACCTAAGAATTTGAAGAAGAAGAAGAACAAGAACACTGAATCTATGATCTGATTCTGGGTAACAATGAAATGATATCTCTCTATAGCTGAGATTCCAGATCATGAGGACCAAATACATGTTAAATTATCAGACGTCATTCTGCACATATTTGTTTAGAGAGGCAATAAATTAACAAAAGATGTTCCCTTGTGATCACCTATTTATATGACCATCTTTGTCTCAGGTACAGAAAAGAAGTCTTGGCCTTAAGAATACCGATGCTATAGTTTACGCATTGTATCATTTTCCCATAACTGCATCCGATCTAACTTAGATTTCCTTTTTGCCTCTTGTAACATGTTATAGACGTTAGCATGCGATCTTCCCTTCGATAGCAGAGTCACTGCTTCAGTCGCAAGTTTGATTTCTTCGAAAGTTCCAATGATTGCGACAGTATGACCATAGACAGAGATATAGGATCCGCTGAGATCTTCGATAGTTTTCCTGGATTTACCGGCTTCTCCAATGATTCTTCCTTTGATTCTACTTAATGAATTAGGGGATTTACCTGCATAATCTCTCAAATCTATTAACTGCAAAACTTCTTCTTCCCCTAGCAATCTATATGCTCGCTCAGGAGAGAAACCTTTGCCAATAGCAGAGACAATCTCTACCGCCTTAAACGGTTCCATTTCCTCAACGGGCTTTGAACCAGCAGAAATGATGGTATCTCCATATTCACTGTCTACTTCAATTGTAACGCTACATTTATCCTCAATTTCTCCTTTCACCTTGCCATTTTTTCCAATAATGACGCCTATTCTATCCTTTGGAATTTTTATTACTTGTTGAAAGATCAATTGTTTCTCTCTCCCATGACTCTCTTTATTGCTAATTCATTTGGTAAAATTTTAACACCATGTTTTGCAAAGAAATTATTTATATTAACTATATCACGTGTCAAGAATTCTTTTGATTTAGGATGTTTAATATCTATTGATGATCCAAAGTCAAATAATATGATTCGCGCATGATCGACATCTTTGAATATGTTATACTGAGACAAATCTGCATGCACCAGATTTGCCTTATTGTAAAGTTTTGCTGTCTCCTCGATGACGTCGTCATAATCTTCAGATGTGATCGGATCTGCATCTACCAAGTTTAAATAAGGATTACCTTCAGAATCACCCATAAATTCCATCGCTAAAACGTTTCGACGGACTTGATAGGGACTAGGAACATTGACCCCAGCCTCATAAGCAGTCTTCAAATTTCGGAATTCTTTTTTGGCCCAAGTGGCAATTAAATTCTGAGAACCTTGCTTAATATTTGAAAATCGCGGATCGCCAGCTATATATTGCAATCTCTTTTTAAATTCAGCGCTTACAGTAAGATATATTTTTATTGCAAGAAATTTATCATTATTATCTAATGCCAAATAGAGCTTTGATTCTTTGCCTGAAGCAAAAGGGCTTCTCAGATACTTAAAAACTCCATCACTAATCATACTATTTAGAACCATAAGAGTGCGCATATCAAAAACATCATCAAAAACTCTTCTGTCTTCAGATGTCTTTATTAGCATTCGATTTTCACGTTCATGTCTGAGGTATCGTCGATCTGCTCTGTCCATAGCAGTATTCTGCGCATAGTCAGATCTATTCTTTTCCAACTCTTCTTCTTTTCCTAACAAATCAAATATGTTTTTACTTATTTAACTATTAGTCAATATCTGTGCTGAAACTTAAAAATCATCAAGAAAGGTATGCCACATATCCTCTTTATGCTTATTTCTTTTGCTAATCTGAGCTTGATTGCCTGATTTACAATTCTTTCTCCAACTAGATTCGCTATAGAGCACGTTTGAAGGAGGTTGTTAGCCTTGCTTTCTTCGATTATTTCTTGCTGAAAATATTCCTTGGTTAGATCGACTACAATATCTCCCTGTTCTAATTTAGTTCCAACTAGCTCAATATCGCATATATTAACCATAGTCGAGCCTTGGTATCTCATTGTTCTAAGTGCGTAGTTCATTGTGAAGCGCTCTGCAAGAATATGTATAAATAATAATTGCACCTATCAATATATGTATAGATAATATTATACATTTACTTGTCGTTTTGCTATTTTATAATACATCTCGCTACGAACCGTAAGTTTCTGTTTTAATATCAAAGGATCCATCTGTCCTTTTATTTCTGTTTGTGATAAATCCCAAAGGAGTTAACAAATTAATGACTGAATCAATGGTTCCCTGATATCCGCAAATATGAAAGAATGAATTTTTAGGAGTAATTCTCTCTCCTACAGCTCTCTCTAACCTCGAAATTCCCTCCTTATTACTTATAAGTAACGACTCTACTCTACCATTGTTTCCGTTCCATCCTTTTGATAGAGGATGATCGGGTCTGCTAACTGTGGGTATATATTTAAAGTTCAAGTTATGATGAGTTTTTGTCTGCAAACTTTCTAAAAGATCTCTGTAACCCAACTCTGCAGCATATCTTGCTCCGTGTAGTAAGATTATTTCTCTACATGTATTTGTATTGCTTAGATGAAGAATGTAACTTATAAACGGCGCTAAACCTGTCCCAGAAGCAACAAGTATGAGTCGTCTTCTTTCCAATGATCCATCCACTTTTTTTTCTTCTATGGTAAAAGTTCCAGCAGGATATTGCCAATAAACTGGGTCTCCTTCTTTTAAGTTGAATATAGCACTCGTTACCTTACCTGGAAGAGGTTCACTTACCATTTTGATGTAGAATTCAAAATGTCGTTTTTCTTCTGGTGGCGATGCAATAGAATATGCCCTGTAAGTTATTCTATTATTATCCTGCAATAGGTTTACACCTAGAGACACAAATTGTCCTGCCTGAAAATCAGGAACTTTTCCATCTTGTGGCCTAAGTCGCAGTATTGCCAATTCATCAGTTAGATATTTTTTAAAAATAATTTCTCCTAAATTAGGTGATGATGTCATGCGCCTACTGCTTACAGATGAATTCATAGATTGCTTATTCCGTTTATCTGGCGTATAAAGCATTATAATCTCTAACAAATGTAATATATTTATTTAATATACATAGTTATTCTATTTGTTAAGAGGAATAACGGACAAAAATAGAACTTTACTTAATATCTATCAAGTCTACAGATGAGCTTAATGTGCTAGAGTTATATTTTAATTATAATAGAATATCTTTACCGAGGCAATCATACGTTGATATTTGTAACAATCAGAGACACACTGTGTCTTAGATCAGGGTGTAATAAAATATGCTATGTGGAAGCAACACACCAATAACACAATCGCTTTCTAAAATAAAGCTTGAAAGCAGGCCCTAATCTTCTGACATATACCATACTATATACTGCAAGATTCCATCAAGATAGTTTCTGCAAATGACATATTCTCTAAAATAATTATAAAGTTAGGAATCTTCAATGACCAATTAGATTACATCTGATCAAATTAATTAACAAGCCGATTATACTATAGTTATATCGAATAACTTATGCCCCTAACCACTGACACAGATAATCATCAAAAGGAGATCCATCCAATTGATAGTAATATATACAAATCCTTTACAAGACACAATAAAATTCTTGTTTTATGTATAGATAGGGATGATGATATAGGTTCTAAAGGCAGTGTAGAAACTCCCATTGTTGGAAGAAATCGCTGTATAGATGCTGGCATTCGGCTTGCAATTGAAGATCCTGAAGATTCCGACGTAAATGCTATATTTGCAGCAATTAAAGCTTATGAAGAACTATTAAGCAAAGGCTATGATTCAGAAGTTGCTGTAGTGGCGGGGAAATTTAATCGTGGAATTGAAGCTGATGAAAAAATAGGATTGGAAATTGATAGCATTATTAGCAAATATAAGGCAGATGCTGCAGTAATTGTTTCTGATGGCGAAGACGATGAGACCGTAATTCCAATTATACAAACTATATTGCCTATCATGTCTATTCAGAGAATTGTTATAAAACAAAGTAGAAGTGTTGAGTACTCTTATGCCGTTCTGGGCCGATATATTAAAATGCTAGTCTTCGATCCCCGGTATTCCAAGTTTTTCTTAGGCGTCCCGGGAGCACTATTAATTGCAACCGGTCTAGCAACTGTGCTAGGACTGACAAAAGAGGCAATAGCCATCGTCTTGAGTATACTTGGTAGCGCATTCATAATCCGTGCCTTTGATATAGATAAAGCATTGGGATCGCTTGATAGACCGACTCCAAGTGCTTTTATTCGAATATTCTCAATTTTTGCAGGGATCCTAATTATTTTAGTGTCTGTGGCAAATGGATTCTCAAGCATACCAACTCAACAGCTAACTTCGAATATGAGTCCAGCAGAAATAATTACTAATAGAGTAATAGTCGGAAGTTTTGCCCACGGTACAATTACACTGCTATGGATAGGTATTGCCACCATACTATCTGGAACTTTGTTGAGCAATTGGTTCAAAGGGAGTATAAGGATCATGTCAGATATTCTTAGACTAGTAGTTCTTAGCTTGCTTTACATTCCAATTTTGCAGTTCACATCTGTATTAACTGAGGGCACTAGTCCATTTACTTTGATCTCCTCACTCCTTATTGGATTGGCCATAACATTAGTGGCTGCGACTTTCTTATTTCAATATTTTAGAAATAGAAAAGGTGGTGAGACTATCAAACATTGATATGGAGATCTATATGAAGGTCTATAAGAATGATAATAAAAACAATAAAATCGTCGACAAACAGTTAAGGAATGTACTTCGATGGAGATACAGGATATTCCTAGCAGAGCGCTTGCAGAAACAATCTTTAAACGCAGTGGATTTTACAACCTCTATGAACGACGACTTGAATCGCAGATCATAAGGAATTCACTTCCAAATCACATTGCAATCATCCTAGACGGAAATAGAAGGTGGGCAAGATACCATTATGCTGGTACAGAAAATGGTCATTTGATGGGTGCAGATAAGGCAGAAGAGCTTTTGAATTGGATCCATGATCTCAGAATTAGGATAACTACTCTCTATGTATTGTCAAATGAGAACTTGGAAAGAAAAGGAGAAGAGATTAATACCATCTATAAATTGTTACAAAATAAATTAGAAAAACTATACAAAGATTCGAGAATTCATAGGCGGCAAATGAAAATCAAGGCAATAGGAAATGTGGAAATATTGCCCAAGCAGCTTCAGGAAATCCTGAGCAAGTTAGAGCAGGAAACTACCAATTATAATAACATGTTTCTAAATATAGCCGTTGCATATGGAGGACAGAGGGAACTTGTCGATGCCATAAAAAAAATTGCAACGATGACCAAGTCTGGCGAATTAGATATAGATGATATAGATGAAAATATAATTGAATCTTGCCTGTACACCTCTCATTTGCCTCAGCCAGAACCCGATTTAATATTAAGAACATCGGGAGAAAAGCGTCTTAGTGGGTTTCTAATATGGCAGAGTGCATATAGTGAATTAGTATTTATGGATGTATTTTGGCCAGAATTTCGTAAAATTGATCTTATGCGAGCGATTAGGACTTATCAACGCAGAATAAGGCGATATGGAAGATGATTCTCTCTCTAATAAGTCATAACTGATATTATTTGAGATCATTTATTAGTTACAAAAAATAAAAAAATGACTATAGTATATGCCTGCCCATGGCGATTATAATGAAGATATGCATAAATGGTATTGTAGTTACTGGTTAACCTTGGAGGAATGGGAAGATATTCACGATTATGCACCTTCACCTTATTTGGATCCGGTTACTGATAAAAATAATGACTTTGAAGGATCAGATAAGGATGATGCGAATGAATATAAAAGTGACTAATGATCTGATAAGAATAAAAAGCTAGTCAAAAATATTAATGTGAAAACAATGGTTCAAGAAGAACGCTCGGCTGGCGCAATACTATTTTTCTTGGATAGTACAGTACACAAAATAGAGTATTTATTATTAAACTATGCCGCGGGTCATTGGGATTTTCCAAAGGGAAACATAGAAAATGGAGAGGATGAAATACAGACCACACGTCGAGAAATACGAGAAGAGACTGGAATCTATGATGTTGAATTCATCGAAGGTTTTAGAAACAAAATAGAATATTACTATAGGCGTAATCAAACATTAATTCAAAAAGAAGTTATCTTTTTTTTAGCTAGAACAAGCATAAGGCAAGTTACATTATCGCGCGAACATAATGCTTATCTTTGGCTAGCATACGAGAAGGCTTTGGACTTACTCACTTACAAAAATGCAAAAAATGTGCTTGTAGAGGCAAAATTATTTTTAGAAAAAAATTCTCTATAATACTATATGCTATTCGAAATCTCTTGCTGTATCTTTTTAACAACATCTAAAGGGTCTTTGGATTCAATTATAGAGCGGCCTATAATAAAAAAATTAGTGCCGTTATTAGCAGCCTTTGATATGTCGCCACCCTGTTTACCTAACCCAGGAGAATAGACCGGTAGCTCCTTGTGACCGGATAATTCATTTAAGATTTTATCCTGCGTGGCGCCAATTATAATGCCGTCGACATTAGATTTAGAGGCATAATCAAAAAATAACTTGTACAGCTGGGTTAGTTGCTGACTCCCAGAAATTTGTTTGTTCGTAGCCACGTGGATGCCGAAACCTTCTTCTGCTCCTGGATGACTCATATAGACAAGAGCGATAATTCCAAAGTTAATCTTATGGGCCTGTTTTGATGCAAATATCAATTCATCTTTTCCCATAAAGGGATTTACTATTACAGCATCAAATTCCATCATTGATAAATATTCTATAGCGATTTTATTGGTGCTTTTGATATCATTTAATTTTAAATCTGCAATAGATACTAAACCATAATGGTGGGCAAGTCTATTTATCTCGGTTATTTCAGAGAGAGAAAGTGGCAATATAAGATGATAATTTATTTTAATTGCACAGATATGATGCTCTAAAAGACTGATTGTAGATTTAATAAATTTTTTTAGATCTTTTCTTGGAGTCACATCAAGAGCTAAAATAATTTGGCTTTTTTTCCGTCTCGAACTGTTAATAATCCTATTACGATATGATTTTGATTTATTCGTTAATTCCCACCAGCGGATGAGTATGCGCTAATCTGATCAATTTGAGGTAAATATATCCATGTTCATCTAACCTACCTGAAAAAGAAGGTTGTTCTATTCTCTGGCTAGAATATCGTAAAAAAGAGTCTTTTGGTTCTTCATCTAAAATGACATAGTAGAAATAAGATATAGTGTCAGATTCGCTTAAACTCATTGCAGCTCCTATTACATGCCTTGCATTACTCCCATTAACAATAGTCCGAGTACCGCCCCTTTCTTTGAAAAGGAACAAAGGTAATGGTGGTTCGTCATATATCGTTTTATAAGCAGCGACTTTTGCAAGACTAGAAAGATCCTTTAATCTTATTGCTAAATAACCTGATTTTTTTTGCACGCGCGCTATTTTTGTCAGAGCAGAAGGGAATTTCTCTATATTTATGATTGGAGAATAAACAAAAGAAGGATTAGCCACAAAGTCCACCACAATAACTTCTTCGATCCCTCCGATAATTCTATAGGCAAGATATTGTCCGTCTCGCTGTTGTGGACTATTTACAAAATAAATTACTGGCCTACCATCGATGAAATCAGTCTGGACTGCCAAGATATATTCATTATTCATCATCAATGAGAATGCTGGTAAAGGTGTGCGTTCTAAGGCACATACTAATCTGCCGAAATCTTTCATATCAGATAATTGTACATAATAGGGATTTTTTAGTCGCAATTTATATGATAATTCATTAAATGAATGCTATTAAAATCATCCGCAATCTTAGTGGCTAACAATTATTTAATGAGCTATACCACAACAACAATCAAGATTGAGTGACTTCGATGTAGACAGCAAGATTCATTCTCTATTAAATCATGCAATAATAAATCTTAATAGTTATGATTCAAATGACAATAATAACTCCCTGCTGCTATGGCGCGCTTATATCGATATAGAATATGCTATCTTAGTTTTGAAATTAAGTTACAATAACGTTAAAACAAATCGACAAGCAAGATTTAAGAAAAGCAATATCAAAAACATAAAAGAGAGAAAGATATCGACGAAACCAGAAGATAACGATGATAATCATGAAATCAAACGATTAAAATCTGTTCTCCGTCACCTAGATTTTCAAGACAAAAAACTGCTACTTAATGAATTGAGATCAAAGAGAGATCTGCTAAAAAAATTGGTTGTAAAAAGAGAATCTCAATAATATAATGTAATAATATAATATAATAATATAGAATATAATATTTTGACATTATATTCTATGTGGGCGCGCGCGTGCTCTCATTCGTTAAATACGACGATCTATTATGTCATTCAATTCTGCGCCTGTTCCTATAAGGATTACCTTTACTCCAGTCTCTGCCTCTATATTATGAATAAATTTTTTTGCTTTTTCTGATAATTTGTTAAATTCCCTTATACCGCTAGTTTCTGGGAAAATGACATCGAGCTTAGTAATTGCTAGCTGCGTCGCGCTATTCAATCTTATGGCTTTCTTTGCTAGATTCATATCAAATGGTGAAGATCTTCTCTCTCTGCCTGTTACGCTTCCATATTCGAGCCAACCTCTTTTCTCTGCTTCCTCACGACTAACCTCATCTTGCAATGGACCGCCTCCAACACGTGTAACATAGGACTTGAATACAACAAGTACCTCATCTACCTTTTTTGGACCAATACCTACGTCGGAACATATTCCTGAGGCAGTCACGTCCTTTGACGTTACATATGGATATTCACCGTAATACAGAGATAGAAATGTACCTTGTGTACCTTCAACAATCACATTTTCTTTATTGTCTAAGGCATAATTAACAGATAAACTCACATCCTCAAGATACAAAGATAGCACATCAATTTCTCGAGCAAGTTTTAGCAGGCGAAAAGCACGATCAGCATTTGCCGGACCTGTTCCACTCCCTGTAGTACCTATAAAGCCTTTAAGATGGCCTTCTTGATTATCTTTTTCTATGTGTTTTTGATCAATTATGCCACATTGTGCATCGACAAACGTCCTGTCACTTGCATTGAATGTTTCTATTTCTTTTAATAGTATCTCTGGATTGATCAAAACACCAGGACCTATCAACAATCGCGTCGTGGGGTTTAACGCGGCACTAGGTAGCATTCTAACCTTGTACATTTTACCTTCATCGACGAATGTATGTCCTGCGTTAGGCCCTACACCACCTCTAACAGCAATTGAATAATTATCTTTTTTAGCAAGATACGCTATTATTTTTCCCTTGCCTTCATCTCCATAGAATCCTCCAACTATTACAATACATGGCATATAAAATCCGTTCTGAGCAGTGGATATTTAATTCTAGTTTTGCTAGAATATCATGTTTAGCCTTTGTTTAAGCTTTTATAATGATATATAGGATTTAAAATTATTGTCATTCGATCAAAACGCTTCACGTGACATTCTTCAAATAGTTTCGAACCTTCCGGACTTCTTAAGAAAGCCAATCATTTTAAAAAAACTCCACGAATTCTATTCGCTGAACGAACGTGGCAAATATGAAACAATATCTCTGATCCTAGGAGGGACTTGCTCGGTCGAACCGAGCAAGTTATATCCATTGATAAAAACATGGCTGCAAATTTTAGCAGAGTTAGAAAGCGTTAAAGTAACTGAGATTTTTAGAATCTATTGTGAATTTTTTGTCTTGAATCCTACTTTTTTTGAGAAATTAAATATTCAACCTTTGATTGATGTCTTCTTGAAACTTGAAAACAGAAATAAGGAGAAATTATCAGACTGCTTAAAGGAGGTATTTTTCCTCTTTCCAAATAGAAAAGAAATTCTTAAGTCGATTCCCAGATCGACCTTAGAAAAACTCGAAATTCTATAGGTATTTCTATAGCTCAGGTTTTTTGTCAGGATTCTTCTGCAATTCGCTTTCTCCTTTTTCCAGTCCAAAAAAGACCTTTTCATATTTGCGTAAGACTTTCCGATGTTCTGGTAAAGACATATCTAATCGCATTTCATTCATAACCATTACCGCATGAGTTGTCCATTCTTTCCAACAATCGGCACAAGAAGGATATTTTTCAGCGGCCGGATCATCAATAGTCTTTTCATCAAATGCCTTGCCGCACTTTAGACAGCTTTTTGTCATCTAATAATTATATCCAAAACTGTCGATATTTTATTCTTTATTTTGAATATGATAAAATACGCTCTAGGATAAACAAAATTATAATTTTTCTTTTATCCCACTGGCGCTAATAAAAAAGTGGTGTCGCTAATAGGTGACTGATAGTTAATGCTTGATTTTCTGATAATATAGAACCAATGCATACTGCGAATCTAAAAGGCTTAATAGAGATTTAATTTTTTATAACAGTTTATAGATTATCTTGCTTTTTTGCGAATTATCTATCATAATTAGAGTAAAATAAAAAAGGAAGAGGACGACTAGGGTTTTTGATTATCCTGTTGTATTTTGGGCTTGTGTTTCTAAAGTAGTTGATGTTTCATTGCCTGTCATTCCTGTTGTTTGACCTTCTGTCGTTGCCAATGTTGCATTGGAAGCAACCACACTTGCACTACCTTTAGGAGCTACTGCTGTGCCTGGTGGATGATCTGTTGCAGTTGAGTTGTTGGCAGCAATCACAGCAAGTGCAGCCACCCTTGTATACATCTTTCATATCATGGTCAACGCCGACATAAACTCCTTCTTCTGGAAATGTCGTTTCAATAACAGAAGCTGAGCCTACTGGTATGTTATATGTTTCATCATTTAGCAATGTAGTACCTAATCTGTTCTTGACAGCACCATCGCGTACTGCATCAAGCATGCCAGATATGAAATGAAATGCTGTGTTAGTGTTAGGACCATAGTTTAGAACATACCATCTTGTCAATTCACCTGGCTTGACCTTAAAGGGCTGAGCATCCGGATTGATGACAACTTTAACTTCTTCACCGATTGATGGTACATATTTGTGAGCCATGCCGTTGGTCACGAATAAGGCTTGCATTGTTATTAAGGAATTTTTGCAAATCAAATGTTCCTGCTTTAGAAGCGTCATCTGTATCACTATAAATTTCGCCAAATGACAGATAGAACTCTTTTGCTGGTTTTTCATTCTGAGGATGTACTACAATTGCACCAGTCATACCATTGGCAATATGTTCCCATACACCAAATAATCCATCAGCACCACAGTGGTACATGAATGCACCTGGCGTATTAGCTTGCAATGTCCATGACTTTGTTTCACCTGGCGCTATATTGCCAGATATCACTTGACTAGGACCAATGGCTGCATGGAAGTCCATGCTATGTATTACTTGACCGTCATTTCTTATTGTCACGTTTAAGGTATCTCCCTGATCAACTGCAATTACTGGACCTGGGATTGTACCATTCCATACCATTGCGTTATATCTGACTCCGCCTGGATGAAGGGCATTATCAGGAGCAACTTGGAGCTCAACTTCATCTGCAATTAGAAATACATTTTTTGTAACGCCTGTTGGTTGCGGTTGTACTTGTGCTATCGCGCTTTGGATTCCACCTGAACTAAAAGGAGTAAAAACAAATCCTGCTATCAGAACAGCCGCAACAATACCGGCTATAGGAACTTTATTCATTATCTCGAGGTAACTGTATGCCGTATTAAAACCTTTAACCTTTTTAAATTACAAGTTTCAGTATTATATGTCATAAACATAAATAGATATTATATTATATTGTAGTATAAATTCATTCTTATTGACAATATATTAAAAACTATGAAAGTCTATCTCTAAATTTATTAACAACTATCATATATAGCGCCGTAGTTATTTCTTTTAAATTACTTGAGGCTGTTTCAAAATAAAAGGAGCATATTCTGTTCTCTTTGTAACAAAGAGCTTAAATATAAATACAAACCCGCCAGGGAATGGAATATAGAGGGCTACCTATGTGCGGATTGTCATATCGAGAAGACAAAGGAATTTATCGCGAGACAACAACAGTATGAAGAAATTCAAGACAAGTGTATGGTATGTAAAAAAGAACTTAAATCAGAATCAGAAAAAAAGAAACCTCGATGGCAATGGAATATGGAATCTGGTAGTTACTTGTGTAATAACTGCTTTGAGAAGGAAGACTTGAGATATGAAAAAAAACGGAATTTCTGTTCTATCTGCAACAAAAAAATGGGATTTATACGTTATAATCCCAAGCCCAAATGGAAGATTGACGGACAGTTATGCAAACATTGTTGGGATAAGAGAAACCAAAAGGAGATTTAATGATGGACATATTTAAGAAAAATATCTGTGAAACCTGTGGAAAGAAGTTTAGAAAGATTGAAGAATTAATGCAGCATAAGCAGGTTATACATGGAAAAGATCTTCTATATTACTGTAAGAAGTGTAATATGAGTTTTGAAGGGATGGAACAGATGCGTGATCATACTAAGAAATTTCACTCATACAATAATATTATAAAGCAGAGAAATATTAATAAAAAAAATAATTAAATATCTATTAAGAATATCTGAAAACTACTGATTTAGTCTGATCAATATTGTATGCAGAGTCTCAACATATCCAGTACCTGATCTAGTTCTATATTAGATAAATAATCTCTTACGTTTGAGGCTTTGACAGTATTCTATCTTTTGTAATCTGTTATACAATAAGAAGTGTGCTGTTGAATATTTGTCTAACCGAGTTTTAATGCCTATTAACGATACTTTGAAACGACAATCCACAATATTTAATAAAATCAACCTATATTCTTTCATGGAGTATTTTGTATATGAAGAAGATCGAAGCGATAATTCCACATGCTAGACTAGGGAGAGCATTTGCAGCCATGGAGGAACTTCATCTAGGCGGGTTGACATATTATGAGTCAAAGGGCAGAGGACAAGTTCCCAGACCTGAAATGCAATCAGGAAGAGGAACTTCGACCTATAGGCCAGAGTTTAATGTTAATGCTACAGTGGTAATAGTAGTTAAGGATGCAATGGCAGATAAGGTCGTGGAAAAACTTCTTAACAGTACCAGTACTGGTCTTGCTGGAGAAGGCAAAATTTTCATATCGGATGTCGATGATGCCATAGATATAGGATCAAGACAGCGCGGAGAATCCACAGTCTAAAGCGTTGGATGAACGATGTATATGTTCCTTTAATTTGCCTTTACTATGTCCTCAATTGCCTGACTAGCATTTACCATGCCTTTTAATTTTGCATACTTTTCTATAAATTTCAATTGCTCCGGGGAAAAACATATCGGCATTGTTTTCTGATTGGTATCATTCATAGAATTTTAGACATTATCCAAGATTATAATTGTTCCTATATCTCAAATACAAAAAGAGAAGCCAGGCAAAGTCTGAAGTTTTTCATTGTCTAAGATAGCTTGGAGAATAAAAAGCAATTAGCCTTTAACTCGCGCTATTTTTACTCTTTCCATAACTTTCCAATACTCAACTTCTCCGCCTTGTCTAATCTTGTCTCGGATTTCATCTTCTACCGAGGATGTTTCAAATACCTCGAATGTCTCAAGATCCATTATCTGAAGCATCCGATCAGAAATGGAAATCACTTGACCATTTCTTTTATCTATTAGAGGAACTTCTACATTAGCCGACACGGGCGATACAAGGCTATGTCTTGAGCCATCAAAAACTCCCATTGCTGCCTACTCTTGCTTTTGCTGATCCATGTTTTCCGGGTTTGCTATGATCATAAGAAACTATCCTGCAAGGCTCGCCATCTATCATAATATAAGAACCAACTTTAAGGCTCCCAAGATCCATCGGCCTGCTCAATATTTATCAGAATTTTAGGACTTTTATGCATATTTAGGTATATCTATTGTCAATAATATAATTAAGAAGGATTTTATGCCAAGCGTTGATGTCTCTCTATTTCAATGTTGTTAAAAAATTCTTTCCTGCTCCTTTAATATCAAATATTACTCGGTTTAAAATTTAAATCTAATACCCAATAATTGCAAATTTACCATCTCAACCTACTTTAATTTTTCCAAGATAGAAAAGCTCATAAGATTATTTAGAGAGATGCCTTTTCTGGCTACCTCTCTTCTGGTTCTTTCACAATACTTTTGGTCGCTTTGATGTGTTTTTTCGCCTTCTACTTCAAGTACTATAACATTCCTAGAATAAGGGAAAGTAAACTTCAACTGGTCTGTAGTCAATATTCGAATATTAGCTAAACTCGCTTTTTTTACACGCTCTCTTTTAATTATAACGTTCTCAATATCGCATATTTCCATTTCACTGTAACTGTATTTTGTGAAATATGTCGAAATATAGTTTAACTTCTCACCACAGCGTTCAAAAAAAGCGCTATCCAGACTAAAGATGAATGACAAGCCTTCCATATTTTTCTTCTGCATATCTTCTAAAACAATATGCACATTTGTAAACGATGCAACGATATAGTGATTTGCCCTCTTTGGGAAGTAAGGAAGGGTTTCACCAGAGAATGTTGCTGTGACAAAGTAAATATCAGAAATAATGTTGTTTTTTCTCCACAGATCTATTAACAAATCACAGTGCTTTTCATGTGGCGTACAAACATATCCAAGCACAGACCCTACTGCCACAACCAACCCATTTCTGTTAATTTTCTAACGTATATATATTATGACTTGTCCAAATGCTTCTGAACTTTCTTAATTTATAATAATCTGTAGCTTAGGGGACACACATACTTCCTTAAGCTTTCGCATAAATATATTTTGCAGTTAATATCTGCTTTTTTTTAATTAACATGTGATATCCATTATCAAGCACGTTACTAGTACGATTAACTATTAAATAATAAAGATGCATTTGCAATCCAAATCACATAAAATAAAATTGAATGAATAGTGTATGTAACCATACTATGCCAAAGAGCAGTTGGTTCTACTGCATCTTTCATATTTATTTACAACAAGAAGACAGACTTTCTCCCAGATTATATTATCGGTTAGTTGTGAAGGTAGAATCTTTTTTTATAAGCAGACTATAGCCTGTCGTTATAATCAAACGCTTTTGTGCTATTCGCCGTATACCATTTAGCAGATCCCGCTTCTTTTATCTTCAATTTGTAATATGGAATTATTGTATAGCAAACCAGAACAGACAAAGCTCCTATTGGATCATGGATCAAATTACGCGCTGCCTCAGTAAGAGCAATTTTTAAGGGAAGATCAATTTTAAATTTAGAGTAGTAAGAATAAACTTGTTTGTGACCAAGGGATCCCCTGATAACTTGAGAAGCAAAGTCAAAGAGTTTATTTGCAGGTCTGAAATAAATCCACGCATCATCATTATAAAAAATATCTAAGCCAAGTTCAAGGATCTTACATTGAAGATATAGATCTATCGCAATTATGTCAGTTGGTATGCTTATTTTTTTTGCAACTTCCGAGGTGACTGATAGGGCTCTACCCATGACAGTATATTGTGACAAACCTCGATTCCTAACTGACCTAAGCCAGTATGCAATGAACGAAGATGCCCTGCCAGCTATCCCCTTATATTGAATAGGCTTTGGATTTGAGGCGCACAGGCCAGTTCGCCCTTCTAAACAAGATACAAGTTGTGCTGTAGTATTTTTATCGATAACAATATCAGCGTCGTATAACACAATGACATCTCCATTAGATCTAGTGAAGATTTCATTCCAACCGGCTGCAGCCCCTCTTCTCTCAGAATGATGTATCAAATTAATATTAAGTTGGGAATTTTTTTTGGCGAACCTTTTGACTAATTCTGGCGTGCTATCAGTCGAATCATCTGAAATGATTATCTCTGATATGAAATAATCATTTGAATACTGGACCTCCAAGGAGCGTAAAAGGTTGATTATATTCCGTTCTTCGTTGTATGAGGGTATACCAATTGTCACGCTTTTCATTTCTGGTATCGAGGATTAAGCTCTGTTCATATCTAGTTTGTGTTTAGTATTATAAATCGTAATAACAGCTGTTTTTATCTCATTCATATTCACATTGTGTGGTATTTTATTTATTTACTTAATGCTATAGGGCTATACCATAACTCATTTAAAACTTGCTTATCTGTGAAGTCAATCAGGATTTCAGACTCAAGTTTTCTTTACGATATGAATTTGTGGTATTATCTATGACTCAATGTTGAATTAAAAATTAATTATAACCATTTAAAACCATTATATATTCAATGTAATGTCGCGAACTTACATTTTTTGTATTGAATTTAGAGATATCTAAAGATTTATAGAAAAACACATCGGATACATGTTATTATTACAACGTCATAATGAAACGAAGTATGAAAAAAGAAGGAAAATGATCAATACCTTATATTTTAGTAATAGCGGTCGCTAGAAATATCAGATTTTTTAACTTACATATTTACAGGCATCAAAGCAAGTATTCATATAACGACAACAATATGATTCCTGGTACTTGTGCAGACACATAGCGTTGGTATTGACGATATATACCGTAGAATTTGCAAAGAAGTAGGGTTATATAAGAAACATATAGTTTTTCCAATTTTTGTTCAAGAACAGGGAACGGAAATTCATTGTATCGACGCAATGCCTGAAATGACAATAACGCCCCTGTCAGAAATTATCAGCCAGGTTCAGAAGGTGTTAGATGCTGGAATTTCATCGATAATTATCTTTGGCATTCCTAAACAACGCGACCATGGTGGTAGCTATGCTTCAAGAAAAAATGGAATAATACAGCGTGCATTGTTAATGATTAAGGATAGCTTCGGAAGCTCGATCAGTGTGACAACTGACGTATGTCTGTGCCAGTACAATTTCTCTGGTCATTGTGGAGTTGTGAAGGAGAATGGGAAAATAGACAACGATTCTACATTACAGATTCTCTGTGAAATCGCTACAAGCCATGCAGAGGCAGGTGCTGATGTAGTCGCGCCTTCTTCAATGATGGATGGTCAAGTACTTTCAATAAGGAGATCACTTGATAAATATGGTTTTAAAAACACTAAAATTTTATCATATTCTGTGAAGTATCACTCGCCTCTTTACACACCTTTCAGATCGGCTACTTTTTCTAACAAATGCAATTATAATGAACTGAATAAATCCTCTTACCAGATAGCATATACAAATCCAAAGGAGACAATAAGAGAAATTGAAAGTGACATTAGGGAAGGGGCAGACATGGTTATGATAAAACCATCAATGGCATACCTGGATGTCATCTACATGATAAAAAAAATTTTTAAATTTCCTCTTGCTGTTCAGAACGTTTCTGGTGAATATGCTATGGTAAAGGCTGCAGGGAGACGAGGGTGGATAGAAGAAGAAGAAGTTAAAGTTAATTCTATTGTCTCGATGAAAAGGGCGGGGGCAGACAGAATTGTATCCTACTTTGCCATGGATTTAGCAAGATACTTAGATTAATCGCCAGTCACGATTATATATAATTCATACAACAATCGAACTGTCCCGCGGTAGCTCAGCCTGGTAGAGCTTTCGGCTGTAGATGTCGGCTTACTCTCACATTAGCTGACCACGAGAATCAGCCTATCTGGCGCACAACTTGCAGTAACCGAAGAGTCGCAGGCTCAAACAACCTTAGTTAACAACTATATTGGAGCAGATCCTGCCCGCGGGATACAATTCCATTCCGCAGACCTATTTGGTTATTATATATGAATATCAGATACTAAAGGGTATGTCAAATACAATTGAAACAATTAATCCATCTACTGGAAAAGTAATTGCAACTTATAATAGTATGACTAGTGAAGAAGTCAGTCAAAAAACAAAAAATTCTAGGATTGCTTTTGAAAATTGGAGAAAGATCGATATCTCCGAACGATGTACATATATGCGACGTCTTGGAAGAATTATGAAAAAAAATAAAGAGGATTATGCAAAACTAATCACGGAGGAAATGGGTAAACCAATAAGACAATCACTGGCTGAGATAGATAAATGTGCATGGGTTTGTGATTATTACTCAGAACATGCGGAATCTTTTTTAAGAGATGAATTAATTCCAACAGAATTTCGTAAAAGTTTCGTGTCTTTTGAACCACTCGGAGTAATTGCCTGCATTATGCCATGGAATTTTCCTTTTTGGCAGGTAATGAGATTTGCCGTTCCCGCATTAACAGCAGGAAATGTTGGAATACTAAAACATTCAAGTATATGCATGGGAACAGCTCTGCAAATTGAACAAGCATTTAAAAACGCAGGTTTTCCTGAAAATACTTTTCAGTCTATAATTGGAGATTACAGAGCAGGAGAGGCTCTTGTAGAGTCAGGTATAGATGCTGTATCAGTTACTGGCAGTGTTAATACTGGAAGAAGAGTAGCAGAACTTGCAACGAAGGATTTAAAAAAATTTGTTTTGGAATTGGGTGGGAGTGATCCTTTTATAGTTCTTGAGGATGCAGATCTAAGTCAAACCGCACATATGGCAGCTCAATCAAGACTTCTGAACAATGGTCAGAGCTGCATTGCGGCAAAAAGGTTTATTGTTGTGAAAGATATAGTAGAGAAGTTTACTAAACTATTTGTAGAAGAAACAGAGTCCGAAGTTGTAGGCGAACCAATGGATTCAAAGACAACCGTAGGACCTCTGGTTCGTGAAAGCCAAAGAGAGGCACTTGCACAGCAGGTAGACGATGCTAAAACTAAAGGTGCAAGCATTTTAACTGGAGGAAATTCAATTAAAAGAGATGGCTTTTTTTACGAACCGACTATAGTCTCCCAGGTAGATCATGGAATGAAGATCATAAAAGAGGAAGTATTTGGTCCTGCAGCCCCTATCATTGTCGTGAACAACGAAGAAGAGGCTATCAGGGAAGCAAATAATTCAGAATTTGGCTTGGGAGCGAGCATCTGGACCAATAATATTGAAAGAGGTATCCGTCTTGCAAGAGAAGTTCAGAGTGGAATAGTATCAGTAAATGAGATGGTACGGTCTGATCCACGCCTTCCTTTTGGTGGGATAAAACATTCTGGTATAGGACGAGAACTGTCTGAAATAGGTATTAAGGAGTTTGTTAATGTAAAGTCTGTAGTGGTAAAAGACATAACAAGCAGATTACTTGTAGAATAATCCTGACCTGCTCTCTTTTTTTAATGATTTTTCCTACACAGATGTCAACTTGAGTCTCTTAGCCATCTTCAGCCTAGCGTCAATGACATTGATCTGCTCTTCTAAAAGTTTCTTATAACCTACTAACAATCTCTGCTGTTCGCTATAGCGTTCTTTTCGTATATCAGTCATTATATCTTCAAAAACATTAATTATATTGTCAATATTAGAACCCAAATTCTGAATATCGCGTGCATCTTTTTTAAGATCGAGATCAGCTATTTGATCGGCTTGAGCCTTTAAACTAGTCGTGCTTTGCTCTGATATAGCCTTTGCTTTTTGTCCCATATATGTGACAAGCTCTCTCAAAGATTGTCCTACGTCTCTTGCCCTGGCGGAAATGGATTCCTCTTCAGGAGAAGGTTTCACCTCATACCTTTTATATTCAGTATTTGTAGGGGTTGCTACCACCACTCTCTCTTCTTTAGAATTTGACGGAGAAGACTCAGCAGTGGTATCTGAAATTGATTCCTTTATGGTTTTTTTCTCGGACCTTATGGTACTCTCGTCGTCACTGCTCACGCTCTATTAAAGTCTTTAATACTTATAAGAAGTTCATTTTACATTCTTCATGGCTATTATCTCAATAGTCAATATTTTGTCTTTTGCTATTACACTACGCCTGAGAGAAGACACAATTTAATCATATAATAATACTAAATTATCTATTAACATAAGCCCCTTTGGTATGAAAGGATATTATTATTATTAAAATATAACATAACTGCTCTGTCTGTCTGGATTCCATTTGCTAATTAAGTGACTGTTTATATCATCAGATCCTTTCGTATTATAACTTTGATTATATGTAATAGCAGTAATTGTACTAATTTTATACTTTAGGTTTGACGCAAGTCTATAAAATATAGGTTCGCGCTGTTATCATATAAGGAAAAAAAAGTAACATAAATCGAGAATAGAAGATAGAAATTTATATATTTCATGTCAGGCCAACTTCTAAGGAATGAATAAGAAGAATCAAGCAAACAATACAACTTCGTCATCTACAACTTCCGTGTATGCCTTACTTGTCATAGCGTCTTTATTTGTAGTTGGTAGTGGTGTATTAGCACCTGATGCAGCAGCTCAAAATATGACTGGTGGTAATGCCACTGGACCCGAGATGATGGGAAGCGTAGTCAACACTACTAATGCTACAACATCACCTGAAGCTTCAATGGGAATATCTGGTGTAACAGAATTAAGCGAGGGCAACGTGACAATAACTAATCAAAGCGGACAATAATTATATTGCTAATCTAAAGTAGCAATTTAATAAATTTTTTTATAAGTTATTCTTATTGTTATAATACAGTAGGTATGTGATATACTTAATTCTCTCTCTTAACGAGATGCTGTTTTAGAGTGAAATCATAATCCAAAAGGATTTCAAACTTTAACAATGCTTGTAGTAGGCTGCCAAGATAGCAACGCCAAGGCGAACTTTACACAATAGATGCGAGACTAAAATTGTTGAATAACAATCCAACAATACTAATCATAGACACACTTTAAAAAAAAGTAAAGTATTGAGCAAATATAATAAGAAATATCTTATGATAATATATATATTATGTAAAATAAGTTATATTGTGATAGAATTTATCTATATAGACTAATGCTTCCTCTAATGTCAGTATTTTTCTCTTCCCATTCTCAACATAAGAAACGGATTAATCAGGAAAATAAATGATATTTCCTAATTCCCTGCTAACTGCTATTGCTGATCTTGCATTGTAGAAATCAGGTTTCGCTAAAGGGCAGATAATAAGAGAGGCAGCTCACAGATCAATCAAACTCTGCCTTAGAA
This sequence comes from uncultured Nitrososphaeraceae archaeon, assembly GCA_963733025.1. GTDB lineage: Archaea > Thermoproteota > Nitrososphaeria > Nitrososphaerales > Nitrososphaeraceae > JAJNBK01. Next base: position 199,292 of record CAVTCE010000033.1, on the reverse strand, counting down.
GTTGCGAATACTTTGTTTCGAAACTGTCATGACTAATGAAATCTTTTAATTTATCATCTTTGTTTGAAAGAGCATATCTCTTATGGATTTAAAACAGCTCTGCCTATAATTTTTCCATCCTTAAGTTCATTAAGAGCTTGGTTTACATCATCTAATTTATATTTCCTAGATACCACTGATTGAATTTTTCCGGATTTTGCCAGAGCAACTAGGTCTATCAGATCGGCAAATTTACCAGTATAAGCGCCTGTCAAAGTGAATGCTCTCAATGGAATCAATGGCAAATTTAGCTCCAAGGCCCCACCGAAAAGACCTACCATGATGAGTCGTCCTCGTTTCCTTATCATATTAATGGTCGTTTGGGCCGTTTTAGCATTATTAACAAAATCTATAACAATTTCACTTCCAATTCCACCCGTTATATCCTTTATACCTTTTACTGGATCGGTTGAAAGCGAATTTATTGTTTGATCGGCTCCTAGTCTCTTTGCTTCTGAGAGTTTTTTATCATCAACATCGACTATCACCACCTGAGCATTGGTTATAGCTTTCGCAAGTTGAACTCCCATCAGACCCAGGCCTCCTGCTCCTACCAACACTATTGTTTCACTTGCCTGTGCATTTGCCTTTTTAACAGCAGTATACGCAGTAAGACCCGAACAAGCAAGCGACGCAGAGGCACTAATATCCAAATTTTGGATCTTTACAAGGTATTTATGACTTGGAACGAGTATAAGCTCTGAATATCCGCCATCTTGATATATTCCTAACGTTCGCGGTAAATCACACAAATTTTCCTCTCCCACTCGACATGCGGGACATAATCCTTCTCCTATCCAAGGATAAACTAAAACTCGCTCACCTGTCTGAAAGCCTGTAACAGATTCGCCTATTTCTTCAATCCGACCGGCAACTTCGTGGCCGGGAGTTAAAGGAAACCTTACGCCACGGTCTTCAACCTTCATAAAAATCCCCTGCGGTCCTGCATAACCACCTTCCCACAGATGCAGATCGCTATGGCAAACGCCAGCTGATTCTACTCTCACTAGAACCTGTTCATGTTTTGGCTTTGGAGTCCGAAGGTCTTCAAGATGTAGCGGCTCTTTCGTCTTTAGAATACGAGCGGATCTCATACAAGGCTATATGTGTATAATACTGTTATAATTATTGATCGTCATATGTATAGCCTGTGTGTCTCTAAATAATATTGTGGACCCGATTAAATGCTGACTTGTAATTATCATTACTTGCTAACCACTACTATTACTACATTGATCTACAATTATAGCAAACGGGCAACACTCAATAATTTTTCCAAAAAAGTTGATGACTGATAACTCCACCAAGTTAAAAATTGCTTAAACGCAAAATCCTCTGCAAGTTATTTAGCTATATTTATAAGAATAACTTGCTTAAAATTTAAGGGATGCTGATGAAGATTAGGAAGAGCCGTCCGATGGGCTATAGTATTTAGACTAAGAAATGACGAAGATTATGAGTTCCTGAGGCATCTCATTATAAAATATGATCAGGATTAAGTTATGAAATTGTTCGAATATATGGCAATCTAATTTGAGATTCAAAATTAGATGAAAGTATCTAACTCCAAAGGATAAAATCTGAAAATTCTTAAAAATTGAAATTTTAATTGATATTGAAATCGTTTTTGTTATCTATGATTTTAGCATAATTGCTTATTTTGAATCCCATCGATCATCTTTAAGAAATTGAATTAATATTATTATAGGTAGAGATCGCTTTCTGACTTTAAGTGACCTCCAACAAAAATTATCTGACTGAATGATCCTCTGATATATCAGATCTATATATTGCAATAGATATATTGAGTTTAACATATTTGTTTTGAAAGAAGAGAGAATAACTTCGAATGTAAGTTAAAGCAATAAACCCAATAATAAATGCAAAATAATGAATGATGATAATAACAATAAAGTTGAATACAAAATTGTAGATAACGAGACTAGAGAGGAAAACTTTATCTTAGATTTTGTTGAGTTTAACAAAACAATTACTTTTAATTTATGAATTAACTTTGATGATGTAATATTTACTTTTTATATTATTCTATCGCATAGATTATAATTTATAAAACATAATGCTGAGTCGAGTTAATCTAATAAGTCAGGTACATAAGGCTATATGACGTCAGGTAGATACTTCAACAAAGGTGTGATGGCATTAGATGTTCCCGGTATTGGACATGTAGTCAGAGAAACAGATGATAAGATCGTTATATTTGGTGAATACAATTACAGATTTGATGTTCCAAAGTCCAAAATAAAAGAAGTGGGTAGGAATGTTCTATTAGACATGAAATATCCCGAATTGTTCAAGTTTAAAGTGGATAGGAATGTGCCACTACCTACTGGAGAATCTATTGCGGAACTTGTTAATGAGCAATAGGAGTTTATGATTTGCATAATTGGCAACAGAAACTAGTATAAGGGAGAGAGCCAATTACAAAAAGAATATATATACATATATATATATATAAATACAGATAAAAAGAATAAAAACTTCTAGATTAATATATAACAAACGTCGCTTGACTATATAGCTGTTGTATGGCCTGAAAATTCTATTTGTTTAGTAATACAACTTAAAAAATAAATTTCTAAAAGAAAAGAAAAAAATATAAGAAAAGCTTGATTTACATAGTCAATAACAAGACCTTAAAAAGTTATTGAACATCTCGAAATTATGTCATCTTAAGAATGCGTTGAAATTGAACAACGTTTTAGAATGTTTTGTGATATTTCATATTGTATCTATTCAAGAACTCATCTAAATTGTGTCCATACTCAATCGCTTAATTATTGATAGTAATCTGGTTCTTCTCTTGTTATTAAATAAAGAGTTAACAAATAAAGTTAATACAACACGGACTTGTTCGCTACATATTTACTTTGGTCGGAGAGCTTCAATAGGTGTAACTCTCGATGCTTTCCAGGCAGGAAGAAGTCCTGCTATGATACTAAGTCCAACGGAGATCATCCACACATTAATCATATCTGTTGGAAGATAAACAGGATCGAGTGGTGGACCTTCTCCAGGGCCCGCTCTTGTTAATAGATACCCTCCGCCAATACCGGCTAGCAAGCCCAATGTTGCTCCCATAATACCAATTATCAAAGCTTCAACTAGAAAAAGAGCTAGAATATTACTTTTCTGTGCGCCAAGAGCCTTGAGGGTTCCAATTTCACGAATTCTCTCGATAACTGATGTATATAGTGTTGTTATAATTCCAACTGCTCCTACAATTAATGAGATGACAGCAATACTTAAAAGAAATGCGTTAATCCCTCCAGTAAATTCCTGAACTGTCTTCAAGATCGCTTTGACAGTGGTAATTCCTATATCATTACCATAAAGACTTCTAATTTCTTCTTCTACTACATCCACGAATTCACTTGACTGAGCAACTACAAATAAAGAATCAAATTTACCCGATTTTTGAAGGAAGGCATTACCTGCGGCTGTGTTAATGACAACTGAGTTATCTATAGTTGGATTTCCAGTCGATTCCATAATTCCTGTTACAACAAAATTCTTTGATTCTTCCTGAGACTGACCTGTTATATCATCTACAAAAGAATACTTTGCTCTGACGCTCTGACCTAAACTAATAAATGGCGTTGATTCTCCTGGCGGATTGGCCACATTCTCAGCTATAACCATAGCAGAAGGGTCGTTTTGTCTTAATGTGGAACCCTCTACAAGTTCCAATGTCGGAGCAATTACAAATAATTTTTGAGGATCTATAGACAAAACTGCATTGTTTTTAGGCTCACCCTGAGACTCTAGCGTGATATCTGCTTGATAGGAAGGAATAACTTCATCTATAAATGGAAGTGAATTTAATCTGTTCATGACAGCTGCATTTAACGTAATTTTTGGTGCTTGTGGTGTGCCCGCTCCTCCTACTGGGGGACCATTATCGGCTTGCACTACACTGCTTACAAACAGAATGTTGGGTGCGAGATTGTTGAATTGATTATTAAAAAACTCTGTGAATCCTGCACCGAATCCATTAACTGCAACCAAAAGACTGCTTCCTGCCATCACCATCAAAATAGTGAGTATGGATCTAACTTTTCTTTCCTTAAGCGCATCAAATGATAATATAAAAATTTCTTTTATATCCATCCTATTTCTCTATCCTTTCTTCTTCTCATCAATTATGCCGTCGCTTTTTCTGTCAGTGGGTCCGTCTGAAAGAGAACCAATGTCCTCTTCTCGTTCTTCTTTGTTTATGTTATTATTATTAGATATACCTAAAATCCTGGAAAGTTTTGATTTTGATCTTCGTTTTCTGAGAACAACTATAGTTACTATTATAATACTGATTACTAGTATAACTAATATAGGAATTATAGCAGGAGTGTTTCTAGCAACATTACTACTACTACTACCGATTCCAAAGATGCTTTGTCCTTCATTATTGGTTTGTTGTATAGGCTCATAGTCGACTGATCCATTTATTGTTAGTTCATGAGGTATTCTAAGATTATCTCTGTATGAAACTTTAAGAAAGACAGGATATGTTCCAGCTTTAGTACCTGTTGTCAATAGTAAGCGGAATACTAAATGGTAAAGGAGAGTTTTCTGTAAGATCACCAAGATATTGTTGTGATGCAAAGCTTCCTACAAGACTTTTTTGTTCTGATAATGGAGGTTTAAGCATTTCGACCGTTGTAAAAAGTGCAACTGTATTTCCTTCGTTTAAGAGATTTCCAATAAGATTTGGCCTATCGCCTATAATGTTAATATCGAGATCATACACTCTTACTCTAATTTCGCCATCTACATAAGATCCTAGGTTAATGGTCTCTGTAGTCGATTGTTCATCTGATACATATTGTATTTTCACTGGAAATTCTATTGGCTTTCCAATAACATCTTCTGATGCAAAGACATTAGTAGATAAATTTAGTTTGGATTGTGGTATCAAGTTTTCAAAAGTCCATTTCGAATTTCCAAGTATTTTAACTGTATCTGCTTGAGACGTAAGAGTGATCACTAGATCAGTTACCGGTATTTTGCCCTCGTTAGCAATGGTAAACTCTAGTTCTTGGATCTTGCCTGCTATTAGAACAATGGAGGAATTTTGGTTATTAGAAGAGACTCCTGCATCGATGTTCAAAATAGATTGTGGAGGTTTCGGAGATATGACAAGTCCAACTGATTGATCAGAATTCTTTCTGTTACCATAGGCATCTCCATATGATATTTGTAGATCAAGATTCTGCACTGTCTCACCAGCAGAATTACTTGGATAAACTAATGGATTTATTTCAGCTGTTTTATTAGCAGGAATAATACCAATATCATATGTATTATTTCCTATGTTTACCAATGGAATAGAATCTGTTCCCTCACCATTAGCAGTAAATGTTGAATTGCTACTCGAAAGAGAATTACTTGTAGTAGGAGCTTCATTGACCGAGACAATGACGCCACTAGCGTTAGCGGTACCCTTATTCTTAATAGTTATATTTACCCTATTAGAAGAACCTGGGATTAAATGATATTTTTCTGATACTACATCCAAAACAACTTTTCCTGTAACACGGAAAGGTATTGCAATATTTTTTACTGTAATTTGTCCAGTTTCAAGTACCTTTGAGTAAACCAAATCAAGTGATGCAATATATGGTCCAACCTTTGCATTTTTTAATACACTCATCTCAAAATAAAGAGTAAATGTTTCTCCTGATTTGATAATTGAATCATAACTGTCTACTGTGTATTCTGATAAGTCTGATATATTCTTCCCCATGTCCGCTGGTATTACTCCAATCGCTTTGAACCCATCTGGAAGACCTAGATATCCTTTCACAGCGGTAATATCAGAACGTGCCTTGTTAACAAGGACGACGGCAAGTGTAGCTGCACCCTCTCCAGGACCCACTTCCTTCTTGACGGCTTCATTAGTGCTGGTATTGGACGTAGAAATCATATTATCATCGGTCCAGTAGGAATCTTGGAAAGCAGGATCCAAGTCAGTCTGAGCATTTGAATTTGTTAAGGTCCAATTAGATGACAGAAGTAACATTATACTGATGAGAGAATATAAAAATACTCTTGACGATTTTTTGATTCGACAAGATATTGCATTCTTCTGATTTTTCTCTCTTTTATGAGTAAATGCTATATTAGTCATATTCTAATTAATAGCCTCTTTTTCTATTATTCCATCTTTTAGATGGATAACCCTATCTGTTGCTTTGGAGAGATCCGGATTATGAGTTACCATTATTATTGTCCTTCTAAACTTGTTTGAAAGCATCTTTAGCAAATTAAAAACGTCCTGTCCTGTCTTGGTATCTAGGTTGCCAGTTGGTTCGTCTGCAAGAATCACTGCAGGATTGTTCATAATAGCTCTTGCTATTGCGACTCTCTGTTGTTGTCCACCACTTAGGTTTGAAGGTGATGTTTTAGCCTTATCTTTAATTCCAAGAATATCTAATAACTTTAATGCGCGGTCAATTCTTTCATTCTTTTTCATTCCAGCTAATATTCCTGGAATTTCAACATTCTTTAGAACGGTTGTTCTATTAATCAAATTATAGGATTGAAATATAAAACCTATCAAATTGTTCCTCAAAAGAGCAATTTCGTAATCATTGAGCGAAAAAATATCTATATCGTTTATGAAGACTTTTCCTACGGTAGGCCTGTCTAAAGCTCCTATAATGTTTAATAAAGTTGATTTTCCACTGCCAGAAGGTCCGACAATAGACACGAATTCACCTTTCTTTATTCCAAAGCTAATACCATTAAGCACAACAATGCCGCCTGCCGGTGAATGAAAAATCTTAGACAGATTTTCAACCCTTAATGTGTATGCTTCTCTCTTGTCATTATTTTTATTGTTTGTCTGATTAGCTTTAGCAGTCATTTAAATCATAACACTATTTATGTTGCATCTGTACACTATCTTTGTTTCTCATTTTTAATTTAATTTATAACACATTGCAATTAACGCTTGTTTGGTAGTCTTCAAAGTACTTACATCAGAGATATATCCTTTTAAAATAAAGTCAATTGCTACATCAACCTTATTATAATCAATATAATTTTCTCTTTTGTCTTGTACCAGGATGCTCGTACTCTTATTGTAGTGGATCATGTCATCCGGCGTTTCTCTTTTTGAAAAGTCCTCGTCCAATTTTCTAGGAAATATATTATTTTCTCCTCCAATCCACAGTGGTCGCTTGCCTGATACAACCTTGTAATAATCCTCAGTATTGCCATATAACTTATACGTTCTCCTTATTATGGTATCATCAACAATTCCTCAATTTATGGTATCATATCTCACAAGTATATACTTATGAAATCACTTTCAATATTTCTGCGAGTTATTCATCTAGCAATGACGCATGGAAGGATTTTGAAATTCTTTTCGGTTGAAAATTCTCAGTAATGTTATTGCGCAAAGTTGTCATACGCAGTAATAGACTGACGGATAAAGATAGTTTTCGTTGAACTGTCTAGCGAGGATAAAATAAAGCCAAAGTCGACATTAATTGCATACCATCTTGATTCATTTTTTATTTACCTAAGAAGAACTCAATTTAATGCCTTATCATTTTAGTAGTAACAGAGTTATCTAATCATCTTTTTCTAAAATTAAGTAATTGACAGAAAAACTGCCTACGTTGCAAGGTCGACCCGCGAATAGACTTAAGAAATACAAGAGTTCTGTCTAGATCTATATTGTCATAATTATTTCTACTATATTGTCGTCATACATTGTCTAACATTCTTTTATTAAAAAAATTCATTGTGCAAAATAGATCAACGATATGAAGAATAGGTCAGAGATTGAAATCATGGCATCCATATTGCGTTGTGCAACAACTAATTGGGAATATAAAACTACTATTATGAATAATGCATCAGTATCACATTCACAATTAATTAGATATCTTGCTATTGCAGAAGATAGAGGTCTAGTCGAATATTCAAATATAACAGGTCTCTATAAAACTACAGAAGCAGGATTAACATTCTTAGATAAACATGAAGAGATTCTGCGTCTTTTACCTTCAATTACAGATTTACCTGATTTGATTATTCATAACTCTGAAGAGAATTCAGTAGTAAGTAAAACTATCAGAGAATGAAAGAAAAGATCATTAGAATTCTACTTACTGTCAGAATGAATTACCTTTACGTGTTTTGACAACAATTCTTTGTTGTTATATTGATTACTGCAATGAGGGCAAGTCAATCCATCTCTTTTATCCATAAGAGATGTGGAAGCAAACGGACTCATTATACAGACGGCTGAATCTAATTTGAATGCATTCATTGTCTGCATCACCGCCTTCTCTGTTTTTATAATAATGTCTTCTCTACTTATAGTACCATAGACCTTAGAATTCGAACTTACCACTAGTTGTCTTATATTATGTTTTTCCATTGCAGCGAGTGCATCCAAAATGGTCACTTCTGGCAGTATGGATATTATTGGCGAGGACATTATTTCCTCAAGACGTGTACGCGCTGGTGATTTATGCAATGATAGTAATCGATATAAGATATCAGTTTTAGACACTAGGCCTATTATTTCCTTTTTTGTGTCTGATACTAGAACACAGCGGACGGAGAGTTCTCGCATAGCAGTTATAGCATCCGCTGCTGTTTGTAATCGGTCTAAAATTGCAATATTTCGCTGCAATATTGATGAAACAGGCATGGATAAAAATGATTTAGCATTATTGTCTCCTGTAGAGATCAATAGTGTTCAGTGGTCTCTCGATTATTTAAAGTTGTATTCTAATAATTGTAACTGACATCATACACAAACTTCATGCTAATGTCTCTCAACAGATTCATATAACAATGTCTATAAAATAAGGATAGAGAAATTAGTTATGATATAAATTAATGCATATATCCTCCAGCAGATTATTAATCTTTTAATAAAATTATCATTGCCATCATCAAGCAGTTAATAAAGCCGATCTTTTCACCATTTACAATGAGGCTTGTTGCACTATTCTCAGGAGGAAAGGATAGTACTTTTTCAATATTTAAGATGAAGGAGATAGGACACGAAGTAGTATGTTTGATTACTATGCAACCTCAGACAGATGATAGCCTATTATTTCACTATCCGAACAGCGCGCTGACAAGGCAACTTGGAGAAGCTATGGGTATCCCATCTTTTAGGTTTGCCTTAAAGAAATCAACACAAGAAGAGGAAGTTAATTCACTTGAATATGCAATTAAAAAGATAAAGTCTATTCATAATATTCAAGGATTAGTTCACGGGGGAATATCTAGTATCTTTCAAAAAAACAATTTTCAGATAGTCTGTTCAAAACAAGGCCTTGAAACATTTACTCCACTATGGGGAGTCGAACCTTCTGGATACATGCATGCTCTCATTGATGAGAAATTCTGTATTAAAATCGTTGGTGTTTCTACTATGGGATTAGACGAGAGTTGGCTTGGAATGACATTGAATAAGAATTCTTTATATAAGTTAGAAGATTTGAGCAAGAAATATGGTTTCAATATAACTTTTGAAGGCGGAGAAGCCGAGACTTTGACTCTAGACTGTCCTCTATTTAAGAAAAGACTAAAGATAAAGGATGCCAGAACTCATTGGGATGGACAAAGGGGAATATTTGAAATATTGGAAGTTGCATTAATATCCAAGTAATCTTGTCATGTTAGACAATTTAAAAACAGGTCTTAGAACAGCCCTTAAAAAAATAGTAGGAGCATCTGATGTTAATGAAGAGCTCATTGAATCTTTGTGTAAAGACGTCCAAAGAGCATTGCTTCAATCCGATGTCAATGTTAGATTGGTTTTAACAATAACAAATAATCTCAAAAGCCGCGCAATCAACGAAGCACCACCAAAGGGTCTATCAAGAAAAGATCACATAATTACTATTTTATATGGAGAGTTGGCAAAGCTACTTGGCTATACAGGAGAAACAATAAGAAGCGTTGACAAATCGGTGGGTTCAGACGAACAAATCATCTCTTTCAAGCCTGGAAAGCAAAATGTAGTTCTGATGCTTGGTGTTCAAGGCAGCGGAAAGACAACAGTAACAGCGAAATTCGCTCGCTGGCTGACGAGACACGGTTATCAGGTTGCAGTAATCGCAGCAGATACCTGGAGGCCTGGTGCGCTGACTCAATTAAAAATGAATTGTAATAAAATCAATGTCGAGGTATTTGGAGATGAAAATAACAAAGATGCTATTCAAATCGTAAGAGAGGGCTTGAAATACTACAATACACAGAATATAGATGTTATAATTATCGATACTGCAGGAAGACACAAAGAAGAGAGTGAACTTTTAGAAGAAATGAATTCTATGTATAGAGCGGCATTACCCGACTTGGTTTTACTCGTAATAGACGGAACAATAGGTCAGCAAGCCTATAACCAGGCCAGAGCCTTCCATGAAACTGCGCCTGTGGGTGGAATAATTATAACAAAACTTGATGGGACAGCCAAAGGTGGGGGTGCAATTGCGGCATCTGCTGCCACAGGAGCCAGGGTCATGTTCATTGGTACAGGAGAACGCATTGATGACCTGGAACAGTTTTCACCTACGCGATTTGTGGGTAGAATGCTTGGAATGGGAGATATTAAAGCCCTGCTTGATATGGCAAAAAGTCTTGAAGTACAAGCAGATGAAAGTCAAACCAAGAGATTACTAGGAGGCAAGATGACTATAGAAGATTTTTATGGACAGATGGAAAATGTTGGTAAAATGGGATTTAAAAATGTAATCGACAATTTACCAGGTCTATCTGGCATGGTAAAAGAAGAACAGCTAGATGCTCTTCAAGGCAAGATGGAGAAATGGAGATTTATTATTCAGTCAATGACCAAAGATGAAAAAAGAAATCCTGATTTAATTAATGACTCTAGAAGGAAGCGAATAGCAAGAGGTGCTGGTATAACCGAACATGATGTCAAAGAGCTGGTAAAGCAATACAACAATTCCAAAACTATGATGAAACAGACTAAGGGTAGACAGATGCAAGGAATGTTAAGGAGATTTGGTATTGGCTAATGTCAACAATCAAAAGATTCTTCTACAACAGCTAAAAAGGAACTACAATCTTTGCAAATATTGTCTTAAAAGACATATTCCATCAGTTAGAGTGACTCATATATCAGATCAAGAGAATTGCTTTATATGCCACGGAATGATGGGTAACATAGATATAATTAATAGCAAAATTTTATCAGCAGTAAATAATGCATATGAATTTGATAGTTTTTTAATTGGAGCAACAATTCCAACTGAATATTATGAACGAGAAGACCAAATTAGGGCTAAATTCAAGATAAGAGGAAAGGAAAATCTTAAAATTCAATTAATAAGAGAATTGAGAAGAAGATTTCTAAAAATAACCAAAACAAGACTTGACTTTCTAATGCCTGATATCTCGATAAATATATCTATCGATAGGAACAATAATGTAGAAGTGATGGCGAGGACCCGTCCATTGCATTTCTTTGGTAGATATTTAAAGAAACATCGAGGTATAAGACAGAAACAAGCAAGATGTAGTGGCTGTCAAGGAAAAGGTTGCGTAGTCTGTAATTATTCGGGCCTATCAGGATATGATAGCGTAGAGGGAATCATCGCAAAGAGGCTAATATCGATAACAGAAGGCCAAAATCCTAAATTTAACTGGGTCGGAAGTGAGGATGAAGAAAGCATAGTTTTAGGAAAAGGAAGGCCATTTTTTGCAAGTATATCAAATCCACGAAACCGTAAATTGGAGAATAATTTAAAATTCAGTGAAAATGGAATTCTAGTTACATTAAGCCCCAAATCGGATAATGTCATAGATTCTTCTCTTGCATTTATTACAAAGACTAAAATTTTGGTAGAATGCGACAGGGCTCTCACTATATCTGACATAGAAAATGTCAAAGTTTGTGGTGGATCTATAGTAAAATTTGAAAGCAAATCAAGGCAATTTAGTAAAAAAATTTATTCCCTCAAGGTGCAAAAAGTATATTCAAATCGTTTTGCTATCACGGTCGTCACAGATGGTGGATTCCATGTCAAGCAATTTGTGGGAGAAAGAGAGTATGCCAAACCCAATATTTCAGAAATTGTCGCTTCTAATTGCAGATGTATTTCCTTTGATATTCTTGACGTAGATATGCAGAAACATTTTTTTTAGACTATGTCATTTTTAGAGTAACCTAGATGGTTTTTAATTCTTTGCAAAAAGTAGAAGGTTCATTAAATAGCGGACAATTACCTAAAAAAATTTATGATCTTATATTACACAGATATGAAATAGTCACTAAAGGAATTAAAAGGATAGAAAAAGCAGCGAGATTAAAATATCCTTATTATTATGTAGAGCCTAATCTCGTTGTTTCAACGTCGAAGGTGGAGTCTTCACAGTTTGGTGTATTCTTTGCGAGAACTATCCCAGTGGTAAGTAATAATAGGCGATTAGATGTTGTTATTCAAATAACTGCTCCCTTAATTGCCTTCGGTCTGCTCGGAACTATTCATGCGATTTTAGCACATGAGTTTATACATTATCTTAATTTAGTTAGTCGGATTATGAGAATGGAGATAATATCAGACTCAATATCTGGTACTTTATTCGAAGAGAGATATGAGGATTCGTCTCGATTAATGGATCCCAGATCAGTTTTCAAACCTGATCGTACTTTGGTTGATCACATTACAAAGAAATTTCCAGAGGGATTTAGTGATATGCGACTAGAAGGTAAAGTAGTTAATGAATGGATGAATAGAGGGCTTCCAACAATCAAAGTTACTATTGATTCTAATATCATAAAATTACCCATTGAATTAATGGCTAACTTAGAAGTTGACGAACGGGTAAAACAAAGAATCATGGAATTCGAAAATAGAAAGCAGTGACATAAGACGGTGAGATACGAAGAAATTTAATTAGCATGTCTAATATTTCTAGTGAATATTTAAAAATAATCTATAATTGCCTCGACAGGATAGCGAAGAACAATAAAATAGTTGGTGTCTGTCTGTACGGATCAAAAGTGGCTGGTTATAGCCGCCCTAACAGCGATTTTGATATCATTGTTGTACTTGAGAATTATTCTTTTATAGTCAAGTATGTTTACTTAAAGGAATCTAAAATAGAAGTTTCAGCTCTCCTGGTAGACCGTCAATCTCTAGAAAAAGATGCCAAAACTGCATTTCTTGGGGAGTTCGTGGTGGGAAGACTATTGCACATATATGACGCCATCTTGAATCCAGATTTATTTAAGCGTATTGAAACTATTTATAAGAAGCGGGTAATTATAGAAGAAATATTTGATATAGTCAGATCAAATAATATTCTCAGCACAGAAATTTCTTTTCCGTTGGATTTTATTATGTTTTCAAAAATAAAAAGACGAAGCATACTGTATCCGAATGCGCTCTATAGTTATTACAAAATCTATACTTGCGAGAATGCCAGTAGGAATATTGATTTTGCACTAGATGGTTATCGAAGGGCATTGAATGAAATACTAAATGAAGACAAGGAATTACTGGAAAAAAATCCTTCTGATAATTCGTTACATATATCTGAAAAACGTATTCTTTTCAACAAGAATGGCAAGATTGATTCTTTGAAATTAGGAAAAAAATTACAAGATTTTAGTTCCTATCTTATCCATGTTTATGCTGGTCGTGTTACATTTCGCTATGCAGTAAAAGAAGCTCAATCGAAAATCAAGCGACAAGAAAAACATCAATTGGACTTACCGGTGTTTATGTCATCCCCTAAAGAGTCATATTGGAAACTACCAGAAGGTGTATTGATTTTCAATAGTAGAAGATGGCTTGATATAATTGCTAACAATGTCTCCTTTCAAAGATATTCTATTTCACATAAACATCGTTTAGGAAACGTAGATAGTAGAACTATTTGTCTTACATTAAAAAATCTTGATGATAACAGTCACAAGATGATAGTCGTAAAGAAATATGCAAAAACCAAGGGTGTGAAATGGGCAGCATTGAATGTATGGACTTCTCAGGTGAGAAGGTTTAAGGTAGATCCATTGTTCAGATTAGGGAATGAATATAAAGCGCTTCGATACATTCGTAACCTCGGATTAAATACACCTGCTGTTGAATCAGTTATTCTTGGAAAGAGGTTGCTAGTCACTGAATTTATAAAAGGCAATTCGCTTGCAGATGTTATCCAGTACTCATTGAATGAAGATAATGAATATAATAACATTGATTTGATTAAGGCGGCAGGTGAACAAATAGCTACAATACATAATGCTAAATCAACTTTTGGCAATATAAAACCAAAAAATTTGATCATAAGAGGGAACTCGCTTTACTTTACAGGTGTTGATCAATTCGGATTTCGCACGGGTGATCCTATTTGGGACATAGTGCAGTTTATTTGTCGTGGACTTAAACAAACAACCAATTCTACTGTAGCAAGCAAAGTAGTAAGAGGATTCCTACTTGGTTATTCGAATGAAATGACTGCCGAATATATCAAAAAATTGTCACGGTCAAAACGTTATATCGAATCATTTTACCCATTGTTAAGTCCAGCAGTTGCAAGATCAATAAAGAAAGAAATCAGAGCGTTCATCTGTTAGGGTTACTGTTCTTTGAACTTTTCTTAGACTGCTCTCGATGTGAAAATTCCGTAAAACCACACTTTCCGCAAGTGTGTCTATCATTGTGTTCGGCCATAAACACTCCTTTTCCACATCTAGGGCAATCACGTTTACTTTTTGTGGTTTTGTCTCCTTGCACTTTATAAAATTTGTAAACTGCCACTTCTCCCTTTTGCACTTTCTTTTTATCAGCCATTGTCACTTTCTACCCCCTTTGGACCGAGATTTTGTTTCGGCTGCTGATGCCTGTTTAGCCTTCATTCTGGTCGCTTTCTCTTCGTCTATGAATTTTTTTCTATCTTCCTTCGACATATTTCTCAATATTCTATAATTTGGAAGACTTTTCTTTTTTTCCTCTTCATTGTTGTAGATATACATTGTAGCATAAATATCCGACTTACCAGTTTCACATTTCATATTGATTGGTATAGTTAGGTTTCTGTCAACATTCAATTGCTTTGCTATAATATCGGCTGCTTCAACCCTTTTGATTTTACCCGCAGAGTTCCTCAACAGAGTTTTTATCTCTCGTCTATTTAAAAGAGCATTATTTCGTTCTTCTAAAATAACTACTTCTAAAGACAATTCCAAAAAAATGGCTTCGCTAACTCATATAAATATTTGCATACATGAGCCCTTGTGCGTACCATGGATTGTCCTTCACTTTTAAAGTGGCGAGCCCGGTGGGCTTCGATCCCACGATTTCCGGCTTCGGAGGCTTATGCTATTTAATCAGCACCCTATCCTGACTGGGCTACGGGCCCTAGCATTCTTTCCTTTTAGAGTATTTAATCTTACAGACGGTCCATCTTTAAAATATAATTCAATATTCATAAAATGTTTCAATTATGTATGTAAAATACATATTATAATACAGTTTAACAATAGTGTAGCAAAAATGTTGTTGTATATTCCAAAAGTTATATATTCAATATTGTTGAGTCTATTATTATGTATGCAAAGGTCTGTCAAATAGAGATACTTTCAAGTTATCTTACTGAGGTAACCGTGGGTGATATGCTTTCTGTCCAGTCAGTAATCAAGAATCCACTTGATTGGCATCATTTTTATGACAAGATTTCCGCAATCAAGAACGGAGCTAAAACAGATTTTATCGTTGTTACAGATGAAGGGGACAGAATAGCTGGTTCAGGAGAAGTCATTAATATGGAAAAGTGGAGTAATCATGGACATTTTGGTTTTAAGATAAAAATTAAAATCAAGAAACAAAAATCGTCAAGTGATAGACGAATAAGACCAATTTATTCTACAGTGCAGCAAACAGCTGGTCCAAAACAAATCTCCGACAACGAATTGGAAATACCCAATATTAGACAGCCATTAAGTGCATAAAATGAAAGGTCCCCCAAGATATTAATAATATATTCAAGGATTCTTGTCATTAATACTCTGAAGTCATCATAAGTATGATCGTAATGTTAGGTTAACGAGATATCTTGTAGTAAAGCATCTATATTAGGATAAAAAACAAACAACTTAATATCAGGAAGTTTCTCACCTGCTAATACTGAAATAAATATCGAATTAAAAACATTTTACGAAAAAATATATTCGTGAGCCGAAAGCTTCGATGTAGTAGCGGTCATCTAGATTAGCTTTAGAAAGGACCCAGATATACGATTATATTTCCTATTTGATATGGCTATATTCTAGATAATTTGTATATGGTTCTATACTGGCCATCTTAGGAACTTTGGCTTGCGAGATACTCAGATATGAATTGCATAGACGAAGATCAGATTTGATGATGTACCATAGAACATTTATATCCAAAAATTTATTTTTGCTCTAATAACTTGAAAACGGTAAAAGTCTTTGCTATAGATATTGACGGCACATTAACAGAAAATGGTGGTGGCATGATACATCTTCCAGCTATTGACAGTCTAAGATATCTTGAGAGACTTGGATATAAAATAATATATGTTTCAGGACGATCATCGTTGGAGGCTTATATCCTTGCAGTCTTTGGTGGCACAACTAAGATAGCTGTTGGTGAAAATGGTGGTGCATTGACTTTATCTCCTCAGGAACATATACTTTTGGCTGACAAGGAAAAGTGTATGAAAGGTTATGAGATATTAAAGAAAAATATAGAAGGTGTAAAAATTAAACCTGTTTTTGATAGACTTACAGAAATTGTATTACTTAGGACATTTGATATTGCAGAGGGACAAAAAATCTTGGATGAACACGACTTAGAGTTGTGTCTTAGCGACAGCAGGTATGCTTTTCACATCAACGAAAGAGGAGTTGACAAGGCAACAGGATTTAAAAGAGTATTGGATATTTTGGCTGTAGCACCAGCAGAAGCAGTTGCGATTGGCGATAGCCAGACGGATATTCCGCTATTTGATCTCTGTGGTTATAGTGTAGCCCTCAATCATGCCGAAAATCATGTAAAAAAACGAGCTAGACACGTAGTGTCTGGCAAAGAAGGTGAGGGCGTTATTGATGCAATTGAATTTATTACATTAAATTATTTTGGAGAAAGGACTGCAATTGACATTTCGGCTTCTGGTTAATGAGATTCGTCAGGCAGTAGCGAATAGTCTTATAAATTTGAATTACGTTCACCAAGATTTCGACATATCTGAATCACCCAGAAAAGAATTTGGAGATCTTAGCTGCA
Organism: uncultured Nitrososphaeraceae archaeon; assembly: GCA_963733025.1. Classification (GTDB taxonomy): domain Archaea; phylum Thermoproteota; class Nitrososphaeria; order Nitrososphaerales; family Nitrososphaeraceae; genus JAJNBK01. Next base: position 181,980 of record CAVTCE010000033.1, on the reverse strand, counting down.
ATGTAGCATTTCTACTAAGTAAACATCTCAGGAGAAGACCTCTCGATATTGCGAATGAAATCATTGAGAAAGAGCTAACACCGTATATAGAGAAAAAGAAAGCAACTAATTCATTATCATTTATTCTTTCAGTTGAATCTCACCCTTCAGGTTACATTAATTTCAGAGCAAATATTAGTAATTTAGCTTCTTGGACTCTTAATGAAGTACTCAAAAATTCTAAATACGGCTTTAATAACCTTGGTGAGGGTCAACGGATTATAATTGAGCATACCAGCATTAATCCTAACAAGGCTCTTCATGTAGGCCATATGAGAAACGTAGTTATTGGTGACATACTATACAGGATATTCAGAGCAACGAATTATGAAGTAATAGTTTTAAATTATATCGACGATTCAGGTTTACAGGTTGCCGATATTGTTGTTGGATTCAGATTTGCTGGTCTTCCTCTTTATCCCAAGGATAAAACTATAAAGTTTGATCAATACTGCGGCGATGAAGTATATGTAAAAATTAACGAAATGTACAAGGACGATAAATACCTTGAAGAAAAAAGAAGATTGGTTCTTAAGGAGATTGAACTGGGAACATCAGAGATTGCTAAATTTGCTTCTGAAATTACTATGCGAGTTTTAAAGGATCAATTGAAGACATGCTGGAGAATGAAAGCTCATTATGATCTCTTAAATTTTGAGTCACATATTGTTACCTCTAGATTATGGAGTAAAACATTTGAAATGTTAAAAGAAAAACGCATCGCGACTTTACAAACTGAAGGAAAAAACAAATATTGTTGGATAATCAGGCCAGAGAATGAAGAGGAAAAAGTGATTGTCAGAAGCGATGGAACCGCAACTTACATTGCTAAGGATATACCATACGCAGCGTGGAAATTAGGCCTAGTGGAAGATCCTTTCTTTTATTATAAATTTACTGATCAATGGGATGAATCTATTCTTTGGGCAACAACCTTAAACCCCAATGCTGGTAATCTCGGACATCCTAGTTTTAATTCAGGTGAAAAGGTTATTACGATAATTGATTCAAGACAAGCAAGATTACAGAGAATCATCGCAATGGTCATGTCGCATTTACAGACTAACAATGGCAGATACTATCATCTTGCATATGAGGCAATGACTCTTAGTGCTGATACTGCCAAAAGCTTAGGACTAAATATCGGAGACAGACAATTCATGCATATTTCGGGCAGAAAGGGAATATATATTAACGCAGACTACATTCTGAATAAACTTCAAACCACTGCTCATCAAGAAGTCAGAAGACGAAATCCGGATATGTCAAACGATATCACAAATAGGATTGCAGAAGAAATATCCATATCTGCCATTAGATATAATTTGATAAAACAAGATCTTGATAAGATAATAACTTTTGACATAGTGGATTCACTGAGCTTAGAAGGTAACACAGGACCGTACTTACAATATACCTATGCTAGATCTCAGCGGATTTTAGAAAAATATGGGAAAAATAATATTATATCATCAGCAAACTTTAGTCTATTGATTCAAGAAGAAGAAGTCAATTTAATCAAAACGATTGCAAAAATGGATCTCGTAATAGAAGAAACAGTCAAAACACTTAATCCAAAACTATTGGCTAGATATGCTTATGACCTTGCCACAGCCTTTAACGTATTCTATGAAAAAGTTCCTGTCTTAAGGGAAAAAAATAAAGAAACTATGTTTTCGCGATTAGCACTTGTAAAGGCTTTTGGAGTTACTTTGAATAATACCTTCAATGTACTAGGAATTTCTGCATTAGAGAAGATGTGAATAAAGACGATCAATCTCTTATAAAAGATAAACAAATATTTTGATGTGTTTATATATATATAGTAATTTATTAATTTACTAATAATTCTGCAGCTTCCAATACGTTTGTTCTATTCTTGGCCATTAGAAACGCAGGTAATATCAGCATTTTCAGCTTTAATTGAATCCATACCTGAAAAATAAAATTATCGTTTGTACAACATATCCTTGTACAAATCGTTCTTGGCGAATAAAACCTTACCAATTACTAATTGTTATCTAAAGAACAGTATCAACAATTTTTTTGTTAAGTTGATAATATCTTCGCATTTCGAGACGTAGTTTTAAAATTAACAATTCTTTTTTCTAGGTCTGATAGCAGGATGCTCATTAATCTATTGAATGTGATATCAACAAGCTTTTCTTCAGCAAAATAACCTGTTGCTTACAATAAAGAATGATTTAAGATCGGCAAAACAATTTTTTCTCTAAAAGGATTTTTATCGGTATAACTTTTGTCTATTATCGTATGAGAATTCAAGAAGGTTGCTATGTTTTACTTTTTCATTCAAATAGAAAGAAATGGTTGGTAAAGGTTACTCCACAAAAGAAAATGCACACGCATTTAGGAGTCATCGATGTTTCAGCGGTTATTGGAATGAAATATGGTTCTATTATAAAAACGTCTGAAGGAAAGAATGTGTATCTTATTGAACCAACTGTGCATGACTTTATAATGAAATCTGAGCGCAAGACACAGATTGTTTATCCAAAGGATTTTGGTTATATAGCATCTAGAACAGGTATGCAAAATGGTTCTATAGTATTAGAAATAGGAACGGGAAGCGCTGCTCTTACAACTTTTATGGCGAGTATCGTAAAACCATCTGGCCATATCTACACTTACGACGTCAATCCTGATTTTATGGCTATAGCAAGAAGAAACCTAGAAAAAGCAGGAATGCTTCAACACGTTACCATGCACCAACAGGATCCTCATTTGGGACTCGACATTAGAGAGGCAGATGTTGCCGTCGTGGATCTTGGGGATCCCTGGACTGTTGTAACCGAGGTTCACGTTTCATTAAAAGGAAGTGGCGCATTTGTAGCGATTTGTCCAACAATGAATCAACTAGAAAAGACCGCAACTGTCTTAAAACAATGCGGATATGCAGATGTTGAATGTGTGGAATTAATTATTCGCAACATAGAAGCAAGAGAAGGAATGACCCGGCCTTCAATGAGAATGATAGGACATACTACTTATTTAATATTTGGAAGAAAAGTTGAATTAAGTAACTCGAAATCACTTGATCCATCATCTCCATCCGCCACACCAAAGCCAGATGAGGGTGTTCAAGTAATCGACTGAGCCAATGTATGTCTTATTATAATGCCGTTCTTTTATATGTAATTTTAATCGTCATTTGTTTACCTAAATAGCATGAATTGTATAATTATTCTCTATAAATACTTCTTCTTTTCCCTTAATGCTTTGTCATAATCATTTCGCTAATGAGGTATGAGCTTTCAGTCAGGAGCAATGGAATATAATTGTGGAACAATCAATTGGAATCCTTTTTGTTTTTGCTTCGACATCTATGAATGTTTAATTATGATAATTTGTGCAAGTATAAGCGATGGCATCGCCGCTTAAACCGGGGAAAAGGCCAGCTGAATCCCAGGCAGAGATGACAATTATTATGTTACCCACTGATGCAAATCCAAAAGGCAATGTTTTTGGCGGCGTTATATTAAAACATGTAGACCTTATTGCAGGACTAGTTGCGAAAAGGCATTCTGGCCGAGCCAATACTGTTACTGCAAGCATTGATAGAATGACATTTTTGAAACCTGTATTCATAGGAAATGCTTTAATTCTAACAGCCAGGTTAAACTATGTACGCAAGTCATCAATGGAAGTAGAGGTCACTGTAATATCTGAAGATCTTGATGACGGCACAAGAATTCATGCAGGTACTGCGTTTGTTACAATGGTCGCTCTCGATAAATATGGAAAGCCTACAGAAGTTCCTCCAATAATCTTGGACAGTGCTGAAGAAAAAAGCCATTTTAAACAAGGTGAATTGAGGATGCTTTCACGTTTGAAAGAGGCTGGAAGAATCTAATCAAACGTGTTATTTTTTAAATATTATATAATTTGTAGCCTGATTTTGATGTTATCATATTGGCCATCAAATCTAATTATTTATTAATCATTCATGTTTATTGAAGAAGTCAAATTAACCAGCCAAGATGTTCTTTTATTTCAAGAATGCCAGGGTTTATCCATTCTTTAATGCAAACAAGAAGGTAGTGAATGAGCATATGCTTCTATAACTTGCTCGACTGATAATGTAAATTCGTAGAAGCAATATTTTTAGCTCGCGATTTCTCTACATTGAAATTATTAGCGTTTCCTCTGAAGATACATTCAGAATGTCATGGAAAAATTGTTATTATGAATGTTAAAAGATAAAAGTTAAAAAATTACAACATAATTCTTATTTGTTCTTTAAATTCTCATTAGAGGAGTGTTTTGAAAATTACGCTCTTTATATAAACTATAGACTCAATCTAATCAAATCGCAATATTGCGATTTGATTTCTGAGTATCCATATGTCAAATTAATTATCTAACTCGATTATGCACATTTTTTAATCCATTTTGAGGTTTTGCTTATAGATCATTTGCACAAAATAGATTGAGATAATGCATTGACTAGGAATCAGTATTAATCTCTACTTTGGAAAACCCTGATCTTGTTTCCAGCCAGTAATGCATTTATTATTTTCTTTCCATTGTCTGATCGCTTGTCAGTCTTTATACTGGCTTTCTTTCCTACCTGACTGTTTAAGATGAATTCATCTTCAATATAGACATCGACTTTTTTTCCAATAGCACTCTCATCTACCAATATATTAACAGTAGATCCAGCTTCAGTGACTTCGAAATCAAGCTCTTTGCCAAGAGTAGGAGTTTTAACTTCCACATCAATTTTTATTCCTAGCATTCTTTCTAACTCTGATATTGTAGATCCACCTTTGCCAATGATTCTAGCGATTACATCCTTGCCGACCTTAACTTGAACTCTGTTATCTGAAATTATGTTGATATCAGCATCCGGATCGAATCTCCTTATTGAATCTTTGATTTTCGACTCAGCTAATTTTTTAATGATGTTATCTGACTGAGTGACTTGCTTCAATTCGGAGATTGGAACAACAACATTTTCTTCACCATATGTATAAATTTCATATTCAATTACTTGTGTTTCAAAATCCCGAACCTCTACAAGTGGTCTGGCAAGGTCAGCCTCACTCATTCCCGTTGGAACCTTGACAGTAAGCAGTACTTCATAAACTTTTTCGATTTTTCCATTCTTGATAAATATAATAGTATCGAGAATATGAGGAATCATTCCCAGATCCACTCTACCTATGAATCTCTGAATTGCGTCTAGTGGACTACTAGCATGTACTACTCCGATCATCCCTACACCAGCTAACCTCATATCTGAAAATACTCCAAAGTCATGTGCTCTTCTCACTTCATCAAAAATTGTATAATCAGGACGCACTAATAACAAAATATCCGCAGCTTTTTCAAAACTACCCTCTAATGGTCCATATTGAGTCACCTCATCAGGAACTTGCAAGTCTCTCGGCGATTCAAATGTCTTTACTATTTTGCCGTTCTTTGCATAGAATTCTGCGAGGCTGCTCGCGAAAGTACTTTTACCAGAACCAGGAGGACCTGATATGACGATCCCCTCTGACCCCTCTGACAGCCTTCCAATTAACTTTTCTGTAGCGTTATAACTTTCGAGTGAGAGCCTCACAATAGGTCTAACTATAGTTATTTCGAGGTTGTCAGAAAAGGGTGGTCTTGTTATAGCAATCCGAAATGTTCCGTATTGAATTACAGTTGCGCCATTACGGCTTATTTCTATAGAGCCTGCTCTATTTACTCTGGACGCTTCAGAAATTTCTCTAATGATATTGGTTAGTTCTAGATAGGTGCTTTTTTTTTCATCAAGTTTTATAAGTTGAAAATTACCCGGTTTGCCACGTTTTGCCCAAGGTGATACTCCTTCCTTAAGATGAACGCTCATTGTATCTTCCTCAAAGAACTTTTCGAATTCTAAGTTTGTTGTCTTAGTCACATTTCCTATATGTAACGATTTCACTCCCTGTGCCTCAGCAACTAGTGCCTGGACATAGTCAGCTGTAATTAATGTGGCAGCTTCATGCAAGGCTACATCTTTTATAATAGCGTCAATCCTTCCACGTTTTGCCAGACGAATGTCGTCAATATTAGGACGTTCACCAAGAAATGTGATGGAGATGTCTTTGATTGAACTCTGATCTCTTATCTTCTTAATCTCGTTTAATCCTACAAACCCATACTCCTTATTAGAAGATGCTTGAGACTGCAATTCATCTAAAACTGCCAAAGGAATTATAATTTCACTACCATTATCAATCTGACCGCCCTCAATCATCTTTGTAATCTCTCCATCAATAATTATACTTGTATCTAAAACATACCTTTTATTATTCAACAGATTTTAAATTGTCGTAGGCGGTTAAAGTGTCTTTGCTAAATATTTAAACGATTTAAAGATATAAATGAATCTAATATAATATAGTATATTAAAATTTTTAGATTTTAGAATTAGAAATTAACCATCTTAATGATCACTTTCATCAGTATATACTATACCATTATAACGTAATTACAATATATCGCAATATGCGCCAGATAGAATTTAACATTGGATAATATATGACTGAGCTTAGGTGGCTCTGTTAACTAAGGCTTACTTTTATAATATCAAGTAGTAACCTTCGCTTTAGAATGTATAAAGCTAGATCTGTCTGTACTATAGTGTATAGTCGCTGCGGATTAAATGTATAGTTGTAGGAGGACAGACTAAATGATATTTGCTATGGTATATACCTGTTTTTTAGTTCTAGGAGTTATAGGTTTGCCTCAAAGTGTCCAGAACCTGTTATAAGAATATAATACTACATCATGCATACATAGACATACATATATACATAAACACATGTTTCTATCTGGAAATAATGGGTTAAGAAATATTCTACATATGCAGACAGATTCTGTGTAAATATACATATATCATTAAAGAAATATTTGTCGATGAGACTCTTTTATAGGTAGACAAGTAGAGGAATGCTACTGGTCATGGATTGCATACGAACCTAACCTCAAGTCATATCTTATGATGTGCATTTATCAAGAGAAAGAACAATTTGTATATTATCGGTTTTCAAACGGATAAGAGAAGAACAATATATGGTGTTAGAAAGCCTATATTTACAAATGCCACTGGTTGGTATGTTTGCATATATATATCTATATATATATCAATATTTATCTATCTACTCATGTAGATGACTGATGTTGAAGCATATACTACATATGACACCATATTAAAAAATATAATCGAAAGATTCATCTTAATAAACAAAAGTTAAGACTGACTGACTGTGTTTTGATTGTGACCATTTTCCATGCAGAAAAATGATGTGATAAAAGCCAACATGTCAATAATTGGTTGAATATTTGTACTATTCTTGCGTGTGTAAAGGGAAAGAATAAGGTTCTTGTCATTTCTGATGTTTGGTGGAGGTTAAGTTATCAGAGCCATAAATTCGTGAGACATCTTTTGTATTACATGTTTAGGTCAATTAACAATCACGATTTGATGTTTTACCTGCATCTAACTAATGAGGAAAGTCAAAATATAACGTGTTTTTAATATTAGCTAAGTTGGAACAACAATTCTTTCAGGAGTTCTGTGACGAAGTTATTTCGCTTGACTCTGCTATCAGGTTTGCAGGAATCGCAGATGAAGACGGCAAGATATTAGCTGTTTCTGAACGAAAAGGTCTTAAACCATTGTTAACGCCAGAAGAAAGAGCTCAATATGCAATTACAGCAGCTACGCGTCAGTATACTAGACTAAGATGGGAATACCTGTTAGGGAAAATCTATTATGCAAGCTCGCATTATGAAAAGCTTCTTCGAGCAACTATTCCTATTACAAATGATAGTAGCAGACTTTCTTATGTATTATTATTATCATTTGATGTTGACACTGAGAACTTTCATCAAATTATAATGGAAAAGATAATTCCCTTAGTTAGAAAGAACACGGCTGGACTCTTAAAAGAAGCAGAACAATAAAAAATTTTGATACATTTAGATTATCACATCAGTGGATGAATTACGGTAAAATAAATAAGCCACCGCATCTTCTTCACATTGATTAGCTTAATTCTATTGTTTTGCGGATATTCCCCCGTCTACAGTCAGAATCGTCCCGGTTATCCATCTGGCGTCATCGGAGCAAAAATAGGCTACTGCACTAGAAATATCATCGGGTTCGCCGATTCTGCGTAAGGGAAACGATGATTCAAGAAGTTTTTTTGCGTTTTCATCTTGCAAATATGGTTCAATCATAGGACTGCGAATGGTGGACGGAGCTATGCAATTGCAACGGATTCCATAAGGTCCGTACTCAACAGCAATACTTTTTGTAAACATGATTACTCCAGCCTTTGTGACACCATACACGGAGAATGGTACATTTGGGATCGATCGCATTCCAAGTAAAGACGAAATATTCACAATGGAGCCGCCTTTTCTATCTATCATTATCGGCAGGACCGCCTTCGTAGTCCTAAATGTTCCAAGAAGATTCGTGTTGATCAGTCCAGTCCATTGGTCATCAGTCATTAAATGGAATGGGGTCGGATCATATATTATGCCTGCATTATTTATCAAAATATCAACTGTATCAAATGATGAAAGAGTTTGTTCTATAGCATTTAATACTTCTGCCTCTTTTGTAACATCTGCGGTAACTGGCAAAACATTCTTGTTATTGTCACCAACTTCTGCTATAGAGCGCATTAGCTTATCCCGCTGTCTTCCTATAAGTACTACCTTGGATCCTTCAGAAAGCAGTCTTTGTGTTATAGACTTTCCTACCCCTCCACCCGCACCTGTCACTATTGCAACTTTGCCTTTCAATTTCATTAATTGAAGAACGTCAGACATTCTTTTTAAAGTACTTTTCGGAAACAATAAAGAATACGCGTTTGAAAATTTTCGTTATTCAAAAAGAATGCTTTTAATTTCACTTTTTAAAAAGGATCATAGGTATTATGATTGACAATAGCCGAGACAGCATGGAGATACAAAATCCCATCTCTATAGGTATAATTGGAGGGGGACAGCTTGGAAAAATGATTGCTCAGGATGCAAAACGAATGTCTTTTAGGATAACTGTATTAGATCCTTGCTACGACTCACCAGCATCTTCGGTCTCAGATGAATACATTGTTGGCGATTTTAAAGACGAAAATGCTATTAGGACACTCGCCGATAAATCCGATGTATTAACTTATGAAATAGAGCTTGCCAATTCTGAGATACTTAAGGAATTAGAATCTAAGAATTTTATTGTTCATCCTTCACCACAGACACTCAGCATAATACAAAACAAATTTAGGCAAAAATCGTTTTTGAAAGACCATGGTATACCCGTTGCAGACTTTGATATCGTAAAATCAGAGTCACAATTGATAAATTTATGTAGTAAATTGGGCTATCCTAGCGTATTAAAAGTATGTGAAAATTCATATGATGGACGAGGAAATTATATCATTAGGTCTGCCAATAATATTCACGAATACTATGAATATCTCTCTGAGAGACAATGTATGGTGGAAAAATTCATTCCTTATGAAAAAGAGATCTCTGTGATGATAGCTAGAAATAGTAGCGGTCAAGTATCTTCTTTTCCAATAGCAGAAAATATTCATCGTAATAGTATTTTAGACACTACCATTGTTCCAGCGAGAATTTCACATAATGCAATTGCAAAAGCTGAAGAATTAGCCGAAAAAACGATGCAGGCATTGAAGGGATCAGGAATTTTTGGTATAGAGATGTTTCTTACTAGGGATGAAAACGTGCTAGTAAATGAAATAGCTCCTAGGCCTCATAATTCAGGTCATTACTCTATAGAAGCATGTTCAATCTCGCAATTTGAACAACACATCCGAGCTATTCTTGATTTACCATTACCAAAACCAGAACTGCTAACACCTGCTGTAATGATCAATATATTAGGTCCTGATGACTGCAATGGGCCATATACCATTAAAGGATTAAAAGACATCCTGTCACTGGCGGGGGTAAAACTTCATATTTATGGCAAAAAGATATCTAGACCTAGAAGAAAGCTTGGACATATCACCGTAACAGCCAATTCAGTAGAGAAAGCAATGGCAAGAGCAGAGAAGATAAAAAATGTCCTAAAAATAGAAGATGTAAAAAGGTGAACCAAGATGGATAGATGTCATGTTGGCATAATAATGGGAAGCGATTCAGACCTTTACGTTATGAAAGAAGCAGCTAAAATATTAGACATGTTTAGAATTTCAAATGAAATTAAAGTTATATCAGCACATAGAACTACTGAGAGAATGGTAAACTATGCTAATGAAGCCAAAAGACGAGGAATTATGGTGATTATTGCAGGTGCAGGAGGTGCGGCGCATCTTCCTGGAATGGTGGCTGCATTAACGTCGATACCTGTAATCGGGGTTCCTATCAAAACGGCCACTCTGCAGGGTGTAGACTCTTTAATGTCAATAGTCCAGATGCCAGCGGGTGTCCCCGTTGCTACAGTTGCTATCAATGGAGCTAAGAATGCAGGAATACTTGCCAGCCAAATATTGGGACTAAAATTCGTAAAATTAGCAGAAAAGGTTGAAAAGTACAAAAGAGAATTAAAATATGAGGTAATCCGTAAGGCAGAGAGGCTTGAACGGATCGGATATGAGAAATACTTAGAAGAAAGATTACGAGATGATACAAAAAAGTAATATTCGATCATAAACCCAGATATTAAGTGTCATGAGCCGATCATACCAGGAAGTTTAATTGGCTTTCTATATTCTTTTGTCATATTGATACCTTCATTAGCAGTAACCTCAACGACATCTAAGCGGCTGCCTTCAGGCGGAGAGAGATAGATTTTCTCTCCAGGATTTATCATTTTGATGACCTCATTTCGATTACCATAATACACCACAACATCGGTCAATGGCTGCCTTCCTGTATTAGTTAGAACAATTCTTGCATTCACAAACAGAGATTGCTCATCCTTCATTGCATCTACGTCAATAGAATAATCTCTAGTAGGCATTATAGAAATAATTAAAATAGTTATGAGTGTCGCGGCTAAGGCAATGACTGCGAGCCACCATTATTATTGTTAAACGCATACTGAAAAATTCATAAATCAATATTATTAACTTAACCCTTCCATAATACTGTATCTATGAAGAGAAATATGTTACGTTAACCACTGCAAGTATTTTGAGTATCATTGCTCTTCTATTGAAAATAGATATGAAGAATATTAATTAGTTTTTTGTAGTTGTGTTTCGCAGTATGATTTTATTCTTCACCCTTCATTTCTTCTCTAGTCTTGAAAATTGGTTTTAACCCGAGAGAGGAGTAATCACCCGTTGTACAGGTAAAACAGAGCTCTTCCTTAGGCAGTCCAATTGCATCTGCCAAATTAGAAGTGTTATTATAGACTACAAAATCAGCACCAATGACTCTAGAAACTTTAGCTTCTAAATCGGTCTTGGAAATATCACCGTTTGACTGTTGGTAGGCTAAAAGCTCATTTTGCGAAGGAAAGTCAATTCCTGCATAACATGGATAGCGTATGGGAGGATAAGTGACTAACATAGTTATTTTCTTCGCCCTAGCAGAACGTAAGGTCTTGATGATAGAAGCAGAGCTCGTTCCCCTGACTATGCTATCATCAACAATAACCACATTTTTTCCTTCAATTACATCACGTATAGGTATTATACCCTTATTGATTTCTACTCTGTCTTCCTGATATGGTTCTATGAAACTTCTCATTAATCCCTTTTTTTTATAAATGTCTTTTAGTAAACCTTCCTCAAAAGGTACACCTAATTGCTGAGCGTATCCTAGAGCTGCTGGCCGTGCGGAATCAGGTACTGGTATAACTACTTCTGCATCAGTTATCGGAAATTTTTTTGCTAGAAAATGTCCTATCCTCTTTCTAGCCGCATAGACATTAACTCCTTCCATAACACTGCTTGGGTGTGCAAAGTAAGTGTACTCAAAAGCACAGTGAGCATGTGGCTTATCGATAGAAAACTGATGACTCTGTAGTCCGTCTCTATTCATTTTTATTAGCTCTCCTGGTTCTACGTCACGGAGTAAATAGGCTCCTATGGCAGATAAAGCGCATGATTCAGATGCAATTATGTAGGTGTTGGTTTCTCTGTGAATACCTAGAACTAGAGGCCTGAATCCTTTTGTATCACGCGCTGCATAAACTGAACCATTATCAGTTAAAAAAGTAAAGCAGAAAGAGCCTACCATTTCACCTTTCAGTATATCTATTGCCTCTGTCATGTCATGTGTATTTGCTAAATGCGTTACAAGTCGCTTTGCTACAACAAGGGTATCGCTCATAGTTTGTGGCGTAAAACTGCATCCGCCTACCATTCCTGATAATTCTTGTACATTTGCAATCGTACCATTATGTGCTATACACAGATCCTTAATCTTTAGTGGTTGCGCATTTTCCAACGTACTTTTACCGAAGGTTGAATACCGCACATGTCCAATAGCAGCGGATGAATTATACTTTCTAACTACAGTAGGAAATTCTGGAGCGGCTGCCGAAACAAGGCCAAGCCGCTTAAAAGGAGACTTGCCTGGTACCGCCAGCCCCCACGCTTCCTGACCCCGATGTTGAAGAGCACGGAGTGAATCAATTACAAATGGTATAACGTTGTCACCATTCAATGAAAACACGCCAACTACTCCACAGTTTTCATGGACCAATCTAATTATTACCTCTCCTCTATGTTCTTTAAAAGTGAATTAGCATTTAAATAGGATGAACATGAATCAAAATATTTATGCTTATTATAGTCCAAGACTAACAGTGAATTGCATGAAATCACTAAAAAACATTTTTATCATTATCGATTGGTTAGATGGATGGCCATCTCTGCTTCAGTCTATTTCTTTTTATTCTTGACGCTGCGTCTAAAATTTTCTGTATTGTTCATTACTCGTCCTAATTCGCCATAACTTTCTGTCAATTTTTTTATAGATAACTTTACGATCTCTTTATCTTTTTTCGTCATAACAAAGTTATCATCAGCCGTCACATACCCAATTCGAGCAAAAACAATTCCGTTGATGTTGGCAAGATATTTTTCAACTTCAGCCGGTTTACTCGAACCTATAATGTAGCGAGAGTGTGATTCTGAAAATAATAGGTTGTCTATTCTTGAACATGTGTTCGGTATAGAATCTAGATCTATAATAATTCCTGATCGGCCTTGTATTGCCATTTCAGATAATGCTACTGCTAATCCTCCTTTAGAGCAATCGTGAACGCAATCAACTAAATGCTTTCTAATAAGATGGAGCACAGCTTGACCATTAAGTTTATCTCTTCGAAGGTCTAACTTAGGAACATTTCCGCCAATTATATTATGATAGTATTCATAGTATTCAGACGCACCCATTTCATCTAATGTAGAACCAATTATGAAAATAGAATTTTCTTGTTTTAGACCATATTGCATAATCCATGAAATTTTCTCGATCAATCCAATCATGCCTATGACTGGTGATGGTTTAATCGCCCCTTTGGTAGTTTCATTGTATAGACTTACCTTTCCACCTATTACTGGTGTTTTCATGTATCTGCAAAAATTAGATATTGCACTTATTGCTTGGGTGAAAGTCCAGAATATCTGTGGATCTTCAGGGCTTCCAAATTGCAAGTGATCAATTACGCCTATAGGCTGAGCGCCAGAAGAGATTATATTTCTTCTCGCTTCAGACAAACATCCCAGAGTTCCTTGATAAGGATCCAAAAAACAGTGTTTGGAGTTACCGTCAAGTTTAACAGAAATAAACTTATCGTTGGTTATTTTCAAAACACTTGCATCGCCTAATCCTGGTTTTATTACAGTCCGTACTCCAACTTCATGATCAAATTGTCTGTAAACCCAGGATTTTTCAGCTATCGTAGGATTTGACAACATCGAAAGAAGTACTCTATTCAGATCATTAGGAATACTTGATCTTATGGGGTTTTTGCGTAATTCTCTTATATATGATGGTGATTTTGAGTTTCTGAGGACAAGTGGTGGATTTGCTATGAGCTTTGAGGGCATACGAGCCACCAGTTTACCGTCATATCTTATAACAAGATCCTGATGCTTTCTCACTCTGCCTATTATAGCGTATTTAATTTCATATTTGTCAAGTATTGCTTTTAGTGTATCAATTTTATGCTCGTCGGTAATATACATCATCCTTTCCTGAGACTCTGATATCATCAATTCCGTTGGTATCATGTTTTTATGTTTGGTATGAACCGCATCTAATTCCACATCAAATCCTCTTTTCAGATTGTATGATTCCTCTGATAGACAACATGCAAGACCTCCCCCGCCTAGGTCTTTTAGAGCCTTTATACAACCTTGTTCCGCTGCCTCAATCGTCGCCTCTAGGAGTAATTTTTCTAAGAATGGATCGGGTATTTGTATTGCAGATCTGTTTTCCTCCTCTAAAGTTTTAGAAGCAAAGGAAGCGCCATGGATGCCATCTCTACCAGTGGATCCTCCTGCAAGAATTATAAGATCGTTGACTTTAGCACTATTGTTAATTATTTGATTTTTTTTTCCAATTCCGATTGATGCTACATCTACGAGGCAATAGTCTTCAAAAGAGGGATCAAATTCTACCTCACCGCCTACAGTTGGAACACCAATACAATTACCATAATCAGCAATACCGCGAACTACATTTCTAAATAGCCATTTAGACTTGGCAGAATTTTTTTTACTTGTTTTTGTAATTGGAGAAAATCTTAGTGCATCCAAAAGAGCTATTGGGCGTGTACCCATAGACATAATATCACGCAGTACTCCTCCTACACCCGTTGCAGCGCCTCCGTAAGGTTCAACTGCGGATGGATGATTATGGCTTTCTATATGAACCGTAACTACAAAACCATCTCCAATATCGAGTATTCCAGCATCGTACCCTGGTCCTACTATAACTCTTCTTCCCTTTGTGGGCAGCAATCTTAGGTACTTTTTTGAAGATTTATAAGAACAATGCTCAGACCATTCTGCTCCTACAATATCTAATTCAATTTCATTTGGATTTCGCCTTAATTTATTTTTTAGATAATCTAATTCTTCCTTACTAAGGATATTCATCTTTTTTCACAATTAGCCTAGTCTATTGTAGGCGTATAATAATGGTGTTTAATCTTTAGATAAGACAATAACGACGCAAATATCATAAGTGCTTGGTTAGAAATCCTATCAGGTATAAGAACACTTTCGATCGCTCTTTCAGGGTGAGGCATCATTCCCATTACATTACCATCGCTATTGCAAATTCCAGCAATCAAATCAATAGATCCGTTTGGATCGTCCTTGGTATATTTTAAAACTATTCTATTTTTCTTTTTTAAATAGCTTAATTCTTTGTCATCTGCGATATACCTTCCTTCGCCGTGAGCAATAGGAATTATAATTTCTTTATTTCTTCTGAATTTGTTGGTAAATGGTGTTTTATTATTTATTATTTTAACTGTTGTCCAGCTGCAGACAAATTGGAGGGTGTTGTTAGTTGTTAAAGCTCCGGGCAGCATGCCTGATTCAACGAGTATTTGAAAGCCATTGCAGATACCAAGGATTGGGACGCCATCTTTAGCAAGTCTTTTTACCGCACACATTATCGGACTTCGAGCCGCGATGACACCTGCGCGTAACCTGTCACCATAAGCAAAACCGCCAGGAATGATAATAGCATCATAATTTGAGATATTGTCTTTTGTATGCCAAAGCTTATCTGTCTGAATTCCAAAGAAGTTTTGAAATGCATGATGGACATCCCGATCGCAATTGCTTCCAGGGAATACCGTGATTCCAATCTTTGACATTTTTGTATAAAGAGTTGACTTTGCTTGTATTAAGTCTTCGTAAAAGAAGCCGGCTTTTTGCTTTTATTATTACTATGAACCTTAATTTTAGGAATTCATATGAAATTGTGATCAGCATGACTTGATGGATTTAAATTCAAGAAAATAAGTTCAAAGTTTTTATTGTCAATACAGAAAGTACTATTAATGCCCAGGGTTGTTCGAGATATAATGACAAAATGCGTAGTTACTATTGAAGCAAACGGAACAGCATTGGAAGCAGCCAAACTTATGGCTGAAAAAGGCATTAGTTCATTGATTGTCCTAAACAATCAAAATCCTGTAGGTATTATTACTGAACGTGACTTTGTTAAGAAAATTTGTATTAAAGAATTACAGGTATCGCATGTAAAGGTAAACGAAATAATGTCAAAGATTCGGACTTTTGCTGATCCAGAGACTCCGATCGAAGTCGCAGTGCAGAGAATGGTAAATCATAAGATTCGTAGATTGCCAATTATGGAAAATGGTAAAGTTGTAGGAATTATTACAGTTACAGATTTAGCGAAACATTTGCGCACAACATTGCTGATTGAGGGAGCCCTTTCAGGGAATAGTGATTCTTGAGGATATTGTTATGGTTCGAATTTTATCAGATAGTGGCTTTATCCTGGATATTAATACCGGGATTTGGTAGAAATACCTCTATATCAGACGGATTTCTTAACTAAGAATTACATTATCATATTCCTTAAAAAAATTTTAACATTTACTATCCTTAAAAATATATAGCTCCCAATAGATGAAATCAATAATAGATTATTTAATTTGACCAATTGCTTTAACTGTGCATTCACTTACGACAGGATTAAAAATACGTAACTCTCGACAAAGATTGCTAACGATTTTTTCTGCCGATTTTTGAGATTTAGCGGTTACTATCATTTTCAGTGTCTTAGCTGACCTTACTGACTCAACATTTGTATATCCTCCTTTTACTATAAGGTCACGATGGATGGTTTCACCCTCCGGATCATTGACAAATTGTTTATTTTCTATTGTAACTAAAACAATAAATTTACAATATAGTGATTCTTCTTTAATCATACTTATCTCTTTATCAATTATCATTTTAAATCAT
This sequence comes from uncultured Nitrososphaeraceae archaeon, assembly GCA_963733025.1. Lineage (GTDB taxonomy): Archaea > Thermoproteota > Nitrososphaeria > Nitrososphaerales > Nitrososphaeraceae > JAJNBK01. The sequence continues at coordinate 164,998 of CAVTCE010000033.1, read as the reverse complement.
TTAAACTCACCTACGAGGATAAATATCATGATTATGCCGAAAGTATTAATTACGCTCGACAAAGATTTCTCTTAATTTTCTGGTCATGTAGCTCAGCCTGGTAAGAGCGAAGGTTTTGTAAACCTTAGGTCGTGGGTTCGAATCCCACCATGACCTTCAATCGAGGATTTGAAAGGATATTAGATATTATCTTTACAAGAGAGAAAAAGAATTTTAGCGATGACATTTTATTTGACAGCCAATTAGGAAATTTAAATGAGGATGTTTCGTAAAGGCAAGGTAAAAGATTTGTATATATTAGATAATGGCAATATTTTATTTCATTTTTCTGATCGTGTATCTGCGTTTGATATAAAGATGGTTAATTCTATTCCGAGAAAAGGCGAAGTTCTTTGTAGATTTGCAAGATTCTGGTTCGACTCTCTTGGTACAAGAAATCATATGGTTGGGCTTCACAATAGTGACAAGATGGAGGTTAAAAGAATGAAGATGATCCCTTTAGAGTGTGTAGTACGCGGCTACTTTTACGGCAGTCTGGAAGAACGATATCATAAGGGGGTTACACACGATCTTCTTTCAACTTCTTTTGTGCCAATAAAGGCTGCAAAATTACCCGAGCCTATATTTGATCCGACAACAAAATCGGAAGAACATGATATTCCTACAACAAAAGAAGAAATAGTATCTTCTGGTCTATTGTCAACAGAAGATTATGAATATGTAAAAGAAACCTCACTCGTGTTGTATAAAAAAATGAGCTCAATTGTTGAAAAGGCTGGGTTTATTATCGCAGATGTTAAATTTGAATTCGGTAGAGATCTAAGAACTGGGGAAATCTTGTTAGGCGATTCTCTTGGCCCCGATGAATATCGACTTTGGCTAAGATGTGATTATACGCCTGGAAAAAGCCAACAAAGCTACGATAAGCAATTGTTACGAGATTGGCTTGTCAAAATTGGTTTCAAAGAAACCATATCTGAATATTCAAAAAAAGGAGAAAAACCACCTCCTCCTCTAATCCCAAAGGAAATTGCAATAGAGTTAAGCAAAAGATATGTTTATGCTTATGAAAAAATTAGCGGGAAAAAATTGTAATGTGTAGCAAGAACAATGGTCATGAAGTGCAACGGCTTTTAAAACGGCATATGTATTGAAATACTCGATATTACACCGATATATATCAGAAATCTATAGTATCATTTAAGGTTATTATTTAGAATATAAACATCAAGGCTTATTCAAATTCCTTCTGATACTGCGGACATACTTAAATATACAGTCTATGTGATATTATTCAATAACTATATTTAAAATAGCCTTTGTCTGAGGATTCTGTAACAATCGTACCATTTCTCTAGGTATATCTAAAGAAGCTTTATCGGTATTCAGACATAGTGTTCTTGAACAAGCAAAATTGGTTTTTCTAACTACTATATCTTGAGAGTTTAATAGTAGAAGTCTACTGCTTCCGAATCCCTTAAGTCTACACGATCGATTACCAGCAATTATCGAAAGTCTTACAACCGAATTGTCGTTCTTCAATAGCCTTTGCAACGCTGGATCTAAATCATTACAAGCTTTATTTGCCCCTACCCCGATTATACAGTCTCCTCTTAGTGTAAGTTCAGTATTCTTTGTAACTTCTAACGCACGAGGGTGGAGAGATTGGACATTTGGATGTCCGTAGAAAATAACTTCGTCTTCGACCATGGCAATTGGCTATCTCCTGGATGCTAGAATTAAACCTATGGGCAAATAAACTATAAGGTAAATTTAAATTAAACATTACAAAGTAGTTAAAAATGAATTGTTACCAGCAGCAGCAGGATATGACCGAGCTATTACTGTTTTCTCACCTGACGGGAGATTGTATCAGGTTGAATATGCCATTGAAACCGTCAGAAGAGGGACATTAGCTATTGGAATAAAAAGTAGAGATGGCGTTATTCTAGCAGTTGAAGAAAAAGCTAGAAAGTTGCAGATATCAAATGTTACACAAAAAATTTTCCAAGTCGATGATCATATTGGAGTCGCCGGAGCAGGATATATTCCCGATGCTAGAACACAGGTTGACCATGCAAGATTTTTTGCACAGAGTAATAGACTAATCTATGATGAGCCGGTAGATGTCGAGGGAGTAGCAAAAAATATTGCAGATATGGCTCAGCAATTTACTCAATATGCAGGTGTTAGACCCTTTGGTGTTGCCTTGATTCTTGCAGGTGTTGATAAAAATGGAGCCTCTCTTTATCTAACTGATCCAAGCGGTACTTACATTGGATATGACGCCGTGGCTATAGGTGCAGGAAGCGATCAAGTCACTGAATTCTTAGAAAAGGGTTATAAAAATAATATAGCTATGGAAGAAGCTGGTGCACTAGCAATAGAGTCAATCTATCTAGTAAGTGAAGACAAAACTGGCACAAGGCACGTAAAAATGGCGATTATCGATAATAATACAAAAATAATGCGCAAGGTAGAAGAAGATGAAATAGACAAGTATGCATCAATCGTTAAAGAAGGAGCAGATAAAAGAACATCTCCATAATTTTTCCTTCAATTTTTAAGAATATGTTTCTGTAGCATTGGTTTAAATAATGAATAGCCATTTTTTTATTTATGGCTGTCAGGATCGGCAATAAAGCACAAAATTTAAAGGTATCCGAATGGGTTCAGGGCAAGCCAACCAATATTGACAAAGAGATTAATAATGTGATTCTCGTTGAGGTATTCCAAGTAAATTGCCCTGGTTGTTTTATATATGGTATACCAGATGCAATAGAGATTTATAGAAAGTATAACAAGAGAAATGTCACTGTACTTGGTATTGCAACTGCATTCGAAGATTTTGATAAAAATACACTTGAGAATTTAAAGTTGTTGCTTTTTACCGGAGAAGTGATTGGAGAAACACGAAATGCACTCAGCCAATATGGCCAACTTATTGAAGGAAAGAAATTACCTTACAAGATACCATTTCCTATAGCAATGGATTCTCTAAAAAAAGAATCTAATGTTTTTACTGAAGGAACGGTCATGGATTTTATTGAAAGCAATGTTCCAGATTTTAGGTCTTATTCTGAGTCAGACAAATCAGTTCTAATTAATAGAGCGAAACAATACCTGAAAGCTAAACAATATTCAGCCGAAACATTCGAAGAATATGGCTTACGCGGCACCCCATCCTCCATATTAATAGACAAGAATGGCATAGTGCGTCAAATCAATTTCGGAGCAAAAGGATCCCTCGATGATGTGATAAAAGACTTGTTATAAGAACAGAATGATGACAAAGTCATATAATCTGTACATTGCAATTCCTGACTCTTCTCTGTTAGATGAACAGACAAAACGTGACAAAAGCATCAAGATATCTCAGATCGCAAGGGCCTGTTCAATCTTCAGAGTTAAAACAATATACATTTACCACGATATGTCATTCAGATATGAAAAAAATGATCTTAATTTATTAAAGACGATCTTAGGTTATCTTGACACACCGCAATACCTGAGGAAGGCTTTGTATCCTCGAATGGAAATATTGGAATATGCAGGAATCCTTCATCCAATAAAGTCACCTCATCACAAAGATCGAGAAGATATCAAGAATATCAAAATTGGAGATATCCGGGTTGGAGTAATAGCAAAAGACAAGGGAAAACTATATGTGGATGTAGGTCTAGGTTCGCTCATCCCTTTTGAAGGATCAGGTTTCAAAGGAAAAAAAGTTAACGTATTATTTACATCACCATATCCGAACTTACGGACTAGAGAAGCGACGGAGGAACAATTTGGCAAAACTTATTGGGGCTATAATGTGAAGGTTACTTCAAATCTTGCTAAGCTCTTAAACACAGCTCAAAACACAGAAATCCTCATTACTTATAGGCAGGGTGAATTTTTCAAAATGAAAGAAGGCAAACTTCTGGAACGAATGCAATACAACAGGAACCTATTAGTGGTTTTTGGCTCTCCAAAAAAAGGAGTTGATGAAATATTGACAAATGAAGGATCAAGCATCAAGTATTACGACTTTGTGGTAAATATGTTTCCTTTTCAGGGAACAGCAACAGTTAGGTTAGAAGAGGCTTTATATGGAACTTTAGCCATATTAAATCATGTTCTGACCAAATAACTGAACATTTTCATTGCTTTCAAAGATATATTGATTATCGAGTCACATTATAAATACTGTCAGGTGGACGCTTTTTGCGATATCATACTAAGAGGCTCTATTAACTTAAGAAGTCATACTATTATTATAGGAGTCAACAAACATACAGAACCAATTGGTAACGTGGTTTAGTTTACATCTTTCCTTTCTACATAGAATGTAATCATCGAAATTTTCTATTCTATCTTTAATTATGTATTGCATTGTTCCCTCTATGATGATGCTTTCCTCAAGAGAAGAATATGAAGATGATATGTGTTAATTTGAGGAAGAATTTACAAGCATACGGATACCAAGTACTACACCATACTTGTAGAAACTGGGTGCTTTCGATATTTGTTTTTTATCATATTCTGAATAAAATTCTCTGCAACAAACATGTTTCTTTCTGCTAAAAAAGATAAAAATCAAGAATTGATTTGTTGTCAAGTTCGCTTGCAACCCATAACCAGAAGTAGTCATTGTGTATATACTTTCAAGTCTTCATTCTTCGATCGCGAATATAGAGATAATTTATTTATTGAACAGGATCTTTCGTCTAATTGAAATTTTGGTTATAAATTTATTAAAGGGATTTTGAGGTGTTAGTTTATCTATGGGTCATCGTAAATATAGCGCGCCTCGGCGAGGTAGCATTGCATTTAGGCCAAGAGCTAGAGCCAAGAGTTTGGAGGCTCGCATAAGAACATGGTCAGAGTCTTCAATGGAAAAGACATCTTTATTGGGTTTTGCAGGTTTTAAAGCAGGAGGATTACATATCTTAACTATTGATGATCGTGAAAAAACCCCAAATTTTGGAAAACAGCTTCTGAATGTTTCAACAGTTATTGTTACTCCACCGATAAAAGTGATTGGCATTCGTGGTTATAGTCTAAATGCATATGGAAAACATGCAGTATTTGACGTATATGCAAAAGATCTACCAAAGGAGCTTTCTCGCAAATTTGATGCCAACTATAATGAAGAGGCAATTGCTAAATCTCGATCAATTCTAGATAATATAAATTCTCTAATGGCAATAGTTGCTGTTACTCCACGAAAAATAAATATGTCTCAGAAGAAACCATTTGTATTTGAAATAGCTGTTTCTGGCAATAATGTTAAAGCGCAGTATGACTATTTAACGAGTCTTTTAGGCAAGGAGATTCATGCTAGCGATGTTTTCCAGGTGGGGCAATATATAGATGTCTTTGGAATTACAAGAGGAAAAGGTATAGAAGGCCCAGTTACAAGGTTTGGTGTAAAGCGAAAACAGCATAAATCAAGAAAGAGTGTTCGTGCAGTAGGAACATTAGGACCTATATCTCCCGCAGTAGTAATGTATACAGTTGCAAGACAGGGACAGAGAGGATTTCATCAACGAACAGAATATAACAAACGAATCTTGATGTTATCCAATACTGATAAAGACGGAGAAAATTCAATAAACCCACCAGGCGGTTTCAAGCATTTTGGAATAGTTAAAGGCGAATATATGGTAGTAAGAGGGTCCATTCCTGGTGTACCGAAGAGGCTTATTAAAATGCGACATCCTATACGTAATGCTCAGAAAAAAGTAATAGAACCAAAAATTGTGGAGGTTGTTGTACATTGAAATCAAACACAATTTTGGAAATAGACGGCAGAGAATCTAATAATATAGTGTTGCCTGAAATATTTGAAACACCTTATAGACCTGAAGTAATTCACAAAGTATACGTAAATTTGCTATCTCATACATATCAAAGACAAGGGCGTTATCCTGCAGCAGGTGAGATAGTAAGTGCAGAATCACGTAATACAGGCCTTGGCATTGCAAGACTTGCAAGAGCTCGCGGTGAAGGTTTTCCGAGAGCAGGACAAGCTGCAGGTGTTGCAGGCGTCCGGCATGGTAGAGTCGCACATCCTCCTGAATCTTGGAAGGAGATTTACAAGAAAATTAATAAAAAAGAAAAGCAGCTAGGTCTCTGTTCTGCTATCGCAGCGACCGGTCAAAAAGATCTAATTATCAAACGCGGACACAAAATTGGTAGACTTTCACAATTTCCGATTGTTGTTTCTAATGATATAGAATCTATTTCAAAGACAAAAGATTTGCTAAAGGTCCTTGTAGCTTTAGGATTAGAGGAGGATTTGATTAGAGCAGGATCATCCCATAAAGCCCGGACGGGTACGTCAAGAAGAAGAGGCAGAAGGGCTCGATCAGGGATTAGTGCCTTGATAGTTGTTGAAAATTATGAGAATTTAGAAAGGCTCTCTGGGTCAATTCCAGGGGTCGAAGTTAAATCGGTACAAAGATTGAGCGTCTTAGATCTTGCCCCAGGCGCAAAACCAATCAGATTGACAATATTCTCTCAGAACGCGATTGAAAAATTAAAACATGTTAAAGCACCGATTCTCAAAGTTATGGAGATGATGAAAAGCAAATGAGTACCAAACAAGAAAATAGATCTATGACCGTAGAGAAAGCGAGCTCAATTATCATTAAACCCTATATCACAGAAAAAACATTCAACTTGATCGAAAAGGAGAATAAATTAACTTTCATAGTAGCGGAAAAAGCCAGCAAAAATGAAATAGTAAAAGCGTTACAAATTTTGTATGAATCGGAAGCAAGTGAAGTGAATACTGTTAGAACAATACAAGGTAAAAAGGCGTTTATAAAAATTAAGGCTAGCGAGGGTGCTCGAGATCTTGCGACAAAGATGGGTCTGGTATAAGGACCGCTGTCATTACTTCTCGTTAGATTTAAAAGTAGTATTATGTGATGGTGTAATTGATATAATTGGTGCGTGAATTTAAATTCAGGGGTTACTCGCCTGATCAATTACAATTATTATCTGTAGAATCTCTTTTACCACTATTGAATTCTAGGCAGCGTAGGTCTCTCGACAAGAGAGTTGGTAAGTATATGGACGATGGAAAACGTAAACTACGTGAGGAAATAAAACTCCTTCGAGAAGGTAAGCTTAAAAGTCAATTAAAAACTCATGTTAGAGACATGATAATCCTTCCTGATATGATTGGTCTTTCTATCAGTGTATATAATGGAAAGGAATTTACTCCTGTTCATATAAGGCCGGAGATGACAGGACATTATCTAGGTGAATATGCCATCACAAATAAAAGAGTCCAGCATGGAAGTCCTGGTGTAGGATCATCGAGATCCAGTTTGTATGTTCCATTAAAGTGATAGAATTATGCCAAATTACTCCTATGCCTTTCAAAATTTTGATAAAACAAAACATGTGAGAGCTGCACTCAGAGAAAAAGATATTTCTCATAAGCATTCACGTGAAGTTGCTGTTGCAATAAAGGGAATGTCAATCGAAAAAGCAAGAGATTTTTTGAATGATGTTATTGCAAAAAAAGTTGCAGTTCCATATAGAAGATATAACAATGAAGTTGCACATCGTTCAAATGTTCGTGATGGTTTTTTCGCAGGTAGGTTCCCACAAAAAGGCAGCAAAAGAATTTTTAAAACTTCTTGATAATTTAGAAACAAATGCCGAGTATAAGGGTATGGACCTAGATAGACTAAGGATTATTAGTACAGTGGTTCATAAAGGAACAAGACTTGAACGGTTTACACCCCGTGCCATGGGAAGAGCAAGCCCAAAGTTTGACAGTTTGATTCATGTTGAATTAGTCGCGCAAGAGGGTAGGTCAATATAATGAGCGCTGTAAAGAATGTAATGAGAAATAATTATCGAAATATGGAACTCAACGAATATCTTGCAGAAAGTTTAAAGGATGCAGGGTTTGGCGGAGTAGATGTACAAAAGACTCCAATTGGAACTAGACTAACACTTTATGTTACAAGACCTGGTCTAGTGATTGGTAGAAAAGGTACGGGTATCAAGGATTTAACCTCCAGACTTGAACAGAATTTTGGCTTGACAAATCCTCAGATTTCTGTTTTAGAAGTACCCGTTCCTGAACTGAACCCAAAGATAATGAGCAATAGAATTGCACAATTAATTGAGCGAGGTACTGCTTTCAGACGAGCCTCCCTTTGGACTATTAACACCATTATGAATTCTGGCGCCTTAGGAGTAGAGGTATCGGTGGCAGGTAAACTAAGGAGCGAGCGTGCTCATTTTGAAAAACACTCTGCAGGTATAATTCCAAAGAGTGGAGATGTTGCTGAGAGGGTGGTGAAGGTTGGAGTTAGTCATGTCTTAACAAAAATGGGACTAATGGGAATACAGTTGAAAATTGCATTAAAAAATGAAGTCCCACAAGAATTTGAATTATCTGATACGTCAACAAATACTAAACAAAAAGACATAGAATCTCAGGAGCCAATTACCGCTGACTCAACACTGTCAAAACAGACAATCGACGCGCCAACAGCAATGGCTTCTTCAACACAAGAGCAGGAAGCAGTAGTGAATAGAGGGAATACAAATGGCCAGGGTTAAATTAAAAACTCTCCGTGAGATGAATGATAGTGACTTGTCGGATAAATTATCTGACTTAAAGGCTGATCTTGCTAAACTTAGATCTGAAGGTGCAAAAGGTACTCTCAAAAAACGAACCGGAGATATACGATGGGTGCGCAGGGACATCGCTCGTATAATGACTCTGCTAAATGAAGGAAAGGAGAATAGAAATGATTAGTGCAGAAAACATTTTAGCCCATGAATTAATTGGACTAGATGTGGAAATAACTAAGAAAGATAATCTTACGCCTTCTAGGTTGTACGGCAAGATAGTATTCGAAACAAAGAATATGATTTTACTTAAAACTATTATTGGAATCAAAGGAGTACCAAAGGCGATAATTAAAAAAGCAAGAGTTTTACTATTAGGGGGCGATTGCTTTATAAATGGTTCTTCATTGATAGAAAGACCTGAGGATCGCGTATCCCGAATCTTTGAGTTGAAAAAGAATGGTTAGAAACATTGGAATCTCAGTTACTCCTCCTAGAAAGTCATGCGACGATAAATTGTGCCCGTTTCATGGTACTTTACCAGTGAGAGGAAAATTATTTACAGGAACAATACTTAGCTCTAAAGCTAAGAAGATGGTAGTAGTAGCAAGAGAATATCCTCGTCCAGTTACAAAGTACAAGAGATATGAAAGGAGTATGTCAAAAATGCATGCATACTTGCCAGAGTGTATTGATGCTCAAGAAGGTGAAGAAGTATTAATTGCTGAATGCAGGCATCTATCAAAAACAGTTTCCTTTGTTGTAATTGAGGTGAGCAATAAGAATGGCGGCTAAAACAAGGGCTGTTTCAGCAAAAGGAGTAGCAGAGTTTCGCCCCTATATCACTAAAGCTTTACCGATAACCGCTGAATTAGTTTGTGTCGACAATACTGGTGCAAAGGTACTTCGAATAGCACAAGTTACACGATATAAAGGAAGGCATTCTAGATTACCTGCAGCTGCTGTTGGAGACTTTGTTACAGTGACGGTCAAGAAGGGACCCTCCGAACTCCGAAAGCAAATCTTCGGAGCAGTAATTGTAAGGCAGAAATACCCAATCAGACGATTGAATGGGGTACGCGTAACTTTTGAAGACAATGCAGCAGTTCTTGTCACCCCAGAGGGAGAGATTAAAGGAACTGATATAAAAGGACCAGTAGCTGCAGAAGCTGCAGAGAAATGGCCAAGAATTGCCAATCTTGCATCATACATAATTTAGGAGTTGGATAAGAAAATGGTTAATATAAATTCAAAAATGTTGCACACTCCAAAACACGTCAGAGATGCTATGATCCATTCTACACTAGCTGATAAGTTACGTGAAGAATATGGGAAGAGAAGTGTACGCGTAATAAAGGGAGATAACGTCAGAGTTATGAGGGGAGAATATAACGGAATTGAGGGTAAAATAGAAAAAGTCAATATCCAGAGAGGAACATTAGCAATTGAAGGAATACAACGGGAAAAAGTTCGCGGTGGTAACGTAAAAGTCCAGATACATGCGTCTAATGTTAAGATAATAGGACTAAACCTGGACGATAAGAAGAGAGGGAATAGGCTGCATGGTGACACAAATTCACAAAATGTAAATGTGAAAAATAAAAAGTTGAGAAAAATATTATCAAGAAATAGAAAGAGCGACGAAAAGGATCAAGGATAAAAAATGGCCAAAAAAGGAGGAGATACTCGAGTGAAGCGGCAGATGGCTCCAGCATTCTGGGACATCAAGAGAAAAGAAAGCCAATTCGTACTACGGGTGAAACCTGGCTCTCATTCAAAGCATAGAGCATATCCCTTGGGAATAGTTCTTAGAGATGTGTTAAAACTGGCAAGTACAATGCATGAGGCAGAACGAATTGTTAACGGAGGAAAAGTGAAAGTTGACGGAATTACTATAAAGGATATTAACTTTGCAATAGGTTTGATGGATGTAGTAGAACTTGTTCCGACAGGCCAATCTTACCGCTTTGTTCCAAAGAATTCAGAATTGTTAGTGCCTCTTAATATTAGTGATGACGATAAAACGCGAAAATTAGTAAAAGTTACAAGTAAGGTAACGATAAAAGGAAAGAAAATTCAATATGGTTTTCATGACGGAAAAACGCTAATTAGCGATCAAAAGTTAATGGTTGGAGATAGTTGCCTGATACAAATTCCTGATACTATAATTAACAGTCATATTAAATTTGCAAAAGGATGCATGGTATTAGTGACAAGTGGAGAGAATGCAGGAGGAATTGGAAAAGTTGACGATATCAGAGACGCGATATTCTCTCTGCCCAAAAGGGCATTGATATCATTCACAGATAGGTCAGTCGAGCTACCAGTACAATTAGTTATGGCAATTGGTGATGAAAGGCCAGTAATTAAGGTGAATTAATCGATGAGTCAAGAACAACAAACAAAAGATTTCCATCCTATGAGAAAAATCAGTATAAGTAAGGTCGTAATTAATATAGGTGTTGGAAAATCTGGTGAACCGATAGAAAAGGCTAAGCGTGCTTTACATGAGTTAACTGGGCAGCAGCCTAGTGTGCGCGGAGCCAGAGAAACTGTGAGAGACTTTGGTATACATAAGGGCGAACCTATTGGTGCAATGGTAACACTTCGTAGAGAACAGGCTATTGAATTTATAAAACGTATAATATCCGCTAAAGGGAATGCTTTGAAAATGTCATCTTTTGACAACTATGGAAATATTTCTGTTGGAATCCATGAACATATAGATATCCCAGGAACAAAATATAATCCTGAGATCGGAATTTTTGGTATGGATGTAAGTTTATCTTTAATGCGACCAGGTTATAGAATAGCAAAAAAAAGACATAGTCAAAAAATAGGTAAGGCACATAGGATTACTCGGGATGAAGCGATGAAATTTTTCCAACAACAATATGGAGTTGAAATAGTGTAATGCCGAAACCACGAGAGTATGCACAAACGGGAAGAAAACAGCTCGCTCATGGTAAAGGAACGCGTTGGTGTAAAAGATGTGGAAATTACACTGGCCTTATTCAAAAGTATAACCTAATGCTATGTAGACAGTGCTTTAGAGACGTTGCTGTGAGTTTAGGTTTTAATAAATATGATTAACGAGGTAATATTATAGAAAATGCCAGCATTAAATGTTTTATCAAATCTGTTTACGACTCTCTATAACAACGAGACTCGAAGAAAAAAGGAATGTATTGTAATGCCAGCATCAAGATTTGCGAGCGAAATCCTTCGTACAATGCAAAAACATCGCTATATTGGTGAATTTGAACAAATCGACGATGACAGAGCTGGTAAATTCAGAATTCAATTGTTAGCCAAGATCAATAAGTGCGGAATAATAACACCGCGTTTTAGTGTAAAAAACAACTCATATTTGGTTTGGGAGAGACAATATCTTCCAGCATACAGTATGGGCATTCTACTTGTATCAACAAGCAGTGGAATGATGTCACATCATGAGGCACAAAACCAAGGTATAGGAGGAGTTCTAGTTGGGTACGTTTACTAGTGAAGGAATTGATGGTAACGTGGAAATACCAGACAGAGTTAATGCCAGTAAAGATAATGACATCTTAATAATAAAAGGAAGAAATGGTACAATCAGAAAGGATTTTACAAAGTTACCAGCATATATAGAAATAGAAGACAAGAAAATACATATAAAACCCTACGGCAAGAGAAAGAAAGACCTTGCTATTAGAAACACTGCGAGAAGCATTATCAATAATATGATTATTGGAGTAGAAGAAGGGTTTACATACAAGTTAAAGATCGTGTTTGCTCATTTCCCGATATCGGTCAAGGTTAAGGGAAAGGAAATTCATGTTGAAAACTTTTTCGGAGAGAGATCGCCTAGAATTTCTAAAATTATTGGCGAAGATACAAAGGTCAAAGTCCTAGCAGAGGATGTCTTAGTTGAAGGGCCTAGTTTAGAAGATGTATCGCAGACAGCGGCAAATCTCGAGTCCTCCACTAAGGTAAAAAATAAAGATCAGAGAGTATTTCTCGATGGTTTGTATATCTATGGACGCGAGGAAGGATTTAAGTAAGCAAGTTAATAAAAGGGAAACATTTTAGTTGGGATCTGATTCTTGTCAAGTATTACAATAAATATTATAAAAGACATAAATCAAGTGTGCGATAGGTACGTAAATATCATAAGCGTTAGTATTGGAAGTAAACATTTATTTTGTGCTTGATTTTGCTCTATATTGCGCCGCTGTAGCTCAGCATGGTAGAGCAAATTCGTAGGCATTATTCTACTACGGAGCTTATCTGGCTGTTAACCAGTGGGTAATCAGTTCGAGTCTGATCAGCGGCGCTCTTAATGAAATCATTTAGTCAGTACGCTTTCTAAAACAAAAATAAAGGAAAATTTTATTCTACTATTATGGACTATGTTGTAATTTGATAGGATGACAATTCTCAAAATGAGATGAACCTCGAAACTTTGTTGCGAGTATAAGTGAATCTATGAATGCTGGAAAATACTTTCTTAGAATGCTATTACATCCAATGAAATTGCATCAGCAAGCAAATCAAGATGTTTATTTGCAACTACATAACCATTCTTTATTTCGCTTGGGAAAATCCATCTATTAGAAGATGTAAACAGTCTTTCTTTTCTCATACGTGATTCGAGTTCTTCTATATCTAGCTCCTTCTCCTCAAATTGTTCTGTATCTGTATGTTTTATTGAAAGTAAAACCTTCTTAATTAGTACTCTTTGACCATATCTTTGTGAGTGATCTCTTGCGTTCTCGTCTATCTCAACAAGTTTGATTTTTATCTGAACTTTGTTTAATGCATCCCTGCTGGTGAGAAGCCGATCATCAACAAATCTGTCATAGCTCATACGCTTATCTAACTCAACTATTAAAGTATATTAATGAAGCCATTTGGATCTCAATCTCTTCTATCAGATGATGGTTCAAAATCATAATATACAGAACCGTCTTGAGTAATCCCGCAACTCGTCATTCTTACCTCAATTCCTTCATGTAATAGTTCGCCAGAGATAGCCCCAACAATTCTAACGCCAGCCAAATCAACAATACCAAATGTACCTCGACTGTTATTGATATGCGATGTTGTGAATTCAAGTACGGTTCCGACTGTTTTGAACTTTTTTAACTCTGTTTTTGCAAAACAATAAGAACAAAAATAGGAAGGAGGCCACACTTTCTTGCTACATGAATTGCAGAAAGTTATCCTAAATTCACCTTTGGCAAGATAATCCAGGAAAGCTTTCATTTTTATCAGACACTTAGTATGATGACGGTTGAAGATGTTCCAGCCGCGGCTAGATTGTGAATTAAACCTATATCACATCCATGGACTTGTCTTTTATCTGCTCTTCCTGAAAGTTGTGCGGCTATTTCAGCAGTTTGGGCCACACCGGTTGCTCCGACTGGATGACCACAGCCAAGTATTCCTCCACGAGGATTAATTGCAATTTCTTGTTGATTAACAAATGTTCCGCCTTCTCCCTTAGGAACAAAACCTAGGTCTTCGTATCCCAATATTTCTAGAATTGTAAAAGCATCGTGTAGTTCTACAACATCAACCTGACTTGGAGTAACTTCAGCCATATCATATGCTTCTCTGGCTGCGATTTTCGCAGTTCCTATTCCGCATAGATCCTCAGTCATTTTACTAAAACTTGCAGAATTTGTTTGCTGTCCTATTCCTTTTATCCAAACAGGAGTTTCTATTAATTGCTTGGCTTTATCTTCTGCTAAAAGCAATATCGCCGAAGATCCCTCACATGAAACTGAGCAATCCAATAGCTTTAGGGGGGCTACTATACTTCTAGAGTGCATTACATCTTCTAGGGACACCGCTTTGTTAAATAATGCATTCGGATTTTTTTCAGCGTTGATGTGATTTTTTACAGATACCATTGCCAGCTGCTCTTCAGTGGTTCCATAACGACGCATATGGGCCTTCGCAAATAGAGCAGCCCACTGTACTGGAAATGTGAATGCTCCACGTGTTATATCCCATGTTAGTCTGTTTCCAGGACTATTGGCTTTTTCTGCTCCGATAACCAAAACGGAATCACAGAGGCCTGACGATATACAACAAAAAGCTGAAACCACTGCGTTTGTTCCAGAATTGCAAAGGTTATCCATACGGTATGAAATTTTTGGCTTGATACCAAGGTACTCGCATAGTATACTTGAACTATATTGGTCGGTAGAGCAGCTTGAAAGAATTACTGCATCTATGTCATCTTTATAGATAACGCCCTCTTTCAAAATATCAATACATGGCTGACATGCTAATTCGAATAATGATAAGTTTGAATCTTTTGTAAATTTACTGTTTTGAGAAGAGATTATGGCTACCTTACGCAAGTCAGAATGTTGAGAGCATTGTCCTAATTGAACTTTCTGCATCACCGACGGGATTGATCTGAATAATTGGCAGCGTTATGCCACACGATATAAACCGCTCTAATGACTTTATACAATCTTCACACGTCCCTGAGATAGTTAACGAATCTAACATTTTATCTGATACGTTTTTGGCGGCGGCGTCCAGTCCCTCTGATCTATACTTAGCAGTAATATCATTTACCTGATCACCAAATCCATTCTGTGACAAGAATTTGTTATAATATTTTCCTACGGATACATAAAATGCAAGTGTTTTTGCAGCCCGTTCCCTTGCCTTTTGTGGTTGTGTATTTGAAATGGCACCTATAAATACGCATGCAATTTCAAATTCTTTATTATGCCGATTTGTATTTGATTTTATAATTGAAACCGTTTCTTTCAAATCTTCTAGAGGCCGAAGATAAAGTAGGACACCATCTGCTAATTCTGTTGCCAAGGATATCATATTTTTATTAATCGCTGCTATGAAGATCGGTATCTTTTGTCTTGGTGGTTTGTAAAGTAACTTGAAATTCTTTATATTGAAAAACTTGCCCTTGTAATTTACTTCATCTGCTTTTACCATCAGCTTTAAGCATTCTAAGTATTCTCGCATTCTTGCAAGAGGTTGTTCGAATTTCAATCCATGCCAATTTTCGACTATGGCAGAGGTGCTCGCTCCAAGACCTATGATTGTCCTCTTGTTTGAAAGAAAATCTAATGTAGTAGCAGCCATAGCTACTGTTGCAGGTGTTCTAGCGTATATGCTAATAATTGAAGTACCCAATTTTACCTGTTTTGTTCTCTGAGATAACGCGCCTAATGAGGCAAAAGCTTCTCTGCCCCACGATTCTGGAACCCAAATTGAATCTACATTATATTTCTTGTCGGCTAATGTAGAGCATAAAAGAACATCGTCCATAGAAAGCAAAGTACCGAGGTTATAGGCTATCCTATAACCTACCATATTACATATCAACGACCTGTATCTCTTTTCCTGCCTCCTCGATATCCTTATGTGAGTCGATGGAACGCCAGAAGGAGTTCTCGTATATTACTGCTTTTAATTTATTTTCTTTTGCCATAACAGGTAATGCTGTGACTTCAATGTTGCCGTTTTCAGGTAAATACTTGAATACATCCTTCGTGAAATAGTATACACCTGCATTAATCCACCTGTCTTTGATCTGTGGCTTCTCTACAAATCCCAGAACATATGAATTCTTGTCTAACTCTACTATTCCAAAAGGGCTTCTTAAAGGAACTAGTGCCAAAGCAGCGGATTGTTCGTTATTTAATCTTGTTGGATCTAAATTTGTTATTATATCACCATTTATCAAAAAGAATCCTTTCTCCGTACATGAATCTAAAAGACTTTCTGAATTTTTTAATGCGCCGCCTGTTCCTAACGGCTTCTCCTCTACAGCATAACCAACCTTAACTCCAAATCTCCTACCGCTCCCGATATAATTGATGATGAGTTCCTTTAGATGTCCTACGCATATTATAATTTCATCGATCCCATATTTCTTGAACCATTTTATTTGCCATTCTATGATAGGTATATTTAGAACTTCAATCATTGGCTTTGGTCTTTCATCTGTCAAAGGTTTAAGCCGTTTCCCAAAACCGCCAGCCAAAATAACAGCCTTCATTACTCCCCAATCACTTGATTTCTATAAAAAGTATCCTATTTTTTATAATTATCATAACTATTACGAAAGTAAGACGTGAGCGAATTGCTCCCATTACAATACTAAGTCCTGCAATATTTGCAATAGTTATCTTATAATATCATATCGCCTCCAAGAAGAATATTGTATGATATGACAACCTTATCATTACGACATATATGGTTACCAATATCAATAATAATAAATAAAGTAAACCTACAGCAATCCTTACGTTCTCGATATAAGTATACTCAGATTTAATAAACCTGCATTATAAGAGTCTTACGTGGAGGTAAATTCTCTTCTTTACTCAGTAATAGAAGAAATAGGAAAAGAGAAAATTCAAATCGATCTCACCTCAAACATTGGATTATCCAAAATGTACATAGATATGGTAATGCAAAAATCTATATCCAAATTACGTCCATTCCATGACGAGGAAACGTTAGGTCTGTTATGTGAGTCATTACTGCACTTCTTTCTCACTATTTGCACGCTGCCTTCTGAAAGGAAAATAAAGATCAATAATTTTACCATACTTGACCTTGTGATACCTAACCTTCGAAATTTAAAGAAGTATCCTAATAGGTCGCTTATTATTCAGGTGATAAAAAATAAAAGTGAATTGAACAGAATCAAACAAGTAAATGTTCTGCAGCCCTGTGAGAACAATATCTGGATTATCTCTGCCAGCCCATTTCAACAAAAATACAGAAATTACACTTTATATCAAGGAGAGAAATTGTATAATTTTTCAGACATCCTGTTAGATATATATTTCTTTTTGAAAGATGCCGGAGATAGGACTTTTACCTTTTTACCTTCCTAATATTATATCTATATTTACACTTTTTTTTATCGATGATCCCATAGTTTTGTATGTTAGATTCTTAAGTCTAGGAATTACACACAAAACACGTACACCGCTCAATTCTTGAATCACTGACACCAAGTTCTTCTCTACGATTCCAGGTCTCTGTGGCATTCCATTGATAATAATGCCCTGTATAGTCAATCCATAGTCCCTGCAAATTTTTATAGTAAGAAGCATATGATTAAGGGTACCTAGTCTAGATGTAGCAACAATGATAGTTGGCAAGTTCAAAGCTCTTGCGAGGTCAGCAACGTATGCTTTGCTTGTCAATGGCACCATAATTCCTCCTACTCCTTCGACAATCATAAAGTCATGCTTTGAGGCAAGTTTATGGAATGCCTTTACAGAAGCTGCTATACTCGGTTTACTTTGATTTGCTATTCTAGCAGCCATTATGGGTGCTGCTGGGATTGCATAAAAAAAAGGATTTATTTCTTGATCTGAGTCATGTACTTGAGCTGCCTTAGCCAAGATTGCTGCATCAGTTGATTTATATCTTTTTGAAAAGATTTTTTGAGCAGTGGCAAAGGGTTTCATCACACCAACATCTATCCCTTCACTTCGCATTAACCATGCCAATGCTGCTGCAATCATTGTTTTCCCTACATTTGTATCTGTTCCTGTTATAAATATACCAGCCATAGAAATATTACTAGAGTGACCATTATAGCATTTAATTGAACTTAGATGATGCTGATAAGAAATATGTCTGGCACCCTTATACGCAGATGAAGGATTGGAGGAAGTGGAATAACAAAGTAATCGTCCGTGGAAAGGGCTTTCACCTTATCGATGAGAGCGGCAAGAAGTATTTAGATGGAATAGCAAGTATGTGGTGTAATGTATGGGGTCACGGTAAAAATGAAGTAGTAGACAGAATGACACAACAGCTGCAAAATCTTCAACACTCTACACTATTTGGATTGGCTAATGCTCCTTCCATTGAACTTGCAAAAAAAATCTTGAATATGGCAAAAGGAATGGATAAAGTATTCTATTCTGACAATGGTTCCACCGCTATTGAGGTCGCAATGAAAATGGCACTCCAATACTGGAGTAACAAAGGAAAGTATGAAAAAAAAAATTTCATTTCATTAGAGCATGCATATCATGGCGATACGGTTGGAACTATGTCTGTAGGATATATCGCAAAATTCTTTGCAGCATACAAACCCCTTTTATTTAAGTCATACACAGTTCCTAGTCCTTTTTTCTATGAAAGTCAATATAAGAATCGTTCAGATTTTGAACAAGATTGTCTCGAAAAGACAGAAAATCTTCTCAAGCGACATGCGTCGAAATGTTCCGCTCTTGTGATGGAGAGTGGGGCCCAGATAGCAGGTGGAGTAATTATTTATCCTGACGGTTATCAAAAAAAAATTTCTGAACTTTGTAAAAAATACGATGTTCTATTAATTCTAGATGAAATTGCGACCGGATTCGGTAGATTAGGAAGCATGGCAGAATACATCTCACAAAGATCGTTTCCTGATATTGCTTGTTTTGGGAAAGCGCTAACTGCAGGGTATTTTCCGCTTGCTGTCACTTTAACATCTGATAGAATCTTCGATCAATTTCTCGGAGAATATTTTCAAAATAAACAATTCTTTCACGGACACACTTTTACTGGACATCCTGTTGGCTGCGCTGCCTGCACTAGAGAATATAATTCTATATAAAAAACGCAATTTAATTCAACATATCAAGGCTAATAGCAAATATTTAAAAAAACGCTTACGTGAATTCAAAAAATTCTCTATAGTTGCGGATATTCGTTGTAAGGGGCTCCTGGCTGGGATTGAGCTAGCAAAAAATGGTAAGCCTATACAGATTCTCAAAGATAAGACTAAAGTTAACTATTTTGTCATGAATGAGTCATTAAAGATGGGTGTATTCTTGAGAGCCTTGGGAAATATAATGATTGTCATTCCACCATTAGCGATCGACAGACCTGATCTAGAAACATTGCTAGATACCCAATTCAAATTATTGCAGAAAATAGAAGAAAGAGTTTAATCAGGTTTTGAAAGCTAATTGACGAAGTTCTTTATATAATGTTGCCTTTGAAATACCAAGACTTTTCGCTATTTTTGAGCGAGGCTGATTTTCTACGAGTAATTTGATTAAATTATCTTTATCCAATTTTTTTCGCGGCCTTCCGATGCCTTTGCCTCCTTGCTTTGCTCGTGCCATTCCATCTTTTGTTCGCTGTACTAACATCTCCCGTTCTCTTTCTGCAACCCAAGTGAGTATACCGATCATTAATCTTCTGATACTTGGCTCTGTAGTTTGCAGAAAAGATTCTCTGGGTGAGCATGAAATAAGAGGTGCATACTCTTCAATTGTTTTTATTGCATCAAGTGTATCCCAAAAAGTCCTACCTACACGTGAAAGCTCATATACCAAGACTGCGTCGACAGGTGCAGTCTTCACAAGCTCCAATAGATCTCTGAATCCATAACGATCGATAGCTGGAATCTTTCCACTGATCGCCGAGTCTTCAAAGAAGTCTAGAATTTGGTAATCATGTTCATAGGACCATTTTTGCAAAGCCATTTTTTGGTTAAGAACTGTTTGTTCTTCAGTGCTTACTCGTAGATATGCTAAAGCATACTTCACGTTGTATCACACCATTGGGATGTTTAACTGTGACATTGTCAAGAATTTATGATAAAGCGTTCAAAAAGGGTGTCGGCATTAAATAATCTGTTTTGTGTTCAAACGTCTAAATTATAGGGTAAAAAAAAGGTACTATTTTTCAGACGGTCTAAATATGGGTCGTTTTTTAAACCATTTGTCAGAGTAGAGGTAACTACGGAAATCGTTGTAACGACTGTTCTCAAAGCATAACTGAATATAGTAATTGCTTTTGTTCTGTTTAATTTAGCTCACCATCGGGAATTCCTATCCTAGAGGATTAAGGAGAGGGTTTTATGTCATTTTTTTGGCAATTATTGATAGATGGTCATCTTCAAAAAACAAACATGAATATTTCTAAATTCGAAATTTGAAATTATTATTCTATTGTATTAGATAAGGCCAAAGGTTATTTACCTGTCTATAACATCTTCCTTTCAATGTCTGATTCTATGTTCATAAGAGGTATTGCAGAAAGGATATTAAACAAAGGAGCGGATATTACATTCGATGAGTCTAGGCAACTGCTTTCAACAAATGATATTGTGAGTTTATCATATTACGCAAACGCTATTACAAGGAAGTATAATGGAGCTAAGGTTGATGTCGAGTCATTAATAAATGCAAAATCCGGAGGCTGCCCAGAAGATTGCTCCTTTTGCTCTCAATCATCTTTCTATAATAGTGGCATTACTAAATATCCTCTTTTACCAAAAGAACAGATATTAGAGAAGGCGAAGATAGCCAAACAAAACGGATCCTCAAGTTTTTGTCTTGTCTGCGCTTATAGGTCTCCTCCAGAGAAGGATTTCTTTCAGATTTGCGAAATAATTCAAGCAATCAAGAGTAATATAGACATTGAAGTAAACGTATCCCTTGGATTTATGACTGCTCAAAGGGCCCGTAAGCTAAAGTCATTAGGTGTAAAGCGTTACAATCATAATTTGGAAACATCAGAAAGTTATTTTTCTCAAGTTTGTCGGACTCATGATTTTCATGACAGATTAAATACCGCAAGAATAGTAAAGTCTGAGGGACTTGAACTGTGTTGTGGAGGTATATTAGGAATGGGCGAATCTCCATTACAGAGACTGGAACTAGCATTTTCGATTGCTTCCCTTCAACCTGACGAGGTTCCGTTAAATATTTTAATACAAAGAGGAGGAACTCCTCTTCAAAATCTACCGTCTCTTCATCCTACGGAGATTATAAAAACGATTGCCATCTGGCGTTTTATCATTCCCAAAACGATTCTAAAGATCGCTGGAGGAAGAGAGGTTCACCTTAGGGATAATGAAAGAATCGCTTTAAAGGCAGGTGCAAATGGAATAATCACAGGTGGATATCTAACCACAGCCGGAAACTACTCTGAGAAAGATATTTTAATGATAAGAGAGATTGGCCTCGAGGTATAACTATTTAGAAAAAGAGCTAAATGAGCTCAAAAGGCAAAATATATATCGTACATTAAAATCCGTTAGTATTCACGGTTCTACTGCGATCGTCAATGGTAAAAAAGCCGTTCATTTTTGCTCTAATGATTATCTCGGATTGTCACAAAATAAACAGGTTCTAAGAAAAACAATAAAACAATTTAGACAAATATCGCAATGTAGTTCACGGCTCATCGCTGGCACTGATCCTAAAATTATACAACTCGAAGAACAACTGTCAAAACATCGTGGAACAGAGTCTTCCTTAGTATTTCCGACTGGGTATATGGCAAATCTTGGAGCCATCACAGCTCTTGCTGATAAAAATTCGACAATTTTTAGCGACGAATTAAATCATGCAAGTATAATCGATGCTTGTATATCAAGTCGTGCAAAGATTAAAGTATTTCGACATAACGACACTGATTGCCTTGAGAGATTGATGCAAAACTGTGTTGGTAAAAAAATTGTAATAACAGAAGGCGTATTTAGCATAGATGGAGATATATCACCGCTACGCAAAATATGTAATATTGCCAAAAGTAATAATGCTATAACAGTGGTTGATGATGCTCACGGTGACTTTATTCTTGGCTCATCGGATTCTTTTTCTGGAACAACTTGGCATCTTGGTGTGAATGACTTAATAGATATACACATCAGCAGTTTGAGTAAAGCTTTGGGCTGCTTTGGCGGATATGTTGCAACATCGAGAACAATTAGGGAGATATTAATTAACAAATCCCGCCACTTTATCTATACCTCTGCTTTACCACAGCACCTATGTATGTCTGCATTATCATCAATTTCTCTTGCTAAAAAAGGTAATTTACAGAAACGTCTGTTTTCTAATATTGAGATGTTTTCTAAAGGCCTAAAGAAAATCGGCTTTATAATAAGCAATTCGACTACTCAAATAATTCCTATCATGATTAGAAATGATAAATTAGCGGTAGAATTCTCAGATGAATTACTTAAAAATGATGTTTTTGCTCAACCTATTAGATACCCGACTGTGAAAAAAGGATCGGCATGTCTTAGAATCTCTCTTACTTCATTACATAAAAAGAACCAGCTCTTTCATGCATTAAACGCGTTAGAGAAAACAGGTAAGAAGTATAATATTATTTAATTTCATAAGACCAGCTGTTTCTTCAGTATACAATATATAAAACAGTTTATACATCCAGAATTTGTTTTGCCCCTTATTTATGACCCAGCGCGTTAATATATTTGAAATCTGTTTTAATGGCATCTTTTATCATAATTTTTACTATGTAACTTAATTGAGTATTCTAAATTCAAATAAAAACTCAGAAAATGTCTAAAGTTATTGATACTATGACGAGCCTCTTTATCAATTATTTCTATTACCTGATAGATTAGCTTTATGTAAATGTTATTAAAAAATTAAATCATCCTCCGTACAATAGATATATAGTTCATAACAATGATACCATTAAGGATATTTGGATTTTATTTGTAACTTAGCCCCCAGTCGTTCTTTCGTCCCAGGTTTACACTATGATAAATCAGATTTAAGAAACTAATTATGAAATCTTTACTGTTATCATTTATGACTTGCTAATTGCATCAATTAAGGTCGCCAAGACATCTATAAGGGATGTCAACAATGTTCTTCGACTTTCAGTATGATTTTACTATGTGTCTGGTTATTTTAAAGAGGTTTTGCTCAACGCACTCAAAGTAGCAAAATTTTGAATCATAAAATGTGGTAATGGAGGTGTGTGCTGACTAATTTTTGCTAACTGATTATACTCCTATGTATTTCTAAACTCGAGTTTAGAAATACATTAAATAATAACGATAGTATCACATTTACATGCAAGTGAATGAATTTATCTTTAAAGTAAAATTAACAAAGGAGCAGAGTAAAGAAATGCGTTCATATCTTGAATATCTAACGCCTGAAATGATTCTATTTGGATTAAGGTTTGCATATAGCCGCAACATTGCAATAGCAGGAGGCTATCTAATGCCTGGTAGAAAGAGCATAGTAAAATTAGAAACACATATGGTAAGTTATGATCAAGCAAGATGGAGATTAAACAATTGGAAATCTATGATTAGGAGTTACAGACAGAAGGGATATAGTTATCCTACAATATCGAGAATAAAAAAGGAAGTTAAAAAAATTGCTGGCAGTAACAGAATAACTTAGGAAGTTATGTTATTATCTTTAATATAGTGATGCCTCACTCTTTTGCGATTCAACAGTACCGCTTGGAAGGTCAGGAAACTTATCCTTCATGTTTTGTTCTACTATTGCGCTTGCTTCCTCGATGATCTTCATTGAATCTTCGTTTAATCCAGTAGATGCACCTATCTCGGTGCTGGGGATTTGACCTGAATCTGCCATAATGCTACCAAGCAAATCAGAAATCTGTCCAAATGACTGATCTGCTTCAGGCATCATAGATGAAAGCCCTCCCTGTATTCCCTTTATTACAGACATGGCCGGACTGAGTGTTATTACAACATCACCTAATTCTGTAATTGTATTCAATCGTAATTGTATTTGTTCCAAAGCCAATTTAGCGGAGCTTACCATTTTATTCATTTTACGAATTTGAGAGAGTTCGTTAGATAATATTTTAGCATATTGACTATCATGATTCTGCATCGCATGAACTACGCGTTTGAAAATTAGATGATCCTTTTCATCCATCTTCGATGATATCGATTCCAATTTTGAGATTTGCATCTGTAGCTTTTTCTGTGCTTCTTCTATCCTTGGTTTCAAAGGAGCTTGCGGCTTAATTCCTTCTAAAAATTTATTACTAACACTTTCGCCTTGTGGTTTTATCCACTTACTTCCAAATGACATATTGATTACATGTCTCCTGAGTAAACATTTGTTAATGGAATAAAAGCCGCACTGTAACACAGGTCTCTGTAACCAGAGTAACAGTGGACAAAGGGTACACATATGAGTATCATAAAAGCTAGTGCAATGACACTTCACCATGGTTCAACAGGAAAAGATCCACAAGTCCTACAAAACCTACCTCTCCATCTAAAACAGCAATTACATTTAGGACAGCGAAACGATAAACATTCTTCTTCTTTAGGAGGAGGAAAATACATCCTAAAAATTGAGTAATAATAAAGTTGTTCTTTATCTTTAATGATTACCCCTTCTGATAATGCTTTTGTTTTATTCTGTTTATATGATCCATCATCCAAATTCTTGATTAGGATATCACGAATGTTTATGACTCCTGCTCCTTGTTCTTGTGCTAATTTTGGTCTCCATACTATCTCGTTGCCTAGCTCATGTTCATAACATTTCCTCAAAATGAATTTGCCCCAAGAATCGTTCAGATGCTCCCCTATTAATTTAGCATTATCGATAGATTTGGCATAACAAATAAATTTCTTATCTAGGAAAGGCGTCTTTACATTTATTCCAAGTTTCCTACCAATTACCCTTGACGAAAAATGCATTGTATTCCAAAGTCGTTGCAATTCATCTTTTAGCATTTGGATATTAAAGAAATAACGCTTAAGGTAATTATAGCCAGCAAATAATTCATCACCGCCATCCCCAGTGATTATTGTTGAGATTCCTTCTTCTTTTGCCTTGCTTAATCCAGCATACATTACACTCGAATTTCTAATTTCAATAGGATCAAATGTTTTAAAGAGTTTGATAACTTCTCTAATTATATTTAATAATTCAACATCTGTTAAAATTACTTCCATGTGTTTTTTGCTATATTTTCTAGCCACTGTCCTAGCAAAACTCAGATCCTTTGCATCTTTTCCGAAAGCAATTGTCCAACTGTATCTTGGATTCACTATGTTTGCAAGAATACTGCTATCTAAGCCACCTGAAAGTAATAATGCATCGGCATAGTTTCTCTTGACGCTCTCAGTTAACTCTGACTTTAGATTATTACAATCATCTCCTAGCAATGCTCTATCATCTAGATCATATCATATTTTTGCTTTAATTTCGATTGAGAATCACGAAGCTAATTTGTGCATAATAATAGACCAATTTAACAAAAAACGCTCCTCGTTTTTGATTAAAGAATTCAACAATACATATGTATTTCATATTTCGAGTTTAGAAATATTTGAGCAAACGCTATTCTTTATACTCTCGGCATTTTATGAAATAGGAGATTAATATATCGAAGAATACTATCAAAATATCCTGTTCTAATAAAGAATAAATTCATATGTCTATCCCTATAAAGGCGTTGTACTGTGGGAAGTTTTTTAAACATCTCATACAACTAGAAGTCTGAATGATAAAAGAAAAGATCAAAGTCAATGATCGCACTTATAACGTCAATATGAATGAGCAGACTCAAATGTATGCCATGAGGCTAAGAAGATTATATCAACAGAGCTACAGTGACATGGACAGTTTTGATGAAGTTAGTTCAGAAATATCGACAACAGTAAACAATCTTTTAAAACATGCTTTATATCCGGAAGTTAAAGAGGATGACATGGATGGAGTAATACAACAAGTATTAAAGATGTTTGAGAAGTCCTCGCAAAGAAAGTAAATTTTAAATAGAATAAAAATCTCCTGGTAATGCAGTTCAGATTTTACAGTTAATACTATCCAAGATCGTGATTCTAGTTCAACAGCTACTAATTGATGTGGATGCTTGTAATGCTGTTGCTGTCACATCAATTTAATACTCAGAAGGAAGTTTATAAAAAGGTCTAAATAAGAATTGATAAGAATTTAACACATGCACTCCCAGGCTGTAAAAAAATGTATTAATTTATCATGTGGTTTCACTTATGAGATCAATAATGATATATACAGATGTACTTGTGGTTCTCTTCTTGATATAATATATAGTGAGCGTCCCTCGGAGGGTCTTATCGATATCTTTTATGAACGAAGAAATCATGGAGGGAACATCTATAATGAGAGTGGTGTTTGGCGTTTTCGTGACTTAATAAATTTTCCTGCAATTGATATCGAAAATTTTGATGAGTGTGCAAGGGTGCTTGTTTCTTTAGATGGTGCAGAAGGAAGGCTATCAAGACCTTATCAAATGAGCAAGGTAGCCGATTATGCAGATATGAAACACAATTGTTTTCTGTTGCAACCGGAAGGATATAATCCGAGCGGATCATTCAAAGATAATGGCATGTCAACAGCTGTTACTCATGCCAAAATGTTGAAAGTCAAAAAATTAATTTGTGCCTCGACTGGTAACACATCTGCTTCTGCAGCGATGTATGCGGCAAATGAAAACATGGAATGTGATGTCTATATTCCAAAGGGAGAAGTTGCTCCTGGAAAATTGGGTCAGGCGTTTCAATTCGGAGCTCAAGTAATACAAGTTGACGGCAATTTTGATGATGCTTTGTCTAGCTCTTTAAAAAAGGCAAAAGAATTTTCAGGATATACGGTTAATTCTGTCAATCCATTTCGTCTCGAAGGACAAAAGACAATTGTTTATAGAGTAATGGAATATTTAAATTGGAATCCACCCGATTGGATCGTTTATCCAGGCGGAGCGCTAGGTAATACCTCTAGTTGTGGTAAGGCCCTTATGGAACTGTACCAGTGGGGTTGGATCAAAAAGATTCCTCATATTGCAGTAGTAAATTCTGAAGGTGCAAACACATTCTATGAGCTCATAAATGGTATTTTTGAGAACAAGAGGCTTAATTGGAATAATGGAAGGCCTGACTTGGAGATGATTGAACGATATTACACTATGAAACATAAGGAAAGCGTTTTTCCAAAAACTCAAGCTACTGCAATTCAGATTGGAAAGCCTGCCAATATCGCGAAAGCATTACGAGCCATTGATTTTACTAAAGGCGTAGTTATTCAAGTTAATGATAATGAAATGAGTGACGGAATGTCAGTTGTTGGATTGAATGGCTTTGATTGTGAAATGGCATCTGGTGCTGTTCCGGCGGGCGTCCGCAAGCTCCGAAATGAAGGTATCATTAAAAAAGATGATATCGTTGTTGGTATACTTACTGGAAGACAGAAAGACCCTCGATTATTAGTAACTTATCATACAAACGCTAACAATATGTTTTCAAGACCTCCAAAGAGTAACTGATAGAAATAAAATTTATTTAATACTATAAGATTTTATTCGTTAGTTTATATCCCATTATCAGCACTAGGATTAATAATAAATCTTAATTTACGCATAATTGATTTATACAACATATATAAAGATAAATTCCGATTATTGTTCAAGAAATAATAAAAATAATGTGTTATCGATATGTTTGCAGAATAAAGCAAAAATGTCCCTAATTACGTCCACTAATTCACATGAGATTACAAATAGTCATCATCATCTATTTAACTTGAGAGTCTTCATTATGCAAATAATTGCAATGTCGTTTACATTAGTACCTGTGCGTCCACTAAATATGGATGAATCTATTTTTTTTAAAGCAGTGTAGCTATCGTGGTTTTTTAAGTATTTTTTTAGATTAATACCTATTTTTTGAATTAAATACAATGTTTTTGGAGTCAGGAGACCGCCTGCTGCCATTGAATTACCATCTATTCCGTCGGTTCCCATAGAGACTATGGTAATATCATCTCTATCCTCAAACCGGCACTTTGTTGCTGCTGATAAAATTGCTTCTTGATTTCTTCCTCCTTTACCATTCTCTCTTCTCTTATTTAATTTCACGGTTGTTTCCCCTCCAAGTACAAAAGCGATTGGAAGCGATGAAATGGCAAAATCGGTCGTTAATCTTGCAAGCAATTTTCCGAAATCTATTGCCTGACCATTAAAAGACGACCCAAGATGTAGTACTTGGATATTGTTTTTTCTTAGGGATTCAACGGCTTTGTTGCATGCTAGTGTATTATTACCTATTAAAAAATTATACACGTTATTGAAGATAGAGTTTCCGGGCTTAGGAGTATCGTCGATAGACCCTTCTAGACCCCTCTTTATTATAGTAAATAGCGATGATTTTTCTAAAGTTTTATTATTAAATATATGATATTTCTGTAGTATGAATGCCGCGTCCTTAAAGGTGGAATTGTCAGGTACTGTCGGACCCGAGGCAATTGTCGATATATTGTCTCCTATAACATCGGATAGGATTAAGGAAAAAATCGTGCATCCTCTTTTGACAAATCTTACTAACCGTCCTCCCTTGATCAACGATAGATGTTTACGAACAATATTGATTTCGTCAATGGAAGCACCAGAAGCCAACATTTTAGATGTAATTTTTTTCTTATCGTCTAATTTGAGATTGTCAATAGGAAACGGCATAAGTGCAGATCCACCTCCAGATATTAGCACAAAAACCAAATCAGATGTATGCGTTTTTTTCAGAATATCAATGATTTTTTTTGTACCTTCGACGCCTGCTTCGTCAGGTATAGGATGGTTGGCTTCGGTTATATATATAGAATCAAGACGAGTCTTGTTACCATAGGGAACATTTATTGCTCCATGAGTAATTTTTCCTTTTAAAATATGAGAAAGAGATTCTGCCATTTTAGCCGTCCCTTTTCCTGCGCCAACTACGAAGATAGATTCAAAATTGTCTATGTCTAATTCAGCAGTATTCCCTTTGATATCTGATATTGATAGCTTGGAATCCCTTAGTTTTAAGGATCTCCTTATAAGAATTTCAGGTTGCACGGACATGATCGCTGACTCTAAGGCACCTAGTGCATACTTCAATGAATGGTATGCATGATGCCTTCTTTCTAATGACATCCGATTAGTAATGATTCCCAATAATGTTGTACTGATACATAAATATAATTAGTTGTTAATATGACTTATTCGACAAATTAGAATACTTACTAGATTAATAGCCATGTTCAGGTGACAATAAGGACGATTTCTAACATAAGAATGATAAATTGACGTATACATTTGTATATATACTTGCCATGTCAGTAGCTATTTTGTCATTACCTAGCAGTACATACGTGGATCAAAGATGTTCCTACAGCCGATAATCCGTTATTATTTTACTCGAGAAGATAAGATTGTCTGTTTCTAGTCCTGAGTAAATATGTTAGCTATAAAAAATTCTGAAGAGATTCCTTGATTGCCACTTTATTTATTTGTCAAGGCGATACTATGAAAATTTTTAAATTATTCTTGGTAGCGAATATCGACTTTTAATAAATTTATGCTATTATTTAGAAGGGACACAGGAAAAATGTTATCTACGTAAAAAAATTCACAATATATTTGACTTTTCTTCCTACAGAAGAACTTTTTTTTATAAATTTTAAGCATATTTAACTAATCTTTCTATGACAATCTTAATCTTATCTCGGGGAAATATAAGTATTCTTTAGTGATATAGATGGTCGCGGATCTCAGGCTGAAGGGTATGGTCGGAAAAAGAGGATTAATGTTTGTCACTTATTACGGAAAATCTCGTGCCTTTATAGCGAATTACCGCTCTTGGCAAGAATATCATAACGAAGGTAGAATAGCAGAAATTGCGTCTTCTTTGATAAGTCATGAAGCATTGCATCTTGTGTTAAACAAGTTCTCTTTATCGGCCTCCGCAAAACTAGATAATCTATTTGGCAGATCAAACAGATGGGAAAACTATCCGCATGGATTAGGCGACCTAGACAGAATTAATGCAACCGTTCCACCTAACTACAAAAGTGGGCAGAGAGTCCGCCAGCATACGAAAAGGAGAAGTACTAGGCATTAATCTCATTCTCAGGAGGCAATACATAAATTATATATAAAAATAATTCTATGTCTGATGTTTACATTATTTACACCTCAGGCTGCAAACAAAATTCTGCCCATTATTATACACCATTTTAATACTATTTTAATACAGAAGAAGCACATAGTTGAATTGCAAGATGAACTACAGAGACTAGTTGAATCAGGTTCGTCCTTCGAGCAATTCATTAAAAAGAAACAAACTCTAAATGTTGCTGTTTCTAATCTTTACAAAGCAATTGAGCAGCTGGAAAATACTGGAGTAATGATAAAAAGTGTCGATGAAGGATTACTAGATTTCCCTTCAATGAGATTTGATGAGGAAGTATGGCTGTGCTGGAAAAGTGGAGAGAGTGAAATCAAATTCTGGCATTCAAAGCAGGAAGGATTCATGGGAAGAAAACCTTTACCGCCTAAAGGATTTCGTATTGGAGAAGATGATCTGGCAGATTTAAGGTAATTTTCGTTATAAGACTCCAAGAACACCTCTCATAGTATTTGTGTTTGCTTATATATTGCGTTATGGCACTCTTTGCAGACTGAAATTCAGGATATATAAAGATTCTTCTAGTTTGCTTATGATATGAAGGAAAGTTTTGTCTAAGCTTTCATACTCTGAATTTAGTCAATGACAATATGTCGATTACTTGTAAATGAAATCTGAGCTGAGTTTGAGGAGTTCTTTATTAGAAATGAAAAAACAGTCCTTTAATCCATTTCTTTTGGCTATCTTAAGCATGAGAAATTGTAAAAAGAAGATAGACCTTAATACAGCTTCCATCACGGTAAGGTTGTTAAGATCTATATATAGCGACGAATGACTCATTTTATCAAGTCTTTTATATAAAGATCTGGCTTTCTTTTTGTCATAGCCACTGTTATCAAATATTATAATATTGTCTCCCGGTCTGATACTAAATATAGGAGAATGACAGAATTCTTCAACCGTATATGCATACGATTTGGAACCAAAAATCTCATTGACTTTTAATGCACCATAAATTCCGACAGGAAATAACACGCCATCACCAAGAAATATAAAAGATGAGGTATCAATGGAATGCTTCTCTAGCAAGTCATCCGCGTCAATTTTTGCTTGAAAATAAATTTTATCTATATAATGAAGTTCTTTTACATCTGCTAGTAAAGAAAGACAGCTCAACATGCAAGAAGTAAAACCTATAGTTCCTGATGTTAAAACGCCGGTAGACTTGTAGATCAGTTTGATAATATCATCACAATATTTCGCAAGGATACTTTCTGGTTCTCTCGTTATTGCTGTTGTTCTTATTTTATGCTTTCTCGCAACTTTTGCAGATAATATGTTTGTATTTGTTCTTCCGGAAATGGATATTATATAGAGTTGACGCTTATCTGCAATGTAGGGATTTAGGAGAAAATCCATCGGGCTACAACTTATTGCTCTTCCTTTAGAGGCATAATGAGCAATCAAGCCAGCAACAAAGGAATCTCCTGAGCCAATAAATAAACAACAATCAGGGTTAATCTTATTTGGTTGAATCAATTTTGGTAGATCTTGGACTTGATACTCAATTTCTAATTCCATTGCAGCAATAGTATTCATTAGCTTCTCATTCGAGGTCCGTTTTATTATAATTTTAATAAAATCTGGTTTCTCAGTTAGAGAAGTTAGGAGAGTATGTTCCTCTTGTAAGATAGATATAAAAATTATTATTTACATCATATTATGTTAATACAAGAAGTGTCAACATACTATGACATATTGGGAATAAAAAAAACTGCCACACAGGCAGAGATAAAACAATCCTTCCGTAAATTAGCTCTAAGGTATCATCCTGATAAAAATAAAAATTCTGAAGAATCAAAGAAAAAATTCATGCAGATTGTTGAAGCATACGAAGTACTCTCTGATGAGATGTCAAGAAAAACTTATGACAATTCGTCATACTATATATCGTACGGAAGTCTACACAAAAGAGAATGGGTCCCCTCCGCCGATTTTGAACGCATCTATAGTTATGAGGAAATTAGACAAAAATACGGCCAGCATAACTCCAGGGGTGGAATGTGGGATATCAGTGAAAATGCGAGTGTAGGAATGTGGAAAGCCACAATCATTTTATTTGGTTCGTTAGGAATAATTGCAATATTTATATTGCTGCTTGGTTAGTGCCATTCTTTATTTGCTCTATTTTCCTTGTAATTTAGTATCATTATCATATTTCCAATACCTATAACCAAAAAAAGCTGCCAAGCTGAAATTGGGAAGAGAAATTAGCAAAAAGGTATATGAATCTAATATAACAGAAAGTATAGTAGCAATAAATCCTGCCAACAAAGAGATAATAAGCAAAATTCCGAGACGTTTCTTATAAGTAGTCATTTCTATTTTATTATAGTCAAAGTATGAAAAGATCTTCAGTATTATTGACTTACAATCAAAGAAAGAAAGTTCAAACGCCAAGAATTTGCTTTAACAAAGCTCTGTAGTCTACCTTTTGTTTCGTGCTACCAGAAGAAGGAAGTTCAAAAATCAATGGAATGGGTTTTTTTGCTCGTATGTCTGTAAGCTGACTTCTTATTTCTCTTCCTAAATCGTCGCTTAATAATATTAGACCAATGTCATTGTTCACTCCTATTCTATTAATTAAAGTGAGCGCATCTGATGAAGAGTCAGCTTTAATTCCTTGTACACCGGCAAGCTGAAAACTAGTAACAAATACTCTACTTCCTATTGCAACTATGCGCATCGTTCTCTAGTTGATTTATTTTGCCATCCTTTTAATCTTTTTGAGAAAACATCACATTCTACGTGTTAAGTAGAAGATAAGTCTGAAAAGTCGCTGTTTCAGTGATTATCCTCGATAGAATTACAGACTATAAAAGTACAATCAAATAAATAATAATAATAATAAAAGATATCGAGCTTAAACAGAAGATGAGTACTATCAGCAATTCCCACAACTGATGCAACATCTATTATTCCCTTTTATAGAATAATTTTCATATTGCATTTCTGGATGTAATTTTTCATTTCTTCAGATCGATATTCGTTCAAAATTGAAATGATTTTATTAGAACTACATCTAAGCCACACGTGGGACTTTTCACTTTTATTGTTGTGTTTTTAGGGCATATTCCCTGACAAGTAGTATCGTAATTTAGTTAATATACAAATAAGCATTTAATTAACATAACCATAGTCTATAAAAGATTGAATATATCATCGACTATTCCCATCTATGATATAGTGTTGTTTTCGTACCTCCTTTTTAAGACAAATAACGCACATCATAAGTTGGCTTATTATTATACCAAAATCCTGCTAATATTATACGACCAACATCATAGACAATGTTTTTATTTGGATAATTGGGCTCACTTTCGTTATAATCAATGAACAATTTTGAAAGCAAATGAAACCAGAACACCCAAGCATTGAGGAAATTGTCATTAATAAAATCATCTGAATTAGCCGATAAACTGAATAGGCGTATTTGATATCCATTAGCCAATTATGCCAACAGTTGCATTGTCAATTGCGGGGAGTGATTCAGGTGCAGGAGCAGGAATACAGGCTGATCTTAAGACATTTTCTGCTCTTGGCGTATATGGCTGTACCGCAATTACTGCTATAACTGCCCAAAATACTCGAGAGGTTACTAGCATATTTGGGCTCCCTGACGATATCATCAGAAAACAGATTCGATCTATTATGTCAGATATTCCTCCAGATGCAATAAAAATAGGGATGGTTCACAGAAAGGAAATCATTCAATCTATTTATGATTCATTAATGCATACAAAAATTCCCATCGTATTAGATCCGATTTTTGCAGCCGGAAGCGGTTCGAAATTGCTCTTAGATAATGCTTTTGAGTCATTTGTTTCTGAATTAGTTCCAATTGCAACTCTAATTACACCGAACCTGATGGAGGCAGAGAAATTAGCCGGCGTGGAAATCAAATCTGAAGGAGATGCGATTGAAGCGGCAAGAAAAATAAAAAAACTAGGTGTAGAGAACGTTATAATAAAAGGAGGACATTCTAATACAAACAATGTCATAGATATTTTATTGCACAGAAATAAGAGAGTGTACAAACTAGCTAATACTAGAATAGCTGTTAAGGAATTTCATGGTTCTGGATGTAACTTTTCAGCAAGTATCACAGCCCTTTTAGCAAGAGGCTTCCAAATCGTTGACGCATGTAAGATTGCAAATCAGTATGTACATAAATCTATTGGAAATGCCTTAAAATTGGGAAAGGGTCTCGTAGTTACCAACCCCATTTCTGATTTGTATGTAGATGCATGCCGATATCATGTACTAAAAGAGCTACAACAAGCAACCATTGAGATCGAGGCAATGAACGGAATCGCAGAATTGCTACCTGAAACACAATCTAATATAGCCTACGCTCTACCTGACGCCGTTGATACTTCCCAAATTGCTGGAGTAAAAGGCAGAATAGTTAGAATTGGTAAGATTGCTAGACCTGTTTCAAATATAGAATTTGGTGCCTCACGACATGTTGCTTCTGCAGTCCTAGCCTATATGACTATCAACCGCTCCATGAGATGCGCTATGAACATAAGATACGATAAAAAATTATTAAAAATCGCTAAACGTTTATTTGAAATTTCTGAATATCAAAGAATTACTGAACCCATGAGTTTGAAGAAAAAAGAAGGTGAGACAATATTATGGGGTATTAAGACCGCACTTCTAAGTAATCCTGCCGCAGAAATTATTTATCACAAAGGAGAGGTTGGTAAAGAGCCCATGATCATGATCTTTGGGACAGAGCCTAATGACGTTTTGAATAAAATAAAAAAAATATTGAACAATTATTGACATTGATGATTCTACCTTATATACCAGTCATTAAGAATGACGATGAGATATGAAAGCAGTAATTCTTGCTGGCGGTTTGGGAACCAGATTGCAACCATATACTTTTTTCATTCCTAAACCTATGTTGCCTATAGGAAATAAGCCACTTCTTGAGCACATACTTGAATGGCTAAAACAGAGTAATGGCATAGATCAAATAGTTATTTGTGTAAGTTACCTCCACAGAATAATAGAGAACTATTTTGAGGATGGAGGTAGATTTGGCATGAAGATACAGTATGCTAGGTCAGAAAGACCATTGGCTACAGCAGGACAATTAAAGAGCGCAGAGAAATTGTTAAATGAGACTTTTGTATGTTTGTATGGAGATTCAATATACGAATTCAATCTTGAAAAGATGATAGATGAGCATAAAGAGTCAAGAGCATTGGTTTCGATGGCATTATTATCTTATAGAACTAAACTAAAGTACGGTTTTATAGATCTTGACGGAAAAGAGGATAGAATAATCAGTTGGAGAGAAAAACCTGAGGTTAGCGGTCTAATCAACATTGGTTGTTATGTCATGGAGCCATCTTTCCTTAACATTATTCCCGACTCAAGTGCCTTCGGAATGGACGACGCAGTAAGGAAGGCTCTTGAACAAAAGAGAGTCATAAAAGGATTTAGAATAGGATCAGATGGCTTTGTTGATATAGGCGATAAGAAATCTTATCTTGAGGTCTACAAAAAATATGTTAGAAAATTGGGTAAGATATAGGAGTTATAATATGCTCCTCTGTCTTGAAATGTTTTTACCTTGAAATTTTTAATTATGAAGATATATTAATTTTCGTTAAGACAATGATTTAATGTCCTTTTAAAGAAAAGTATAGCCAACGACAACTGATGTTTTTTTGGTTATGATGAAAATATATGATGGAGAGGTGCCTTATCTCAGCAGTCTTATAAATAATCTAGTCCACGATTTTCTTTCCAGAGATTAATTCTCTGATGGAGCCATGGATAAAAACTTGCATTGCCATTTTCAAACTCCTTCTTAATGATACTCACAATATTCCTTGATACATTTCCGGGCTGTCCATAAATGGGTTTTTTATTCTTTAAATTGAAACCTAAACTCTGATTTTTATCAAATGCTTCTCTAACCATAGAGGTAATCCAAGACGGATTTACAGGTGGAATAAGGATGTTACTCTTTGCTTCAAATACCGTTTCCGGTCTGTCAGTATTTAATCTCACGGTTAATGATAAGACTTCGGAAAAATATAGGCAGCTCTTCCTGCATAGAGCCAGAGTCAGTCATTTCTGCCCAACAATGCCCGCTATCGAGAAATTCAATGACGTGTGCGTACTCTCTCCATAATGGGGTAATGATAAACTTGTCCGGAAAATCTATAGAAAGATTATATAATTTTTCTTGTAGATTATAGGATTTCAAAGCAGAGGCGGTAGCATTTAGCATTACAAGGACTACCTTGTGCTCTGTTTTTTCTATCAGGTTAATAAGTCCATTGATGATAGAAGTAAATCTATGACGGGTAAGATTTTCACGCCTATGAATATCCATTCTTATCCATTGGCCATTCTCTAATCTTGGATAAGTATCAAATATACTTTCCGAAGATTTTTGCCTGCGTTTTAAATGGATTGCGTCAACTACTGAATTACCTACCACATAAATTAATTCTTCAGGATATCCTTCTCTAACAAGATTATCTTTATTGAGCTGTGTTGGCGCAAAAAAATATTTTGTTCCTGCGGAACAAATCCATGTATCAATTTGCTCTGGAAATGGTTCTTCTCTTGCTAGAAACCATTCACCTTGAAATTGATCAGCAATGAACTGTTCGATAATAGTCCTGGTCGGTTCTTGATGAATTTTTATATGCTTCATTGCCTGCGGGCTCATAGATCTCAATCCAGCCTCATTCTGTGCTACCTTTTGTCCCATACCAAAAACCCAAGCCAGAGGAGCGATTCCAGCAACCAGGGTGTCTCCATGGACGACTGGAAGCAATTGTGAATCTATGCCGAATTGATTCGTACAATATCTTCCAAACGATCCAAATTTAAGAATCAGTTCGCTCGCTTTCTCCATCAGATCCCCACGAATTTGCAAATTGCAGCCAACAGTATTTTCTAAATCGAATTCTTTTATACCAAAACCTAACAATTCGTCAAAATGCTGACCAGTGTCTATGACAAATACGGGTACTTTCTCTTTTATCGCTTCTACCACAATTGGTGCCTGTTTATAAAAATCGGGTTTGGTTCCAATGACGATTGATAAGACAGGGCTATTTTGTGATTTAGCTGAACTGAAAATATTATCTAACATCTGCTTTGATATCTTGATTGGGAGCAGATTTCTCGATAAATTGATATCTAATTGATTATGTTTCTCATTCAATGGATTTCGTCTTCTAATTTTTGATAGTTTTTTGATTTTTTAAATAAATAGATGCCTAGAATTGAAATGCCCATGCCAGCGACTATAAAAATATACGGAATAATGTCGATTCCGCTAACAACTAACTGTTCATTAATTTTCAGAATTAACGTCCATGCAGCAATCATACCCGCTATCATAATTATCCCTGTTGTCATCAAAATGATTGCAGCATGAATAGTACCATAAGATTTCGCAAGTCCAAAAACAGTACCTGCAAGAATTAAACTAGGTGCTCCCGATATCGAAATCATTTGGATCATTACTCCTGTCGGATCGACGTAAACATCTGGACCGTTACCTTTTGGTCCTACGAGAAAGTTAAAAAATGATAATATCAGCGATATAAACATAATACACATTCCTAATGATCCAAGGGCGACCCAAGTTTCTAATTTTGGCATTTCTTTCCTTTTCCTAAGTAATCATGTCGTGCTTAAATAATTCCAACAAGTTGAGCTAACTCTCTTCTACATGTGGAACCTAAAATTTCTGCAGATTTCTCTGGTAGTATATCATTAATGTAAACTCCAAAACCTCGCTCTAATCCTGACCACATGTTAAGTTGTGGATAAACTTCTATGTGCCAATGAATCTGACGACTATTCTTTTTTTCTGGAGCTAAATGGAAAACCAGGTTGAACGGAGCATCTTTAAGTGCTTTTGACATTCCTCCTAAAGTGGCGCGTAGCATTAATGCTAGATCGTTTATTTCTTTTTGAGTTATTTTTGAGAATGCAGTAGTATGTCGCTTTGGATATATCCAGAATTCATACGGATAAGTAGGTGCCCAAGGGGAGAAGCAAAGGAAGCTCTCCGTGTCTAATATTTGTCTTGGACCACTCGATTCTACTGAAATTATACTGCACGCAGGACAAATTCCATTTTCATTCATATATTTGTGAGAAGCATCTGCTTCTAACTCAATTGTCGGAGGGATGGCTGAGAAAGTTACTAGATTTAAATGAGGATGGTCGTATGGGGTTCCTGCCATATGTCCGCTATTGACGAATATACAAACGTAAGATACGCTTTTTTGCGTGTATAACCATCTTACCCTATCTTGGATTACCAGCAAGACATTTGTCCATTGGTCTACAGATATCTGAGATAATTTCTGATCATGCTCGGGTGAAGCAACAACGACTTGATGATAACCGTAAGCAGGTTCGCTATAGAGAGGCTTATCTGTGTAGATTGTGGTAGAATTCTTCGTTACGGCCGGAGTACTACTTTGGAAGACCCTAACACACCAATCTCCAACAACATTTTCTTCACTGTCAGACAAACGTTGAAGCATTCCATCTTTTGCAACTAAAGAAATCAAGGCAGGCTCTGTCATAGACTCATTGCCTGGACAATAAGGACACCTAGCATCCGAAGATTTTTCAATTGGTATTGTCTCATCATCTGTGGGTTTGGGAACTATGACGAATTTGTCAAGAACATAATCCTTTCGTAAATAACCCAAATTATTCTCTCTGCCTAAACCTCGGGCAATTTCCTTTAATTAAAGCTTCTGTATTGATTAGTGCTTTTTGACTGACCAAAATGCTCTGATTTATGTATTGGAGTCTAAAAACGAATGCAAGAGTAAAAAGTGACGATTTTTATCTTCATTACTATTTTTACCCGAATTCTTGTTCTAAGAGGTTTCTTTTTCTCGTAATTTGAAATAAATTATCTGTCTTTTTTATTGCTTCTCCTCGGCTACATCGATGAATCATTGATTGAATAAGCATATAGTTCTCAGGAATCACCATCCCAGTTTGATCATCTGAATATGAAATCTTTAGAAGATCGTCCTGAACCTTGAGCACTTCTGTATGAATATGAATCATATTAGTATCACCATGTTCAAATGCTAGTTCGAAAGCTTTTTTTCTGATGTCTGCTGTTCCTTTTGCTGAGTTCAGTATGGCTACCCCAAATTCCTTCCTAAATGTTTCTATTACTACATCCTTCGATGGAGCCTTCCCTTTAAAATGTATTAACATGTGATGTAAATGCATCATCCTAGACGGGACTTTAAAGGCATCTACATAGAGATTGACTGAAGGAATAAAATCTTTGACGTCATCTTGATGGTGAGGATTTTTATCCCACTCAATAGAATCCTTTACTTCTTTTGAATCTTCAAGATCAGCCCATCTTCGGATAAGGGAGACATCGAACCTTCTGATCTCGTCGCCGAAATTTTCTATTAATGGCTGTATAATTCTCCCCATACCAGAAACATTACAGCTCCCTTGAATGACATAGCTTCTGCCTAATGCCTTATCATAATTTACTCTGGAATTATGAATCATATCAGCTACGGATCTGTCACCATGTCTTTCTTCACCACCCTGAAAAATGGCCCTCTTGTTCATTGGCTCGTATAGATTTTTCTTATTATCGTATCCAGTACCCTCTTTCGCTGCATCAATAATTAAATCGCTTTGAACAATCGCTTCTGTCACCGTGCCAGCAATATCGTAATTTTTCTCTTTGAACTTGTTTATGATATCTTCAGGAACATAAACATTAAAGCGGTTTTCTAAAGCTTCTTTAGTTTTCTGATCTGCTGTGTATTTTGCTATTCCGACAAATTGAATTTCTTTGTCATGGGAAAGCGCGGAGGCAAGGCGACGGCCAATATTTCCATAACCATTAATAAATATCTTAGCCAAATCAATCCCTAAATATGATTGAATTTAAATTATGTTCACCTAATTTTAATATTTACAGTCATTTAATGTTAAACATTAGGAGCACATTGTTCACTATAATATATCTAGCTATTTCCTAGCCGTTATATCATCTAAAACTCTTTCTTATTTGTTGTCTGCATTAATTCCGAAAGAAGATTCGTGATTAACAAACCTTCTCTTACATGTTTTTATATATCCTAAAAAAACAATTCAGTCTCAATTTGTCCATGAGTCATACGGTTTGAATTATATTATGTTCCACCTATAGCACCAATAGCCTTACAGTTGATGATGGTATTTGAAAATTCTCATTATAGATAATTATGACTCGTTTGTATATAACCTGGCCCAAATCTTGGGAGAGCTGCATATTGAACCTGTGGTAATTCGAAATGATAAGATTACACTTAAATCTATTAACAGAATGGATCCAGATGCCATAGTCATATCGCCAGGGCCAGGACACCCAGCTGATAGGAAATATTTTGGAATATGTTCTGACATTATAACAAATTTTGGCTCAAAGACGCCCATTCTTGGAGTATGTCTTGGTCACCAAGGAATAGTGGATGCGTTTGGCGGAAGAGTAATAAATGCCAAAATATCTAGGCATGGAAAAACAAGTTATATTAGATACGATTCGGATCGCCTATTCGAAAACATAGATAATCCGTTTAAGGCTACTCGTTACCATTCATTGGTAGTTGATTCAAAAACTATTCCTAATTGTCTTGAGGTGACAGCGTGGGCATTGGATGATGGCGAAATAATGGGGATTAGACACAAACAATACTTAGTTGAAGGAGTACAATTTCATCCAGAATCAGTGCTGACAAAGGAAGGCAAAAAAATACTTTTTAATTTTGTTTCTATTGTTAAGAGATGAATACTAGCGACTATTTTGATATTCGTCCTGTACTTCGAAAACTAGTTTCAAGATCCGCGTTGTCTGAAGAAGAGGTTCATCAAACTGTAAATTCCATTCTTGAAGGTAAACTTTCTGAAGCTGCCATTGCATCCTTCTTAGTCGCTATGTCCATGAAAGGCGAAACATCTGAAGAGATTGGAGCTATCCTTCAAACAATCAAGCGGCATGCAATAAGAATCTCACCTAAGATAACCGGTCCTCTAGTTGACACATGTGGTACCGGAGGAGATGTAATAAAGTCATTTAACATCAGCACTGCTGCTGCAGTAGTAGCTAGCTCAGCGGGTATGAAGATAGCAAAACATGGAAACCGTTCAGTATCAGGATTCTGCGGAAGTGCAGATTTTCTAGAGTACATTGGTTTTGACTTGCAAACATCTCCTGAGAAGGTATCTAGCGCTATAGAAAAATTCGGGATTGGTTTTTTGTATGCTCCTAATTTTCACCCAACTCTAAGAAGAGTTGCCGCAGCTAGAAGTATAATTGGTATAAGGACCGTGTTCAATATTGCTGGCCCTTTAAGTAATCCTTGTACAAATTTAACTGGACAAGTCATAGGAGTTTTCGGAACATATTTATTGGAACCTATTGCCCACGCTATACAAAATACTGGCTTAAATGATGCCATGATAGTTCATTCTCACGATGGTCTTGATGAACTTTCTAATACTTGCGAGAATGATATTTTGCGGATTAGTAATAATCAAATAGAGCGAATCAGACTTCATCCAAAGATGCTCAACATGCAGGTCGCAAAACAAAGCCAGATCCTAGTCAATTCAAAAGAAGAATCGCTTCGAGATACTCTTCAAGTTATATTCGGCGTAGCCAGTCAGGAAAAAGAAGACATAGTTGTTTTGAATGCCTCGGCTGCTCTTGTAATTGCAAAGGTTGCAAGTGATTTTCAGGAAGGCGTTGATATTGCAAGATCTTTAATAAAAAATGGAAAACCTCAGCAAAAACTACGAGAATTAGTTAGATGGTGTGGAACGGAAGAAAGATTAGAATCAGCAATAAAGAATTTCATACCATAACTGCTCTTTATAAATATTAACATCTTCTCTATTTTATTGTATTGGCACCTGATAAGAATTTCGCGATACATATTGAAATTAGACTCATTAGCATTTTCTTCTTTCGATAATAAGACCAGTAATATTACATATGAAAGCCAAAAGTCACTCCGTCCCAAAATCAGTTCATATTAGAATATAGTCAGAATTCGCGCGTCTAGTAGTTAAAACTGTGCAGACCCAAGGACTCAACAAATCTATATATGGGCCAGCAAAGACACTGTATGCGCTAGCATCTACCAAAGGCCCTTTATCAACAGCAATAATTATTATCTAATTTTTGAATACCCTTCTAACATCAAGAGCACATCTATGACCAAATAAAGATAATATCTCGACTGGTGGGCTTTTTGAACATATTGATTATGATTACTTTGTAAACAGTACAAGTGTTTCTGTTATATATTTATCAGTATGCTTTTATGTAATAAAAACCTCAAATAAAGACGGAAACAATCAATTTGACCACAACA
This sequence comes from uncultured Nitrososphaeraceae archaeon, assembly GCA_963733025.1. Lineage (GTDB taxonomy): Archaea > Thermoproteota > Nitrososphaeria > Nitrososphaerales > Nitrososphaeraceae > JAJNBK01. The sequence continues at coordinate 122,254 of CAVTCE010000033.1, read as the reverse complement.
GATCAAAATCCATCTCCTAGCATAGAAGACTTAGGATGGGATGATCTAGTTACTTTAAAGCGTCGCATATCAGGGCGAGTAAAAGAATTAAGCGAGAAAATAATTGATATTGAGAGGAACAGATTTCGATCCATAAATAATAATATACATGTCAAAAAGACCGATCTCAATAATTTCTTAGAGCGAAGTAAACAGATTAGATCTGAAATTCAATCCAAGAATTCTCAGCTACTTTCAATAAGTGAGAAGATTTCTCAATCAAAGGATTTCCTTAGCATGATGGAATCTAGAGTATCCTCTGACGCGGAAGGACATTTGTTTCAATCACTTACTATGCTGCAGAAAGCACTTGACGAAAAACGATATATAAGTCCACGAGAAAAGAATGAGATACTTTCTTCCGTAAAAGAGACTTCAATGAAAATTGAAGCACTAAAGGCAATCCGAATTATTAAAGATCAGATGAGAGAATTTGATAAAGAGTCTGAAAATCTCAGAAATTCGTTAAAATTACTTGATGAGGAGCATCGATCATTGCAACGGAAAATTTCAGAAATTAACAATATAATTGACAAGCTCTTTGATTTGAAACGGCAGCTGCCTGCCGAACGCGAAATTTACCTCAGAGAATACAATGAAGATCTATTGCAATTAGAAAAAATTAATGAACGTCTTGATCATATAGCCAGTATGAGGAAAAGACAAAGAGAAGAATATGGTAACGCTCTCCCAAAAGATACACTTTTCAAGCTCAAGGAAGAAGCCAAGAAAAAAATGGACTCCGGGTCAAAACTAAGTCTTGAGGAATTAAAACTCTTATTTGGAGATTAAGGAAAATAGATTATGTCTTAAGCTTTAAAATTCAAACAGATCATATATAACTCGCTACTCTCCTTTCTGCTAGCATCTGGCTTAGAATAATGTACATTTTCAAAATCTATCGCCAAGTCATCTTTCAATTGTTTAAGCATGTCTCCTTCAAATACCTTAAAAATTGCGGAACCGTTTTTTCTTAGCAGTTTTCTTACTATAGTCAAGGCACTCCTTGTAAGAGAAATCTGTCTGGCATGATCGATATCCCAAATCCCACAGACGTTCGGAGCAAGATCAGATAACACGACATCTGCACGACCATTTAGAACTTTTATAATCTTTTCAACCATATAAGGATCCTCAATGCTACCTCGCAAAATTGTTGCAAATTTTAAGGGAAGTACTTCCTTTTGATCTATACCAACTATCTTTCCTTGATTACCAATTTCTTCTTCCAGAACCTGCAACCATCCACCTGGTGCACAACCGAGATCAACTACTTTATTGCGCGATTTAAAGATATGATAGGAATTATTTAATTGTTTTAGCTTATAGGCTGATCTACTTCTATATCCATCATTTTTTGCAAGCTTACGATAATAATCTCTTCTAGCCTGGGAAAGCTTCATTTTTTGTTATTTTTGTTGCTCGTCTTGGATGACGTTTTGCCGGGTTTAGGTTTGCTCACGGATTCTTCTGTAGCTTCTTTGTTCTCCTCGTGAAGTTCTGCGCCATATGGCAGTAGAGATGAAGTGTCAATAGACGATAAAAGCCAATCTTGGATTAGATTACAATTGTTAGGACTATAATAACAATCCACAGAACACATATGCTCCACTGGACATGAAAGACATGGCGCTTTATTGATAGATTCAGTATCAACAGGCATTTCGATTGGAAGAAGTTTATAGGTCCACCGTCCTTTTTCGAGAATTCTCTCTCGTTTAATAAGTGATTGTTTTTCCAGTTTCATTGCTAACCTAGAACCATGACGGCTAGTCGTCTCAAGCTCTTTCCAGAGCCTGGACTGAAGAATACCGTCTTTGCCATTATGGACAATAATTCTGAACGTCTTCCAAGTAGGATCCTCTGTGGTATGTCCCATCATTGTTTTCCTCACTTACCTCTAGGATACATTAACAATCGTAGAACTTGTAAATAATTCTTCCTTTATAATCGGAAGAAATTATATTAATCTTGAGGTGCAATATCTATACTAATATTATCCATTCTTACTCTTGATTTTAATTTCTAATTTTACCAAATATTCTATCAAAATAATCCGACTGCTCATTAGTAAGACCGTTAGCTTCACCTTCTTCAACTCTAGCAAGGTTCTTTGCAAGTTTCTTTTTGTATTCTAATTGCATCTGACGTGCAATTTGGATTCTTTGCGCTTGTGGTGAACCTGCACCATGCATTGACTCTGTGAGATAACCTACAGCATTTCTACCTAGAGTCATATTCTCAATCAGCCGCAATATTCTTACTCTATTCTCAGTTGAAACACCCTTTCTTCCTTTTAAGTATTTTTCCAGCAGTGGACCAGCTTCTGGACTTCTAAAGTCCTGTTCAGAGGGCATCGTCACCATTAATCCGCCGGCAATATCCTGGGCTAGCCTACTAAGCTCATAAGGAAATCTTGTCACATTATGTTTACAGACGTTGGCCAGCATGTCATCATTTTGATAATTACCAGCGGTCGTTTTGTGTGATTGATAAGAAGAAGCAATGCCTGTAGCGAATATCGTCTCATTTAAGTGTGTCATTTCTACTAGTTTATCTTTAATATGCGAAGCATTAGCTACTCCATTATAATCAGCAATTGCTGCAGATGCTCCGACAAGGACGTCTCCAAGTCCTGTCTTGCATACATAACTTCTCCTGTGATAACAGGTAAACCTTTCGACAAGCATAGAGGCATACTCGTACTCGCCTTGCATGAATATCATCTCATTTGGTATAAATACATTATCAAATATTATCATCGCTTCTTGCCCAGAAAATTTAGCATTTCCTGCATCCATATCACCTTCTTCCATACTTCTAGTATCACAAGATTGTCTACCATAAATGTAAGTTATGCCTTCAGCATCAGCAGGCACAGCTCCCACTATAGCATACTCACTGTCTTGTGCTTGAAGTCTCATTGTAGGCATAACTAAAATCCAATGAGAGTTGATACATCCAGTTTGATGCGCTTTTGCACCCGTTATGTATATGCCTTTATCATCTCTTTTAGAAACGTGGACAAACATATCAGGATCTTCTTGCTGTGACGGTGATAGACTACGATCTCCTTTTACATCAGTCATGGCGCCACCTATCATCAAATTTTCCCTTTGAAGCATTTTTACAAATTCAATTAAACGCTTATGATAAACAGTTCCGTGTTTCGCATCTATTTCGAAGGTAGTCGAATATAGTGAATTGAGGGCATCCATTCCTACACAACGCTGAAAACAGGTACCAGTTAGCTGTCCTAACTTTCTCTGCATTTTATTCTGATTAACTACATCAGTAACGCTCTCTGTTATATGCAAAAATCTATTCACTCTAATGCCAATTAAGGAAGATTGTGCAGACGCAATATCTGTTTCCTCATTGGCTAGATCGTAAGTTTCTGCTACTGCGTTTATAGAAGGCCGAATCATAGGATGGTCAACAGGTTCTTGCACTAGCTGACCGAATAGATACACCTTCATCTTCCTACCTCTAAGGCTTTCGATATACTCTGCCCCGTTCTTTATAGGCATTATAATTAATTTGTGTTGTTGATGTTATTTATATCTTTTAGATATTATTTAGTAATCGAATTCATCTAAATAGATGAAAGTTATCCTCCTTATATTACTGGATATAAGAAAAGCTGGATTTATCGAAATTTTGTATTATTTCAAAATGTTTATAAAAAGCGTGATTTGTCATATTCTTTAATTGTGGAAAGATACTAGACGGGTCGTCCCTAGCCATTAAGGTAGATATATGCGATTCTCCGAATAAGCTTCGACACAGATCATATGTCATTTGCCGAACGGCATTTTCATCTGTTATACCGAAGCTATGTAGATATTCATGAGCCAATACCATGTAAAGGTATGAATTATAGTCTTCAGAAGATTTTGAAAGCTGTTTAATAATTTCTAGAACAAATTTATTTAATACTATTATATTTGATCCTAAGATATGATATGCTCCCAAATTGCTTGGCATGACCTGCAAAATTAGACTTAACCCGGCTCTATGTAGATCAAATTTCTTTGAGACAGTAAACTTGACTAGCTCAAATACCTCGTTAAAGTCAATCAAATTAGCAATTTTGCTTTGATTGCGAATATACTCATCTGCTGGAAGCAAAGTAGTTAACATTGTTCTTAACACAGGTATAAATGCATAGAACCTTGCTTTATAAGTAATTACAATTTGCTAATCCAAATGAACTGATTGTTTATTTAGAAAACTGGAACACTATTTGTTATTATTGTCTCGTTATATTAATCAATTATAACAGTAATCTTTTTTATAGAAAGGCTATGGCTACACCATGTGACTATGAATCATATAGATTTGTTTTCCTTGATCAGCAACTGTCCAGACTTTCCTCGGAAGGGCATTATCTTCAGGGATATCAATCCCCTTTTACGCACGGACCATGCATTACATTATATTTCAAACGAATTATACCATAGATTCAATAAATTTACTGTTGAAAGTGTTGCAGGTATAGAGTCCAGAGGTTTTGTTATAGCGACAGCGCTAGCGTTAAACTTTGATAAAGGTTTGATAATGATCCGAAAGGCAGGTAAGCTGCCCGGTCATATTCTCAAGGAATCATATGATATCGAATATGGTAGTGCCATAATGGAAATACAAAAAGATGCAATAAAACCCCGCCAAAATGTCCTGATAGCAGATGACCTGATTGCAACAGGCGGGTCAGCCATTGCTGCTGCACATCTTATCGAAAAGTTAGGAGGTATCGTTGCAGGATTTGCGTTCGTGATAGAACTAGCTAATCTTAATGGAGCGAATAAGTTAAGGACACTAGGCTACAACGTGCAATCATTAGTGGTGTACAAGTGAGATCTAATAAATACTCTGCAGATATCGGCCTTATAGGAGGTACAGGAATTTATGATTCTGGAATCCTAAATGATAAAAAAGAAATTAAAATTCATACCCCGTATGGCGAACCATCAGATTCGATTACTATTGGTAAGTTCTCTGAACGAAACATTGCTTTTATTCCTAGACATGGAAAAAACCATCGAATTCCTCCTCATAGAATAAATAATCGTGCAAATATTTGGGCATTAAAAGAACTTGGAGTGACAAGAATTATCGCCCCATCTGCAGTAGGAAGTTTACAAAAAGAACTAAAGCCAGGTGATATTGCTATACCTGATCAATTCATTGACTTTACTAAAGGAAGACAATATACTTTTTACGATGGTGGAGAGGTTTGTCATATTTCTGCTTCCGATCCATTCTGTGCTGAACTAAAGGAACTTGCAGTAGAGTGTGCTAATAATTTGAATTATAAAGTTCATGACAATGTTACATATGTTTGTATAGAAGGACCAAGATTCTCTACTCGGGCCGAATCTCTTTTTTTTAGGGAAGTAATGAAAGCACACATAATTGGGATGACAGTGGTTCCTGAGTGCATATTGGCAAGAGAGGCGGAAATTTGTTACGTCTCGATTGCAACTATCACGGACTATGATGCATGGACCGATGTTTCAGTAAGTTCTAATAAGATAATAGAGACGTTGCAAAAGAATATCGAAAAGACCAAAAAATTAGTTGGGCAGTTAATACCAGTAATAGAGAATAAAAGGAATAAATGTGCATGCGGAAACGCGCTTGAAGGAGCATTGTTATAAGTTCAATCGTGTATTTTTAGGCCTTTGGGAAGTATAACATCTCCTTCGATTAATTTGCGTTGTATCGTCAATTGCAATACATCAGGGTCAATTCCCATTTTGCTTATTATATTTAGAGTTTTTTTTGAAATATTAATTGCGATGTTATGCCCACCTATTCTGCCGAATGCTACTGCAGTAAATCTAAACTGTTTATCATTAACAAGAAAATACCCTATCAGCTTGCTGGCAATATTGCTGCCTCTGGCATTTTTAACAAAAATAGTTATTGGAATACTTTCATCGCTTCGTATCCCTTCAGCCATCATTTTGCATTCTTCTGCTCGGTAATTTCTATGCTTCGATTTATATTATTCTCAACAAGAAAATTCCACCAATCTGGATCTGCTATTCTATAGTCTTTGACATCAACTTCAACTGTCGTTTCATCATCGGTATCAGTAAATTTGAAATTACCTTGTCTTATTATTTTTATCAATTTCCATCTGTCATTGCCGGCTTTCTTCCTATTAATTGCAACAGCCCATTTTTTATCCTTATCAATCTTTGGCATACCTATATTATCTGCAATTTCTAAAATTCCCAGTCTTTTTTCTTCACAAAATAGTTCCTTTGTTATCACGTTTCGCCATATGTCAATGGCTCCTACTGTTCTTCCTTTTTCATTAATGTTAATAACGCCGAAATAAACAACCTTGTCTTCACCTATTGGCTCTGATGTAGTCATACTGCTTGTATTACTGCAGAAAAATGACCTTAATTAGTTCTTGCATGATCATAAGGTCGTTCTAGCAATTTCCCGATATTATCAACTTTCAAATTCTTTTTGAAAACAATATTATCTTCCTGACACCTTTTTTTATATCTATTAGTTATAGCGAATCGAGGATGTAGTGATTCATATTCTGTTGCAGTAAAGTCGATGATCATTCCCTTATTAATTAGAGATTCTGCTATTTTTCTGGCGTCTTGAACAGAATATCCCAGAAGGTCGGATATATCTTGAGGATCCATCATACCGTTTTTTACAATTGAAACAAATACCTTTGCTTCTTCTAATGAGATTTTTAATTCAGAAACGAGTTCTTCTTCAATATTGTCAATATTGACTGTCAAACAGCAAATGTTATTGATATCGACGGTATTAAAATGATTCTATTCATACTATTCTCCATTCTAATCTCCAATCGAAATCATATTGTGAGAATATTATTCAAGCCCAGTTATAAAGAAATAATCAAATAGTGTTACTCCAATAAAAGTAACTATGGGCCATCAAGTTTCGATATAGACTGTTGCCTATGTGTAGGCATAATGCTTATTGTTGTGTTATAATCTCTAAGATTGATTATGGCTTCTGGGTTGGAAAATATGAATATTGATGAATTTGTTGATTCTGAAGAAATTTTTTTTGAGCTAGCCAGCCAACAAAGGTTATCAATAATTTTCGGTCTCTACCAAAAGAAAGCTAAGCTCTCTGAACTTTCCAAGGATCTTGGAATAACAATGCAAGAAGTGCATAGAAACGTTAACAGACTGCAAGATGCAGGACTAATAGAGAAAGATTCAGATGGAATTTTTTCTTTGACTACATTTGGAAATACAATAATCAAGCAAATCCCTTCCTTCGACTTTTTGTCACGACATAAAGAATATTTCTCTGAGCACACATTAGGCGAACTTCCGATGAAATTTGTTCAGCGCATAGGTGCTCTTAATAATTGTGAATTGGTAAGAGGGATTGTTGCTATTTTAGAATTTTGGAAACAGATATACAGAGAGTCTGAAAGTTATATTTTTGAAATAATTCCACAGGTGCCACTTGATCTCATAGAACCTATATTATTTAATGTTAGAGACAGAGGAATAAGACTATGTTATATATTTCCAAGTGATGTTATCATCCCAAAAGGAAGAACTGAACTTTTAAAGAGGCTAAGATTCGATGAACTTTATGATACGGGTAGAATAGGAAGGCGTATGGTAGATAAAGTTCAGGTTGCCGTAGTTATTAATGAGAAAAAAGCATCAGTACTTTTTCCAACTCAGAAAGGCGAAACTGACATGAACCTGATGTTCTACAGTGAAGATCAATTATTTCACGACTGGTGTCTTGACTATTTTTGGTTTAGATGGTACGGCTCCAAAAGCTTTGAGGAAGATAAACTCAGAGAGATATAGTACAGATAATAAATCATTTCATCCAGTCAATCGGTATGTCTTGATATATTCCATTAGGCAGGACCCTCCTAATTGATATCGGTAATGCCTTCAAATCTAATTCTGCTATTGCTAATGAAATAGAATCTCTTACGTCATTTGGTATTCTAATTAACGACGGTGCTCCCAAAGACAATTGCAGAGATCTCGCACCTGTGATTCTTGCTCTTTCGAATCTTGTGAGCCGTTGTGGTCCAATTAGAACCTGATTTCCTTTCGCAGCAACTTCCCTTAATTCAAAATCTATTTCATTATACGTAACTACTTCGTCTTCAGGACGGGTAGATTTAAGTGAATCTACTACTTGGACTGTTGTCTGTCTGCTATCATCAACAGACTGATTTGTTTCTAAGGATCTCTTTGAACTCTTACTGGATGCACTCTTTTTTACCTTGGAATCTACCTTCTTCATGCTTTTTTCTTTGAGGTTTAATGGTTTTTTTGACTGGGATTTATGAGGTGAAGAATCTTTTAATACCAAGAATACTGCAACAGCTATTAAATATATAAATAAATGTTGCTAATCTTTCAAAGAAGTCAGAACATAAGATTATATGTTTTGATTATATACTATTTTTAATAATTCTAGAGAATGGATAATCTTCAGACGGCTGGTTCGGTTTCAAGAATTCCTATGATTGTACAAATATTGGATAAGGGAGTAGCTCCTTGTGAGCTGATACGTCACCTCTCTCCATTGTGTATTAGAATGATTCTGAACAGCCTTCCCCTGCAGGACAGAATTCACAAATATTCAGACTCAATAATATATATTGAAACAAGACTTGTAATCGGAGCAGAGAAGCAAAAAACTCAGTTCAAGCGTGGAGACATCGCGTATATGACATCTAATAGTTCTATATGTATATTCACCAAAGATACCGTCATGGCGCCTATGAATCCTATAGGAATCGTTAAATCAAATTTAGAAATTGTTGAATCTACTCAGTCTGGCGATATTATGATATTAAAAAAAATGTAAATATTCAAAAAAACAACTGTTAGCCTTAAAATAAAAAATCTGCGATCATGTGTTATTTTACTAGTTCATAAACCCTGTGTCCGCTATATCCCCCTGCATTTCTGACAATCCCTTTGGATTCAGCGGATTTTATAAAAGCATTAGCAACAGAAATTTTTACCCCTGCAGATCTAGCATAACTCTGTATCGTAATTGCTTTCATACTTTGAAGTAATTTCAATCCTTGAGGTTCTTCCACAAGTACTGATAATTTTTGTCTTTGCTGCTGCTCCTGTTTTGAACCTATTTTCTTACTGTCTTCTTTCTTAGATGATTTTGTATCGCCAACCTGAGTATTAGCCTTATCGGAAGATCCAACCGCGGTCTTTTGTTTATTGCCACCCATACTGAAAGAATGTGTTTAGTTCTAATTTATAAATTATAGGACGACTCATGGGTTTTATAATCATTGAAGAATATACCACGACATTTTCATTGACATAATTTTCAACTATTCCAGCCTCTTAACAATAAAATAATAATTAATTTGTATAATAATGTATTTTTACGCTCTTAATACCCTTACGTTATATTGCTTTTGAAGATTACAACTATTAGGTTATTAGACTGCAGAGCACTTGGATCACTTGATTTAGATATCGTTAAGATGATTCTTAGATTTTTAAGTATTTTACATAGGCATCTGTTTAATAAAATTTAAAGCATGACTTATCTTAGTTCAAATATTGGATTTTACTTTGATTGCAGAAACTTTTGAAAAGATGGAAAGCACTGCAAGCAGGCTTGCCCTGACTGATCATCTAGTATCTTTATTGAAAATAACTCCTGTTGACATAATTGACAAAGTAGTATATCTTATTCAAGGAAAACTCTATCCAGATTACGAAGGAATTGAATTAGGCTTAGCTGAGAAGATGGCTATTCGAGCTCTTGCATATTCTGCTGGAGTAGAAGTTTCAATTATAGAAGGAATTTATCGTAGGACCGGAGACATAGGACTTGCTGCAGAAGAAGTTATGAAGACAAAAAATCAAACTACTCTATTTAGCGAAAAAATGACAGTTGAGAGGGTTTATTATACTTTAGACAGAATTGCTCGTACTACAGGATCAGGCTCCCAGGAAACTAAAATGCGACTTGTCAGTAACCTGTTAAATGATGCCACTTACCGTGAAGCCAAATATATTATGAAATTTATTACGGAAAGTCTACGTCTGGGCATTGCAGATCATACCATAATGGATGCTTTAGCATTGGCGTTTACAGGAAATAGAAATAGAATATATCGGCATATTTTAGAAAAAGCTTACAACGTATCAAGCGATCTCGGAATAGTAGCCAGACTTTTAGCAACAAAAGGTCTTGAAACCGTAAAATCCTTGCAAATAACATTGTTCAAACCAATCAGGCCAATGCTGGCTGAACGTGTGCGTAGTTCAGCAGAATGTATAGAAAAAATGAATGGAACAGCCGCAGCAGAATATAAATTAGATGGAGAGAGGATACAAGTACACAAAGGTAAAGAAAAAGTAGAGTTATTTTCAAGAAGACTAGAAAAAATCACACATCACTATCCTGATATTACAGAGGCTGTCAAATCTCTTAAGCTAAGTGAAGCGATTTTTGAAGCAGAAGTAGTAGCAATCAATCCATTAACTGACGAATACCTTCCCTTTCAGGAGTTAATGCACCGGCGTAGAAAATATGAGATAAAGCAGGCAGTAGAGAATTATCCTATAAGCCTGAATTTCTTTGATGTATTGTACATTGATGGACAAGATACAACATCTTTGCCATACGTCAAAAGACGTAAAATAATTGAGAAAATATTCCATATGGATAAAAAAGACAGGATTAGAATTGTTCCCCAAGCTATTGTAAAAAATATTGACGAAATTGAGAGGTTTATGGCATTAGCCATAGAAAATGGATGTGAAGGCTTGATGTTAAAGCAACTTTCAAGTAACTATCGTGCCGGAGCTAGGGAGTTTGCATGGATAAAGCTGAAACGTGAGTATCGTAGTGATATCGCTGATACCGTCGATCTTGTTATCGTAGGGGCTCTCTTCGGTAGGGGTCGCAGAGTTGGAAAATATGGCGCTCTTTTGCTTGCCTCATATGATCCGGATTCAGATATTTTTAGAAGTGTATGTAAAGTTGGAACTGGATTTACAGATGAACATCTTGAACAATTCTACAGGAACTTAGAAGATCATATAATATTACATAAACACCCGCGAGTCGACAGTCGGATAGATATGGATGTATGGTTTGAACCTAAAATAGTAATTGATGTAATTGCCTCTGAAATAACATTAAGTCCATCTTATACAGCTGCAATGGATCGGATGAGAAAAGGCTATGGATTGGCTCTGCGATTCCCAAAATTCACTGGCAAAATAAGGTATGATAAGAATCCCAAAGATGCAACTAATGTCGAAGAATTAATCTCAATGTACAAAGGACAGTTGAAGAGAATAAAAAATGAATAGAAATAATATATATCCTCTTATCATAACATTTAATTTTAGTAACTGTCTAGATAACTGATATTTTACATTCTCTAATTAGAAGAAGTAAACCGATGAGATCTGCCAAAGTCAGATCAGTTGGAGAGAGATGCATCTGACAACGATGGATATGTATGTGCAGATAATAATTTGTTTACATTAAATATGTTTGGATCACCAATCTCTAGATTAAATGCAAATCTATTTCAACCTCTTTCTGATGTTAGCATCGATGGTTTGACATTTACTATAAGTTTAAAATTTGTAAGTATATCTTTGCATCTGTTCCGTATTGTAACTTCTGTAATGCCTGCTAAACTAGATATATCCATTTGTAGAAGATTAAAGCCAAGCAACACTGCAGCAAGATATATGTATGCTGCGGCGAGGCCATTAGGAGCCTTACCATCTCCTAGAAGGCTATCCTTTGTTTTATGTGCGATGTCAATTGCTAATCTCTCAACTTTTGTGTCAATTTTTGCTGTATTTGCAAGTTTGGATATGTATTGATCAATTGCAAGAGTTACAGGAATTGGTTTTGATTGTATTACTGAAGGTGAGGAAAAAGTAGACTTAAAAGATGAGCCGGTGGAGGAAGACAATATACTACCATTGGTGGTCGACGACTGTTCTTCTGTAAAAACGCCCATCTCCATGACCATTATTCTATAGTATTTGGCTGCAAGTTTCACGCTAGATGCATGCTGTTTAGTTATACCAGCTGATTTAACAATTTCTTCTAACGACCTTACAACAGAAAACCTCTTACAGGCAAGGTAAATTGTCGCAGCCGCAATACATGCAATAGATTTTCCCTTTGCTTCACTTTTATTTTCATAATTTCTGTAAAGCATCGCTGCTGTTTCTACCAATGTCTTGGGGAGTGACATTACAGAGCAAGTTTCATTTATTTTAGATAGAACATTTGATAGTCTTCTTTCTTTTGTAGAAGCAACTCTGATTCTTGAATGCCACCTTCGCATGTTATTCATCTGCTCTGCCATTTGATGATCAATCGATCTTCCGCTATAATCTTTAGAGGTAAAACCTATTTCAGTTCTTAAACCATAATCATGTAATGAGTAACTGGTAGATCCGCTGGCACGGGTCGTTTTCATTCTCTCATCAAAGTCAGTTGCATGGGACTCTGGGCCATAATCGTCAATCTGTTCCATTACTACGTAGCCACATTTTTGGCAAACGTATTCGCCCTTGCTATAGTCTTGAATTAGTCCTGACTGACATTCTGGACACTGTGTATAGTATTCTGTCGAAGTCATTGCTGATTCTCTCCAAGATTATTATAACGTCGAAAGCCTTTCTGTTGCTTGTGGACACGGGATCGAGCATCTCTTCTCTTAGCCAAAAATCCTCCATTAAATACATTAGTGCCAATAATTTTTTTTATTCTGTCAGTATATGGTGCCACCGAAGCGTAAGGCGCCTTTACAGGACCAATTACTTCAATTACTTTGCCTATGCGTTTTCCGCTAGCATCGACTAGTAGTTGTCCACTTTTAATTTTTTTACCATCTTTTTGAAGCCTGACAATAATCCTTCCGCTTTTTGATAAATGCATAACCTCCCCTAATTCGTTCAAGTTCAATCACTCTAAAGTTTTACTTATTATCATTCTGTTCTGTCAAGATTAATTAAGTTTATTGATAAACAAAATATGTATTAAACGCAGTTACGATCTCTGTGATATGAAATTGTATTTTCACATTCTATCTATGAAGCACTTTTTGTTTATTTCTTTTTTGCACCATTTTTTCTGCAATTGTGTTAATGGTTACAGATTTCTTTACGTCAGAAGGTTTCGAAATCATAATATAACCTGACTTAACAAAGGATCTCCTTGGATATCTAGCTTGGTCGTTTGTTTCTTCTTTTGTCGGATTATATCCAGCCGCCATGGCAGCATCTATCAGATCAAGTAAGCTGGGATCGAAAACCGATTTGTCGCGTTTTACTTTACGACCTTTACTCCTAGACAAATTTTTGTTAAAATAGTCAAGCCATAGAATAACATGATCGTAATCTTTCAACTAAGGCTATACAATTTAGGATTAATATTAATTTAATGACCTCTAGTGAATAATGATACTGTTAGTAGAGCGATAACTACATTACATACATAAATTTTTTTGTCTTCAAAAACTGCATATTTGGACGATTTTTTTATTAGCGCACAGTATCTGAGTATTATTATTATCAAATTTAGTTATACCTTGCGTTATTGTCTGTTAGAGAGGATATATAGTTGCCAATAGTATCTTAAATATTCTATAGCATTTTTCTACTCCATTATTAACAGATACAAGGTATCGGTCAAACAAGAAGACTAAAACCAATACTAAAAACCAATATTGCTCATAACTATCAACAAAAAAGAGCATATAGAAAAATAATCTGTACAATATTATAGAAAATCATAAGCGGCAGAGGTATCATTGAATATATTTATTTATAACGTTATTTGATGTTAAATTTTGGTATCATTTTTGCTAATGAAGGGCTCGTTGTTAAATAAACAAATTGTTATTATTATTATTTAATAGCAATTGCATTTACTGTACCATGCTGTCCTGGTCTTGATAAGACTCTTGCAGGCCCTGCTTCGGTTTCTAGTAATGCTCCCTTGCTTATTACGCCCCGTCTCTCATAATCCTTATTGGCAGTATTCTTTGTAACGCGAAGTATTTTAGCCCTAATTGTCTTATTTGAAGCAGGATCAGTGATATTTGCAAAATCAACGGCTTTAAAAGCTGCTTTTGTATTCCTACCACGTACCTTTCTTGAAACAATATCTATTGGTCCGATAGTTGCTTCATTTGGATATCTATCTATTTCGTACTTTCTTCTTCCTCGCAAGGCTACCTTTCTGCCACCGGATAATTTACGCCCAGCCAAATTTTCAACTGACTTTCTCATACTTGGAACTCCTAACAGCTCGACTCTAATTAAGATTTTTCTGTTGACGAGTATAGCACTAGATTGGTCTGTTTTTCGTTAATACTAGATTATTCTTAATAGAGTTTATGTCAGTCACTCCAAAATAATCCTGAAATTTCTTTGTTGTTCTATATACTTTTAATCTCCCAAGTTTTTCATGTTCGATAAAGGAGATATGCTGTAATTCTTTAAGATGATTATAAACTTGGCTGCCTCTGATCTGAACAAGACGTTTTGAAGTGACTGGTTGCTCATATGCAATATAAGACAGTGTCTTAAGGGCCGAAGACGAAATTATAGGCTGTTGTGCAAATCTTCTAATTAAGGGGGTATAAATCGGTTTTAACTGAAAGACAAAAGTTCCTTCTTCTAATTCAGTAATCTCAATGGCCTTAAAGACAGAGTCTGTTTTTCTAATCAAATCATTAACAATCTTACGTATCTTTTCCTTCGAATTTGTTCCAGATGATCCTACAAGTTCATCTATAGTTAACGGTCTTCCTGCAGAATAAAGTGCTGCTTCAATTCTTGCGGTAATTTCCTCATCGGGTAAAGATTGACGCAATCTGATAAATTCCACTATATGACTGATTTATTATTTCCGTTAAGGTTTTATTGTTATTTTTATATCTTCTGGCTCCTCAATTGACTCCAAGTTTATCTTTTCTTCCATAGCCAAATAAAGTATGGCAATAAAGCATCGTACAACATCTATTGGTTCCATCTTTTTGACAAGTGTCTTAAACATAGCAATCCCATCAGCTCTAACGATATCTAGAATCATGTTCTCATATTCTTGTAATATCTGTTCGAATTTTAAGAGATACTGATCGAAATTGAATGTCTGGACAGGCTCGAGTTCGATTTGCTTCTTTTTTGGTCTTGGATTAGCAAGTTCAAAAATCATATTTTCTAAAACATGCAGTAAATCTTCTAATGACACGGGATATGTTGATTCTATTCTATATGGAATCTCTATAGGATGAAGTTGTGGTATATCTTCTAAAGGCTGAGAGTCTTCTACTCGTTTTTTGTGCATAGCTATTTTTTCTAGTCTAAAAATACTCTCTACTTTTAGGCGATGTATCATGGATGACGACAACACAGCAATACCACAAACTCTCAGATCTCTCTTCCCAGTATTATTGATAATACTTAGTAGCATTTTGAGAAGCATCGGAATATCGATATCCCATACATCTTTCTTTGCAAGAAGCGATAGATTAAATAACATATTCAGTGGTGGCTCTGATATCCTCTTTTTGGCATCGCTTGTTGACGACATCTCATGATCAACCATTGAATAGTTCTTATTAATGGGGTATAATAGTATGATCTATTAAAAAAATTAACCATGAATGTAGTAGGTCCTAATGGGAAATCGAATCTATCTAATCTAATAGCGCACATACAAATTACACATATCAGATAGGCATGCTGCTATTGAGTTTAGAAATAATATTTTTAGTCTTATAACACTGCGACGAATTAATTTAAATAGCGTTGTTACATAGGTTACTTGCTTGGAACAGCAGAATAAAATTCGTGTGGAGGTGAAGTATCTATTCAAATTTATACCCATCTTAATTTTGATCCACACACCTTTTGGTCTGAAGTTTTTTGACTGGGTAGCTGGAACGAATGCTGCCAGAATTTATGCGAGATTCAATAGATATCTTATGCCTCTTATCACCGTGTTAGCAATAGTCCTAGTAATAGGAGGATTGATGACGGTAATTTCAAGTGAACCTGCCAGAGAAGCTAGTCGAGACTTGGGGCCTAGGTCGATTTTTCTCATACCAGGCTTAAATCCATTTCTTCCTTGGCATTATGCATTGATATCTCTATTTATTACCATTATTATCCATGAAGCAGGACATGGCATAGTGGCTAGGGTTCATAATGTTAAATTAGAGTCCACAGGAGTCGTTTTATTTTTTATAGTTCCGATAGGAGCATTTGTAAATATTGAGCGAAATGAATTAGAAAAAACGCCTCTAAAACATAAAAGCGCAATTTTGACTGCAGGACCTCTAACTAATATGATACTTGCAGTTATCTCTCTTTTTGGACTCTACCTTGTTATCTCTACGCTATCTCCTCTACCAATTTCTGGGGCACAGGAATTTGGAGTATCTATTAATGGAGTAAATCAAGGCTCGCTTGCAGCGAAGATAGGTTTAACTGAAGGATCAGTTATACAAACTATATCGGGTCAGAATATCAGAAGTATTGAAGATCTAAGGGAAATACTTGAATCCAATCTTGGAAAGACAATAGAGATAGCATGGTATGATACGGACAACAACAAAAAAAGAGATTATAAAAGCGATTATGTATCTTTGCCAATCTCAATTGATAATAATAAGGGAATATTAGGTGTAACTCTAAACGTTCCAACTCAAGACCCAAAAATAGTATTGGATAGATACAAAAGCTTGTTTAGTACAAATCCCCTCGCTTTGCTTCCTCCGCCTACTCTAGCAGAGACGTTTGTTCCCTATTCTGATTTAATGGCTGATAAATATAATTCTAATATTTTTGGATCATCTTATGCTCTTATTGCTAATATGCTATTTTGGCTATGGTTCATCAATTTCAATGTCGCGATATTTAATGCCCTGCCAATTGGACCATTGGATGGCGGTCAGTGGTACGGTTCTTTAATTGCAAGCAGAACAAAGGAGGAAACAGGAATGGCTATTAACCAATTAATAACATTTGCTATGATTGCAATTGTCTTTGTGGTACTAGCATTACCATATTTCTTATAAATTCAATCAGTCCATATAAAAAATCATTCTAGCAGTTTCTAATCTGTAGTAAGGAGAAAATGGAATAACCGAATATGAATTTTTGATTCGATACGTTAGTGTAAGATTTTGATTTTTCGAATATGTGTCAATATACGAAAGACCACAGGGCTGAATTTATCTGATATTCCTTAGGCAGAAGAAAATAGGAATACAAGGCTTTTCCTTCAGGTAGTTATCTATCAATATTATGCCTAATGAGACACCAAAAACAAAATTTGTCGATAATATTTCTCAATTCAAAGAAATGTAGTCAGTTAAAGGCAAGTGACCGATGGACCTCACAATACGATCCAGTTTAATTATTATCCTATAAAAAGAGAAAAACCCTAGTTACTATCACATGATTATTAGTTGGATACAGACAATCCAATTTTATTATATAACATATAGTAAATCATACCACTGGGAATTGCTGCACACTTTCGTACCTCCCGTCTAGTGTTGTCTTCCATAAGCATCAGCTTATGATACGATACAGTATTGACTAAGGATTGATTTCAATAGTAAATATCACAAGATAAAACTATCGGTTCCTTATACAAAGTAAATAATAAGCGATTATGATGCTTTCTCATACTAATCAGCTTGATACGAAGCTCAATTGGTTAAAAGACATTCTTCCTCCGATCTATTAAGATATACAATACGTTATATAATAAATCAAGTTTGTAGTAATTCAATATATCATTTACTCTTATAAAACCCAAGATAATAACCAGCAACAGCTCATAATATTTTATTTTAAAATCTAATTTTGCTCATTCAACATTGCCTCCGCAATCTAAAACATTAGATTTAAAGAATCTAAAAATAAAGTCACCATCATCTCAGCATCAATACTACTACCAACACGAACAATTAATTCGTCATACTCTATTAGTCATATATCCAATGACTTACAAAACAAGGGTTAAGCACCATTAATAGTCTTCGAATAATAACTTTTCTGCGTTCCTATTTTTTAGGAAATCTTTAAATCCGATCTCTTCTTTTGTAAGCAAGATACTTCAAATCAACAAAAAAAGAGTATTAGTGGCTATGTCCACAACCACATCCCCCCATGTCTTCATGCGCATGACCATGATTTTCAGAACATGTTGGACATGTGTTAGTGTCAGTTTCGGACATAAACATCGTGCCACAAGAGGTACATTTTACTTTTTGAACTCCTTGCATACATCTTCACTTATAACATCCTAATTAAAATCTTAGGCTAATTCATAGTTCTTTAAGTATATATCATATGATTCAGATTCTCTGTCACCTTTTGTAATATGGAAAGGAATTAATTAAAAAATAGATTGAAATTCGTGTCAGAAAATGAATAATAGATACAAGAATTGCGATAATGAAAAGAATGAAATCAATCGAAGTAAGAGAACTCCTACTTGTTATCGCTTACTAGGTGTCAAGCATGCACGTTAAAACAATCAACATAAAACACTAACCATTCACTATTGATAAATATCATATGATATATCTAGAGCAATTATATTGTCTAAATCAGCATCCTTGAAATAAACGCAGTTTAATCTTATTGAATCTATATTTCATTTGAGCAGATGAAACACAATAAACACAAATAGCGTTCTTAGGACTCGGTGTATGCGATGCTTACATTGTATCGAAAACCGGAAGAAGTGTAGCTTTAGGATATATCTATTATCTTGCTGCTTTATCTAATGTCATTTTTTAATTAAGGTATTACAAATTGATTATACATTTGGAAATCCTAAATTAAGGTTACATAAAAATATATTAATGGACTGCTTTCAATATATATTGGCTTATTTCCAGTGTGATCTATGATTTTTTATTCCTCATAGGCGGGTAAATTGTTTGCAAACTGAGGCATAAAATTGCTGGAGGGCAGGATGAAGAATAAAGGTGGAAAAAAAAGAAAATTTAAGAAATGAATTTGTACAGAATGATAATCAAGATTTAAAGTCAAGGAAAGCCGTCAAGAGTGAATCTGAAAAGGCCAAAAGCAAAGAAAAGGATAATTATTCAAGCACAAGAGTGACAACTAACAATGAAGGAGCAATAGCGAAGACAGTTTCAGATTCTATACCAAAAGAATCTCAAGTTACAATGGCTAAATTTGAAGGACCCAATATTGCGTTATATACAAAAAACCCTAAATTTTCCCTTACAGAGTTAACTTTTCATCTATCCTATCTATCTAAGAATCTGAAAAAAAGATTTGTTATCCGTACAGATCCATCTATAAGATTGTCAGAAGACAAAACAAGATCTGTCATTGCTAATTTGCTTCCTAAGGATGTATTAGTTTCCGCTGTATTCTGTGATGATGCGCTGGGTGAAGTTATTTTGGAGGTCAACAAACCAGAAGCTATAGATGGCAATATGGTAATTGAAATAGCTCAATCAACTGGTTGGATCGCCCACACGCGTCGCTCTCCACACATCCCCTCTAGTAGCATCAGCACGATTCATTCTACATTGAAAATGTCTGCTAAAGAGAGAATTATATTTCTTGATGAACTTGGAAACCGAGTCTTTCGTTCCCCGCTTATACAAGGTAATGGCACTGATAACGCGTCTTTTAATAGACATAGCAAAAATCAACAAAGCGTTGTTACAGACACTTTATTAAAATCGCAGTCTTGGCTTACAAATAAAGAAGAAGTCATATTATGTTGTCTTGGCGGCGTTAAACAAGTCGGAAGATCTTGTTTCATTGTCATGACGCGTGAAAGTAAGATAATGTTGGACTGTGGAATCAATCCCGGGGAGGTATCAGGGTTAAATGCGTATCCTAGGCTGGATTGGTTTAATTTTAATCTAGATGAGCTTGATGCTGTAATTATTAGCCATGCACATATTGACCATCAGGGTTTCTTGCCTACATTATTTAAATTCGGATACAAAGGGCCTATCTATTGTACCGAACCGACTTTGCCTTTAATGAATTTGCTTCAAATGGATTCTGTAAAGATATCTAAGAGCAATGGAACTTACCTACCATACGAATCAAGAGACGTAAACGAAGTTATCAAGCATTGTATTACATTACCATATGGTAAACCTACCGACATTTCTCCAGATATCACAATATCATTAAACAATGCAGGCCATATTATGGGAAGTGCAACCGTTCATCTTAATATATCTGGCGCCCACAATATTCTGTACTCTGGTGATTATAAATATGCCAAAACGCAGCTTCTCGACAGTGCATTATCGATGTACCCGCGAGTTGAGACTCTCATCACCGAGAGCACTTACGGTAACACTACTGATATAATGCCAGATCAAACAGTTGTTTACAGAAATTTTACAGATACTATTAATAAAACACTTACAGAAGGAGGAAAGGTATTGATTCCTGTTCCCGCAGTCGGTAGGGCACAGGAAATTATGCTCGTCATAGACAAGGAAATGCGTGAGGGGCGTCTTATTGAATGCCCAATATATATTGAGGGTATGATCTCCGAAGCAAGCGCTATACATATGTCTTATGCTCATTATCTTGGCTATGATGTTCGTAAATCAGTCTCTCAAGGAATCAATCCATTCCAGTCAGAATACTTTACTGTCATAAATGGTCATGGTAAGCGAGATGAAGTATTTAGTGATGAAAATGCAGCAATAATAATGGCAACGTCTGGTATGTTAGAGGGTGGTCCTTCTGTTGAATATTTTAAGGAAATTGCTCCTTCTCCAAACAACAAGATCCTCTTCGTATCTTATCAAATTAATGGCACACTTGGCCGTCGTGTACTCGATGGAACTATGAACCAGGTCAGTATGTTAGACAAAAATGGGAAAGTAAAAGTTGTACCTGTCCGATGTCAAACCCAAAAAATGGATGGTTTTAGTGGACATAGTGATTTCAATCAAATAATGAGCTTTGTTGCTAAGATAAGGCCAAAACGAGTTCTTGTAAACCATGGTGAAAGGTCAAAATCAGATAATGTTGCAAGCGCAATCTATTCTAGATTGAAGATAAGGTCGGGAGTCCCGGATAATCGAGAAATGCTCAGATTACGGTAATCTCTAACAATTGTTTCCATAGACTTTTTAGCCATGTATAGATATATCATTAGGGACGAAGAATTTGGCAATAAGATATAGATGTATTAATTGCAATATAGTACTGAGTGGAGAAGGCGCATCGAGACACTATCTGGCTAATCCTAATCATAAACTCGAAAAACTTCCGCCTCCTTTAAAGCCATTGAAAAATACGGATATAAGGTAGAGAAAATTTATTCTCTTATACTTTCGAGAGTTGAGACTACTTGCCATAACATAGTACGTATGTGTGATTGCATTTGAGGGCTCTGCGTTACGCCGTCTAAAATACTTATAGCATTTGCGGCACGTACCGATATGCTACCACCTTTTTCATCTTTTAATGTTACTAATACCTCTCTCACCATATTTCTAATGTTTCTTTGAACATTGTTGTTCTTAGTAATTGATTCAAGAGTTGATATCGCATTAACAAGGCGCTCCCGGTTTTCCTTTTGTTTTATTTCCTTCTTTGCTGAAGTCATAACTAACACCTATTTAATTAACGGATGTGTTAGATTAATAACCAGTGACTTTTGAATGTTTTTATCTTAAAGGTTGTAAATATATTATTGATTAAATGTTAAACTAATACACTACTTAGTAGAGCTCTGACTGTCTTGTGAGCATTTATCTACGCCTTTATAAGACCTAAGGTTATCCTATCAGTATTCCCAGTTGATAGTAAGCAATAGCATTTCTCTATATTATTTAATAAGAAAACAGAGTAAAAAATGGGCGATATATATTTTATTTTTATCATGATAAAAAATATTATCATGATAGAAAATATTGCTCAGAACGACATACATCAGTCATGATAATCTCAATTTTGCAGGAGTAATATACAAAGAGCTAGAAGAATTATCAAGAACCAGATTTAGTATGATAACAATATTTTAGTTATAATATCGTGTGACGTAAGACGAAAAAATAGTTATTATATATATAACACCAATCTTTTGAAGCCGCAGACCATTGGATAATAATATGAATAAGATAACGCGCAGCGAGTCTCATCTAGAGGTGTATTTACTTGTTGATACAATGAAAAAACATGGTTTTTCAGCTAATTGTATACTTAGACTTTATTAAATACGTCTGCTGCTTACAGATTTAAAAATATCTCATAAATTAAATATCATATCAATTATCAGTTTAACGGCAACTGCTATTAAAAAGACTGATAGTAATATCTGTAGTATTTTTTCTCTTATATGAGTTGAAAGTGCAGCACCAATCTGACCTCCAATAAACGCTCCTGCGGCAATAGAAAGTCCATTGAAATAGTCAGGTTTTCCTAGAAGTATATGCGTAAAAAGACCTATAAGAGAGGTGATAAATAGGATTAGTTGCGAAGTAGGAGCTGCCTTTGTCATTGTCATTTGAAATATTAAGACCATGATAGGGACAAAAATTATGCCACCTCCGACTCCAAATAAGCTCGAAATAATACCAGCAATAAAAGTTCCTGTGTAGCAGAGAATAAGCGAAAAAGCAGATTTTGGTTGATTATCACGTTTTTTCTTTAAGATAGAATTTTTGAATAAGATATAGATTCCTGTAAGCATTAAAAGAATAGCAAAAGATATCTTAAAGAACTCTAGAGATATACCATTAGAAATAAATGCTCCAACAATGGAGCCTGGAATAGAAAATATAACCATCTTTAATCCTATGCTGTAATCAATTCTTGCTTGCCTAGTATACGCGATAGTCGACGAAGCACTACTTGACGCCACTGCCATTAGACTTGTACTAGCAATATGCGCTGGTGAAAAGCCCATTAAAGCAAGAAAAGGCGTAATTATTATACCACCGCCAATGCCAATAATAGAACCAAGTGTGCCTGCTCCTAGTCCTACTATAATTAAGAAAATAACAACATCGAGCAATTAGCAGACACATATATACACTGAGAACAATTTATAAATTAATAATAATTCGTTCTTATTTGTATGTGTCAAGAATTAGTACATAATTTTATGATTTGAAATATTTTATTTATTGTAGATAGTCATATTATTAAAAAAGTTCTAAAATTGTCATTATTCAAATCTTAGAATAATGTCCAATTGCAACTTTGATATTAGGACCGTCAGCTAACTACTAGGCTAGGTCAAAGTATGTATGATAATTATATGTATGTATATATATATTGATCTACTTCCGTAATTGAACTCTGCCTCTCATGATCCCGTAATTGTTTTATTATTTTCCTTCGATTGTGTATAATAACCCATTTTAGTTTTCATGCTTATTCAACACGCTATCTTTTGAAAGTAATACAGCCTTTAGTATAAAAGAATGTTTAATTGTCTAGTCTGTTAGTTGTATTTCAATAACTTTATGCAATGCTTGACGCCACTTTAACTCCTATCGCTAACTTGGTTTTCTGTTTTATATCAAAACTACTTGTTATATCTTATATACAATCACAAGTCATTATGACTTGAGCTACCTTTACATATCTTAACAAATAATAAGCTCAAATTATAGTTGCTTCTTTAGAATATCTTTATGTAAGTCATTGTCAATGCAATATCATTTTAGACACGCAGTCATAGTATATCCGGATTTAAACATATTAAACCCAAATCGTTATTGAGTATTAAATTGCGATTAATTGTGGTGGGATTTGGCATAGTGGGTCAAAGCCTTGCAAAATTACTTTTATCTCGTTCTGCAGACCTGTTTAGCATTTATGGTATCAAACCTCGCATTGTAGCATGCGTTGACACCGGTGGCTGTGCCATTGCACCTAGAGGTCTAGATATTCAAAGATTGCTAGAAGTAAAAAAGTTAAAGGGCACTGTTGGAGAATATGAAAAGACAAGTTCAAGATTTGATCCCCTTTATGTAATCGAAAAAATGGATGCAGAAATGCTTATTGAGTTAACTCCAACGGATATAGAGTCTGGCGAACCTGGAACATCAAATATCATCTCAGCAATGAGATCGGGCAAACATGTAATCACTGTAAACAAAGGCCCTCTTGCACTATCTTTTCCATCCTTAATGGAATTAGCAAATTATAATGGTGTTTTGTTACGTTTTAGTGGAACTGTAGGAGGAGGTACACCCATCCTAGAATTCGCAAAACGATGTTTAAAGGGCGACAGAATAATTTCATTTAAAGGGATTCTGAATGGAACTACAAACTACATACTAAGCAAAATGGAAGAAGGTCTCACATTCGATAGTGCGTTGGATGATGCAAAACAAAAAGGCTATGCAGAAGCAGTACCGTCTCTAGATATTGAAGGATACGATGCAGCTGCAAAACTTGTAATAATGGCAAATTTGATTATGGGTATGAAAGTCACCATTAAGGACATCCACAGGACTGGAATCAGTTCTGTTCAGGTTTCTGACGTACAAAGTGCTCAAGAAAGAGGCAATGCAATAAAACTCTTAGCGATATGTGATAAAAATAAACTGGATGTAAGACCAACTGAAGTGTCAAAAAAGGATCCGGTGTGTGTAGATG
Organism: uncultured Nitrososphaeraceae archaeon; assembly: GCA_963733025.1. Lineage (GTDB taxonomy): Archaea > Thermoproteota > Nitrososphaeria > Nitrososphaerales > Nitrososphaeraceae > JAJNBK01. Next base: position 97,544 of record CAVTCE010000033.1, on the reverse strand, counting down.
GTACATTAAATGCAGTCACCTTTTTTTCTGACCATTCAGGTAATCAAACAATAATTGGTCGAGGGGCTGGAGGTATGGAAACTGGTAGCGCAATTCTCCGCGACCTCATAGAAATAAAGGACACAATTTTCGAACGTAGATAGCAAGGTCGGAAAAGAAAATACATTAGTATGTAAAAGAGAGAAGAGATCGACATACACAACTAAAACAAAAATATTCTTCAATGATTCAGTATTGAGTTGCAGACTATATTGTAAGTATCTTATAATTTAACATTGCAGATTTTTAATTCATTATAGCGATAATATCGTTTTAGAGGTATCATAAGTTTTTAGACAACGAATTTATTGTAGTGTCAAAAGGATTAAAAGTCTGATGGAGTAGTTTACATGAGATGTACAGTGGAGAATTGGAAGTCCAGGCTAGACGAAAAGCATTAGCGGTTTTACATGATGAAATTAATAGGATCCTAAATTCAGCTAGAGATTTATCAACTCTTTTTGCTTCTATTATGAAAGGCGACGACAAAGATGTTCAGATGTGTCTTGAGCGTATGACTAGTGCTGAGGAAGTTATCGAGAACCTAAGAAGAAAGATTACACGAGAAGTTGCTGAAATAGGTAGTCTTATGGTATCTCGGGAGGATGTATTACGGACTGCCTATATTGTGGATGATATTGCTGGCTTTATTACAGGAATTGCGTTCAGACTATCTAATATAAGAACCTCATCTTTAAAAAAAGGGAATTTTGATGATGATCTGAGGGATCTTATTGGAATGGTTGTTGATGCTATTTTCAAATTAAATGAAATGGCTCGTGCATTGAGTATAAATCCTGCAAGTGTAATTGAGCTTGCCCAAGAGGTACAAAAGTTGGAACGCCAGATTGATGCTAGATATAGAGCTATTATAATAAAAGTTCTTAACGAGATGGCAGTAACAAAGGATATTTTGCTTTTAAAAGACGTAGTAGAGGGTGTTGAAGGGATGGCAGATAAATGCCAAGAAGCATCTGATTCTATTACTATTCTAGCATTGAGTATGTAATGAATGCCGTTATTGGAAAATTAGTAGAGAATAGAATAATAATATGGAAGGTAGAAGAATCTCGACTTATTTTTGGTAACGGATATTATGGCAAACCTTTAGGAATTTCAAAGCCAAAAGGCACTCAATTTGATGCACCTTTGGTGTTAGATTTAATCGAAGGTTGTTATCTGATTCAGACCGGCAGATTGATAGCATACCATGTCGATGGACGACAGATATCACTAAGAGCCTTGAAGACACTTTGTCGAAAAGAGTACGTTGATTTTGATAACAAGTACTTGGTATTCCAGATCTTAAGAGACGGAGGTTATGTAGTATCTCCGGGCATCAAATTTGGTTGTGATTTTGCAGTATATGAGCATGGACCTGGCATTGACCATGCACCTTACCTAGTTCAGGTATTCAAACAGAAAGATTACTTAACGGCAACTGGAATTGTACTTGCAGGTAGGCTTGCCACTACGGTCAAAAAGCAATTCATATTGGCGTTACCGAGAATAAAGGAGAGAAAAGTTGATTTTATAGGTTTTGATTGGTGGCGTGCTTAGAAGAATTACTGTGACGGATCATTTAGAGAAAGAGAAGGAGAAATTGGATCATTAAGTATGTTCTTTTTTTGGTGCGGAAGATCAAACTTTACGAAATTTTCGCCTGAGATGGTTAAATGAGTAGAGAATTTATCAGAACCATATTCTAGCCAACCCTTATACCTGATAGTGTTTTTCACAATGTCAGTTATACTAGGTTTTTTTTCATCTACCTCCTCATAGCAAGACAGTAATTTACCAAGCTTAATTTCCTCTTCTTTATTGAATTTTGTCAAATAGTAAACAAAGACTATTGTCTTTTCATAATGATTAGATGGCTTTTTATCAGCATAAAATTCCCTAAGAGCTATTTTATTCTCACTCCCTTTTAGGTCAACTGGTATTGGAGGTAAAGATGGAGACTGTTTTAAAATATGCTTATTACTGGTTTGTGATTTTAACATTTGTGATGTTGGTAAGTCAAGACGCTTCTGTTGATTGGACTGATTTACCTCCCTTGACTGAGACGGTTGTTGGGCATTGTGTTCTAGTGTTTGTCTTACAGCCTCTTTTATAGCTGATGTAAATATTTCTTCAAATTTATCTAAATGTCGGTCTACAAAGGCTTCTTTACCTTCTAATTCAACAAAACCATCTTTAACGTTTATTTTGAATTTTGCTTCTGGTCCACTCAATAATCATATTCGTGTATGCAGGTTTTTATTAAGTTGTCGGTACAATACCGTAACAATTGAAAAAGGTGAATATATCCACTCAAACAGTCTGCATCATGATCTTTCAGAACTTTTCTTTAGATTGCGATGAATACTTTAATGAATGGAATATTCATCAGCCTGTAATATCTGAACTATGCATTTTCATAACTGTCGCGTAGCACATCCTGCTTGCGATTAATCTTTTAATTTAATTCTTATTATCTACGAAATTAGACTTTGGATAATTATCTTTCTTTTGCAATCCTTTAATGTAACTCAATTACTCTTAGAAGGATTACTTTATTAGGAATTGTTAGATAAAAAATTATTGGTTAAAATATCTCTTTATTATTGCGGTGACTTTCAGAGACGTCTAATGGAGAAGGAGCAATAGATACTGTTGGAATAAGTATTACAATATTCAAGCTTTTTTTACTAAATTTTAAATTATAGTGCCATCAAGGTTAACTTTAATAGTGTATCTATTGTTCCAAATCTATGGAGAAAGATTCATTAAAATCTTGCTCAAACTTTATTGGTAAAAATGTAGTTATCACAGGCAGTGGAACTGGAATAGGCCAGTCAATCGCTAAAAAATTTGCTGAAAATGGCGCCAATATAATCATTATGGGTAGAAGAAAGGATCCATTAGATAGTACTAGTACACTATTAAATGATATTTTCAAGAAGTATAGCTATTCAGGTAAAATACGATCTTTTCCCGGTATAGATGTATCTGATGAGCAAGGAATTAATGAGATGTTCAAAACTATTAAACAGGAATTTGGCAGAATTGACATAGTCGTTAATAATGCTGGTATATCGGGTCCAGTTAAGGCATTTACTAATGCAAATTTCAAGGAGTTCAAAGAGTGTATAGCTATTCATCTTACAGGAACTTTTTGGACATCAATTCAGAGCCTACAGGCAATGGAGCCAGGCGGCAAGATAATTACAATTGGAACTTTCTTTACAGAAGAGAATAGATATGAGCAAAGACCTTATAGATTCAGAACTCCTTATACAGCCGCGCAAGGAGCTAAGAATAGACTAGCAGAAGCTTTGGCATGGGAATTGATAGATAAAGGTGTCAGATCGGTAGCCACTAACCCAGGACCAGTTCACTCTGATAGAATTTATAAAACAGTTTATCCAAAGGCGACTGCCGAGTTCCTAAGAATTGGAGGATACCCAGGATTGTCATCAATCGAAGTCGAAAGAGCTGCCAGTAAGGCGCTGTCTCTGCTAGGTGAAGAAAACACTACTATCAAAAATGGGATTCAAGAGATTGCAAAGGAATTGGCCATATCACGCGGAAAAGAATCTTCTGATGAAACTGAAAAACTCTCCAGTATAGTTTCAAATATGCTGGGTAAAATCCAAGAAATTGCAGAGAAGATACAGAACAATACAAGTAAAATGTCAGTTGATGGACAGTTTCTTAGACAAGAAGATGTTGCTGAAATGGTATTGAATTTGTCTGATGAAGAAATTAGCAAATTGATAAACGGTAGGATAATTCCAAATGATCATATATTCTATCCAGTAAAGCCTATAGTAGGAACAGTTCTCGAGGCCGATCTACCTGCTGCTATAAAGGGAAAAGTTGTGGTTCTTACTATTACCTCTTCTGCCAAAAAAGACCTAGATCGCGTGGAGAAATTCGCACGAATTCTAAGCTCGTTTAATGCTGAACAGATAATTATATTGACCAGTAACTCATCTGATCTTTTACGATTTAAGGATTTTCATAGTCATTGTATTGACCTCTCGTCAGAGGAGCATGTAAGCAGTATTTTGAAGACAGTTAGAACAAAATTTGGAGCTCTAGATGCAGTAGTACATTTTACCGGTGACTATGACTACAATATTCCCCTTTCAACACTAAGTAGAAACCAATGGGATTCTCTTGTTGAGAATTTTATAAATATTCCTGCGCTAATTACAAGAGAGGCAGTTAATAAAATGGCTGCTGAAGGCGCAAATGAAGAGCCGATTAGATTTAAGGGATCTGATGGAACTTTAGTAATAGTTGGACCTGACGCCCCTACTGGTAAAAAAATTTCTGGCGAAATCAGAGCGAGATCAGAGGTATTCAGAGGTGCTTTGAGGCCATATACTGCAACTGTCAATCAAGAACTGCGTGACGTCCTTGGCTCGAATATTCGACTTTATCTAATACTTGGAGGTAATATTGAAGGAGCAAATTCGGATATTGATAACTTAATGAATTCTTTAGTTAACTTAATCTCATCTTCGTCGTTAAGAAGAAATGAAACGATATACTACATTGATGAAACAGTTTGAAGACTCAAACTAACAAAATCAACTAATGAGAATGTTCCTTGACACGGCTTGTTCTATGTTTGCGTATTGAATATAGCCCAAGGGCGATAAACGCTATTCCCATTACCAATATAAAATAATCTGCAAGTAATAATTTAGCCCAGACTTCATTAACAAGGCCGGCATAGATAAACAGAATAGCCAAGAATGATAGTGCAATTCCTGTTATTGTTTCACCATTAATTGTTGCCATAATAATGACGTTTTCACAATGCGAGTATATATAGTATTTTCGAAGAAATATTTATTCTCTGACAATTGACGGATGCATATAAGTCTTAATTACACAGTGTAACTTATAATTTATTATGCTTATGTATTATATCTTATCTTTATAATCATAGTATTTCGATATGATGGCAACTTAATATTTATCATCTAAGAATCATAGTCTGTCCAATTTAGTAGTTATCGTATTTATTAAATTTGACAATCATACTTATTATCGAATGAATAGACAAAAGACATGAAAAGACGAAGCTCCATGAAAATACTTAGCAAAACCTATTACAGAGGTGTGGGTCAAATTGTCTAGGACGCTTACGGTCTTTGTATTCTGGCTAGTTGGATTTGGTATAGGGTTCGTGGCATATTTATCGCTTCCCAGTATTGCTCAATGGTTTACAGGGGCCATGCCGAACTTTCTGAATCAGGCAGTCATAGGTGCTTTAATTACAGGAATTGTTGGGTCAGCTGTAAGTACATTTACTGTAATTATGTGGGCAAACAAGACAACTTAGACCTTTTATTTTTTTCTTTGTGTTGTATATTGTATGAAAGAACAACAGCTTTTAAACCTAGAAAGGATTTTGTAGCTAGATGAGTACCTATAGACTTTAATTTTTTCATACTATATGAAAAAGTTTTTACAGTAAATGTGACTTACTATATTTTCTGAGAAATCTAGAGAATCTAGTATATCAATATCAAAGATGCCGTCTCCCACAATTGCAGGAATTGATAACAAAAAAAAGAATATGTTATCGCTTGTTCACTTTCATCATCAAGTTTTTTATTTTAATTTTAGTTATTGATTTGTTACAACTACTAGGTACTGTTCTTTTTTAGTATTTTTATTGATCGTCATCCCGGTTTGTCAATTCATGCAAAGTATAATGATAATGACTGTAATTTTGTTTTCAGTAGTACATTCTAACCTTGATTATGTGAATGAAGTATACTCTGTTACAAAAACTGATTATATTAAAATAATTAACGAGTACGTCAGATGGCAGAAAATTACTTTTTCTAGTCAACTGGGTTTTTTCTTTAACTTTTATCGTTGGATTCATCTAGTCTGTCGTCTATCTGCTTTCATCTGTCTATTTTCCGAAGTATTGTGTAATATGATCATATACATAATAAGAGACATAATGAAGCAAAATTAATTAATAATGATTGTGAAGATTAGACATTAGTTTAGTCATTTAACTGTCGATAAAAAGGATAACCAAAGAAGAATGAGATAAAAATTGACTAATTTTTTTCTTGCATGAAGAGTAGCGTATACTACTACATCTATGTATTAATCAACGTTAAATTGGGGAAAAAAGAGCCAAGTCGTACCATTTTTTTTTATCGGTAAAATTCTTTTTTATTTCAAAACCGCTGTCCTCTGCTAGAAGAGATATCTGCCTTAAAGTGTATTTATAAGAGTTTTCTGTCTGAATTGTTTCGTTTTGCTTGAATGAAATTGTCTCATGAATTCCTTGGATATTAACTTGTTGATCAATCTTTGATATTAGATGCATCTCTATCCTTCCCTGATTTTCATTATAAAAAGCTAGATGCTCAAAATTTCCGACATTGAATTCGCCTCCTAATTCCTTATTTATCCTAGTCAGCAAGTTTAAATTGAATTTTGCTGTTGCTCCTGCTTTGTCGTTATAAGCTGCTTCAATTATCTTTGCGTTCTTCTGAAGATCAAAACCTATCAATAATGTATCTTGTTTATCCATGTTATTCTTTATGGTCCGTAGAAAATCTATCGAATCATCAGGTTCAAAATTTCCTATACTTGAACCGAGGAAAAGAACGAGTTTTTTGTTTGGGAATTGATTATTTGAGCCGATGAAATCTGTGACTTTTACTATACCTTGAACGTAATCAGAAGCAATGCCCTTGATGTATAGAGAAGGGAGATCGACAGAAAGTCTATGAATTGTCCGATACAGCATCGAATCCGACACATCAATAGGAAAATAATAAAGTGGCTTTTGTGTGGACAAAAAACATTCAAGAAGAATTGTTGTCTTATCAGAGCTTCCACTTCCAAGCTCTAGGATACTTATGTGATGATTGTTTTGCATCTTCGCTATCTTAGCTGAACAATCCTCTAAGATGATTCTTTCAGTTCTGGTAAGATAATATTCTTCCTGAAGACAAATTTTCTCAAAAAGTAATGATCCTAATTCATCATAAAGATACATCGGCTTTATTTTTTTCTTCGACCTTCGCAAGCCTTCACTGACGTCTCGTGCAAATTCTAAAGTATATTGCGACTTGGAGTTTTTATTGATAAACATATTCTTTCTCTGAGATTCAAGGATATTATCTGTATACTAATTAAATGATACTCTCCATGATAATTTTTTTTCATCGATCTATCAATCGTTTAGCATTAAAGTCCTTTTCTAATCACAACGATTCTTTAGTTATTGGTATTTTTACAATTCATTCCCCATTCCCTTTAGCGATCCCTAGCCTGACCTCGTTATTTTCATTGTTGCATATTTTTATTATATTATTATTCTGTGCGTTTGTTTCTCACTATCGATTTGATAAAGTTTAATCCCTGATGGGTAGAAGTAAGATAGTCCTTATTCAAAATTGGCTCAAAACTGATATATCCACTATATTTTACACGATTTAACGAGTCGAGAACTAATTTAAAGTCAATGTGTGCATAACCGGGCATTTTTCTATTATTATCGGCGAAGTGAGTATGACCTAATAGGTTTGCAGAAGCGAGTATTGCATACTCAAATGAATCTTCTTCTATATTCATATGAAAAGTATCAAGCAATATCCCAAAGTTAGTGTGATTAACTTGTTTTGCAATATAGACTGCATCCTTTGCAGTAGTACAGTATGGTGTGCTATATCTATTAAGTGGCTCTAATAGAAGCATTATATCGTAATCAGCAGCAAACCTTGCTAGTTCATATAGAATAGGCAGTAGCACATTTTGTATTATGCGTATTTTTTTAATGTCAGGAAGAAGGATATGATTCCTATCAAATGTTGCAAGTTCATCATCGGCAAAGAGGCATAGATTGAGCTCTTTTCCTCCTAATTCATGACAAAGCTTGATACAACGCTTTACATATTCTTTTGAATGTTTTAAGATACTTTGATTACAGCTGATAAGTTTTCTCTTATGTGCATCATCATGGCCTGACGATCCCCACATTCCTGTTATACCACAAACAGCAATATCAAAGCAGGAGAATGTCTCTCGTATTGTTCTTATGTCTAATTTATCTGGTTCACCGTACATTTCAACGGCGTCATAGCCCTGGTATACCAATCTATCAAGTGTCTTTTCTATGGATTCGATGTCTCGGAAAGACGAAAGTGTAATAGAATATTTAAAGGTCATTTGTCAGTAAGGATCCTATACAATATTACCATCAGATCAAGAAACCAGATTGATTAAGTATTTTCCAATATCCACACTGCCAACAATTTCTTGAGAATTCTTTGAAATGACCGATTTTTGATTTGATACATAGAGTGCTAGTCCTTCTTCTGTAGTATTATTAGGAGGTCTTCCGTGAGATGCTCTTATTTTACTAGGATCGAGTGGTATGGACTTTGTATTTGGATCAATGAAAAGTTCTGCAGGATCATAACCAGGTTTGCGATGTATATCAACGGTCGTCGCAAAATTAGGAGCTTTTTCATTTTCGTACCACCAATAATAACTAAACCACATGTCTTTATTAGCTACTGCAATTAGATCACCACTACGTTCGTGATTAATTTTCAATGTCTTCATATCTTCACCTGAAAGCACTCTTTCTACTCCTTCAATTTTTTCAAGTACTTTTTTAATTTGTTCAGCAGAAGCATTGTTTATATAGATATGTGCTATCTGATGATCGACCATCGCAAATGCTTTACTATACTCAAAATCTATGTATTCCTTGTTATTTATTGTTCTTACGGAAAGTAAACCCGCATCCCTAAGTATTCTATTCAGTGGTATATGATATAGAACATCATTGAATCCGTACTCAGAGAATATAATAAACTGTGTATCATCTTTAATCCCTAAATCTATTGTTTTTTGTAATACTCCTCCGACCAACTGATCTGCTCTTTTCAAATCCTCTCTTACCTCATTACTATTCTTTCCGAACCTTTGGGCTGAATAATCAACATGAGGCATGTAAGCAAACATCAGATTAGGTCTCTCGTTCTCGAGCGTATCACATGCTGCCTGTGTTATCCAATCACTCGATTTGTAAGATGCTAAAGGACCCCAATAAGTCGCAAGGTTAAATTCGCCATATTTTTGCTTTAGGGCTTCATAATAACCAACGGGTTTAGAATAGCACCACATTACCATGCCATCTTCCATATGTAGAGGCCTGGGAGTAATGACAATATCTGATTTAGAATACATTGTATTTTGGCCGAATAAGACAGCAGTTTTGATGGAAGAACTGTTTTCTCGTTTCGCTACATCCCAGATTCTTTCAGCTTGAACTAAAGAACTTGATTGCTCCCAGAAAGAAACGGTATAATTAGCTTTATCATATAATCCGTTAGATATTATACCGTGTTGGTTGGGATATTGTCCCGATAGTAAACTGGCTTGAACTGTACATGTTACTGAGGGAAAGACAGGTTCCACTTTAAAACTCACTCCTTCATTTGCAAGCTTTGCAATATTTGGAATTAGATTCGAATTTAGGTGACTTGATTCCAACCCAACTATATCAAGGATAATAATATGCCTTACCAATAACCTCGCTCCTCTTGCTTGTAAATATCAACATATATCTTTAAAATATTTTCTCCTAAGTGAGATAATATCTATGTTTAGAAAGATTGAGGTATTACAATTGGAGCAACCAATCGCTACTATTTTATACACATGCTAGTATATACCGGTCTATAACACAAAGCAATAACAATAATCTGGGTTTGCATTAATATTAAACGGTTATTAAATAAAAAAAACAAACTGTGTTTGTGTCGACGTTAAAATTATAATGTCTATTGTAAATATTGTAAACGCCTATTAACATTTAGTAATCAAATCTATCACTGAATCTTCAAAGGATCCCTTAAATTATATAGTCTCAGAGTATTAATCCATTTGATTATATTCCATTATATTCCATTACCTATATGATATCTTTCAGGTATTTTGACGATATTGCATAGAATAATTCTAGATCCGGCACATTTGACTCTTTTTTAAAATGATAGCATTTGAGGTAAATTAGGGAATATTGGTATTAATATCTCATAAGATATTCATATGCTCTTTTTGCAGCCTCCTTTGGATTGTGTTGATAAGGATAAAGTTCTACCGTTACAAATCCTTTATACCCAATTGATTCAATTGTTTTTAAAACTGATCTGAAATTAATTGATCCTTCACCAGGTATTAGGTGATTATGTATCCTACTAGTTGCAATATCTGCTAGATGGAAATGCTCAATATATTCAGACAACTTATAAATTACTTCAGCCGGATCCTCTCCAACGCAATAAAAATGACCTATATCAAAGTTGAGTCTTATATGAGTGGTGTTCAAATTTTTAATGAGATTCAAAAATTGATCAGAGTTTTCAATTAAAAGATCTGGTTCTGGTTCTATAAGTATTTTTATATTTTCTTCTTCAGCAATTGGAGATACTCTATTCAGACCCTCAATGAATAACTTTTCGAGGTATTTTAGATTAGTTTTTCTTTCATTGATCGGTCCTCCAGGTTCCGTCGACAGATTTTTTGCCCCAATCTTTTTCGCTAGTTTTATACAATTAATGGTATGTATTATACGTAATTCTCTTGATTCCTTGTCCTCTTCAATCCAAGACGGATGATAAACATCTGAAATAGAATAGAGTGTAAAAGCGTTTAGATTAGAGATTTGAAGTTTGAATTTTGCAATTTGATCCTTAAAGGAGTTTATTTCTTTCTCTTGAAAAGTCGGAGGAAAGGCATGTGGAGAATCACAGAGTAATTCTATACCTTCATATCCGATTTCTGCGATCATCCTTACAGCTTCCTCCAAAGAATATCTTTTGAATGCATTAGTGCTAAAGGCCAGTTTCATAGGTAACTTCTACCAATCTTAAGGATTCCAAGTCATTCTAGGGGACTGTTTATAGAATTCATAGGCGTTATAGAACGTCACATTTTCGATATCATTATTACTGAATCCTTCTTTTCTCATTTCCCTGGCTACAAGCGGTACGCTTAGTGGATCGGATGCCCCCCAGTCAGCTGAACTGTTTATCATAATATGTTCTGTTCCATATTTTTTTATTAATTTTATAGCTCGCTCAGGAGAAAGTTTGGTAAGAGGATAAACAGTTAGGCCTGCCCATGCACCCATTTCAATTGTTTTTTCAATAGTTTCTTCCGTATTATGATCTATCAATATCTTTCTTCTGTCATAATTTTTTCCACTATTTTTTCCACTGTTCAGAAGGCGTTCAATCCTTTTCATTCCCTCCAATTTGTTATTATGTGGAAGGTGAATCATCATCAGCATATTCTTGGCTGTAGCAATGTCCATCTGTTTTACAAAAACCTCTTCTTCTAGATCATTAATCAAATTATACCCGAGTTCTCCAACAGCTATTACTCTCTCTCGTTCAAGATATTTTTTCATTGGTTCTAGAGCATCGATAGCCATCGGTCGAGCCAAAGCTTCTTTTGGGTTGACTGAAATGCAAACAAAGTGTTCGATTCCGAATTCTTTAGCTCTTTTTGTTTCAAATGTTATCATATGTTCCCAATAATCTTCAAATGTTCCGATGGAGGTTCTAGGACTACCAAGCCAGAAAGAAGGTTGAACTATTACTTCTATACCAGCTTTAGACATAGCCTCGTAATCGTCGGTAGTACGTGAATACATGTGAATATGAGGATCAAATAATCTGCCCACTCTCTGTCATTATATTAAGCATCTCTTGTATTTTATAGATTTATTGTATAAGTAATAACATGAACTTCGATATTTATGACTGAGTGATCAAATCATTACCGAATAGGGATTAGCATAAGTAGGAATTGAGTACATGTGAATTTGGATTACACTTATAGTAGCATAGTAGCCTAGTAGCAAAATAGGTATATAGCGGGCTTTGATCATTACCTGTCAATACAATAACACACGCAAAAAAAATCAATTGTCCTTCCTAATTCAAGATTGATATTTTATGTACTAAACTAGCAATTTAAGTATACCTACGCCATTAAGAATTAATATTATGCGATTTTTTTGTAGAACAAGATAAAAAATTCTTGATTAACAAAGTTAAGAATAAAATATTAATTAAGAGGTCCAGCTATCAAGAGAATGCATAGAGGACCGAGAAAGAGCCAACAGCATTTCGATCAGTCTTTAGCTGTTGATATAGCAGATTTACAACTTCGTAATCCAACGATGCTTGCTTCTGGTTTTCTAGGGATTTCTCAAGACATTTTTAATAGGCTCTATCTATCAGGCGCAGGAGCAGTTGTAAGTAAATCCATAAGTATTAAGCCAATTGAGGGCTACCGAAATCCTACTGTTGTCTCTTTGGAAAATAGTAGTTATATAAATGCTGTAGGTCTCTCCAATCCTGGCGCTGAGGAATTTTCAAATGAGATAGTTAGTAATAAAAAAGTTCCAATCATAATAAGTCTTGTAGGAACATCCGAGATAGAATTTCCACTTATGTTAAAAAAATTTAATAATCTTAATATTGTTGGTTATGAAATTAATCTATCCTGTCCTCATGTTGCGAAGATGGGAATGGAAGTAGGTGATGATCCCGAGATGGTTGGCCGTATTGTTAAAACTATCAAATCAAATACCTCAAAGCCAGTAATAATAAAGGTTGGCGTTGGATCTACCGATATACTAAAAATCGCAAAAGTTGCCATAGATTCAGGAGCGGATGCGATCACTGCAATTAATACTATTCGTGCTATGACAATTAATATAGAAACTGGAATGCCAGTTCTCAGTAACAAAATAGGAGGATTATCTGGTAAATCATTAAAGCATATCGCTTTAAGATGCGTCTACGAAATTTCAAAAAATCTTCAAATCCCGGTAATCGGATGTGGGGGAATATTTACTTGGCAAGATGCAGTTGAATTTATGCTTGCAGGCGCATCAGTTGTACAATTGGGCAGTGTGATAGGATACGAGGGTATAACAGCATTTAGAAACATTTCTTGTGGTATAAAGAAATATTTAGAAAATAAGGGCTTTAAGAAAGTAACAGAGATTGTAGGGCTTGCGCACAGATATTAATAAAATAAGGATCGTCGTTATCGAGCAAATTGTACAAGAGACTTCTACGATTAGAACTCTTATTTTCAAAGATAATCTTTGTTACAAGTCTAAACCTGGACAATTTATTATGGTCTGGATACCAGGAGCAGAAGAATTACCAATGAGCCTTATGTTATGGGATAAAAAAGACTATACCGCTATCACCATACACAAACAAGGATATGGCTCTACCCAACTTTATAATAAAAGTAAAGGCGAGATGATTGGAATTCGCGGTCCCTATGGTAATCATTTCAAAATTAAAAAGGAATCGAGAAAAGTGCTGCTAATTGGAGAGGGAATTGGCGTTATTCCACTATTAAAATTGGCTACACTGCTTAATGAATGCAGAGTAGATACCACTTTGATTATTGGTGCTAGATCCAACGATGAGGTATTATTCGAAAAGCAAGCAAATGATTTACTTTCGGAGACTATGCACAAACTTGTTGTTACAACTGAAGATGGAAGCTATGGAATTCATGGACAGGCCACAGATGTCATGGCGCACATTTTAGAGAATGAAAAATTCGATAATGTATATACGTGTGGACCTGAATTAATGATGAAAAAGGTTTTTGACATTGCTTCATCACACTCATTGCCGGTTCAAGCACGCCTAGGACGATATATGAAATGTGGAATTGGTATATGTGCAAGTTGTTGTATTGGAGAACAACTTGTATGTAAAGATGGTACTGTATTTAATGAAAAAAAACTCATATTTATGACAGAATTTGGACAGATAAATAGAGATAAATCTGGTCGCAAGGCGATATTACATTGTTAGCCTTGATTCATTATTTCCTTAATAGTCTAATCCTATTGCAAAGATCACAGTGTTCAGGGCAAGAATCGTGAAGACATATAGTTTTCATAGAATTACAGCTAAAGCACCAAATCTGCTTAGAAGATGGCATCTTGATTCATTGGTCATACAAGTATTAGTAGTTATAAAAAATAGAAATGCTGACCACATCTGCTTTTATTTTAACCAAATATATCGAATTATATAGTAATTAAGATTTTGGATTTATATATATAAATACCAAAGTTCTGTTAACTAACGCTAATTTCCTCTCCTAGTCACAGGTGGACATACTTATCTTCTTTTAAAGACTTAACGTCAGTTATTTTCAAATTACTTAGATATCTTTACCTACTCTTGTACCACAAGAGAAGACACTTTTGTATCTTATATGCTAATTTCTATTTGTCACTAACTTTTGTGTCTAATCGACTTTTGTGTCTAATCGACGCAATCTTAATTATAATTTAATGTTGAAGGGAAGCTCTGAATAGTTTTAATTATTTCCAGAAGTGCAAGTATTGTTCGGCTAATTTGCAAATCACAAATGACTACAATAACTAAGAAATAATATACTGAAATTTACGATAACAACAGTTATGGAATTATAATTATACCTTAATGGTTCATCTAATATCTAGTATTTTCTTTTCTGATATAATAGCAGTATCAAATTAAGAGTGATGCTATTACCTATCCTCTTATCATATTTTTTTTCTTAACTCCTTGACAAATAAAAAAGATAAACAAAGTGATATTGTTTGTAATCGAAATAATATGCAATATATGTAATTTATTGTTCTCCTTGCTATATCTATATATGTATATATATATCTCAACATTTTGAAAAATCAATAATTGAATTTGTTATTGATATTGGTCCGGTCCAGAACAGATATCGCCGGTTAGAATTTATGTTTTGAGATCTTTTTTCCTTTTATAAAATCCACAAAATAAAAAATATAAGATCTCTCATCTAATTTCAATATCCACGGTATGAAAGATACACTTTTACCAGTTTTTTCGCTTATCTCAAACCCTGACTTTTCCATAAAATTTCTGAAACTTTGAGCATCGAAAGTTTCTGTTGGTTTAGGCTCCCTATTAAAATCGTATGGGTCTGTCACTATGACGTCAGCATGTGGTTTTAATAACCAATGTATTGACGATAATAGTTCACTTGGTTTAATCAATTCAATCAGATTGAGTGCAAGTATTAAATCAAATTTCATAGAGTTGAATGGGCTTTGAAGAGAATCTGCTACACAGAATTCGAGATTTCCTTGTTTTGAAGTATACATTCTTTTTCGGGCATCTCTAATAAAGGAAAATGATAAATCAATTCCTATTACAAATGCAAATTTTTTTGCTAGCTGCAGAGTACGTATATCCAAAAGAACAACCCATGTCAAGTGCAACACCGTCCATTTTTGTATTTACGCTGTGAATAACCCTATTGTAAAGATCGTTTGGTTTCAACTGCCATCGTAGAGTAGAAAGGAGTCTATCATCAGAAGAATGATCATATTGTACCCATCTATACGGAATATACCAGATGCCATCTTCTTCATACCTGTTATCATTAATGGAACTAGAAGAGGAAATCTCACTTCCAAAGTCTTTTAGATAACCTTTCATTTCTTTTGTTTTGCTATTTACTAGCCACTTGCCAAACATAGATCTTCTGCCTTCAGCATACTTTGGAAAGTCGTTTACAACTATTGCAACACCGTCTATTATCGGATAAATAGCCTTACATTTATTACATTTTAAAAAGCCTTCACTGCATTCGTTCTCTCCTCCCATATAGAGAGGTTCCAAATTAAGACGTATCTGTTTATCACGATGATTTAGACATATTAAATGGTGTGAGAATTGAGTTTTCATTATTGATCAGTCAAATTAGAGTAGTCAATTATAAACTACATCTAATTTGTCTATGTGAAGCCTATATATGTTAATGGAAAAAAAGGGAACACATATACAATTCGTCTCTTTTGTATAAGAATATAACTCTTCTCGATAAACTTCTCAAATATATGTGCGTCTATCAGTGTTCGTGTCCTGACACATACTGTTAGTTTTTACATCACATTTGTATAAGCAGAACTTTCATCCGGTTACCTCTTTTCTTTTTTTATACATAAAGTATAGTGAATATATCTATATTTCTTAGGAAAACTTTCCTTATTTCAATTTGACAACTCACAATACATATTATTTAATAGTATTTTATGTAATATTTGTTTTTATCATAATAAAAGTAAAATACTACCTTCACGTATAATTGATTGTGTCACTAAAGAATTACTCATCAAAAAAATGGACGTTTAGAGTGACAAAGTTTAGAATGATGGCTGCGTATGGACTTATAGCAGGATTTGTATCCTCTCTTGCTATTAGTGGTTTACTATTGTTGGTGGAGAAGGCTATTTCCCTTCCCGTCGGTACTTTTTATCTTATGATATCATCAACATTTATAGACCCACAAGAGTATTATTCTTTAAATAAAATTCTCTTTGGATTTATACTGCATATAACAGCAGGAAGCATTATCGGATTCATTATGTGTATACCTTTTACTTTATTCAAAGATAAGTCTTTGAGATCTATGCAAAGGTATGCAGTACCATATGGATTAGGATTTGGCTTTGCACTATGGTCATTTCTTTTCATTCCAGTGACGCTTTGGATAATTCTTCCTATACTAGATGCTAGCCAAGAGAGGACTTTAATACAGGAAGTGCCAGCACAAGCGGATGTAATGTTCACAACCGACAGGGTAGCGATGTTAGTAGACAGAATAATGATTGGTGCAGTAGCTTTCAACATGCTGTATGGTTTATTGACAGCAATAATAATAAAGACGCTGTCTGAAGAGTCTTCGAAGAATAAACCTAACATTGTATAGTATACTTATCATCTAAACAAACTGGCGATATTATAGAGAACTTGTTGGCAATTCAATAATAGTATATGGACATTGTAAATTATACTTTTTTAAGCAATTACTTTATCTTTTGCTTCAGCTGATTTATAATTTGACATGGTTGAAAAACTAACGGCAGAACTAGTGAATGAATAGGATAAATAACAGACTTTCTTTAACAAAATCTTTTAATTCTTTAAACAAAAATTTGAAGAAATTATGAAAAGGTTATAATATTAATCCGCGCAAATTAAAGGTGATTTTATTTGATGGTCAATATTGTACATATCAATTTAAATGCTCGGGGCGGAAGCGAACGTCTAGCATTAGCCACAATCCGTGCTCTTAAAGAAGATAATGATTTGGATATTGGTATTGATCTTACTACATTGCAAAAACCAGATGTGCATAAAATAGAGGGAACCTATGGTAAAACAGGTCTAATGGCTATTCGTAATATTAATAGAGTCAATATCATACCATCGATAGAAAATGTACATTTGAAAAAAAATTATGATCTAATTATCAATACACATGGCGACATGTTTCCATTTTCACAGAAAGGTTTCTCAAAAGATAATTCTATAACATACTGCCATTTCCCTCTTGCAAAATATCTTATTGATGTAGAAAATGAAGAATACAGCAGACTGATCTATGGACAACGATTCTCTGACAAAGTTGAGTATAAGAAACTTCTTCATTCAGCAAGAAATGCGTACATTGATATGATTAGAAATTCAACTATCTTGACAAACTCAGAGTATAGTCGCAAGGCTATCCACAAGACATTTAGAATAGATTCGATTGTTTTGAGTCCTCCAGTCGATGTGGATTTATTTCGCAAAGCTGTTCTTTTTTCCTCAACGAATAAGAGAGATGATACAATTTTAGTAATATCTAGATTTCATCCAAGTAAAAAGGTAGAGAATGCAATCAGACTTGCAGAATTATTAAAACAAAACGGAATCGGGCGAAGTATGAAAATTGTTGGAAATCTCTCGCCACGCATGATTGGCTATTATTCCTATCTAAAACAGATGGTCCAAGATCGAGAATTATCGGATTATGTGACTTTTCAGGTTAATGTCAGCTTTAACAAATTAATTTCTCTAATGCGTGAGTCTAAGGTATACTTCCACCCGCTACCAGGAGAACCTTTTGGAATATCTACTGTTGAAGCAATGAGCTCAGGATTGATTCCAGTGGTTCCGGATTTGGGAGGACATACAGAATTTGTACCCTCGAAGTATCAATTCGGTACCTTTATAGAAGCTATAGGATCCGTTGCAGTTGCCATGGATGCATCGTTTTCCGAAAGAATAAGAATCAGTGATTCAGTAAGAAGATTCTCAACATCTAATTATATCAAGCGTTTCCAACAGATTGTAAAGAAATTGTTAATAAGTGGAACCAAAACAGATTATAAAAATATCAAAAGTATTTCTCCGATTGTCTCTTAGATTATAATAGAATAAGTGCAAATAGCAAAGAGAATCTTAAATATTAGAATAATAAACCCATCCGAAAAGTTCTAATATTTTTATTTTAATCTCTTTAGAAATAGAATTTGTTTCAAATGATTTAGCCTACAAGACTAAAAATAAATGTATTAATTTGTTGTAGTTATCTTCGATATTTCAAATGACGTGATATTTTAAGATCCTAAAAAAAGAAATGATATAATTGTGGTAGTCTTTTGTCACCATACTCGAATAACCACATAAAGGATATTACAAGCATGCCTCGTCTAGATGTTTTGATTACTTGAGGAATTGCATTTCCTGATATAAAATCGATTACTACTTACAGTATGTAATTGCATAAGCATATTCGCTTGTTACAGCATGAGCATCTAGTGTTGCTTTGCAAGTATTTGCATTTTTTATTATGGGTCTCACAGGTCAGTAGTCTGCTAGTGCCCTCTAAATCCTCATTTGTAATTTGCATTTAATATTCTCTAATTCGTATCGGTTAAGTTAATGTACAAATTAATTTAGAGAAACCAGCTAAAAAAAATCTACAAAAAGTAATTAGCAGAATTATATTACTTCTATTTCATGATAGGTATGTATGTATATATTTATATATCTATTTATATATATGTATGTATTTCGCATCTCTGGATTATAAAGGTATAATAAAAAAAACAAATATTAATCCAATCTAACGTGCTTGTTTAACTCTTTTACAATATTATACATTCGCTGATAAGAAAGTTCAAGGTTTTGTTGTTGTTCTAGAATGGATTTTGTCTTTAGAACATGAGATTTAAGTTTGATTTCATCTCCTTTGGAAATTAATTTTGCAAGTTTATTCGCATTGTTTACATAATTTTGAATATATCTTCTGGCTGATGGATTTTCTGATAGAAGTGCTACTATGAGGTCGGGGGCATCTGTAAAAATACTTCTACAAAGCAGTGATTGTAGTTCGAAAGTTGTTCCTGAAACTTTTTTTAGCAAATCAATATTTTCCTTTGACAAAAAACTACCAAATATTATGTTTATGTAATGGGTCAGCCCCAACACTATTGCAATTAAATCATCATGGATTTTAGGGCTTGGAAGGACCGTGATTAATGCATCTTGAAAGAGGCACTTGGAGATCGATGTTTCTTCCTTTTCGTCACGAACGGGAATTATTAAAATATTCATATTTTTTATATCGTCTGCACCAGGTCCAAACATTGGGTGCACACATAATGTCCGAATTTCACTCGAAATTTTTTTCAACGCTTTAAAAGATTGATATTTTACAGAAGAGATTTCAGCAAGAATCGCTCCTGGTTTCATTCTTGAGGCACATTGCTTGAGTGTTGACGGAATATTCCTGATCGGAACACATAGAAACACTATATCTGCGTTCCCAACACAATCATCAATGGTATGGCAAATTACAGAATTTTCTATATCACATTGAAAATTCGGATTGATATCATAAAGAAGAAGATGGGCATCATTTCTTTTGGAGAAATATTTAGTGAACCAAGTTCCCATCTTACCGCCCGCACCTATAACAGAAATCGCCTTTATCATAAGATACTCCTTCATTATAAAGCTGATGATAATACTTCTAATCCCTTTTCCAAGACCTCTTCCGTCTGACATGCAGAGATTCTAATGAATCTTTTATATGATTCTCCAAACCCACTTCCAGGAGCTATAGCCACGCCTAGGTCAAGTAGTTTATTTATAAGAACGATATCATCATCCATCTCTTCCCTAAGCTGCGGATAAACATAGAGTGCTCCATCAGGAGCTACAAATGACAGCGACATTTTTTGTAATCTATCGCAGACAAATCCTAATCTTCTCCTCATTATTTTCACGTTTTCGTTTAGACTGTCATCGCCTATTGCCGCCAATGCAGAATACTGCATCGGCTCAGCTACACTTGTTAGCGCAATAGCTTGAATTGTGCTCATCTTAGCAATTGTCTTCTTATTAGATATTCCATATCCAACCCTAAACCCTGTCATAGCATGACCTTTTGAAAATGATGATATCATTATGCTTTTATCATAACCGTATTCTAAAATACTTTTGAATCCATTAAAAGAGTAATCAGAATATACCTCATCGCTGAGAACATAAAGGCCATAATCTTTAGCCACGTCTATGATTCTCTGCATAGCATTATCATTTAGAATCTTGCCAGTTGGATTATTGGGATAATTTAAAATTATCATTTTTGTATTGTTGTTTATCAACTCTTCAAGTCGTTTTAAATCAGGATTCCATTTTGCTTTTAATGTAGTTTTTAGTATTTTAGTCTTTGCTCCTATAAAATCTGCGCACTCTCTATATGCGGGCCATGCAGGCTCTATATAAATGACTTCATCTCCAGACTTTACTAACGAAACAATAGCTGAGAACACAGCAAATCTTCCTCCTGGAGTAACTATAACCTGTTCATCTATAATCCCATTTCCTACTTTTTTTGCAATGGCTTGTCGTAATTTTGGAATACCTCTAGTTTCAGTATAATGATATTGTCCAAGGTCATATATACTACCAAGAGTTTTTTTTACATTCTTTGGCGGCAAATAATCAGGTTCTCCTACTTCTAAATGAATGATGTTTTTTCCCATTGCTTGAAGCTGTTTCGCTTTCATAAAGATACTTAGATGAGTTTGTCTTTGTTCATTATCGTTTTGCTGTACATTTTGTAATCTCACTGATTCAGTTAACAAGATGTTTAGCAATCTTCCAGAGAATTCTGAGTTCATCCCAATTTCATCTGCAATTTTTAATGCGGAATTTCTGAGGTCACTTTCAACCTTTTCGTCTTCTACATCGATATTGTTTTTGGTTTTGATTTCTCCAATCTGCTTTGAGATTTCCATTCGCTTTTGGACTTTATGGATTATATCTGCAGTTATATCACGAATTTCAAAGCGTAGCCTATTTAGATCATCATCATTTTTGTTCATTTATCATATCACCTCTTTAAGACAAGTGGAATAAATCCAGCTCTTATCGCATGATCCGCTAAAACCATGGATACTACAGATTCTACTATTGGTGGCGCCCTGGGCACTACGCATGGATCATGCCTTCCTGGTACATTCAGCTTGGTTTCTGAACCATTAGAAACATCAATTGTTTGCTGAGTTTTTGCTATTGACGCAGCAGGTTTAAACGCTACTCTTATCACAATTGGCATACCATTTGACAATCCACCCAAAATGCCACCTGAATTATTAGTCTTTGTAACTATTTTATCACCTACTTTAATATACAGATCATTATTTTCAGATCCTCGTCGTTTTGAACCGTCAAAACCTGACCCGAATTCAATAGCCTTTACTGCAGGGATACTAAAAAGCGCCTTACTGAGATCAGACTCTATCGATCCGAATATAGGTTCACCTAGTCCTACCGGTAATCCTGTGCTAATGCACCCGACGACACCTCCTAGCGAATCTCCATCTTTTCTTGCCTCCATGATTGCAGATCTCATATATTCTGCTGATTGCATATCTGGACATCTTACTTCGTTTGTATATCTATTCTTCTTTATCTCTTCTAACGTCAAGTTCTTAGCCCTGATACCTCCAATTTCAACAGTATATGCAGTTGTTTGTATTCCTAGACAATACTCTAATAATTTTTGAGCAATGGCTCCAGCCATTACTAGCGTAGCTGTCAATCTTCCTGAAAACCTTCCACTTCCCCTGTAATCTGCAAAGCCGCCATATTTTATCATCGCTGGATAATCAGAATGTCCTGGTCTTGGTATTGTTCTGATTAATTCATATGACCTTGAATCCAAATCTTTATTCCATATAACCATACAAATTGGGGCACCGGTAGTAAACCCATTAAAAACTCCTGATATTATTTCGACTTTATCTTCTTCTTTTCTTTGTGTAGTAATGACGGACTGACCTGGTTTTCTCAGATCTAGCTGTAACTGGATATCTGATTCTGTAAGCGGCAATCCTGCAGGGCAGCCATCCACCACCATACCGATACACTTACCATGACTTTCGCCAAAACTCACAGCGACAAAACGATCACCGAGTATATTTCCAACCATGTTATAAGTACTGCAAATGTTACTGTTATTCTCTATATTGGCTTTTTGGCATAAGTTCCTGAATAGAGCAGAGATTTTCTGATTTTTTTATAAATATACAGTTAATATTTCAGCATGTTTGCTGATAATTTAGTCTATCCGCGATAAAGTTATTTAATTGTAAAGCATAATAAGTAAGAAATTTGTTATTTGCTATCTGACAAGGAGTTTATATCTGCTCCGAGGTTCACCATATCTTGAATGAAATTTGGATAGGATACGTCTACTGATTCAGCTCCTGAAACCATAGATTTTTCAGTTAGCATTGATGCAATAGTAAATGCCATAAAAAGTCTATGATCATTATAGGCTTCAACTGAGGCGTTCTTTATTACCGTCGGAGGGGTTATAGATATCTCATCTTTTAGCTCTTTAACGGTTGCACCGAATTTGGCTAATTCAATTGCAATATTTGAGACTCTGTCAGTCTCTTTTAATCGAGCATGAGCAATTCCCATTATTCTAACGGTTTTCGTACATTTTAATGCTAATATAGACACTACTGGCAATAGATCTGGACTATTAGTCAGATCGAAATTACCTCCGCTAAGATTGCTAGATCCCTGAACGATCACCTCGCCCTTCTGTCTATTTACTTTGATCTTACCTCCCATGGATCTAATAATCTCAATTATATGTGAATCTGCTTGGGGAAGAGAGAAATTTATTCCTTGGATGCTAAGACGATTTCCAGCAAGTACTCCAGCCGCTATAATTAATGCTGCAGTTGAAAAATCAGCGGGAATATCAAACAACGTCGACTTATATTCCTCGTTGCATATATGATACTCCGAAAATTTGTTTCTTTGCTTTACAATAACACCGAATGCTTTCATGGTAGCTAATGTCGCATCAATATATGGAGCAGACACTTGTCCCCCTTTAACTTTCAAAGTGACATCTGTATCTGCATATATGCATGATATTAAAAGAGCAGAGATAAATTGGCTTGAAACAGTCCCGTCAATCACTGCTGTCCCTCCTTTTATGCCACCTCCTCTAACTATAAGAGGAGGAGTGCCGTTCATTTTTGTAGAATAACATTGAACTCCCAATTGTTGCAAGGCATCTAAGATCGGTTGCATCGGTCTTTTCCTTAGACTTTCATCTCCTGTCAATACAGTGAATCCTTTATGTACCAGTGCAGACATGACTGTTAGAAACCGAATAGTAGTTCCTGAGTTCTCGGCGTTGACAATATTATCGGGAGGGTCAAATCTTCTCTTTCCTTCTATCCTTAGCGTATTATTATTATTATGCATAATAATATTTGCCCCCAGGGATCTACAGGCAGTCAGGGTTGCAAGGGTATCTCTGGCAATTAATATATTTGTAATAATAGATGGGGTTTGAACAAGTGAAGCGATTGCGATAGCACGATGTGTATAGCTTTTGCTTGACGGACATCTAATAGTACCATTAATTTTTGATCTCTTTATTTGAACATTAACCAACTAATTTTTCTACACTTGCCTTTTCATTATTGACAGTAGAAACTAAGATATCACCTTTGAACTTTGAAAATGCGGATTTAATGTTTGTTATACTATCCTTATAGCATATTGCTGATATCGAAGGTCCGTTACCAGAAATACTGGCAGATAATGCACCTTCTTCTAATGCGCAGAGTATGGGTTCATAGTTTGTGCTGAATGCAGCAGAAGTAAGGACACCATTCATTTTCATGGCTTTCCAATATTCACCTTTTTCGGCTATTTTAAAAGCATCTGAAAAAAGATCTGACAGTATCTTCAACTTGTAGATCCCTCCTCTTTGGATATTGTGTGGAAGAAAAATTATCACATATAGGTCGTCTTGAACCCTTTCTCTGCGAATCAATTTGTTAAGATAATTATCGGTTATAACAAAGCCTCCAAAGTAACAAGCTGTAGAATCATCATAAGCTCCTGTGACCGTGACCTTCGCGTTTCTTGACGCTCTTACAGCTGACTCTAAAACCGAATAATCATCTATTTCATCTTTACCGATCATACAACATGCAAGTGCTACCGCATTAGAAACTGCGCTTGAGCTTTTCAATCCCCATCCTGCAGGAATATCTGAGTGAATCTTTATAGAAACCAAGTTGTTGGCAATTATATCTTTTGGAATAGTATAGTGAATGATATTGTTTATTAATTTGTCTGTTTTATTATCAGGAAAATTTATCCCCTGACCATCACTTATCTTTACCTCGGCTATAACTTTTAAAGAAATTCCTAAAGCAGATCCCTTGCCGGTCGCAATAGCATTAACGATAGATATCGCCCCATGCATGGTGGCTTTAACGATAACCTTCATACAGGTCCTCCGATACCTCCAACCAATGACTTTTTCATTATCTGACGCGGAGCTTGCAGATTGGTCCATATCTCGAAAGCTCTTGCACCTTGCTCAAGCAGCATTTCATACCCATACACAACCTCTGCTTCAGCATATTTTGCATTTTCGAGTAAGTTAGTAGTAACTGGCTTATAGACAAGATCATAAACAATGGTGTTCTTGTTTATATGTTCATAATCTATTACGCTTTGTTCGTCGTTCATTCCAATAGGAGTTGTATTTATAATCAGATGTGATTCGACAGCAATATGTTTGATATTTTCCATTTCTGTAACTTGACACTCTAAGCCAAAGTCCATACCTTTTTTTGCTAATTTGCGAGCTTTTTCCTGTGTTCTATTAGAAATTATTATTTTGTTTATTCCTTTCTCCTCAGAGAGCGCAGCAATTACCGCGCAGGCACTTCCTCCAGCTCCTAATAAAAGAATATTCATCCCATTAAAATTTATATTCCGTTTTCGCAGTGGTTCTATAAACCCGAAGATATCGGTGTTATAGCCTTTCAAAGTCCCGTTAATATTATGTACGGTATTTACCGCGGTCGCCTTTTCAGCACTAGAATCAAGATGATCAATATACTTTAATATATCTACTTTATGCGGTATTGTGACATTGAAGCCTGATATTCCTACTGCCTTCAAGGCATTTATTGATTCTTCCAGTTGGCCCTTTGGGACTCGAAATGCAATATACGTACAATTTAGACCCAATGAATTGAAGGCAGCATTCTGCATAGAAGGAGACAATGAATGATAAACAGGATCTCCAATTATACAATATGTCTTAACTTGGCTTTGCATTGGTGGTTTGGTTTAAATGATCATTAATTCTATCATATAACTTTCTCATTTGTTTAATGGTCAATTGACCAGGAGATATAGCCTTTTCTAGAGAGGCATAAGTAAATGGAGCATTTCCAATAATCGCACACAACACCCTAGATATTACACCAGCATCACCCATAGCAAATGCTATCAAATTTAATCGCGAAGCATTTTCATATAAGTCGAGCAAACGCAAAGAATCTACAGTTGTTTGTGCAGTTGTAACCATCTTGATGTTTTGGCTATATGTTCTCATTTCGTATAAAACTTTTGTAAGTTCTGCATCTGGCGGAGTTTTTTCAAAATCATGCCAAGAAATCAATAATGAGATATTGTGTTCTTTCAGATAATCCGCCAAATAAGTGTTATATTTAATTGTATATAGTTCCACATCTAATAGCATTGGCTTTGAAGCAGATAATTTCTTTAACCAAGCAATTCTTTCAGAAATACTTCCTTTAAACTGGCCGCCCTCATCAGGGGCTCTGAGAGTATACACAGCTTTTTTATTTATCGTATTAGCAATACTCATCGCTTGATCCATGTCAGATAAATTGAGAAAGTCAAAACGAATTTCGACATAATCTGCTCCATAATCAAAGGCCTGATTTATTTGTCTTTTAAGTTGTTCTAAATTGTAAGCCGCTATTGATACACATATTTTACTCAAACAGATATCGTATGATAAAAGTAAAATTAATTGCTTTTGAAAGGATATTACTTTTAAGCTAGACGCTTCTCTTATCCTACTCCAGCGGGAGGTTTACTTGTCTCACCATGTTCTATTCTTTTATGACTATTCAATTCTTCAATACTATCAAAATTTCTTCCACAAATATCACATCGGTATGATCTAGGTGATTTTCTATTTGACGATGTAGCCGCAGCCATAATTGTATCTGAAGGAACAACTAATAATTAAATGTGAAAGATTAGTGGATGCGGCGGATATGATGTGACGGAATTTTCTTCCAATTCGCTATTAAGGCCTCCGGTCTTATATGTAAAGGTTCATCATTCAGTCTTCCCTTAGCCAATTTTGTATATTGCTTAACTGTGTCTATTCCTAGGTATCGGCGGTGAAAATGAAAAGCTACCTTAGTTGTTTGCCCACTTCCATTGAAGGGATCGAGAATAACATCGTCCTCATAGGAATATAATTTCATCAGTCGATATGGTATTTCCTCGGGAAATGGACATGGATGTTCTATATATCCCGGAGGTACAGGAGCAATATGCCATATTGAGTTTGCAATTTCTTTTGTCCATTCTTCATGTGTTGCTGGAAGCATTTCTATACGTTGTGTTCTGCCGCTATTTACATCTCCTTTTCTTAACACAAGAATAAATTCATGCATAATATTGGCCCTGTAATACTTTGGATATGGATTGATGACAAACGATCCATATCGGTTGGTACCTCCAGTAACCTTATGCCATATAATTTCCTCATGTAGGTTCCAATTACCAAATGGCTGTATAAGCCTTGATAAAAGCATATGAGGCAAGGGTAATAATGTTCCATTAGTGACTTCATTAGCAATAACTATGCAGCAGTATCCTCCATTGTTTGTCACTCGATATACTTTATCATTAAAAATCTCTACCATGTCATCAAGGTATTCACTGGTCTCTAATTTTGTTCGGCCTCGATAATATCCACCATTTCCAGAGACATGCATATTATAATCAATAGCATTTCTATATGGTGGTGAAGTAATAGTCAGTTGAATTGAATTAGCTGGAATTCTAGACAAAATTTCTTTACAGTTGCCTGTAATTATTTCGTTAACAATGTTTTGTTGAACTAGCATCAACTAAACGCTATAGATTTATCAATATCCTGCACACTTTAAAATAATCAACTTTCCGATAAAGAAATATTATTTTCCAGGCGTGTCAGTCTTTTCTATTTCTCTACTATGAATTCTTTTACTTCCATTCCAAAATGCCTACCGGAAGGAGGTTTGATGTAACAGAGTATTTCATCGCCTACTCTCGCTTCTGTTACTGGCAACAGCGTACCATCACTTTTTATAAATCTTATTGTCTCTGCATTCTGCAAAATTATAGTTCCAGTCTCACCTTCTATCTCTGCTCTTATTAATCTTAAAGGACGGGTCTCAATTTTTGATCTTCCTACAGTGACACGTCTCGAACTGCCATCATTTTTAACTATTAATACTTCACTTCCTGCTTCTATTTCTGAGAGGTATTTTGTTTTTCCATCAGGCATCACGGTGTAGCAATATACTGCACCTGCATTTACTCGAAAGGGTCTTGGAGATGTAAATGAGGATCCCACCGATTCGTTATGAATAAGGAATAAAAAGTTAGATTTACTTCCAATAAGCATACCTTCCCCTACTTGAAGCATTGACGTAGTATCTACACAGACTCGTTCGCCTGTCCCTACATCGCTGACATCTAAAATCTTCGCTGATTTAATTGGAAAAACAAAAGCATCTAGATAATTCCTTAATTCATTTACTTCCTTTTCATTATCAGTTGAGAATATGACTCCATCTACGCCCAATTCTAAAACTGAAAACATTGTTCTGATCTCTTCTGCATTTTTGATAGAAGTATAGACTTTAGTATTTGATTTATGGAGTTTAGCTATCACATTTTCTAAAGGTATTATCTTCCAATCCTCTGCTTCGACAATCACAAAGTCTGCACCAGCTTGGGAAGCTCTGCCAATTTCATCAATGTCTTCATTATTTGAAACTCTTTTGAGAAACCCTGCAACTTTGCCAACAGACTTAAGTTTTTGTATATCCCCAATTGTTTTGCATATAACTAAATCTGCATCAGGTGACTCAAAAATTGTCTTGAAATTCTTTGCTTGTACAAATTTCGGATCTACTTTTATAATTGTAATATCATCTAGTCTAGATAGAAACTCATCTAGATTAGATGATGAAACCGTCGGATTAATTATAATCTCTTTACTCTTTGTATTTTGCAAGATGTCTTAACACCTCTTTTGTACTGATGCCTTGTACAATCACTTTATGTAGTGCATTTACGATTGCTGGCGGGTTTTGATATTGGAATATATTACGACCAAATGTAACGCCTTTCGCACCTGCTTTCATTGCTCCTGCGCACATCTCGATTATTTCTTCATCAGTATTTGCCTTCGGTCCTCCTGCTATCACAACAGGCACAGGACAGCTTTTTATTACTCTTCTAAAAGAATCACTATCACCAGTGTATACTGTCTTAACGATATCAGCTCCTGCCTCTGCACCTATTCTCGCTACGTGGGCTACAATATCTGGATCATAAGGGTTCTTGACATTCTCACCCCGCGGGTACATCATTGCTACGAGCGGTACACTCCACTCATCACATTTATCAGAAATCGTCCCCAACTTCTGGAGCATCTCGGGTTCTTCCTTGGATCCAATATTAATATGAATTGATACAGCATCAGCCCCTAATCTCAATGCTTCTTCTAAGCTTCCCATTAAAACCTTCCTGTTTGGGGCAGGCCCGATAGAGGTACTTCCAGAGAAATGTACAATCAAACCTATTTTAAGAGGTCTTGGCATAGTCTTTATAACTCCTTTATTAACAAGAACACAAGTTAAACCTGCATTTTCGCATTGGTATATCATATCGTGGATATTTTCTAACCCTTGGATAGGACCATTGCTAATACCGTGATCCATAGGAATGCAGAGCATCTTCCCCTCCTTTAAGATTCTAGCCAGTCTTATGTCTCTGCCAAAAACCATGTTTAACAAGAGCATCTTGCGAACTTACTTAAAAGTGATATGTTTCTAAAGTTGTGGATAAATCATATCTCATCTGGCCTCTCTCAATATATGACCCTTTATCGAATTCTATTCAGCGTAAAAATAATATATCAAATGTAATGTGTGTGCATGATTCTATAAGCGACTATCAATTTAGCATTTAATCTTCCTATTAGACGAGCATATATGATATAATGCAAGTAGTGAAGATTAACATCTCCGAAGTTACAAATTTAGAAAAGATTATCTAATTATCTTCAAATGCAATCACGAAGTTTGCATATAGGCGGCATCTCTTGCTTATGTAAATTCTTTTGAATCATAGTAACTATTTTTTTAACATTTTTTGAGTCATAATTGTCAAGAGAATTAGTTTCCAAATGCAGCAGGGTCTCATCTATCTCCTCATAAGACATTCCAATTTCATCTTCCGCTGTTTGGCCCTTCCACATCCTAGGACTGCTTTTCTTTTTTAAAATCTGATAAGAGACATGCAAAAACTTGCCTAATTCTCTAACTTCTGTTTTGTAAAGATCAGCCATCGGTTGGATATCCGCTGCACCATCCCCGTATTTTGTGTAGTATCCTAGCTTTAATTCGCTCTTATCGGAAGTACCTAAAACTAAAAGATTCCTTATTCCAGCATAGTAATATATTATACTCATCCTTAATCTCGAGGCAAAATTACCTTGTGCTAGTTTGTCTTTAGGAAGGTGCTGCAATAACTGGCTTTTTGTCTTACCTATTTCAATGATCCTATATTTTATCTTGAGGATCTTCGCAAGTTCTCTGGCATCATCCACATCACTTTTCGGAGTGATTTTTGAATCTGGTAATATTAAGCCGAATACTCCTAGAGGACCTAGCGCTCTTACTGCTAATGTAGCAGATACGGACGAATCCAAACCACCGCTAAGTCCTATTACTATTCCATATGCGTTACGTTTTTTTACTTCATTACCAATAAAATCTATAATAGTATCAGACACTTTCTGATATTTCATAATATTTTGAGATATTTCGGATGATATATTTACTCTCCTCCATAAAGATTTCTGTTGTAGATTTGACATGATTCCTTGTTTGTTTGATTGTCATATCCCTTCGTCCTCTATATCTTAACTCTGTCTCTACAGAAATAATTTAAATCGCCCCTTTATTCTCCTTCGGCTGTCTGGCAGCTATCAAAAAAATGGATTTATGTCGCTTTCATAATTTAAGTTTATAATAGTAACAATCATAGTACTATTTTTGATTATCTTGAGTATAGTTTAGACTTCCGTTAGTTTACTTTCATCAAAAGATCTAGAATGTTCCCAACAAGATCTAAAATAATCAAGACACCATTCATGGAATAAACCATTATCTATACTTGTGCAATTACTAAAAAACATCGAATTCATATCGATTTGTCCTTTTGAATCCTTAAACATCACAGTGGCTTGTTTTTCATTCAGAACAACTGCTACTTGTATGCTATCGATCATCTTTCTTTCAACTAATCCTGTTTTTAATAATTCATAGAATCCACTTCTTTTTAATATGTCGGTTCGCTTCTTTGGAACTATAGCTTTTTGTGGGAGTATGTATCTGAATTTGATGTGGCTTTCTTTTACTCGAGATACTGCAGTTTCAATTAATTCTAAGGGTATTTGTGGTAACATTCCATAAATATACTCATTAGATTCAGTGTATAGCTGCTTCCAAGACTCAATAACAGCAACTAGCCCAGATATGTATTGACAATTGTTTAATGCCCCGATTCTTTGGATAAATTTTATCGATATCTCACCTAATGTGTGGTCAGAAAAATATTCTTTATTCCTAGAAAGAAAGTAAAACGTGGAGATTTGTTTAATGATAGTCGATCCGAAGGTTGTGAGCGAAAAAATACCTTCTGCACCTTTGTGAATCAACCCTGCATCAACTAATCTGTTTATATTTCGATGAACCTCCTGAATGGTCACATTTAGATCCTTTGCAAGGCTAGAAATTTTGGTATTCTGCACACTCAATTTAAACAATATAGATAATCTTTGAGAACTAGCCAGCTCAATGAATGTTTGCTCTGTATTGGTAAATGACGATCTATGGTTTTTTTCATGATTGGCATTTTCCGAGCCCATATCTTGCCTATATTCTATAGAAGATTGATTACCTTTATCTAATCTTTTGTAATTTAGCAGTTTCTAACATTAATAAAGTTGAAGGGAATGAAACAATGTCGAGAAGATTGACAAATAAACATGCTACCTATAACGATGTCGGAATTGATCTAAAAAGGATTCGTAAATCCCAACAGTCTATTGGTGAGTTAATTTCCTCGACTCATTCTTTTATAAAAAAAGGCAAGGTTCTTTCTGGATTTGGACATTACGCTGGGCTAATCGAAAAAGATTCTAATATTCTTGCTCTTCATTCAGATGGCGTAGGAACCAAAGTAATTATCGCTCAACTGACGGATTCTTTTGATACCGTTGGAATAGACTGTGTTGCAATGAACGTCAATGACATTATATGCATTGGAGCCCAGCCACTTGCCTTTGTTGACTATATCGCATTAAAATCTCCGAACGAAAATCTCATAGATGAGATAGTCAAAGGTCTTGTCGAGGGAGCAAAACAATCTGAAATAGCGATAGTGGGTGGAGAAACAGCGATATTGCCTGATCTAATTTCCGGAGCCGGGAAAAATGCTTTCGACCTTGCAGGAATGGTATTAGGTATAACTTCTAAATCCCAACTAATTTTAGGAGATAAAATTAAGGTAGGTGATGTAATTTTAGGAATAGAAAGCAGTGGTTTGCACTCGAATGGTTATTCATTAGCTCGCAAAATCTTGTTATCAAAATATTCAATAGAAGACAAGCCGGAATATATAACACGCACTCTGGGGGAGGAATTGCTTGTTCCAACTAGAATTTACGTCAAACCTATAATGGAGATCTTAGAAGGAGAAATTATAGATGTTGATGGCTTTGCTCATATCACAGGCGGTTCTTTTACAAAATTATCTCGTTTAAGTAAGAAAGTAAGATTTAACCTTAATCAATTACCTAATGCTCAAGGGATCTTCAGACAGATCCAAGTAGACGGTCATGTCAAGACAAAAGAAATGTATAAAACATTCAATATGGGTATAGGATTTTGCATAATCATCCCGAAAAATTCAGTTGACCGGATCATGGCAATAGTTGAAAAACACAGGATGAAGTGTATGCAAATAGGAATAGTTGATCAGAGAGGAAAAGGAGAGGTGATCGCTCAGTTAGACGGAAGAAATGTAGAGTTATAAAATAACTTGTAGTTATATTTGATAATAAAATGTCCCAGAAAGTGATGAGTGGTGTCAAAGGTTATAGACAAGGCTACTACTAAATAAGTTTGTATATAGACAGCATAGAGAAATAATATAAGCATAAACACTTCGACACATTACCCGGGAGAGACAGAGCCTTTTTTCTTAAATTCTACTAATGTCTTATTCTTTGTATAAAAAGGGTGAGATATTAATATTATTATAATATGATCATAGGTGTAAGCTAGATATTTTTAAGTATGTTGTTTCTCAATACAGCTTTAATTACAAGTTGATCACGTAGTTAAATATAATCTATAATCTATACAATACTTCTATATCTATGCTTCAGGACAACTTTATCTATTGTATAACAGAAGATGTATTCAGTCGATTCTAATAAATGAGACATACTCATGAAGTTGTGTACGCAGGTCATACTGAAATAAAAAAACTGTATTCTTACCAATATACAAAAACTAATATTCACTTCTGCTTGTCTTTCAAATCAATGCAAACACAATATGGTTTTACTTCGGCTTCTACTTACGAACAGACGTGCGAAACGATAGCTAAAGAAGTTCAACAAAGGAATGATCTTTCAGCTAAAGCCATATTGAAAATTATAAGAAGAATGTCATCAAAATACCATCTCAATAAATTACCAAAAAATGAAGATATTATAAAATATCTTTCTGATGAAAGTCAATATCGCAACCTTTTGAAGGTAAGGCCGACAAAGTCGGCTTCAGGAGTAATAGTAGTTGCGGTGATGCCAAAGCCATTTGGATGTCCGCATGGAAGATGTGTCTACTGCCCTGGAGGGATTGAATATAATACACCGCCAAGCTATATAGGATCAGAACCAGTAACAAAAACAGCTCAAAAATTTGATTACGATCCTTACAGTCAAATTCAATCCAAGATTAATCAGCTGTATTCTAAAGGACATAATCTTGGAAAGGTAGAAGTGGTAATAGTAGGTGGTACTTTTCCATTCATGCCCTTAGACTATCAGAAAGATTTTGTAAAATCTTGTTATGATGCTCTAAATGGTAGTAGATCGTCTTCCAATCTACAAGAAGCAATTAATGCTAATGAAAATGCATCCATCAGATGTGTTGGCCTGACGGTTGAAACCAAACCTGATTACGGTAAGCGACAGCATATTGATTTAATGCTTGAACTTGGAGTTACGCGCATAGAAATTGGTGTCCAGACATTACGCGAAGAAATTTATCATGCAATCAACCGCGGGCATTCCTTAGATGATGTTAGACAATCATTTCAGATCGCAAAAGACTCTGGTTACAAAATAGTTGCTCATATGATGCCAGGCTTGCCTAATTCATCTGTTGAAAAAGATATTGAGGATTTTCGGACATTATTCGAAGATCCAACATTTAGACCAGATATGCTGAAGATTTATCCCACCCTTGTGATTCAAGGCACGGCTTTACATAAATTGTATCAAGATGGAAGATACAAAGCATATTGCGATGATGATTTGATCGAGGTGTTAATTGCAGTTAAAAAAATGGTTCCACCATGGGTTAGAATAATGAGAATTCAAAGAGAGATAGAATATAATGATATTATTGCAGGTCCTAAAAGCGGAAACCTGCGACAAATATTATTGCAGAAATTAAAAGAAAGGGGTCTGAAATGCCATTGTATACGATGTAGAGAAGCCGGGTTACAAAGAAGACATCTATCAGATACAGAGATCAAGATGAATCGCATCGATTACTATGCATCCAAAGGGCACGAAGTTTTTCTGGCATTTGAAAGTCTCGATAAATCTGTCATATTGGGGTTTTTGCGATTGCGAAAAATTTTTTATCCCCATAGAAATGAACTCAGGGGAGAAGATAACCCAGATACCGCTGCCATTGTGAGGGAATTGCACGTATATGGTCAGATGTTAAATGTTGGAAATAAAAAACAACAAGGAAATATTTCGTATCAACATCAAGGTTATGGCTTTCGACTTATGCAAGAAGCCGAAAGAATTGCCAAAGAGGAATTCAAAGTAAAAAAACTATCTGTTATAAGTGCAGTAGGAACCAGAGAATACTATAGAAGAATGGGTTATGTTTTGAACGGACCGTACGTGTCAAAGGTGCTCTAAAATATTGACAGAAGTAGTAATCGGAAAGGGAACCTGGATTGATAAGGTAGCCGGTAATCTTTTAAACCGCGAAAAAAAACTAGGACGAAAGTTAGATTTGATAAGAGTAGAAAGTGGTCTTGGGGCTTCTGGTATACCTCACATAGGAAGTATGGGCGATGCAGTTAGAGCATATGGTATAAAGCTAGCCTTGGAAAATTTTGGTTACAAAGCGGAATTAATAGCATATGCAGATGACATGGATGGTCTAAGAAAAGTCCCTCCTGGTCTACCAGATTGGCTTCAAGATTACATAGCAAAGCCAGTCTCTAGTATTCCCGATCCCTTTGGTGGATGTCATACGTCATATGGAGCCCATATGAGTCATCTTCTTCTTGAGGGCCTGGACAAGGCTAATGTAAACTATCATTTTCAGAGTGCATCTGAAGTCTATAAGAAAGGGATGTTGGCAAAAGAAACAGACACTATTCTACGAAATAGCAACCTCCTTGGCCAAAAAATAGCCGAGTACGTTGGTCAAAAGAAATATAATGAAATATTGCCATACTTTCCTGTCTGTGAAAGTTGCGGTAGATTATACGTAGCAAAAGCTGAAAAATATTTACCTGATGAAAAGCAGGTGATCTATGTCTGCTCAGAATCTAGAATTGGCGAGAAGAAGCTGAAAGGATGTGGATATGGTGGTCAGATAGACATCACCAAAGGAGATGGAAAATTAGCATGGAAAGTAGAATTTGCCGCAAGGTGGAATGCATTAGATATAAGGTTCGAAGCCTATGGGAAAGACATCATGGATTCTGTCCGCGTCAACGATTGGGTTGCAGAGGAGATCCTAGGGTATGCTCATCCGCTGCACCTCAAATATGAAATGTTTCTTGATAAAGGTGGAAGAAAAATTAGCAAATCAGCAGGAAATGTTCTTACCCCCCAAATGTGGTTAAAATACGGAACCCCAGAGTCGATTCTTCTATTATTGTTCAAGCGAATCACAGGTACGAGGCACGTCGGAGTCGATGATATTCCTGTATTAATGGATGAATATGACTTGTACGAAGACATATACTTTGATAAAATCAAAGAAAATAATCAAGCTAAATTGATAAAATTAAAAGGACTTTATGAATATATTAATCATTTAAAACCCCCTTTACAACCCTCAACTCATGTACCGTACAGGATGCTAGTACAGCAGGCTGCTCTATTCTCTAATGAAGAGAGAATTGATAAGATATATGACAGATTGATCAAATATGGGATGATAAAGCAGAAGAGCAAAGATTTGGAAAAAAAAATTGAACTTGCTTCCAATTGGGCAAATGATCACTTGTTCACAGAAGAAAAATTTGAAATAGAAATGAAAGAAAACTATAACAAAGCTATTAAAGAACTAGTTGATACTTTAAAATCCTTCGTTGGTTCAGAACATGAAGCCGAGGCTCCAAAGAATCTCCAGTCTAAAATATTTAATATAGCTAGAAACAATCAGATGGAACCAAAGGAATTATTTACATTGCTCTATAAAATGTTATTAAACATGGATAGAGGGCCAAGACTGGGAAACTATGCTCTCGATCTGGGAATAGAGCGCACTTGTAACATTCTTGAGAGATATATTCAATAAGTATACCCGTAGGAAGAATTGAATAAAACTACTTATATTAAAGGTAACCTAATAAAAACTGGATTTGAGTGGCAGCAATAGTTCTTTATCTTTGAAGATGCTTGAAGAATATTCAAGCGATATTGGCCGCAGAGTCGCGCGTATAGATCAGGATTCTCTAACTTCTTTGGGTTTGTCTGAAGGCGATTCTGTTGAAATAATAGGTAAAGACAAAACGACAGAAGCCAAATGCTTAGCTCTCTTACCAAACGATCAAGATAGGGGTATCATCAGAATGGATCCTCATCTCAGCAAAATCATAGGAGCGTCTGTAGGTGAGATAATAATTGTAAGAAATATCAAATTAGATGCAGAAAAGGATAAAATCTATTCATCTAAAGAAGAAGACTATGATGCTTTAGGAAAAACACCAGCCAGAAGGTACGGCGAAACAGTTTCCGTGCTTATTATTTCAGGATCTTGCATTGACTTTGATAATGAAAGACAAAAGATAATGGACTTTATTGGTGGACTGGAACTTGCAACTCATACTAAGAGTCAATGCCAATGTTATAGTGATGGTAAAAAAACTCTGGGCTGGGACTTTTTCGAGATTTCTGTCAGTTCAGATTTTGTTGAAAAGTTAAGGGATCTCTATCCCGACATTAACAAACAAGAGAGTCACACAATTGAGCAGAGATTTGTTCTATGGCTAGACAAGCAGATGAAGAAAAAGAAGCTAGAATATCATTTAAAACTGCGAGAGGTACCTTTCGAGGTCTCAAAAGGATTTAGATTGAATCCCAAAAATTACCGAGACGACAGTGAGCTTGAAAAACTACGATAATAAAATATGATCATACATGTACTCAGGATTGTTATGTATGACAAATAAATTGCTAGAATCATATACTTTAGGATGATGTTGATGTATTGAAATCCTTATAGATCCGTTGTCCATCTTCTGCTTAAAATAGAATTCATTGATTATTTTTTGTTTTAATGTCATATTTAATAAATAGATATTTGAACAAATTCAGATAATTGAGATTGTAATAAATGAATTTTCAAGGAAAAAAGTTATGGCTAAACCCTATAATGTGCATCAAAAGTATTTGACTCGCTGCTTATCAAATCGCGATTAAATTGTTCTCTTATTAGTCTACCATAGATAACCAGATCGCGTGCGAGCATTTCTAACCGTTGTGCCAGTCGTATATATTACGAATGTCCTTATTTAGATCGAAATCTTGTTCTCCATTTATAGATACGCCATAAGGCATAGTCCAGCCATAACATTGGCGCACGACTGTTTGCATCTGGTCCATCACAGTCAAGCCTTTCTCATAGAAAAGTGCAAAGATAACCAAAGGTTTTTCCAACAAATTCGTTGAAGTAATAGTCTAAAAAATTTTTCAATACACCGGAGATAGCACCATGGTAATCAGGTGACCCAAGTACGAACGCATCTGTCCAATTGAGCACATCTCTTATTTTTGTTATGTTATCATCACGATCATCAGATGCAGTCGCCTCGGGATAAAACATAGGCAATATTGTATTATGCAAATTAAGCAACTGTGTTTGTGCATTACATTTTTTGGCTGCATCAAATACAACTTTTAAGGCTTGAGTACTATAAGATTTTCTCGTATACTGCTGCCAACTCCCAGAATCTTTATTCTATTTAGATCGTTTAATTTAGAACAGTGAATAAATCGGATGACCGATATTTAGTGGTTTCCATCAGATTGATAATCCTCATTATGCTATACGGTATATATTAGATGTTAACGATTAATCGACTTATAATTAAAAAACTCAGTCACAGTATAGAAAATGTTATTCTTACTGTAGCAAAAGAGGAAAAAAATGAGACACATTCAGCATCTACCTGTTGTATACCAGACTGTACAGAAGTATTATTATTAGTCACATAAAATATTCATCTTTGGTTTTGTTATAAAGAACCGTTGAGGTGATTCTACGCTTACATTATAGTCTTATTTACAATAAGCAGAAAAATGTATTTGATAAAGTGTATTTGATTTTCCTCCCCAATTTTATATAAAAAATTTAGCATGCTCTCATTCGTCTGACACGAAGTATTTTACAATGATCCATTTTTAAGTATATATATTATTTCAGCACTGTCATCAAATGCAAAACTTTCTCTGCACAAGTTGTCCTTTATCTGCAAATGAATATTAGTCATATTTATCAAAGAAACCTTAAGATAGTCATATTGCATTTTATTATATTAAGAGTCAAGTTGTCAAAATTCCTTTTATTTTGTTTGTCAATAATCATAATAACTTCATTATTGTCGGTCTTGCTTACAGGGCAACAAACAACAGTAGCACAAACAAACAGCAAATTTGTAACTTATGATAATCCTACCTTTGGAGTAAGAATTCAATATCCTTCAGATTGGGGAAGGCTGGATCTATCTTTTCTACAACAGTCCGCTGATATCGATTTCTATCCTCTTGCCGACACATCATTAGCGAAGAATGTTAAGATTCAAGTGAATAATCTACCTTCACGTAACATGACATTAGAAGAATATACAAATAGTCAAATTAACCCGTTAGAAGAAAGACTTCTTGAATCAAATAC
This sequence comes from uncultured Nitrososphaeraceae archaeon, assembly GCA_963733025.1. Lineage (GTDB taxonomy): Archaea > Thermoproteota > Nitrososphaeria > Nitrososphaerales > Nitrososphaeraceae > JAJNBK01. The sequence continues at coordinate 58,489 of CAVTCE010000033.1, read as the reverse complement.
AACTACACTCGCAGGCATACCAGGGTATGAAATAGTATTTACTAGTTTACAAGGACTAAAAACAATGCAAGTCTGGACAATAAAAAACGACAAAGCATATATTATTACATATGTTGCACAAGAAGAAGACTACGAAAAGGAGTTGCAAGTGGCACAGAAGATGATTGATTCATTTGAAATAACAAAATAGCAACCAAAAATATCCGACATCTAGCAAATTATCGCTAGGTTGGTATTTTTTACATAATCAAGATATTTCACCATACATTTGTTACATCTATTTATCTACTATGCTCACAAAGAAAATATTGGAGTATTAAAGAGAGAGTGAGATTGTGCATCGTAAAAACGGTAGGGTAGATGAACTATAATTATTCGTACAAATGACAGGGATAGAGATAAAGAAACCGAAAATAACAATATTAGCAATGAGATAAAACAATTTGCAACTGTAGAAAATAATAATAAAGTCCTTATTGATAAAAATGAATATACAAAGATATTTTATGGAAGTCAAAATGCTACTAAAGCACTTGTAGAATTTGTATCTGACGCAAAACAGAAAATAGATTGTGTCATAGATTCTACTGCACCGTCTGTCATTATAGAAGTTGAATCTATAAGAAAAGAAAGATTTGCTGCTCTAAAGATAGAAGTGTAAAGCTTAGATATGTTACTGAAATTACAAAAGATAATCTCACATATTGTAAAGAGATGTTAAAATTTTCAGAGATTCGCCATTTAGACGGAGTTAAAGGTAACTTTGAAGTCAGTGATGAAAAAGAATATGTGGCTTCTACTAGACTCAACAAAGCAGAACCACTACAACAACTTATCTATAGCAATGTTAAGGAAATTGTAGAGCAGGCAGCAATACATATTTGATAGCTTTTGGAATAAAGCAATACCATCTGAAGAAAAGATAAGAGAAATAGAGTATGGCATCATACCAGAAGTTACAGAAGTTATTCAAAGCCCTGAAGAGGCAGAAAGAATAGAGTGGGATCTTTTAAGAAAAGCTACAAAAGAAGTCGACATAATATATTCTACAGCCAATGCATTTCACCGTCAAGAATATGAAGGGACAATACAAACTTTAGGTCAATTAGCAGACAAGGGTGTCAAGCATCAAACTTCTCACTCCTACAGACAATTATATCAAAGAATCACTACATAACTTAAAACATAAACAACAACAAAATATTGAATATCGTAATATTGCATCTACATTAGGAATTAAAATCAAATCATTGGTAGTTGATAGAAAGTATTCTTTGATTACCGAATTAAAAGATGATTCAAAACAAAACACTAGTCCTCAAACGGCTATTGGATGGTCGGTATATTCAAATAGTCAGGCAACTGTTGTCTCTTATCTTTCAATATTTGAAACTCTCTGGAGGCAGACTGATATATATCAAGAACTAGAGCAAGCCGACCGTATAAAGACTGAATTTATCAACGTAGCAGCACATGAGTTGAGAACACCCATTATGCCTATCATAGGATATGCAGAAATTCTAGAAGAAGAATTAGAAGATGACAAAAAAAGAGAAGGCGTCACGGCTATTCTTCGTAATGCGAAAAGACTACAGCGACTTGCAGAGGCCATACTAGATGTTACAAGAATAGAAAGTAATACTTTGAAGATAGACAGAGAAAGACTTAATCTAAATGATCTGATTTTAAATGCATTAGACGACATAGTAATAAACACCAAAGAAGAGGAATTGCAAGGTGGTTATAATAACAGAAGGAAAATACTATACAAACCCACCGAAGAAGAAATTATAATAGAAGGTGATAGAACCAGGCTGACTCAAGTGATCTGTAACTTAATAAGTAATGCTGTTAAATTTACTAAAAAGGGGGAAGGCGAAAGTATTTTAGTCTCTACAGAAAAGAATAAAGATAATAATAAAGAAGTCATTGTTAGTGTCAAAGATACTGGTTCGGGTATAGATCCAGAGATTTTGCCAAGATTATTTTCAAAGTTTGCTTCAAAATCATCTAAGGGCACTGGTTTAGGATTGTTTATCTCAAAGAGCATTATTGAAGATCATGGTGGAAAGATATGGGCTGAAAATAATGGCGATGGGAGGGGAGCTATATTTAGTTTTATCCTCCCGATTATAATTAAGTAACATAAAAAGACGGACTATGGCTACTATTGAGCCATTTAGAAAAGAATGAAATAGCTACTACATGAACCGTAGGCCATTTCTTTTAACTCCATTTTACTTGTTATCTTTGTACAGTCATCTCTGCTCACTCCGATAGTCTATATAGATTGGCTATTCGTGTGTATACTTTGTGTTAAAAGTATAGGAAGTTTTGGAAGTTTAGTTTTGATTGTTATATTATTATTTATTTTGGTGTTGCGCTTGTCTTCATTATACGTTACTACAATCAATTCATTAAATAGTTTCATGTGTTTTTTATCATGAGGGTATCAATGCATCATAGTAATAATAAGAATGGTATGTTTTGGACAGGAGACTGTATTGAACGTATTTACTAGAATTATAATAACAATTTGACAGAAATTATTATTTTATTTCATCCTCCAAGTCTTTCCAAGTGATTAGGTTATAACTTTCTTCTAGAACGATATCCTTTAGTTCTTTATGGCATTCATAATATGTAGTACACTACTAATGAAAATATATACCATTGAAATCGACAGTATATACTGTAACAGCACAATTATACACGCCTATTTTCTGCTTTGACCAACTTGACGACGGATCTGACGGGCTAGATGACGAACTTGACATTCACAGAAAGAATAGCGAAATTGAAGCATTTAAAAAGGATGAGTAAAAGAATTTTTTAGGGGAAAATGAATAATTATATTCAAGATAAATCAAAGAAACTCAGAGCATCAATTCCTGGTCACTATTCTACTTCTCATGAATTTCTGGAGTACGAGGATTAACCATTATCTGTAGAAAGTATATACATTACTTAAACACAGAACTGTTAACAAATATGCACTATAATATAATGAATCGAAAAATATGAATAGTTTTAGTCTTTAATTATGACATTGTGGTTTCAAGGTTTTGTGTTCTTGTTAATAGATTTAAAATCTAATTCAAATCCGAAGTTAGGTGCTTTTAATTATGAATTCAAATTTTGTTTGATTTATCTTTTTATCATCAATTGCACTAAAATTAAGATTTAACAGGTTGACTAAAGAATCTCATATATCTCATATATCCTCTTTTTCGTTTCTAAATAGCATCGATGCAATTAGCATATGTGACTGAAGTATTCCTATCATCTCTACTGTGACGACCTTTGATAAATGGTCAAAATCGGCTGTTGTCAGTTTACTCATCTATAGAGAATGACGCTTTTCTATCGGCTTCATGGCTGGTTCTAGGAAAGAGGAGACCCATTCCACATTAAGGCTATCTAGATTAATATTTCTAAAATTGCATTCTTTTGTATGAAGCCTGCATATCCACTCATACTATTCATGAGTTAGCATATCATTGAATTGGCATATCATATTCAGTCACAATAGAATCTATCTTTGTAAATATCCATGTATCTTACATCTTTTCTGACTTTGAATTCAATTGGAGAAAGCAACAAATGAGCTTGAATATGCAAAATAAAAAAAGTATACAAGATATTTTACCTAGCTAAAAAAGCAAGCAAATAAAGACTATACGTGTCTTGTCCTATTATAAGTTGACTCATCCTAGATACTCCTTATTGAAATCACAAGAACATTCTTGGAAAATGTTTAGAGGAAATGCGATGCGAACAGGCATAAGTAGTTCCTCATTACCTAGAAAGCTTTCACTTCAATGGCTAATTGAACTAGGACCAATAATAGCCTCTCCAGTTTATGAAAATAGTACTCTTTACTCTTCAACTATTACTGGAAGGATCTTTGCTTTAAATGTATTTCAAAAGCAAATAAAGTATCATTTCAATATCGGTAGTCCTATAGTATCTTCACCATTGCTTCACCAAGATATGTTAATAGCCGCAACATTTGATTCATGGATTAAAGAAACAACCTTTCTTGGAAAAAATTTACTTTTTGCGTTACACACAAGGACAGGAGAGCAAATATGGAATTTTGAAATTGACGGTGATATTTTTTCCTCTCCCTGCTTAGCTAAGGATATGATAATTGTCGGCTCATTGAATACAAGTTTATACGCAATTGATATGAAAGGAAACCTTCGATGGACATTTAGAACCCAAGGTGAGATTTGGTCCTCACCTTCCTTTAATGGTGTCAACATCTTTGTAGGGTCGGATGATGGTTTTCTATACTGTTTGGATTTAAATGGGACCATGCAGTGGAAAACAAAACTCAACGGTAAAATCCGATCTTCGTCGCCATGCTTGTCATCTGATGGCTTGATATTCATAGGAACCCATGCTGGTGGCATGTATTGTTTAGAACAATATGATGGATTAATAAAATGGAATAAAAAAGTATCAAAACCTGTTTTGGCCTCATCCGCAATCTTAAAAGACAGAGTGTTCTTCGCATCCTCAGACAAGAAGATATACTGTCTTTCTTGTATTAACGGATCAACGTTATGGGAATTCGAAACTGGCGATAGGATTTGGTCTTCGCCAGCATTAACAGAAAATGACGGAGTATTATTTTTTGGTTCTCTTGATTCACATATTTATGGACTTGATATCAGCACTGGTAGTCAACTTTGGAAATTCCCGACGATGGACATTGTAGATTCTTCGCCATGTATTGCTAGTAATATGTTATTTATTGGATCTAGGGATGGATTGTTATATGCATTTGGCTTGCAAACATCAGCTTCTTACATACAGTGAAGGGTTTTTAAATAATCTTTTCTTGATTTTGAGATGAGAATGTTTATGTAATCATCATAATACTGCCTCGTTTTCTGGTTAATATAATTAAATCATTTGAAAATAGCTCGATAACAAAGTCATATATATATATCCGTCATAGTTATGTTGAAGACTCAAGTATGCTCATAGAGAGAATAGATTAAAAAATCCGTAATCTAAGCTCGGGTTGTTATTAATAGAGTAGTGCAGGCGTTTGAAGATTTGCCGATACTTATGGAATAGAGAATAGAAAGTCTATCTCCAATAATATCTAACATATAACAAGCCAGTAAATCACAAAAAATCCAGCGACTAATATAGTATACTATGTTTCAATTCGCTCGTATTTTTAGCGGTGGTAATTTTCATCTTTGTTTCCAATAGTATTATTATTAGTAGTAGAAGAGGTTGACTTTATGCATATTCCTAATGTTACCTTTGTGTGCGGAAATTCAATATCCTTTTAGATCTTTCTGATGACTGCAATTTCATAATAGTTTTTCAAATTTAATATCTTTCTTTAACCTTCAATACAGTTGTTCACTGATGAATTCTGTCTTTTCTGTTATGCCATCTTTGGGTAATTCTTCTGTCTTTATATATCGATATAATTTTTACATAAAACCTTACGTTTATTTATGCATATTGCAAAGCTATGATTGCAAAAGGAGTATATAGAAAAGAATGACTAGACGAGAAGTTTTATTGTATGTAGAGATTCCTGATATAGATATTCAAGAATTTAATGCATGGCAAGATTTCAAAGGAGCAATTGTTAGGGATGAGTATATTTTCTTAAAAGAAGAAGAGGAAAAGCAAGAAGAAGTAGTTATTCAAAGAACATAATTACTTTTGATTTTTGAATTTCATAGAACACTCAAAGCTGAAGCCTCTACACAAAATATTTTTCTTTATAGGTTTTATTGATTATCAATTATTAGCTCTTCTATTTCGAAAGATAATAAATAACGCAAAAGTTTAACTTTCATCCAATATGATTAATATATATTCATATAATGAAAACAATAACGTCATTAGGTACTAAATTCAACGATTCAATTATAATAACCACCAGATTGTTTCGTCTTATGCAACGGCATTTTGTTATTAATGTATTACAATAAGGACAATTGCAATATAAAAATGAATAACAATCACAACATGCTAGATGAAATGGATGATCTTATTATAAATTTTCCAATTGTGAATCGCCATTGAGTAAAACTACTCTTACATTCCACCGAATCCCCGTCAATCATGAATTTAAAAAAAGGTACTACAGAGAATTCAATTTAGATTAGGTTACTAAATGTACTTATTTCTCTATGGTTCATATAGGCGATATCTATACTCGTTAACCAATCATTACGCCAGGTGTTCTTTGCTCCACCCCAAGTGTGTGGGATTTTATATTTGTCCCCTTGACCCGTGTGTATAAATTCAAAATATTTTTTCCAACCCTCATTCTTTGGTTTACCTGTGTTATTATCTATAGGTTCTTCATTAAAGTACGTTACAATATGTCGTGCACTTTTATCGGCATTTACAATACTTACAACCTTGCATCCAAACCATTTGTCGCCCAATGGTTGGTATTTGTTGAATAACTTAACGGTATGGCCATGTTCATAATTAGGATGGTCAAACTCAAAAGATACTGCATCTATTATTGAAGCATTGTAGGACCAATGAACATTCCAGCATGAAGCATCATGTATTTTATCAGCTTGACGGGAATGTCTACCGCCTCCAAGTTTTGCAGCTATAGAGTCTTCAGGCTTCAAGATTCCATTAGGTCTACAAATATAGGTCCATTCTCCATTGGAGAGGTCTTTGGGTGTTGTCAGCCAACCATATTGCGCCGCGCCATTTGTCCAATTATATTTCTGTTTGTCTTCATTTGCCCTGTCTTCAGTGAAGATGTGGAAACGCACTGTATGTCTTCCCTGCCCTGTGTTGCCTGGATTGGTACTTGTAAATCTAACAAACTTAATAGATCCTTCCTGCTTAGATTCAAACGCTCCAGCTGCTATATCCAAGCTTTTATCAAAAGTTGGGTCCTCGGTTACATCAAATCTGTACGAATATCCACCTGGTTTAGGTGATGCCATCATAAGAATTCCGTCTTCATCTAACATACCTGCTGTCAATGCAGCTGCATATGCTCGTCTTAGTCTTTTAGATTTCCCGAGTATTCCATTTAAAAAGTCAATTCCATATGCAAAATATGCAGTGGCTATACTCGTTCCCAATAATTTGAGAAAGTCTCGCCTTGATATTTTGTCTCCTCTATAATTGGAATCTGTCATCATGTCAGCCTCAGCTGATGGTCAGAAAAAACAGAAATGTCATAACAAATTTGTTTTTGCGCATATCGATTATGTTCCTTCTGAGTGGTTTATATTCTTTTTAACGTTGAATGCACAATGATAATGATCGTTATGACTAACATTGCATAGATAATGAAACTTGATCAGCGATTGCCTCTTGTGATCAATTAGCGTTTATTTTTACTACCATTAAGATCTGCTAATCTCTCCATTTTGTCTTTTTCTTAATTGTTAATACTGCATAAAATATCAACCAGACATATACAAATGTTGAAAGTAATGTCATTAATGGACGGTATATCCATAGGTCATTATTGGGATTAGCCAATTTAAAGTCAACAGCATAAATCATTCCTACAAATAATATTCCACTGAAATAAAATACTGGTGTAAGATAATCTCCTAAAAGTGGCATAGCAAATAGTGTGAATATTACAATAAAGGGTCTAACGAGCTTCATTGCAATTGATAAATAATATAATAATGCTGCAATAAACGGACGTCTCCAATAGATTTTTCCTGTTGCAAAGATGCTTCTGATAAAGCTCTTTCTCCATCGAACTTGTTGTAATATAAGAGAACGAAAAGTTTTAGGGACTCCCATATTTACTCGTACACTAAAACTATACACTACCTTCCAATAGTTCTGTCTTTCAATTTTGCTAGAACTATTGGCATACTGATCTAAGGATGCAGAGTCGCCAATATTTTTATCAGAAGTTCTTATATTTTGCAGAAGTTGTGTATTATTTTTGTTATAAGAATTAGTTTGGGAAGAAATAGTTGCAATAGAGGTATTTTCAGTTCCAAGAACATGAGCGGTTAAACGTCTATCTGTTGCATATTTAAAATTCTCTAAACCCAAAAATCTATCATGAGCCCATTCATACATAAATTGTTGAATGGCCTGCCTTCTAAAAAATGAGAGTGAACCTGAACAGCAGGTGACAGAATTATAAGAACTTTCCATCCCTTTAAGTAGTCTAAATTGTCCATCCGCCCATACATCTTGCATTTTCTCTAGTAAGGTTCCTTTGTATACATCCCTTACTCTCGCATATGTAGCCAAAGCCCCGATATTTCTATCGGATAGAAAAATCTTTACTGCCTTTTCTACTGCATCACTATTCATGTCACAATCGCTATCCATAAATGCATAAATTTCCCCTTTTGCAATCTTGGTTGCATGTTCAATCGCTTGTTTTTTCCCTAAATTTCTAGGTAGATGAATTACCTGCAATTTTGACCCATTTTCTAATTGCATTTGTTTTAAAATTTCAGTTGTTCTATCTGTACTTCCATCATTGACAATTATGATTTCTCTATTTTGGTATGTACTATTAATACAAGATTGAACACAGTTTCGGATATTTTCTTCCTCATTTTTTACCGCCACCACAATTGAGACAAGTGGAAGGTGATCTGAAGAAGATAATACGAGATCTTTGGCATTGTTAAATGGATCTCTATATTTGAAATAACTCAACACAAAAATACTGAATAATAGCACTGTTGTAAGGAAGCTGTAGATTCCAACAAAAAACAGGACATAGAGTAACAAGTATGCTTTGATTATAAGGATGGTTGCAATTGCTCCTAGTATAAGAAACCTTACGAACCACTCCTTTCTATTCATAAACTTGTACCTTTATCAAAACTAAACCATTAGACTGAGTATTTATATTTAAAAATGCAAAGGTAGAGAATAAATTTATAGAATCTTATTATAAAAAATTCAATAAAACTAACAGATCCTAATGAATCAAAGAAAAAATATATTATCTGTTCTATGTCCTAACATGGCAAAACCACTCTAAAAACACATTTAAGATAAAATAACAAACATAGCCTCAAGGTTAAGATGATAACAGTAAAAGACCATAAATATCCTAATGACATTTATCCCTTAGGATGGTTTTAGGCCTGTAGACTTAATGAGCCACATGATTTATTTAATAGAGAAGTCTAAAAAAAGCCAATCGTGAAAGAAGTTAACAAATTAAAATGTTCGATCACATTACTACGATTGTTTTTAATGGCTGTATAATATCAATGTTTAATCTGGCCAGCGTCCGAGTATATCATATTTAAACCTGTGTTTAAAATATTTGACATGTGAAATAATGCTATTACGCCAGAAAAGAATTGTATTATCAATTGTTATGCCATTTTTTATGATATTTTCAATTGCGAGCACAGACAAGAAATAAACTGCAGGTGTGTACTGGATAGTAAACCTAAACTGAAAGTTTGAACTATTTGCACTCCAAAATAGAAGGGAGCCAATAAACCATGCAATAAAGGCGTAATTAAATTTGTCACTATATGTTCTCTTATGTAGTAAAGCAATAGGGACAAGCAAGAACGCTAAACCCCATATATCAATTGAGTTTATTAGATAGAATGGCGAGAATAACAATGTAAGAGCAGTATCTTTGCCAAGCGCCGTTTGAAATGTGCCAGCCTTTAAATATACTACTAAAACAACTATCGTAATAACAAGCATCAAGCCTGAAATTGTTTTAATGATATGCCTAGGTTTTCTAACTATTAGGCTCTCTACTAGAAAAATTACAAGTGGTTGCAGAATGATAGGATAGCGTGAAGCAAAGGTCAATCCAATGGTTATCCCTGCCAAAAACCAATGACTTTCTTTTTGACTTTTAAGAAGATATAAAGTAAGAACAACAAAGAATAACGATAACCCTTCAGTCCCAATCTGGGTACTAAAGAAGAACACGGACCCACTTACCATAGTAAGAGCTGTAACACTAAATGCAAACATGGCACCTTTGTGTTTTCTCAAAAGAATGTACAATATGATGCCAGCGCTAACAGTGAAAGCTGATTGTAAACCCTTTACAATAACCCAGCTTTCACCAGTTATTGACCAAATTCCAGCAATAATCCAAGAAATTAGAGGCGGCCTATAAAATTCACTCAGAGGATTATTTGTCAACCAATCATGAGCATTAAGAAGATAATATGCACCATCGTGAATAGGGACTTTCATAAGAGAAATATAATAATTAAATTCATAGATAAGAAATAAACAAAAAATGGCAAAAATTATATCAATTTTATACTTGTATAATATGGCAAAAAAATCTTTGTTCTTTCTTGCCTTATTATAATTTTCTATTGCCATATCTAGGAAAATTTTTTGTAGAGATAAATTCTACTAAATTGTGTCTCAAATTCTGCTAACCTTTGAAAATCAAAAGTTAACCGTCTTAATCCTTCCTCTGTGAATAATGGTTTTAATGTTTCAACTGAACTCCCATTTCCTCTAATTACTGGTACTACAAGATATGTAAAATTATTATCTGTCATATATTGTACAAGTCTTTCCTGCGAGTTTACTTTCCAGGGGATCTTAACGGGATGTCCAGTAAAATATTTTATGACACCGCTGCTTGATGTAACTACTAAGGTTTCATTCTTGGGTACGAAACTCGATATATTCCTTACCGCTGAAGCGAATGTCTCATCGTACATATTAACCCGAGAGCTAAATGAACCAATAAAATATGGAAGTTGCTTATGTGTCAATACATGCAAATATATCACACCGAAAATGATTATCACGGTCGCACCACCTGCCAACCAATATTGAATCTTCTTTAAGTTGTAAATGTTCATTTGTCAGGCTCTGTTAACCTTACAATAATTTTTATTCTTTTTAACTTTTCTATATTAAAATCAAATTTCTTGATTTTTACATATTGTTGTTGGCTAGTAATAATATAGAAGAACTCTTAATCTTTTATTCTGCTCAATTTTTCCCCATTATTGTTGTGTATCGTAAGCTTCATCGTGTTATTATATTGGTTATTCCTAAAACGTTACCTATATATGGTAATACGGTACACTAGAGTTACAAAACTGTTCATTAACCTAACAATTTATTATACTAATAATAATTATAAACATTCTTTAGTCAGAATTCAAAAAGCACAATTCTTTACTCAACTAGCATTTAGAGCATGAGATAAACATCAAAAATTGTGTATATATATTTATTAATATATATTGATATATATATATACGTTTTTTATATATTATAATTCAATAAACTATTAATATAGAGGATTATAGATGCTCTATAATACATGTTATATGCACCTAGATCTCTTTTGGCTATACTATTAGTAACAATATTGCTTTTAAATGCCGGGAATAATTATAATTATTATTTTATTGAACCAGCGAATGCAAGACTGCCTGCATACGAAGGCGATCCGATCTTACGTGATACTGACCTTAAAGTAGAAACAGTTGCGGAAGGGCTTGAAAAGCCTACTAGTATGGCATTTTTAGGACCAAACGATATTTTGGTATTAGGCAAAGATGATGGTACGGTAAAGAGAATTGTAAATGGAACTATACAGCCACAGCCTCTTCTAGATGTAAATGTTGCAAATAAGAGTGAAAGAGGAATGTTAGGAATCGCTGTATCAAAACATGAAAATGGCTCTACTTATGTTTTCTTATATTATACTGAAGCAAATGTAGAAGGCAGTGATATCTGTCCAAAGCCAAATCGTTGTGAGCCAGGAACTGAACCAATAGGAAACCGCCTTTACAGGTACGAATTGGTAAATAATAGTTTAGTAAAACCTATGATGCTTTTAGATCTTCCAGCCGTCCCAGGTCCAGCCCATAATGGTGGAAAGGTAGTCATTGGACCTGATAACAATGTATATCTGACTATAGGTGATGTGGGTTTCAGGTCAAGTACCCAAAACTTTCCTGGTAGATCCGATTTTAATGGAACTAGTGCAATATACAGAATCACCCAAGATGGTCAACCTCTACCAGATAATCCCTTCGGAAGTGATGCAGACCCTCCTATTCTGAAGAAATACTATGCATATGGATTAAGAAACAGCTTTGGAATTGCTTTTGATCCTGTGACAGGCAAATTATGGGATACAGAGAATGGTGCAGCATATGGAGACGAGATTAACTTGGTGGAACCTGGCTTTAATAGTGGATGGAGAAAATTGCAGGGAATATGGGAAACTGAGGGGACTACAGTTGGAGGAGATGTTATGCTGAATTCTAGCGTCTTTAAACAAAAAGCTGATCCAAATTTTGTTGACCTTGAAACTTTTGATGGAAAGGGCAACTATAGTGATCCAGCCTTCATATGGTTTAATAATAGTGCGCCTACTGCATTGACATTCCTTCATTCTGATACATTAGGAAAACATCATCAAAACCATATGTTTGTAGGGGATTTTAATGCTGGAAATATTTACCGTTTTGAATTAAATCAGACCAGAACAGGCTTCATCTTAGAGGGGTCGCTTGCTGATAAAATAGAACAGTCACCAGAGGAACTAAGTCAGATATTGTTTGGTCAAGGATTTGATTCAATCACTGATATTCAAGTCAGTCCTGAAGGTTATCTATATATTCTCTCCTATGGGGATGGAAATATATACAGAATAGTTCCTGCAACTCTTGACTCTCAAACACAAAATGGCACGTCATAGCGAATATAAATATTCTTCAGACGCCAGAACAAAAAAGACACATTATATTCAAGACAGGTGTTGACACATAGAAACTGCATATAACATAGACTTATCTTGTTCAAATCAAAATGGGAAAATAAGACCAACTTTGAAATATCTACACTAAAATATAATCTCTCTATTTTTGCAGAGTTGATTACTGTGTATTCTATGCTGATAGAACCTGTAAGAATAGATCGTATCTGAGCTTATTATAATTCTATACTTCTTTAGTATTTTTACCAAAATAACATATAAATCTCCTAATCCAGACTCGAGATTTATTTAAAAGTGCCTTAATCTATTGTCAAAGTATTATTAAAGAGGTTACATCATTTGAGCTCTATTTTTTATTCCAAATTTAAAGTCCTCATTTGTCACTGGTAATGGTAGATCACTTATTCATCAGAGTTATAACGTATTAAGATACTACATTATTCCTAAGAATAATTACAGAAATCACAATAATAGTTATCCTTTGCTTTTCTTTATCTTCTTCTTCTCCTCCTCATCGCGGTCCTTTTAACCCTATATCAACTACATCATCTTTTTTGATCAACGAATAATTGCAAGATCACCTGCAAAATATACTGACAGATATTTTTAATGCCTTAATAATATAAATTAAAAAGGTTCTAAATTCATCACTATTGCTATAATTATATTTAAATTTATTATCTATACCTAATTCCAGATTTTCTCATGGAAGGTGAATTTTTTATTCAGCAGGAAATTGCTAATTGATGCACTAGCGACAGCTATTATTAAAGATGGACTATAGCTAAGACCTGACTCTACTAGAAGATAAACTAGCAATAGCTGGATTGATGCACCTATAGAACTAAAAGCTACAAATAAGCCATATTGCTTTAATGTATGGTAAAGTGAGAAATCTTTGTCTTCAAATGTCCATGACTTGTTTAATAAAAAATTTGTAGTTATTGAAAATATAATGCCTATCAAGGTACCATGTACGTACCAAAAGTTGAAAAAAATACCGCCAGATAGAAGTGACGATATTAAATAATTTATTAATAACCCACTAGCACCGACCGTGAAAAATCTCGCAGCTTTTGATAAGAATAGTACTAAGCCTCTTTGCTCCTGCTTATTTTGCATCATTGCATTACTGGAATAATTTCTTCCGTACCTATACAGTTGCCATATTGCTCTGGAATAATCGAGTATAACTTTGGAATCAAGTTTACTTTTCCCAAATTCTCTATCAGTAAAAATATATGGTATTTCTCTTACTCTTAGATTCTTGCATTTTACAAGAATCTCTAATAACATTTTAAAACCCTGTGTATCAAATTCAATGTCTTTTAGCGTATGAGATGGAAGTGCAAAAAAACCCGAAATAGGGTCTTTGATATTTCGTAATTTCAAACTATGTCTTGCTATTCTTACAGCGCCTATGTTAAGCATCAATCTTTTAAATGGCCAGCCTACTATTGATCCTCCTTTAATATATCGTGATGCAACCACTATGCAATTTGGGTCTTGATTAAGTTCGTTTATTATTCTTGGTATGATCTCAGGTGGATGTGAAAAATCTGCATTCATTATTAAAATATTCTGTCCACTAGAATGTCTTACTCCATCGAGTATCGCAGGAATCAAGTTATCCCTTACATTCCTATGAACAACTTTGACTGAACATTTCTTGTCATAAATGTTTTTGTAGCTGCTTGTTTTAGTGGGTTGATTGTAGGTTTTATTTCTTATCTTTTTTATATATCCTTCAACGAGCATCCCTGTCCCATCAGGCGAATTATCATCGACTATTATTATCTCAGAAGAAATATCAGATGGTATATGATGTATTATTGCATCTATTAGTTTTAGTATATTTTTGGATTCATTATACGTGGGAATTACAATAGACAGAAATAAATTTTCGCTAATAATATCTTGCATTAAAAGCACCTCAGAACGGCATAGTGCAACATACCGCCTTTATCTTGTAGTTGACGCTTCTAAGAATCATAATAGTCTCCATTAGTAAAACATCTCATATCAATCGCGGAGCAGCGAGAACAATGACCATTGCTAGTTCCGTCTTTCTCTTCATTCTCTGTGTATTATTATCGTTTAATATATAGGAATTTCTTTTTTTACTTACTAAATATATCTATTATTGATTTTTCAAAAATTGAATATCATAATATTATACTCTCAGAAGAAATGATATCTGATAATTGTATTAACAAAGCAAAATATTATAGATAAATTAGCTCCATCCTAGTTGCGATGTTATATGACTATATCTTACGAAAGACCTGCGAATATTCAGTTACATGATTTCTATTTCGTCACTTATTAGACTGTTTGGTCTTACTGTATTTAATAAATAACTCATGATCTCTCGTATAGCTTCCAATACCACAAACAATCTAGTATTGCTACTTGACACATGATGTCTCTTTTTGTGGTTGTTTCTATTGGATGGCTACATATAATTATTCTTCTTACAACACCTGCTCTTGCAATATTATTTTCATACATCAATATTTTATTTTCAAATGTATATGCATAGAAAACTTATGGATCTATGCATTTTTATATAGTTATGTTACCCTTGATATTTCCTAAAATCAGGCATAACTTTGATTGTTCTTATCCCTAAATTGTTAAGCGAACTATCAACAAACAGGTATAATTGAATTTTTTATTTTCTTAATATCGTCAATTTCTCGCAGATCAGACAATCTAATAATTTGTTTTCTGAATTCTTCGATATCCTTTTCCGAAGATCTCAATAGTGGATATGGACCTTTAGCCCCAATAATTCTGCCATCATTATTCATTCCATTTTTATAAAGTGATATTAATGCTTGTCCTGCTTGATGTCCTTTTACCTCTTTTCCACATATAATTATATGCTGCAATCCGCTATGGTCAAGCACGAACTTGATAATAGTGTCAATTCCCTCATTTTCTGAGAGCAATCTTCCTACAATTAAAATTCTATTCATGATATCTGCTGAGTTCGAGATCTCTTCTAATAGATCTATACTTGATAATGTACAAATTGCTATGCTTTTTCCTTTACCTATATAGTATTCATGTTTAATAGGAATAAGAGCCTCACATATCTTGCCTATCGCATTATCGAATAATCTTTTATTAAGCGTAACCAAAACTAATAATTATTGTACCTAAACTATATTAAGATAAACACATTCTGATTGGTAAAACTCTATTAAAACTCATCTATCAATAATAATTTGCTTATTAGATTTTATATTAACGCCCTCTCTCCTTATGGTATTGTAATTCTTTATTAAACATATCAATAATTGTGAGAGGTACATACTATACACATGGTGGCAAATGAATATAAAAGAGACAAGGAAACGTAAATAGTATCAATTCTAAAGGAGAGAATTACAGTTCTGAATTAATGCTTATGGCTATGACGTCATTCAGTGACAGAAAATACTATTGAATTATTGATAACTTAAAATATAAAGAGCATAAGAAGAGTAATTAGCCTATTGCCTACTGTAATTGATCTATCGCGATTCTATTAAAATATCTTCTCTAGAAATATTAATTGTATTATTTCTCCAAAAGATCTGATATATGATGATGAAAAACTACATATTGGATTTAATGACGTTACAATACGATTATACCTATGGTAATTAGAGTCGATATGTCATACCTATCTAGCGATATAAGGAAAATTATTCTTAATACTATTGAAAACAAATCTATTTCGCAAAAGCAGAGCAACAACAACAAAAATAATAATAATGATATTATCATCTTTGATAATGAGACCGACATTCAAAAAATAAAGGAAATTCTACAATATACTCTTGCCAAAAACCGGCTCAATGACTATATAGTCACAGAAAATACGAAAGAAGAAAATGAAATTGCAATTCTTAAGAATGGAGATATTGAACAATTAGGTATTTACACATGCCCGCACTGTGCAATGTTATTTAAAAGCGATGTTCAACGAACCATACATCAGCGAATACATTATCTCTTCTAAGAAGAGATTTGTATCAATATACATAAGAGAGTTTTTTGTATATCAAAAATTAAATACAGCCTAAGAGATTGCATCTTGTCTCCTTACGAGTTTTATATTTCAGACAGTAATATCTTTTTCCTATTCACCATATACAGAAACTAAAAGACGCTTTTTTTGGTGCCATTCCTCATATAACGCTTTTTGAATATAACCAGAAAATATGAACATCAACAAGTTTTTTATCCAGATTATAATAGTTTATTTCTGATTTAAGTGTTAGAAATTATAGTAATACATATCTAGTTTCCATCAGTATGATAGCACAGCAACAGCAACAGCAACAACGACAGCGGTAATAGCAATAGTGCTAGCCACTTCCTTTCAGAAAATACCTACAACTTTTATAATTATTTCCTTATCTGTCTTGAACTTCCTCTTAAATATTTTTCTTCGAGATTATTTACTTACAAGATAAAATAGTTATTGAAGATTTCAATGACAATTGACTTGAATTATATATGAGGTAGAACGATATAGTGGAGTTCTTTTAAACTTTCTAGTTCTTACATATTCCTGCTTTCTTAGATGTAATATCAGTTAGTTCCATTTTTTGTTTTCGCTGATTCCAATTCTTCTAATCTTGATCGAAGATCCAAAATGGCTCTAAATAGATCACCGACATTTTCTTCAGTTGCAAATGGCCTATGATTTTGAATATGTTCATTTACTTTATCTTTGTCAATTGGTTCACGGCATAGCGGACATTTAACCAACTTTCTTTTTCACTCTTCATTCTACATTACGATATCCCTATTATCTCTTCCTCCAGCCTATGTGACTTCAACTATTGTTGGGTGATTGATTTGGCGTGCATATGCCACATAAGACTCACGATAATTATTCAAATACAACAAAGACTAGAGTTTTCTTCTCCCTTAGATTCGATAAGGGAGTAACAGGTCAACCACATTTTACACATTCTGATTTTATTAAGCTTATCATGATGATTGTGATGATGATTGTATTTCTCGTATTGCCTGCTCAAAAATTGAATATGGTTGATCACCTTGAATTGCTAATGGTTGTGTCCTATTAGACAACAGAATGAACGTAGGAGCGGATTGTAAACCTATGCTCCTTGCAAGATCGTCATTTTCCTTCACAGTTTTAGAATGCTTATGTGACTCAAGACAGCCAGAAAATTGCGTCTGATCTCCTATACCAGCATTATTCGCGATTTGCTTTAGATTATCTATAGTGACCCAATCTGTATTTTCATCTTCTGCGTTTTGGTACAGCTTAGTATGATATTCCCAATATTTTCCTTGCTCGGCCGCACAATAAGACGCTTCTGCAGCTAATGTAGAGGCTTCATCAACAGTAGTAGTAGTAGTACTAGGCATATCATTATTAACAATAAAATCTTTAAATAAAAATCGCACTTGTCCAGTGTTTACAAAATTTCTAAGTATGTCTTCTCTGACTTCTCTTTGGAATTTTGCACATGATTGACATTGATAATCTGCGAATTCGATCATCGTTATATCGGCTGTACTACTTCCAAGTGCTGAAGCATTTTGAACTACAGGATTATATAACTTTTGAATTATTTCGTTTGGATTTTGATTATTTGAGGAGGAGTTAGAACTATTAGTAGGATTAGAAGCAGTAGGCAAAAATGCAGCCAAAGTACCTCCTACCATGATAACTGCAAGAGCAATGCCAGCAATCACAGCTTTCTTATTAGTTTTCCTGGTATTACCTCTATTTTTCATTATTATAATATCCAGTACTTCTCAACATAACAGACTTAAAAGTGCTAGAGAAATTGTTGTACCTATAATGATATTTACACGGAATCATAAATTACCAATAATAATAACCCATAAAAAACTTGTTGGTAATACTATGTGTCCTATATCGTAACCTGAAATAAACTCTAAAACTTGTTAGTCTACAAATCAAAATAATTAAAATATCAAACAACTCCTGAATGTACAGCAATAACACAAGAACCCACTGCAAAATTTAAGTATTTTGCAGCTTGTCATACGCCCTATCAACCAATAGCAAGAATTCTTATGCTAGTTTATGTGGCTTAATGGGGTAATGTGTGACTGATACATTTGCTTTGATTAATTCAACAAATCGTTCCAATACCATATTCCCTTACAACAACAATAACTGTCCATATGCCATATACTCTATCATTATAGATCCACCATCCCAGTTGCTGGGTACGAGTCTTTCTATCTCTCTCCAATTTTTGGCATACTCTTTAAGATATGTAAGAAATCACTTTTCAACAAAGTCCCCAAGCCAGATCCGGTCTACGATCATTATATCAATAGAAGTTTAATTAGACGTTGCAGCCGAAAATTGTAAGTTCAGATATGGATAGGTCTATAAATTAGTTGAATATCGATATCTAGATGTTTGCTCGCAACTCCTGTAGTGCAGGTTGAAATAACATTCTTAACAATCTTGGTGGATCATCTTGATCATCTAGCATTGCTGTAAGCCCGACTTGTTTTTTCTGATTTAATGATACATCATGACATTAGTAGTAGCAATAGTAGTAGTAGCTATTGTTGTTATAGCGAATGCAAATAACATTTAGCCACTAATACAAATAATTGAAAATTTCATACTTTCAGAAGATCATTGAGTGCGTAACATTCTATATGCAATTTAAATTGTCATCTCGCATTATTATGGGGCCTATGTTGGGTTGAAAATAGCAATAAATCAAGCTGCTTATTTCTATATTAGCTATATTAGATTGGTCGAAATGATAAAAATGTATCTAACTATTACTGTAACCTAACATTTCTGACGAAAAATAGATTAGATAGCATATCATTATTTCTTGTAGAAGAACAAAAATATGCATTTACTCTCTGGAAGAATAAAGGAAACACTTATTGTTTCTATAATCGTCATCGTTATACTTTCATATGGTTTATTCTTTTATTTGCAAAGTATAACCGAGAGTAATATTAGATATAGTCTGTTTGAACAACAAAAAATGCGGCAGATAGACTCTACACGAGAAGTTTCTGAACATATAGGCTCGGATATTAGTTTAGCCGTCGCTATGCTAGACACGTTGGCAAATTCCTTTTATTTACAACAAGGAGATGTTGCAGGAGACGGAATCAAAAAGCTGATGAAAGAGAAATATATTCAATTTAATACTATTATCGACAGACTATTTATTTTAGATAAAGACGACATTATGGTTAACAGTTTTGCACCGTTAGGTTCAGAAACTTTTCTTGGTATTGATTTTTCTTTCAGAGATTGGGTAAAAGATACAAAGTCAGGTCTAACACCAGTCTTTTCTAATGGCTTTGAAAGACAGGATGTTTACAGAATTTTTATAACCTATCCTATAGTAAATAGAGAGACCGGACAGTATATCGGATTAGTAGGATTATCAATTCCTACTGTAAACTTTTTTGCACATTATGGAAATGTTCTAGATATCAATTCACAGTTTTTAGCAGTGTTCGACGGAAATGCAACTCTCTTGGCTGTTGGTGCAAGCCAGGACTTGGTAGGAAAGAACTTTTTTGGAGATTATACACAGAGATTCATTAATCATAACACAATTTTAAACAATCTAACTCGCAATCTATTAGATGGTAATTCTGGCTCTGCGGTCTATGATTATGGACAAGGCGAAAGGTTGACCACAGCATATCCAATTTTTGTAAATGATAAGCCTACGTATTTTATTCAGATAGTGACACCCACTTCACAAATCTATTCACAGATTAATGACGTTCTTCTTACAGAAAGATTAAAAATGTTTTCACTTCTTGCAGGTACTACTGCTGCCAATAGCAGTTCTAATAATATTTCTCGTCAAATGGAGCAGTACTTTAGGAAATGAAGTAAAAAGAAGAACAAGGCAATTGAATATGTCAAATCAACAACTATATTCAAAGACTGCGGAATTGAAGATGACAAATGAGTCTTTAATAGAATCAAATAAGAAACTTGAATCAGCTAACAAACGGCTAGAGGTTCATGATAAAATGCAAAAAGATTTTATCAATATTGCAGCTCATGAATTACGAACCCCTATACAACCTATACTTGCTTTGACCCAAGTTCTCCGATCTAGGAAAGAAAAGAATAACAATGGTAAAGAAATAGAAGAAGAATTATCTTTACTAGATGCTGTCATAAGGAATGCGAAAAGATTGCAGCGACTCGCAGAAGATATATTAGATGTAACAAAAATAGAAAGCCATTCTCTAATACTACATAAGGAACGATTCAATCTAAATGAAGTGATATCAAATACCATACAAGATATCAGAGAAATCAAATTAGTAATGGAAAAGTAAAATTGCTATATGAGTTTGACAAAGACCTTCTTTTTATAGAAGCAGATAAAGAGAGGATAACTCAGGTTATTTCCAATCTATTAAGTAATGCTGTGAAATTTACTAAAGAAGGAACTATATCCATTTCAGTGGAAAAAAAAGACAGCAAGGTAACTTTTAATATAAAAGATACTGGTACTGGTATAGACTCTGAAATATTGCCAAGACTATTTACCAAATTTGCTACAAAATCATTTGAAGGTACAGGACTGGGATTGTTTGTCTCAAAGAGCATTATTGAAGCCCATGGTGGGAAGATGTGGGCTGAAAATAATGCTGATGGCAATGGAGCCTCATTTAGTTTTTCTCTACCATTAAGTAAACAAGAACAACAGCAACTCAAGAGCGTAGAACACATGAATCAATAATTATATAATAGTTAGTTAAAACAAACCCTAATGTCATAGTGGACTGACAACAGTTATTGGGATGGTCAAGATTGCATTATCATTGGTTCTAATTTTGATATTGCTACAATCTCCATAATTTAGAATCTATAAAGACAAAGACAATATTAGAGAATTAAGTATATGTTTAATCTTTATATCTGTACATCGTGTTAACAGAATCAAGTTCACAAATCTCATAACCATATGGAGTTTAATTAACAGAGCCTGACATTATACAACGCATTGGATATACGCATTCTGAAGTTTCTAGCAACTGTTAAATTATATATTTAGTATCATCGTTTATGAGCAATTCAAAAAATATAGATTGGGACGATGTAATAAAGAAGGAAGCAAGAGGATCTGATGACGAAGACCTCGGAGAAGTAAAAGAGACAGACGGAGATTATGTTTTGGTACAGAAAGGAATGATAAACAAAGAGAAATTCTATATTCCAAAGAATATGGCAGAGTCATATGATGGAAATGTATTGCGATTTAACATATCAAAAGAACAAGCGAGAAACAGGTTTATGGGAGACTCGCCACCTGTTGCTGATCAATATTCTTCATCCTACAGAGATGCAGATGTTAGAGAGAAAGATACAGAAAATGTTTCAAAAGAAACTGATACTCGTGTTCCTCTGATTGAAGAAAGAGTCAATGTATCCAAACGAGAATCTACAGAAGAAGCAACTGTAACAAAGGAACCTGTAACTGAAACGAAAACAGTTGAAGTACCTGTAACACATGAAGAAGTTACTATAGAGAAAAGACCGCCTAAGGATAGGCAATATACTAGTATAACATCTGAAAGTCCGGTAGAATCTAAGACAGAAATAAAGATTCCATTGAAGAGAGAAGAGGTAGAAGTTACGAAGCAGCCCTATGTTAAAGAAGAAGTAGTTGTAAAGAAAAAACCTGTAACTGAAACACGCCAAGTGAATGAAGAGGTAAGAAGTGAAGAGGTAATTGCTCCTGGAGATAAAACTATAGAAGAAGGAATAAAGGAGCAGGAAAAAGAGTAGAGTAAATAACTCCATCGTTTTTTTATCACTTGTAATGTATTAATTTATATTTTTTAATATCTGAAAATATTCATATTATGATGTTATATGTCTGAGCAGACGATAAAATAGATCTTCGACTAGAGAAGGAAGAATATAAGTTATCTAGAGTTATAGTAATGGATCGCTCTTTCGACTATTAATATTATGTAGTAGGATGTTATAAGAATATATATATATATCATATCTATATATATAATTTTTCATTTGTATTAAAATCTGCATTAAAATAGGTAGGATTATTCACAAAATTGTAAGATCCAAATAGATGGCGTTGGTAATATTGTAGATGTACAACACGATCCACTCTTTATCTCATCTAAAGCAGATTATAATAATACAAAATATAAAATCAAATTTTGAAGGATACAATGGAGCTGAGGTTTTCTTGGACTTCTCTGGTAAGGACCTGCATACTTTCGATATTATCAATAAATCCCGAAATTCTTGCATAACTGTGTATGATCATTTGTGTCTTTAAGACTAACTAATATTCGCATTAGCTTCTACTGCTGCAATGTCGTCACGAGCTATTCCTATTATACTTGATATAACTGGGAATCGGAGTAATGATTTGATTATTATTTATAGCGATGCAATTTGAACTAAATGAATTTTCTATGAATTTTATTTTTCTTGCTATTTTCACTAGTTTTTCCTTTATAATAAGGATTTAATAATTCGATAAAGGCCGCATAATTTAATGACCTCTTATCATAAAGATAATTAGGTAAAATTTTGATAAATCTAAATCCATTTTTTAACTGAAACAATAGAACAGGATCCTTTATTTCTCCTACAATTGCTTTGTTAACATATTCTACAGGCGATATCTTATCAGCATATTTGTAGTAGTAGTATAATCTACCTCCCGCTATTATTCTACGCAGATTCAATTTTATAGCCAAATCTTTTCTCGCATTGTAAAGCATTGAAGCAATCCCTTGGCGTTGAAATTGTGGATGAGTAGAAATATCTGCTCCATATAAGCTATCGCCATTAATATCATGATTCATAAACAACCCTTGACCTGTAATCTCATACCAGGTATGCTCAACATACGGTGGTTTTAGTGTAACTATTAGACTGCTAGCAGAGCCAACAATCATCCTCTTCTTCTTCTTCTTAGGTAAATCGTCATCATCCTTATCTATTGCCTCGGCACAAAATTGCCCTTCTGGGAATATATCGATATGGTTATCAAGATAAGATGAGGGCCATATCATACCATATTCAGCCATATCTGCAAACGATTGCTTTTGCAGGTTTATAATTTTAGGAATATCGCATTTAGTGATATTTCTAATTATTATAAATTTATTGTTATGTTCTCTCTTCAGTGCATTTATTCTATATTAATAGCCAATTATAAGTTAAGTCCTAATTATGATATGAAGAAGGCATAATATTTTTTTTATACCAATACAAAAGAAGCTTGACAATGACTTCAAGATATATGAGAAGATAGGATAATTACAACATCTGAAGACATATACAATGTATGTGCATTGTGTATCTATCTCTTGTTTCGACCTTGTGCTGTTACAGTTTAATACAAGGATTTCGAAAATCAGATTATCTATTTATGATCTCTGTAGGAAAGAAAAAGATATTAAAAGCATGAATTACATAACAAGAGTTAAGAATATGTTATGTCCTATCTGCCAAATGAATTTCCATCCTCAGATGAATAATGTCTTTATTGGCAAGAACGGAAGGAACAATGGCGTATTTCTTTATTATCAAATTTGTCCTGAATGTAAAGAGCCTATTGTAGGTATCAAAGAATCCTTAAAAGGAGAAGTATATCTAAATCCTAATGAGGTTGAAGGCTTGGTAATTCTAACAAAAGAGAGAAGAAGATAATCAATAATTCACTCCATATCATGACAACCCTTCTGAAAATATGATGACATTCAGAGTAAATTATAAACTGATTCTAACAGAATTATATCCCGCAGCTTGTTTAATGTTGAAATTTCTACAATGAAAAATCAGGCAGTCTTTGTCATTGAAGAGATAATGAAGTCGTGGCGTCGATGCCAAAAGTAGTAAAATTGTTTTTAATGTATTATAGAATATATATATATATATTTAATGTTTTATTATGAGAGTTTCTGCTTAATCCTGTGATACTTAAATATTTTATCCTCCTGCCAATTCGATACTGTCACCAAATATAATACCAATATAACTACACACTTTATGCTCTGTCAATTGCTTCGAAAGTATTTTCTAAAATAAAGTTTGTATAGATTAAAATGTTAGTAGATGCATCATTTTGTTGTCTCTCTATGCTCAAAAATGTCATATATGGTAATACTGAGAATATTCTAGAACAATTAAGACAAGCAGAATATGGCGCTCACTATATCATTGTCTATCCTGATATAATGACACTAAGAGAGATTTATTCAGGCTATATCAAATCTCAAATTAAAGATAATAAGGAGATTGTTTTAATCCTTTCCTATTATGAAACTGTTGACAATCTTAGGAGTTTTTTATCATCGAATGATGAGATCTCTAGCGATTTAGAAAAATATGAAAGGGAAGGTTCTCTTGTAATAATCGATTCTGTGAAAGGTTTTTTTGATTTCGATCATGCTTCATATGTTAAAAACTTACTAAAACAAGCTGAAAGTTTAGGTAAGAATGGAATCTCTGTACTTGCTGACGCGGGGGCGTTTTATCATTATAGCCAAGTAGAAGAACTTGTCAAGCATGAATTGTCGATGCCCTCGAAATTTGATATAAACATGAAAAGATTTTGTGGTTTTCATAAGCAAGATTTTGATAGACTTACAGAAGTACAGAAGCAAAAGTTACTTGATCACCATGAGAAAGATCTAATAGCAGTTAATTGAGACTTTAGCTTGAGAAGTTGAGTAAAATGTCATTATTGTTGTGTATAATTATGCATAATTGAACATGGCTAAAGGATCCTTTTATTACAAATTGTATGTATTATAGAAAAAGATGAAGACCAGGAGAAAAAAGGAGAAAAAAGAATCTACTCCAATTTCAGAATTTAAAATAGACTTTTCATTCAGAAGGGAAGTATTGTTCATTATTGCAGGAGCCCTTATGGGAGCAATAGTTTATGTTATTCCTATAACAGTCTTTGCGATTGAGGAAGGATCTTCGTATTATCTTACATGGATAGTCTTTGGTCATATTGCTGGTGTTTATTCTTCTTCTCTTACATCAGTTATCATTGCAGGATTTATGCTCCATGTTCTTACTGCAACATGTATTGGTATAATAGCAGGACTATTTCTATACAAGACAAATATCCTAAACATAAGCAAACCATCAAATGGGTTGAAATACGGGCTCTTTGTAGGGTCTTTAGTATTTGTAATCTTTGCTATACCAGTTCAGGAATTTGTATTAGGGCCTGAGTTTGCACGCACAATTGATAGTAACAGTACAACAACAACAACAACGACGACGACGACAACTAATACGTCACCTGATGCAACGGAAAGTTCTCAACCCATGGTTAGTAAGCCTTCAATATCTTCAAATCAAATTATCATCAATCAATTAAGAGCCATCTCGAACTCTCTTATAATTAATCTAGTTTTCGGGATTACACTTGGATTGTTTTCATCATTTCTATCAAGAAAATTTGGCACTAGATACAGGTGCCCTAAATGTGATATTTCCTTCTCAAGGGTTGATTCTCTGCAACACCATCTTGAGCTTGTTCATGGGAGTAAACCAATACATCCAAAAAGGATCCTTATTCTAGGAGGAGGATTTGCAGGTGTAGAAGTCTTAAGGAGACTTCAAGATAGATTTCAAAATGATGTTAGTATTGACATTACT
The DNA here is from genome assembly GCA_963733025.1 of uncultured Nitrososphaeraceae archaeon. Taxonomy (GTDB): domain Archaea; phylum Thermoproteota; class Nitrososphaeria; order Nitrososphaerales; family Nitrososphaeraceae; genus JAJNBK01. The sequence goes on along the minus strand of CAVTCE010000033.1, from coordinate 32,111 downwards.
ATGGTAAGTAAGGACAACTTCTTTCTTTTTACCCCAATGCTACATGAAGTAGCATCTGGAATGATAGAAACAAGACATATTGTAACACCTATCAGAGCTTTTTGCAACAGAGCTAAATTCTACGCTGCTAGAGTAGAGTCAATCGATTTGAAGAACAAACAAATTACTATTGAATCTTCTACTTTTACTTCTTATACGCCTGTTGCTGCTACGAGTGCCGCTACTATGAGTGACAGAGAAGAGCCTGCTTACACTGATCCATTAGTTTTGTCTGAAGTAAAAAGAGATGAAGAAACGCTGAAAGACAAACTATCCTATGACTATCTTGTCATTGCCTTAGGAAGTGAAACTAAATTTTTTGGTATGGTAGATATCGAGGAACATGCATTTACTCTAAAGAGTTGGAATGATGCAATAATCATAAGAAATCATGTCATACATAAGTTAGAACAGGCAGAACTGTTGTTACGACAACAGCCTTATGGTTATTATGATAATAATAATAATTTAAACTCACATGGGAAAAATCAAAGAGAATCTCTCTTGACTTTTGTAATTGTAGGAGGAGGATTTGCTGGTGTAGAAACCGCTGGAGAATTAAATGATTTTTTACGTGATGCAGTAAAGGACTACTATCATAACATCGAACCTAAAGATATAAGCGTAATAATAATACAATCTGGAAATAGACTTCTTCCTGAGATGAGCGAAGAATTAGCAGAATTTGCTATGCAAAAACTGATTCAAAGAGGAGTTAAAGTCATTTTGAATACACGCGTTATAGGAGCTACTGCTAATAGCGTGATATTAAAAGATGGTAGAACCATATCTACAAGTACTATAATATGGTCTGGTGGAGTAGCATCTAATCCCATAACAGAAGAACTACCTTGTGAACACGACAAAAAGAGTGGCCGCATAGTAGTAGATAAATTCTTAGAAGTTCAAGGATATCCAGGTGTTTTTGCTATTGGAGATTGCGCATTCATAATTGATCCGAGTACAGGATATCCTTATCCACCTACCGCGCAGCATGCAATCAGAGAAGGAACCGCTGTAGCAAACAATATAATTTCTATGACAGAAGGAAAAACAAGAAATAAAAAAATATTTGATTACAAAACAAAAGGAATGATGGCAACTATTGGAAAAAGAAATGGAGTTGGTGCGATAGTAGGATTAGAAGTTCAAGGGTTTATAGCATGGTGGATATGGCGCACTTATTATTTAGCCAATCTTCCTACGTTGCAAAAGAAGATAAGAGTAATGGCTGATTGGACATTAGATGTCTTCTTCAAACGTGATGTAACCATGTTAAAGAGTTTTGTAGAAGAAAAAGAAGAGCAGAGGAAATAGAGAAGAAGATTGATTATTCCTATGCTAACAAAAGAGCATAGACAGATTTCAGTTATCTTAGTTTTTGGAACAGAACCACCGGTCCATGAAGAGAACTATAAACCCATATGCTCTTGCAATAGATATATCTTCTGGCGCACTATCTAGAGGAGTACTATGATAAACTTTAGCATATTATCGAAGAATAAGAAAAAGAAAAACTTGGCGAGCCCGCTACATGTAACATGTAATATATGAGAAATTATTTAATTTTGGTAGGAATATGTAACTTGGTTAGTTTCTAAAACTAGAGCATCTAAACAATCATCGTAAATCTCATAGGACTAGTATGTATAAGAGATGAGTATGGGAATTGCAGAAATAGCTTTAAGTCAGTATTAGATTTGGTATCTTAATGCTAGATCATCGATTATAAGGTGACTAATCACGAGGCAGATATTATTTCAAATCTTTTTAATTCATGGCAAGGTACGCGTAAAGAAAAAGCTACAGTTTGAAGGTATCAGACAACATTTGAACGTTTGTCATTTTTAGCAAGAGACCTTCTCGCTGCTGACTTCATAGAATTCACATTATCATATACTTCTAAGCCTATAGTCTGCAACATTTGGCGAGATTCTTCAGTGTCTGGAATATTTTTTATTCTAAAGTAGTCAACACCATCACAAAATATTGCAAAAATACCAGAAAGTGCAGCTGCTGCGAATATCGGTTTAATGTTAATGTTGTTTTTTTCATCATTATTGTCATTATTAATATTTGATAATAAATCCCTCAACCCTTCAATACTTTCTTTCTGCTTTTTCCTGTTCAGTCTTATTCTACCCATATCTAGCAGGTTCTTTTTATTTGATTCATCTCTTTTAAGACCCAGTTCATTGGCCAATAATTCTCCTGGAAGCTTTATATTGCGAGTACAATCACAAAACTCACATTCCATTGTGCATTGGTACCTTAGACGGGCATCTTTTACTTCTACTACATTATCAAAATACTCGTTCAAAACGGGAATCTCCATTGCCATAGGAAACAGGCCGCTTTCCAAGCAATAGCAAATTTCAACAAAGTGTACTATATCATTTTCATCTATCGTCGCTTCTCTTAATGCAGTCTGCATGCCTTCTTGGAAAATTTTACCTTGTGCAAGTGAACCTCTCTTAATAGAGTCAGATAATATTTGTCTTTTTTTAGGATTCAGTTTGCATTTAATGTAATATCGCATCTTTGTTAGCTAATAGAAATTTCTATGCAGAAAAGCCATATAAGCATATATTCTTCAAATGAAAAAGGTTGTATAGCCATTAAGAATATTGTATTATTCTCTATTAAAGCTGCTACTGTTACTTATTTAATAATAATAATAATTGGAATTTCTAGTCCTGGTAATGCGTTCTCTTGGCATAGATATAAATCTTGATTAGAAGATAACATTTAAACTAGTAATTGACAAGCGGCACCATCTCTAAGTGCCTCTTGTTCCTCAAATAGATCGCTTCACAACAATATGGGTGTCTTACTTTGAACATTATATTAGCTTCAATGACTTTTCATTAATCTATTTAAAGACTTTTCTATTCATATACCATCAAGATTATCAGAGCTTTGGAGTTAGAATACAATTTTGATTTTTAGAACAGATGAGTCTAATCTTCCTTGAGACACACAATAATATAACAAATAGTTGTTAAAATCATGGTTATCTCTTTTAGAGTATGTACCCATAATTACTGATATAATATTTGCAGGTCTTGCTGAGGCGATGACTACGATACCAATCTGCAGAGATTATGGAACAAAACATAGCAAACACATACTGCAGATTTCATAGAACATATGAATTCACTATCGATTTAATCAGAAAATAATAACCAATATAGATGATAAACGTGTGTGATATATAAAAACAGGAGCTGATTAACTTGTATTGTTCATTATGTTCTATTGCTTCAATAAACATACAACTCTTCTTTATCTAAGTATGTCACCAAAACACCATTAAAACTAATACAAAGATATAGTAAAAAAACTATATGAATTGGAATATGCATTCTTACTAATGCAAAGTATAAAGTTGCATCGACTACTCTTCTTCATAAACCGTTCTTCCTTCTGCAATCACTAATATAGGATAACTAGATAGCGAGAACGGATCTCCGTTCCAAACAACTATCGATGCCTTAAAACCGGCTCTGATTTGTCCTATATTTTGTGCACCAATAATTTCCGCAGCCTCCTTACTGATTTTAGATATTGCATCAGCTTTGGATAGACCAAACCGTAGCAGATGCCTTAAGCTATAAAGGATATTTCTTTGAAGAATAACAGGATGGTCGCTCATAATAGAGAATTTTGCACCAGAATTCAATAATTTCTCTGCATTTCTCCAACTTTCGTGTTTCAATTCAACCTTGTAAGGAAATGAATCCATGGGTCCATAGATTACTGGTACGGAAGATGCTTTTAATGCTGTAAAAACTTCTTCTCTATGTACATCAACACAATGGTTTGCAATAACTTTTATTCCAAACTCTTTTATTAGCTGAAGCAAGACCATGATATCATCTTCTTTATGAACATGAACCATCATCTTGAGTTTGTTTGAAAGTATATCCATGAACAGTTCGGTAAGCGGTTCTACTTCATCTATGACTTTCTTTTCTGTTTCTAGGAGCTTTTGTATTTTTCTTGCTTTAATAAAATTTTCTCGTAATAATGCTACAGCCCCCATCCGTGTTGATGGTCTGTTCCCCTTCCAATCAACTGTACTTCGAGGATTATATCCTAAAGCGAGCTTTAATTCCAACATCCATGATATGGGCTTGACTAATGTCTTGAACAAAATTACGAATAAGAACTGCGTTCCCTGCTATGATATTTCCGCTACCTGGTAAAACCGTTGAATAGAGAACGCCGCTTTCGACTGATTCTTTGAAAGATGGATCATCCATGTATATACTGTGTAATGCATTTACCAATGGGTAGACAGAGTTCATATGTTCATTTGCTTCCTCTTCCTTATCTGGCTCACCCGATCTCACCATTCCAATATGACTATGTGAATCTATAAATGCTGGTGTAACGACAACTCCTTCTGCTATTATCTCGTTACTTTCTTTAGGTTGCCTATTTTCGACATATTTTATTTCATCGTTCTCAAATCCTATGAAACAATCTCTTTTCTCATAGAGACCATCAAACAGTAACCTGGATTTAATTACTTTCATAGTTTTCACTAAAAACTCTGAATCTTCCTATTCTTAAACTATATCAAAGGTAATTCATTATTATTGAACACCTGATAAACCTTTCAGTAAAACTCAAATGCTACCGAGCCCTCAATCAGTAAAGCAGCAAAGATATGGCACTTCTTATCTAAGCTCATAACCTTAGAGATGGCACCTACCTTAGCCTATAATTGAATTTCTTAACTTGTACATACAATTTGAAAATAGAATTTGAAAAATGCCATGATGGAGTAGAGAAAGAGATAATTATAAGAAAATAACTGTAAATGCTTTTTTGTATCGTTTCAAAAAAGTCTGATAGATGTAGTGTTTTTTAGTATGATCTCTGATTGTTTATTCGTGTTTTATTATTCTGCTTTCTTTTGCTGATCTGATGTCAAGAAAGGATTCAGACAATAAGGGTATATAATACTGAAAAAAAGTAAACTGCAGATTATCTTATTAATAATCATCAACGATATAGTGATACGATTATTATATATTTCTAGTAATTTACGCAAGTCAACGGTCGATAATGAGATCCTTTGCATAATATCTGTAGACAAAATATATCAATGAAAAAGAGATTTATGACGTTTAATCTAATTCATAAACATCATCCGAGCAAGCCATGACTACTACATTTCCAGTCAGAAAGATCCATACCAAAATCACACTTGATTTCCAAATTAACAAAATTAGATTTGGCAGATGACTCCATAGCTTTGTCAATTTCAGTTATAATCCTTTGATTTATGGTTGCTTTATCTGCAAATGGATTTGCTATGGTTGATTGTTGAGAAGAAGAACTTGCTTCTCCTTCAGCAGTTTTTTGCGGTGCGACTTTCACATAGCCTATAGTTGGTGTGCTGTCATAATCTTTTGTAATTGTAGATATTATTAGATCCCTTGCATTTTGTATTGAAGTAATATTACCTAATATTGTATATGTAGTATCAAATGTTCCTATACTACTAAATCCTGAAGATATAGTATAAGAGTTAGTTGTATATTTTGTTATATGTACAGCTGAGAAAGAAGAGGCAGATGATGATGTCTGAGCGAATACAGGCTTATTCTGCAATATTTGGACTCTATCATCTATAGCCATAATAAGGGTGGTAGCCACGTGTTATTATAGCTAACGCGATTGCAATAAAGTGTTGTTTCTTTTCATTCATCTAAAACGTACAAAGATATTAACATGATATATAAAGATGTAACATATAGTTTTCTAGATATAATGGTTACCTTCCCTATTGTTAATACTGTATCAGCCCAATTTAGATCGTGTAAGGAATATTTGTAAGAAATATGCATAAGACAGAGACCCATCTTGACAAAATAAAGATTAAGAAGATTTTAGAATTATTCTGGTCAAGGATTCTACATCACTTTCTTCGATAGAATGAAGGCTTTTGAATAAAGTTTATAGTTATTACAATCTAAAGGCGTAATACACAATAAATAACCCTTTTGCAATTATGGAAAAAATAAAAGATAGTAAATATCTGTTTAACTGTTATACCAAAATTAAGATATCATAATCGTCTTCAATCTTTCTTACATCAAAAGTTATAACGTAAAAGCAGTTCTCAGTATAATTATTGATGGGAAAAATCAAAGTTGTAGGTTGCCAGATTTTCCTTGCATTGTACTGAAGATTTATGCAACAACTTAAAGAAAGAATATCTATGGAAAGGAGATCAATGACAATATTGTTGCCATAGGATTATTACTATTTTTCATTCCTTAGCATGCTTCATATTATTCCTTTGCCATATATATAAAAACAAGTTTATTCATTTGCAAGCATCTCACATTGTCAATCCTTGTGAATCTTTTGTATCATATTATCAAACCTTATATCATAAAAGAGAGCATATTTTACATCTGATGGAATAATGTCAAATGATGATAATACCAATTCACGACTATACGAAAATCACAGACGCACTATAGGAGTAAATTTTATGAAAGAACTTTGCGAAAAACATGATGATGCTAAACGCAAAGGTGAATCTACTATGTTCACTATAGATGAACTTTGGAAAGATAATGATGATCTATCAGCATTTGATCAAGACCAAATCGCACCTTTGGCCATAAGGTTTTTCCGAGATGAACTAGGATATATAATACAATATCCTGACAAGAGAATTAGTATTACTGATAAAGGAAGACAACATTGTGGCGATCCTGATGAATCATTTACTCTTTCTGAAAGTTATCAACCATCAAAAAGAGATGAAAAGTAAAATATATGCGGAGGTTTCTAGGTATAGAGAACATCAGATATGAAAAAAGAGCATTACTATATTGATTGCTTTTATTTAAAGAATGATTTAGGCTCCTACAGCATATTCGTTTTGTAAATTTATTCACCTATTATCTGTAATATAATCTTGCGTTCTCTAGGCCTTGTGTCTGTTTCTAACAAGACTATTTGTTGCCAAGCGCCTAGCATTAAATTACGTTCTTTGAACGGAACAGTTAAGCCTGGTCCTATCAAGGATGCTCGAACATGAGAATGTCCATTTCCATCATGCCAAGTATTATCATGTTCATATTCAATATCTTTTGGTATAATTCTAGATAGCATTCTTGGAAAATCTTGTTTGAGTCCAGGCTCATATTCTATAGTAGTTACTGCTGCAGTTGAACCTGAAACAAACACTGTAATAGTTCCATCTTCTAGTTTACTTTCTTCAACTGCTTTTGATGTTTGTCCTGTAATGTCTATCATGTCATTTTCACCTCTCGTTTTAATCCGAGTTGTTTTAGTTATAACTGTCATACGCTAGATTGTCCTCCAACCTTTTGAAATATATATATATATATGCATCAAACACTCCGATAGTCCTCTCATCAAATTCGATAAAATTCAAAAAATAAAATTTGTCAATTCTACATCAATGTATTTGTTTAGTACCTGACTGCTATCACCTTTTCTGGAGTACTGATTGAATAAGCATAGTTAGTAACAGCTTCAATTCATGTCTAATAGATTCAGAAGATATAATTTAAATGATGTAAGAAGGATTGGTTGTTATGGTATGCTCAGTTTGATAAAATACTCTTGTTAAAATTTTTCATTGATATATTAAAAGGTATATAGTCTTATTATTATCTTAGATTCTGCTTATCATAAAAGGAGTATATACCTATAGCTACTATTTGACGTAGACTCGGCACATATATATATACATATACATATATATACTTATATAAGTACATCTTTATAACAGAAACTTTTGTACATCTTTAAACTCTTCAAAAGAATGAGACATGACTTTAGTATAAGAATCTTATTATGAAATTTTTATTTTCTTTCTCCTTCTTTTTGTCCACATTAACCTTTTCTTATTTAATAGTTCAAAGTTTTCATATATATGCGGTCTTTCTCTTCGCATTCCTTCTACAACCAACTTAGCTTTTTGCCAGTAAGGAGTAGGATTAAAAACATCAAAATACATATTTTGATCTATCAATCGTGAATTAACGAGTACACCAGATAACTCAAAAAAGCCACAAACTGCGGTAAAGTGAAATAATGCTTCTGCTGTTCCATGATACTTTTGTTCGTATTCTTCGTAACTTTGTACGTCAATTTTATGAAGAAACCAAAGGATTGATTCTCTATGACGATCATAGATATCATATAGCTTCAACAATGTATCTACTTCATCTTTTTTGTTCAACTTCGTAATGTAATTGGCAAGAAGGGGTTAATATTTATCTCTATAGTATTTGCTATGTGTTTGCCATTTACAGTGTATAGTTATTACAGTATATAGTTATCAGACATACTTCTGGTACGATATTATGCGTTGATATGTTTTTGGGTCATTATTTGCCCCCTAAACCATAGTCACTCATCAAATAACCCAGAAATATATATTTTAAAAGTTGCTGATGATGTTGAATAATGGTAAAAGAGTCGACCACTTCTTTATCCAGCATAAAGGAATTGTCAGAGAGAATAAGGAATGGAGATTTATCCTCCATCGATTTAGTTGAAGGTTGCTTAAAAACAATTCATAAATTTAATCCAGCTTTGAATTCTTTCCTTAGTATAATAACTGAGCGAGCATACAGGGACGCTGAAACATCTGAAAAAGAAATCAGGCAGGGAATAGATCGTGGACCATTACAAGGTATTCCATTTTCAATTAAAGATATTATCTCTGCAGAAGGAGTTAGATGTACAGCAGGTTCGAAAATTATGTCTAATAATATTTCAAAAATAGATGCAACTATAGTGGCAAGAATGAAGAAAGCAGGAGCCATTCTCATCGGTACAAACAACTTAAATGAATTTGCTTCTGGCATAACAGGTATGAATCCTCATTACGGTGATTCCAAAAATCCTTGGAATATTGACAAGATATCCGGCGGATCTAGCGGCGGATCTGCGGTGGCAGTTGCAACGGGTATGGTACCTCTGTCTTTAGGAACTGATACGGGAGGCTCTATTAGAGTTCCATCTTCACTATGCGGCGTTGTAGGTTTAAAGCCTACATATGGAAGGATCAGTAGATACGGAGTTATGGATTTAGCGCCTTCGCTAGATCATGTAGGATGCATAACTAGAAGTGTTTGGGATGCGGCAGTTGTATTACAGACTATTGCAGGCCAGGATCCATTCGACGCGTTTACAGAAAATGAAGATGTTCCTGACTATAGAAAAATTATTTTAGAAACTACAGACAAGAAATTGTCTATTGGATTACCAAATAGATACTTTTTCGATAATCTACAAGCAGAAGTAAAGGATATTATCCATACTTTCATCGAAGATATAGGATTATCGGATTTTGTTTTTGAGATAAACATGGAGAAGACAGAAAATATCTCTGAAACATGGAGAAGCATAAGATTTGCAGAAGCAGCAGAAATACACTTAAAATGGCTTAAAACAAAAGCCAATGATTACGCTGAAGATGTAAAAAATATGCTAATCGAAGGTACTAAAATACCTGCTATTGAATATATTCGCGCTCAGAAATTAAGAAATGAATTAAGATATGAACTTCTAAAATTACTAAAAAAAATCGATGTCATTGTTGTGCCGACCACTATTATCACCGCGCCTAGATTTGATGATCTAGAAGTTAGCAATATTGATGGAAAACTTATAAAAATACGTGAAGCTTTATTGAGAAACACTATCGTATTTAATATCACAGGTCTACCGTCAGTTAGTATTCCTGTAGGATTATCTAAAGATGGAATGCCAGTAGGAGTACAGATTGTAGGTTCCCCCTTTAAGGAGGAAAAGATTCTTTCACTGGCATACAAATATGAATGCGTTAATAATAGCCTCGAGAAATTTGTTCCTCCTTTGCACTGAATGTGGAGCACTTGGTTAAACGACATGTATCTAAGTAATCAAGATTTTATTCCATTATTTATCCAATCGAATTGAATTTAGAGAGTGATTTCCACAGATACCATGTAGCTATGCTTCTGTAAGGTTTCCATGGTTGAGCTATGGCCAACATTGTAGAAGGTATAGGAAGTTCTGGCAAGGTATATAGTTTCTGGATAGCCTTTCTGACGCCTAAATCACCTACAGGAAAGATATCTGGCCTTCCTACACAAAATATCAAAAACATTTCTGCCGTCCATTTACCAATTCCCTTTACTTGTATCAATTGATTAACAATTTCATCATCATTCATTTCTGATGTCAATGCTAAGTTTAATCTTCTATCTATCACTCTTGTGGAAAGATCTTTTATGTATTCTATCTTTTTACTAGACAGTCCTACCTTGGTTTTCAGTATATTATCTGGGGTCAATAGGATTTGCTCTGGTATAGGTGAAACATTATTGTAATACCCTAGAAATCGTCCATATATAACATTAGCAACTCTTTCTGCAAGTTGTTGGGAAATTATAGACCTGATTAGTGATAGGAACGGATCATTTGCGGTTTTAATTGAATACTTTCCAACAGACCTAATTACTTCTCCTAATCGAAAATCGGTTTGGCATAGATAATGAATAGGATCTACGCTCATATCAACTGTAGATGAATGTGCAATAAAGATACTTTAAGATTGCTCAGAAGATGATGATGAAGAAGAATAAGAAGTTACTAAACAAGACAATACTTAACAAATGAACATGCTCATCTCCTTTATTTGTATTTAGACCTTTTGTATATTACCAGGAGAGATAGGATCTTCTATATCGTTTTTCGTAGTGCTACAGAAAAATTATATAAAATGGAATTGAAGTAACGAAAAAAACTGGATGCATCAATCATTCCAGAATAGTGCATCTGGACAGACGGCTCATTTTTTTATTTCTTGTACTTTCCTTTTATAGTTGCATCTCGTTTAAGTTCAGCTAATACGGTATCCAAGTACACTTTCATTTCATCATATGATTCTTCCAATTCTCTTGTTCTTCTTTTTACTTCTTTTACTGTAAAATCACATTCCACTTGGTTAGTAACAATATTAAAACTGCTATCGCAGCCGTCGTAGTAGCGGCTAGAAATGAAAACATCCTTATCCTTTGTATAAAAAGGACATCCCCAACACGGGCATAAATCTCTTCAGTAGGTGTTACGACCTGAATAAAATATCGAGGATCATCATTGACAAAGATTGGATATCCCGTAGTCAACCTTTCACCTTCTCCATAGTCGTAGACTGCATAATCAGCTTTGCCTGCTAATAGCTGGCGTGTTGAATTATTTAATATTTCATTGTAGTTGATTAATTTCTGAGCCTCACTCCCAAAAAAATATTCTCCTACCAAGTCTTGGCTTGCACCATTAGCCAGCAGAGTAGCATTTTTGTTATATGCTACCAAGAATTGTGAATTGATGTTGTCAACATTTCCGTAATGAGCAAAAAACTGTACAGTAGGTATTGATGTGCCTAACAATCCAATGTATTCACCGCTGGTTCTGTTTATTATAGGATATGTTATGAAAATCGTTCGACGAATAAGAGGATTTAGACATATTTGAGTTAGAATTAGACGCACCATAAAAGAAGCATACCAAGACTTGCTTTATAATAAAATGACTCATATCCATATACTTTAACTCTAAAAAATTTCTAACAAAAACGTCTAGTCGTGCTACCTTATGCAAACGAACAAGAATTTTAGAGCTTCAATCACATCTAATTATTATTGTTTCTAAAGCAATTAATCACAATATTTATATTATTAAATCGGATAGGAACCCAATTATGGGAGAAATGAGAGTGTGGCACGACTAGTAAATCCAACTCTGTTATTGTACCAGGTTATCATACTTGGCAGCTTGTTGTTCTCTAGTGACTTTGTCATTATATTCACCAGCAAATGTCATCTTGGCACAAGTACAAGGTAATTCAGCAATAACTGGCGCAACACCATCAACCAACTATTAACTTTGCGGCACTAGGCGATACTAACTGCAATTCTAATACAGAAGATGTTGTAGCGGATATTCAAACCAAAGCTCCAGAAATAGTACTAGGATTGGGTGACTACATTTACAATGATGACACTGCAGATTGCTGGCTCGAAATTGTAGAACCAATAGATAACATAATGAAGATTGCTATAGGCAATCATGAGACAGGAGCAATATTAACAGAATTAATGGAACACTATGGTCTTACAGACCAATACTATTCCTTTGACTATCAGAATGTTCACTTTACTGTAATGTCAGATTATGTTCCTGACGAAATAGGTTCTGAACAATACACATTTGTACAAAATGATCTAGCAAAAGCAGCAGCAGATCCAAATATAGACTGGATTATAGTACCCCATCATTCACAAAAATATGCTTCTACTAAGAATTATGATATTCCAGAGGAAAGAGAATGGAATAATATATACCACCCACTATTTGAACAATATAATGTTGATTTAGTACTTCAAGGACATCAGCACAACTATCAGCGTACCTATCCTATCAAATATAATAGCGATACACCAATTAATCCAATAATAACAGACAGAAACACAGATACTTATACAAATCCAGAAGGGCAGATATATCTTACAGTTGGTACTGGAGGAGCAGCTCTTCACAGTCTCAACGGAAATCAGGCTCCTTATATAGTAACTGCCCAAGATGATGTGTATGGCTTTCTAAATTTAGACGTTGCAGTTAATAGTGGCGGAACAACTCTTGTTGGAACGTTCTATAGCAATGATGATGGCGCTGGAGAAATGACTGACCAATTCACCATTACAAAATCAGGAGCGGCGGACTCCTCTCTGTCACCACCACCACCACCACCACCACCAGATCTACCAATACAACAAACTGATGGGATTGAGGAAGCAGATACTGATGAGATCACAGACATTGATCTTGACGATCCTGTAGTACCAGAAGATGGTGAAGATGTAGATGCTACAGACGATGGCGACGATGGAGGAGATGATGGCGACGATGGAGGAGATGATGGCGACGATGGAGGATAAAATTGATAACCCTAAAGTCTTGTCAGCATATAAAGAACAACACTTTTCATATCCTCTCTTTTCTTTATTGTAATTCATATTGATCTCTTATGATATTATGTGATGTGATTCAATCTATTGTTATAGATTAGATACAACATCAGGTATATGAATAAAGAAAGAAATAAGACGATTGATTTTTCTCATTCATTATTCAGAGGGGCATTTACTGGGACGTGGATTAAGAAGATTATTATCCTTCAAGGAAGACTTTGAAGTATTATTATTGCTGATTTTCAATTGTTGATTAGCAAAAACGAAGTCAAAAGAAGGCAGAGTTTCTAATTTATTTGGAAAAGAAGGCGATAGGTTCATCAGCACACCTTGATGGTAAACTATTTGTCAAAACTGAAAAATTTAGTTATGCTATTACTATAGTCATATCATACTATAATACATCGATCATCTGATGAGGGAACATTAACAGAACGGCATGTTTTCTCACTTTATTCTGATAGAGGTATACTTTTTTCTATCTATACATTAGATGATATCATCATACAATTTCATTGTATCGTCTTTGAATAATATTATATTTATAACATTTTTAGTCTTTTATATGTTGGATTACAGCCTATGTCCTAAAAGAAAGTATTACGATATACTACCCTCGTGTTCTTAATACAAAAAGCATCATGATGATAAGTGTCTGTTTATAGCATAACAACGGTTTTGCTTATTCAATTCGTTATCAAGCAATAAATAACTTGTTTTATATTATCATCTAGGTTATAGAATTGCAACGAACTGGAACAGAAGAACAAACAATAAAACAGAAGTTTGGCGATGTCGAAGAAAATCCCATCAGATTATCCGAAGGTTATACCAAGCAGATTATTGAACAATTGAATACAGATCTTGCTAGTCACTTTATTATATTCTTCCAGTTAAAGAAGCACCATTGGCTTGTCGAAGGCCCTGACTGGAAACACATACATGAAGCATTAGATGAGTATGCAAAATCAATTCAAGAGCACGCTGATGAATTAGCTGAACGTGTAAATCTATTAGGAGGAATACCATTATCAAATCCATCACGATTTGCAGAAGTCTCCTATGTGGAGTATGAAGGCGAAGACAAAATGGACCTGCGTATGATGCTACAAAACGATTTAGAAGCACAGCAAATAACTATCGAACAATTCAGAGAAAGAATTCAATTTACAAAGAAAAATAACGACTTTGGAACAGAAGATGTGCTAAAGGACATGATAGAAGACCATGAAGAGATTGCTCATGAGATAGACCATTATTTGAAAAACGCAAGTCTAGAACAAACTATTGAAAGTGTCAATAATAAGATAACAAAGTCTAAAAAAATATAAGATATGAACAAAGACGTAGCATCAATAGAACTGAATAACGCAATAGTTGTTTTTTATGTATGAGGACAGTCTAAAAGAAAATTATTCTAATGTATGATTATTCATAATTTGATTGATGTACTACTTGAATGAAAAAAGTGAAAAAGGATTATAATAAGTTTAACTTTAAACCGTGATTGTATTTTCATCAATATGCGTCTTGCGCTCAATATGCCACTGATGCCTTGTGTTGCACATGTATCCCCTAACCCATGATTAGCTTTACGTAATACCACCAAAGTCCGAGTCCTTCTTTAGTTAAAGTCAAAGGAAAGTGGTATAATTATTCTAGCAAATATGATAGAGCATTGTGCAATATATGATATTATTCACCATCTTATCTCATAGCCAGTATTATTAAATACATACATCACGATTGAAAGAAGTCGCACTTTAACAACTTAACTACGCATTAACAGACCCTCGATGTAATCGATGTGGTGCACAATTAGAGTGAAATGCTGATTCCAATAATAATAATAATTATGCTGATGACCGCGTACGAGGTAAATTACTGAAATCAGAACTATTTAATAACGGTCAATACTGGTATGTCTAAGGTAATTAAGCAGTTGGCAGGAGATGTTGAAAAAGAAGAACAAGATCCATCAGATTCAATAAAACAAAAAGAGAAGCAGCAACAAAATCCAACAATAATGGCAGAGTCAGAACAACTAAGAGAAAAATATGGTGAAAAAGAACAAACTCGAACTATGTCCACTTTACAAAAAGAGAATGCCTCCATAGCATCGACCATTATAAAAGCAGAAGAAGCAGCATCCAGAGTAAATGATGATCAGCGACAAAATCCAACAATAATGGCAGAGTCATTAAAAGATAAGGAGTCATTACAAAAGAAGATAAAGTTAGGGGATGGAAGCCATATTGAAGCAGAAGACAGATAGACAATACAAATGAACAGCTATTTATTCTATTGGCATATTTTCTACAGCAGGTAACTATATTAAATATTAAACTAAAGCAAAAATAGTCTAGCATCTTTTTTTCTCTATTAAGTAACTGATGTGTGACTATCTAATGAAATTAAATGAGTAATCTTTTGTAATTTCTAAAGTTCGCAATTGTCGATATTATGGCATGTAAGAGTTAATAGCGAATAGTTGTCTAAAAATACATTTGATTTGATAGAAAGATGAAGGTAAATACATAACATCCAATAATCGAAGACTTTCAATTTCGATTTCTTGTATTTAGAAAAACTATATGAAGACATTCCTCAAACTGCTAGTACAATCTTTAAGATATTGCATATCTCCTCACAGTTTGATGCTTTCATTTCACAATGAATATATAATACATCTGTTACGTTTTCTGAAAATTATGTCAAGATAGCGAATTATAAATTTAATGAAGATAAATGGAATTATAGAAATTACGCCAATGCAAGCGTTTGTTACTGTTATAGGGAACTTTTGCTATAAATAAACGAAGTTATTAAGGAATATTGTTGTAATATATTTACTTACAGACTCTGTTAATTTAGACATAATCCATTTGTTATCTATGGGTCTTGGAGCATATTTGCTTTTAGACAAGACGTTGGAAAGAGATGATATATAAAATTTCCACTCAAAGGTCGACAGACCAATATTAATGAGAGAGAATACTAAAAGAGAAAACTGCAAAAGAGAAAAGATAGCTCAGGATATAGATATTAGACCAAAATAGGTAAAGGAAAAGAATAAAATCAATTTAATAATCTTCGATTTATTAACGAAAGGATATTTGATAATGCTGGTTATATATATGGGTATTGAAAAAGTGTAATTCTGATATAGAGATGGAAGAATCAGTTATTGCTAAGTCAACAGGAGAACAAGAAGAAAAAGATATGGAGCCACAAGACGCAGCCTTATTTCGTCATTTGAGCTCTGGAAAAAAGATCTCTAAAAGTGAGGCCAATTATCGAGAACAAACCGATAATAACGAAAACGGTCAAGCTTGTATGAAGTGTAAGTTTAACCTGCCAGACGAGAAAATCTGTCATATTGTAGAAGGTGATATCAATAATGAGCATGGCATCTCAAAATTCTTCTCTCCAAAAGGTGAGGGCATGTTGCCAGGTGATATTGTATGGCATTTTGTAAAGAAAACTGGCAGGAAACTTAATTATGAGGAGGGCTACGTTATTGGCAAAGGTGCAGAAGAATTTCAGTGTAAAGACTGCAAATATTACATGTATTCTCATAGTTGTCTTTTGATTAAAGGTACATTTGAACCAGAGATGAGCTGTGGTTTTATTGTAAAAATTGGTAATGGAACTGACGTTTAAATTGTATTAGAGGATGATTGAATGATATATAGCACCTAGAACATAGAATTACAGTATATCTACTAAAATGACATCGTACTTTGACTATTAAAACTCATATTATTGTTCAATATTGTTTAGCAGCAAAATATGAATTCCAGGCCTTTACCATATTAGTATTATACTTACTCAATTCATCTGTTGCTCTGTTATAGATATTCAAGTTCTCCCTTATCGCATCTAGTATGGTGATGGTAAACTGATTATTGAGGTTAGAGACTCTAATTGTATTGCTGGTAAATTCGTTTAATTGCCTTGCAAATTGCTCTAAATATGGTATTGGTAATGATAAAGCAGAAATATTCCAGAACCGGTTGCTGCTGTTATTGTTGCTTGCCATTTGCTTTTGAGCAGATATTATATTCTGGATCATATTCTTTGTTGTTTGTATGAAATCAAGCTGCAAATTAGATACTGATTGCAAATATTGGGGTTGAAACTTTGCTATCTCATTTAATGCTCTAATAAAGTTTTCATTTAGTGTGTTATATATATCAGGTTTATCATCCATTATTGTTGATCTGATAGTTCTATCAGATTTAGGCAAGTTATCATCTATCATTTTTTCAATTATCATCCTTTGCTAATAAAAATTAAAAATAAGAGAGATGATAGTTTTCTTTGACAAATTCCTAAAATCTTCTTGATTGATCTACTTCTTCTTGTGTTTCTACCGAAGCTCTTGTCGTACCAGTCTGTCTTGTATTGTCTCTAGATGTTTGTTCAAATGTTTTTGCAGAATTAACACCTATTCTAGATAATTCCTTTGTATTGTCTTTTGCTTGCTGAATAGATGTCTTGAATGCTTCCATATTTCCAAATATCATGTTATTTGTAAGTCTGGTTGCAGTGATCACATTGTTGGCAAAACTACTAACTATATTAGCATATAATTCAGCTATACTTCCTGGAGACATCCAATTAGTTGTAGACGTATTTTCCATATATGGTCTCCATGCCGATTGGAATGAGTTGATAATCGCCTTCTGTGATTCTAGAAAGGTATCTGCTATTTCCCTAGCAGCTTGAATAGTCTGCTCTTGATAATCACTAACAGCTTGAGTGTAACGTGGAATTTGACTTCTTGCTTCATCTGTTGACTTTCTGATGTTGTCTTTGGTCTCATCTAATGCTCTGCTGACTGCTTGTTGTTGTTCTCTTTGTTGCTGTTGCTGCTGATCGGAATATTGACCGTATCGTTGTTGGTGTTGTTGTGATGAAGATGTATCACTTGTCGAGCTTGTTGTAGAAGTTGTTGTTGTATCATCTTTTCGTTCAATGTTGTCTTTTCTTGATGCCATGTTACAATTAATCATCTCATTCAAGATACATAAAGGTTATACATACCGCTTATGAAGGGACGCTTCCAGAATAACAAATATAAGTTATTAAAATAAGATCAAAAATCTCTATAATAATCTGTCTATTTTGTGATCAAAATATGTATATATCTTTTTATGATTATTATTATACGTGTATTTATGTCCTCTTTATTGTCTTTTTGCATAAGATTCAGACGCGACTGAATGAGTGGTCTGACTATTTGTTAGATGCCTTATATTATTTCTTAATCATCTTCCTTATTTAGGAATACCATTGTTCGTTGATTTTTATATGTCATATGGAATAATAACAGGTGCTAAAAATATTTGATCTTTATTTACTTCACAGATTTCAGAACTATCCTCATCGAGTCACCTAATAGCATTACAACAACTAATTGACTCGATAAGAAGAAAGGATACATATGCTAATAGATGATTAAAAGCAAATACAAGAGTTTAAATGAAAAACTACTATTCACTGTACTCGTTACTAAGTATATTAGGTCAGCTCATGACTAATTCGAACATTAAACTCAATATGAAAGTAAATCACTTTGGCAATCTCGCTGACATGGAATATATTTATAGACATAGAGTGTATAATTGCAAGTTAGTTTATCTAAATCAATTAATAAAGAGCTATATGAAGAACTTTTTATTAATCGGCTATAAAAACAATATATTTGATAAAGAGAAATATGGCAAACGCCAAATCAAGTAAAGTATGTTCTTTTAAATAGTAACGAGACAAGTTGTTTGAATCGGCTATGAGTGAATGATTCGACATAAATGTAAGCGAGTATGCAAGATAGAGTCTATTAACACATACCCATTAAGAGAATCTAGAAAATCGAAGATTTTTTATAAGGACAGATTACATAGAAATATTCATTTCCATGCGAAGATGCAACTGTCGACACGAGTTCATACAGAAGCATTATTTTTGATATAAAAAGTAATTCTGTTTTTGCATCTAAAATATGAAATCATTGAATTCTATCATTATTCTACGACATATTATTTCTTCAATCTAGATATGTATAGATACCTATTTCGTCTTAATATGATTTTAAACTATATATAGATATTTATATAATTTCAATTTATCTGTTTTACATGGTCCTTTACTAACTAGATAATAACAGAAATACTTATTTTTATATACTTTATATTTGACGATGATGATATAACTGTGAATAAAGATACCAAGTATGTTTTAGATTATCATGAATCTACAAAGCATTCAGAGATCAGCCTAATGACTTCAAGGCATTATTTGGACTTGGATAACCGACCTTTACCTTTCAAAGTATATACTGATTTATTGTCATATCCTCTTCCATTAGATTTTTTTCAACCTGCATTAAATGCCATTACCTCTATTAGCAGAATTTATCCACAAACGTCTGAAAATGCTGCTAATGATATTACTAAGACCGACTTAAATACAAAAAGCCTAGCTGAAATCTTGTTTTTTTCAGGAGGTATTACAAGAGAAATCAAGTATCCTTCGAACACTTATTACATGCGCGCTGCATCTGCGACAGGTGCATTATATCCTATTGAATTGTATATTGTTTGCCAAGACTTAGCGGATTTGAAAGCTGGCGTATATCACTTCGGTCCAGCAGACTTTAGACTTACTCAAATTCGTACAGGAGATTATAGGTCTGAATTAGCTGAATCTGCTGGAGATAACCAGAGTATAATTACTTCGCCAATTACTATAGTATTTACTTCAATTGCTTGGCGAAATGCATGGAAATATCAAGCTCGTTCGTACCGTCACTGGTTTTGGGACTCCGGTGTCATAGCAGCCAATCTCCTTGCAACGACTGTATCTATGGGACTACCTACTCGTTTAATCATGGGTTTTGTAGACGATAATGTCAATAATTTGTTGTGCTTAGAAGACCAACAAGAAGCAGCAGTAGTAATGGCAGCTATTGGGATAGGATTATCTAAGGATCCTCAACCAAAAGAGGATAAACAGATTCCATATTTACCCATTCCAAAGATTCGTCCTATATCAAAGGAAAGCAAAATAGAATATCCTGAAATTTGGAGAGTAAATCAATATTCTAAACTTTTGAATAAAGAAGAGGTCAAGAATTGGATTAATAGTATTAATAATAATAATAATTCTTCAGTAGCAGACGCCTATAAACAGAGTTCTGTCCAAACAAAGATCTTGGATAAGCAATCATTATTAAGGGAACAACATCATTCATCAAGTGGCCCTACATTAGGTGAAGTTATTTTAAGACGCGGTTCTTCCCGTAGGTTTTCTAGGAGTCCAATTTCACATTCAGTTCTGTCCACTATACTTCATAGCTCAACTATTCGAATACCAATGGATATTTTTAAAGAAGATGGATATAGTTTGATAGATGTCTACCTCATAGCTAACGATATTAACGGCCTTACTCCTGGAGCATATTTTTTCAACCGTGCATCCGATTCTTTAGAACAACTCAAAAGAAATGTATCACGGAATATCTCAGGGTATCTTTGTTTAGGCCAATCTCTTTTTAGTGATGCTAGTGCCGTTTTATTTCTAATGACGGATTTACAATCTGTTCTAAAATCTTTGGGTAATAGAGGTTATAGAGCTTCGCAATTTGAAGCAGGAGTTATCGCAGGAAAGATTTATCTTGCTGCTTATGCTCAACAAATAGGCGCTTCAGGTTCTACATTTTTCGACGATGCTGTAACAGAGTTTTTTTCTCCTCACGCAAACAATAAGAGTACTATGATTGTAGTAGGAATTGGCATTCCTGCATATAGGGCTAATCCAGGAAAAATATTGCCGCCTAGACTAACCAAAGAGGCAGCTTTTAACAGAAAACCTATGATCGATAATGAGCGATTAAAGATTTTATTTATTTTTCTTGTTCATTCCTCATTCATAACATCGATGGTAAATCAGAAAAAATTGATTAACCTACAAGTAACCTCAGGTCTCAGATGGATATGGTATAAAGTAGATAAAATATGGTTATAATTAGTATATAATTTATTCTGCAAGAGCTGTAACGAACAATCAGCGAAATCAGCAGCATAATGGAGAGCATGTATTATGTTGTAAACCATATTCAAATGCAGAGTTAGCATTAGTTAAGAGCAGAAAAACGTTCTAATCACTCAATATAGATAATACTTGACAGTTAGTCACTCTAGTAATTAAATAAAGAAAGAATAATAAAAAGAATTAGTGATAATGTTAATAGTTTTAATTAGTAGCATGTAAAACAAGATTTAATTTCTCTAACACTAAGGTTTTTGAAGTCCCATACGATATTATCCGATCTAAATGTTACAATTGAACCAGGATTCGTTACTATATAATCTTTCGGTTTATTGCAGCCAGCACTATAAAATTCCTTATCTGTACTTGTGGCATACCAACCACCATTATCTATTAGATCTGTTACTTTTGTCCAATTGTTAGTGTTTTGCTTGTCAAGATATGTCTCCATCTTTACGGCCGTATCATTATCTATGTTATACATGACTGTCTTCAAGCCTATCCATTTACCTATAATTGAATCAGCTACTTTGGTTTTCGAAAGAGTATTTGTATCTCCTCCAGTATGCCATATCTCTTTTTCCCAGCCCACTGTACTATTCATATCAATTATACCTTTCACGGCCGTGCCTTCACAAGGATTATAGCTATTGTGTCTACCACCTCTTGCATACCAGCTTAGGTCTGTATTGTTAGGAGAAAGTAAAGACACTATCTTTGCATGGCCTGTAATTTCTACATTTTTCCAAGGCACCTCCCCAATAGGAGTATTGACGTTCATTCTAACCTTGGATGCCGAAATACGCCATGAACCATCACTTTGCCTAGATATATTCTCATTAGAAGTGATAGAGAATATACTGTCATTCTTTGGGTTATTCATATTGACAAACCATTCTCTTCCACCTTCGCTAGTAGGATAAATTTTCTTTATTGCGAATTTATCTAATGTGTCAGTACTATTATTTAGATGGAGGATTCTTTTAGCGGATGTGTTGTTATTGTATATATCCTCTTGTTTTTGAGCAATAATGGTAGAAACACAATTAGTTGGAATTATAATATATATTGTAATCGTAGATATTAATATCAAAATCATTAATTTCTTGATATATACCAACTGCTTGTTGTTATCAAAATAAAGAATTAGAAAAAATAGATTGTATGTAAATATAAAGTATTCAGTAAGATTTTTTTTAACTGAATCAGAGTAAATACTTTAGAAACTAATAGGTATCAATCATTAAGTCGCTACATAACCCCTATGAGCGTAGATATTTCTGGCTCACCTGTTATAATATGGTTATATACTTTGGAGCTTCTGCTGGCGCCGTCAATGATTTTTCCTGCTATCCAAGCTATGCAAAAGGAGAGCAAAGAGATTCATATTCATTAAGGTTAACTCACTTTAACACTGTTACTTTTAATCAAGTACAAAAGCTCCAATATCGGCTTTGTATTTTGCATTAATAATTGCATCTTTTAACATATTATTATTTTTTTATCTAATCTAATTTTTGTAGGACAAACTGAAAGAGACAGTATCGGCTATACTAGCTCCTGTTGCTATTACAATATCAATCCCGATGTTGATGTATTATCAATATTTGAGCTCTCTATTTATATGGAATTAGTCAACGTATATCTGTTATATTTCCTATGGTACGCAACTCTGAATAGTATAGTTAGGCGTAATAGTAAATGATGTTGTACTGGTATTGTTCTCTTGAATGTAGCTGCATTTAATACATTAAAGAGTCTTTTCATTTAACAATTGAGGAATGAAAAGGATATCAGATTAAGAATAGATATGCTTCAAGGACAGTCTAAAACCATTGCAGAAATGTTAGTTAAGGCACTATCCGAAAGTAATACTATATCTATTAACGAATATTCCGCTAGGTTAGTCAATATCCGTGATAGAATAGAAGAACTCTCGTGGGTATTAAATAAAAAAGGTGCGCCATCAAATCTTCTTCTAGAAGTTTACACGATAAATGTGCCTGGTAAGAAGGAGATAACTTTAACCGTGAGTCAAATATTGGAAAAGTTGAGGATTGGTGAACTGACTATGAACGACCTTCAAGCTGATGTTGGCGATAAGGTTCGAACGGCGGCATTGCATTCAAAGAGATTAAATCAAACATGGTTATAAAATTACATAGACAAGAGAGACAGAGAGGAAAAATTGGTATATACGTATCAATAAGGCAGTTCGTTTACTGTGTATGACTCTGTCATATGATTATATGCCGGAAGTAATATGACCTCCAGAGAGGCATTGTTACTTTTTATAATAATGCAATGCTATGAGTTACATCAGAAACATTTTGTATTTCTGCAAGTTAGTTTTTGTTCTCAGCTCCATATTGTCATAGGCTTGTTGGTCTAGTGCATAAAAAAATATAATATATATTGTTTATGTGTACATCCTTATATAGAATGGTCAATATATCGTTGATGAACATTTTTCTTGACAAGAAAAGTAGTAATTATGATTTTTACAGTTACTTTTAGCTTAGTTATTCTCAGCAGTAACAGCAATATAGCTTTATTACTATGCCATCCAACAGCCTATGCAGCTCAACAAGCTAACAACAATTATTTGTTTATAACTCATGGTATTGCAAGCGGAGACGTTACAAACCAAAGTGTCATAATATGGTCACGTGCCAACAGAGAAGCTCAATTGCATGTAGAATATGATACAGATCCAAACTTCTCACATCCAGACTCAACAAAGACTGCTCTAGCTAATCAAACAACAGACTATACTGCGCATGTAAAACTTGAAGGCTTAAGCCCTGATACTCTCTATTACTATCGTCTGTGGTTCTCCTCTGATACTTCTTCTCCTCAGAGTAAAAATGCCTCCTCTGTAGTTTCAGATAATATGACTGGCTCTTTTAGAACTGCTATAAACCCTTCAGCATCCAGCAATAAAGATATTAAATTTATTTTTGCCGCTGACCTTGGAGGTCAAATGCACTGTCGGCAAATCGATAAAGGAGGATATTCCATTTTTTCAGAGATGCAAGAATTATCGCCTGATTTTTTTATTGCAAATGGTGATATGATATATGCTGGTGATAAGTGTCCTTTTGAAGGTCCTGATGGATGGCGAAACATACAAGGTAATTTCTCTGGAATATCAGATCCAGACGTTAATTGGACAGACATAAGCCAAGTACGTGATGTTTACCTAAAACATTGGCAATATAATAGAGAAGACCCATATCTCCAAAGATTTCTCCAGAATACATCAATGTACTCTCAGTGGGATGATCATGAAGTGATTAATGATTTTGGAGCTTCATGGCAGTATTGGAATTCTTTTAATATTGATAGAGAAGGATATCCTAATATCGTAAAAGCTGGGAGAGAAGCATTCTTTGACTACTCACCTATTGACAGAAACGCAGACGATCCAAATAGAATATATCGATCATTTAACTGGGGACCAGACCTTGATCTATTGATTCTAGACGCAAGATCATATCGGAGTCCTAACAGTATGGCTGACAAACCTGAAAATAATAAAACCATGCTTGGAAGTGAACAACTTCAATGGTTAAAACAGAAGCTCTTGACATCTTCAGCAACATGGAAAGTCATAAGTAGCGATGTACCTATCTCGGTTCCTACAGGCTCTAATGCTTCAATTTTAGGAAGAGATGGTTGGGCTAGCGGAAATGAAACAACAACAACAACAACAAATTTCTTCTCTAAAACAGGTTTTGAGAGAGAACTCCAAGGATTGTTAAAGTATCTAGATTATAACAACATCAAAAACATAGTTTTTGTAACAACTGATGTTCACTTTCCAGCCAACATAAGATATGAAATTGATGCTAATGGTGATGGTGACAAACTAATATTCCATGAGCTTATCTCTGGTCCACTTAGCGCATTTAGATTTGGTTTGTCAGGAGGTGTTCCCATTCCCAAATTAGATACAACATTCAATCCCAAATTGCTATATGAAGAGGGCGGTATCTTTAACTTTGGTTATGTGAAGATTCAAAGAACACCTGAAGATAACAAAGTGCATCTTATAGCCGAGGTACGAAGCGAAGATGGTCTTGCTCGTGCAAATTCGTTATTAGATCTGGTGCCACAATAGCAGGCTGCATTCAAGATTACTTTTGTATATGTTTGTGGTAAATTTGTTTATAGTGTGTGATGCCGTTGTGTTCAAAGCTATTTTGCGAACCTGGTATTTGGTCACAGGGTCTATTATACATGGGGCTTATTAAGCCAATTATGCGTTTATTAACATCACAATAATAATAATACTAACTGTATTTGTCAATCTACAATATCGCGACTACTTCTCACTGGCTGTGACGACTAGTACAAACAATCTTTCTTCTCCAAAGATAAAAAGTCAAAAGTCTCCAAAGCCTCCTGCATCAAATCCTCCAAAGTCTCCTGATGTATCTGCTTCTCCTCCAACTTGGCTGCTATCTTCTCCACCAGTCTCACTACCAGTAGCTGCATCTTCTGCTCCTCCTCCTCCACTCTCTGCAGCCATTTGGCTTTCCATTGGATTCATTGTCATCCCCAGCATAGAGAAGATAGATGTAAAGAATATTACATCCATAATCCCAGAGAATAACATAAAGGGTACCCATGATCTGTTAGAATTCATATAGCTTTGAAGCTGAGTAGTATTACCATTGCTTTGCCATTGTCTTAACTGCTGAGCTTGTTCTTCTAATTCTTGCTTCTTTGAGTTTAACATTCTTAATCCTGTCTCAGTCACCGTAGCCTCTACTTTTTTGCCACCAAAGAATTTTCTTTTCTTTTCTTCCTTAATTATTAGTCTTTGAGAGGACAGGTCATTTACAATAAGCTCAACTTCATCTCTTGGTAATCTGGTAGTTTTAGCTATTCTATCAATATCTTTAATGCCTCTTCCTATTGCATCCAATACAATGAAATGAGTAGGATTATTATTCGGACCAAATTTTGTATCTGAAGAATCATATGTCATGGTTATTATATAATATATCAATAGTATTTGTTATATTTAAAGTCTGATGTTTGCATCTGTCCCTAGAACAGGATTATGATTATCGTAAATTCTTTTAGCTATTCCCTTTTTTGAAATTATCAAGTCCTACGTTTTTTCTAAACCAATAACAGATATAACATCAGCAATAGCTTTAACTACCATTCTTCATTTGTAACATGATGAAGTTTATCTAGGATAAGACTGAATACACTTTTGGAAGCGAGACGTCATATCTATAGTTTATGTTCATATGACCATCATCGAACTCTTCATAATAATGCTTGATATTCATCTTTTTTAGTTTAGAGTGCAGTATCCTTGCGCCCCACTGAAGATTAAACTCGTCTCTTCTCCCGCAATCTATGAATATTAATTTGAGCTTTTTCAGATTACTCCGATATTTCTCAATCATCCTTACCGGGTCACAGGCGAGCCACCGACTCCAGACTTTTTCCAACATCTCTCCTGTCTCAATATCGAAAGGTAAATCAACACCCATATTTTCTGAATTAGAATTCGGCGAATAATGAGCTGCCATTGCAAATATATTTAATGGAGGGCCATCGCTTTTTTGATGTCGATTGTGTTTCTTCCAAAATTTTTCGAGCCACTTTTTTGGACTGTAATCTGCCGCCCTAAAAGCATCAAGAGCCTTTGGAAAATCTGGAAGATAACAATATTCAAAAGCTGCATCTCCAGAATGGTCCACTAGTCCCTGAAATATTTCTGGATGGCGCATACCCAGCACAAGAGCACCATAACCTCCAGAAGATGTTCCCCAGACTGCATGGTAGGATGTGTTATATGTTTTATCCACAAAAGGTACAATTTCATTTATGATATAGTCTTCATATCTACCTGTAGCTGACGAATTAATATACTGATTTCCTCCAAACCTTGTAAAACAATCTACTAAGACTAGGATCATTGGACCACTTTTGCCTTCTGAGATTAATCGATTCATGCGAGCTTCGATGTTCTCCCCTAGTGGATCAGAGTTTAACAGCGTTTTTCCACTGCCGCCAAATCCTGCCAATCCAAACACTGTCACGTATCCTTTTGAATAAGAGTCTGAATAGCCTGGAGGAAGATATATGATAACTTCTCTTACATAAGGATCCTTTAAAGGATTAGATTTAAGAATGGTGCTTTTATACGTATGAGTTACTACTTTTCCCTTAAGTCTTTTCAATTATTTACAATATCTAATTAGATATTTATTGATTAAAAGCATTGACTGGACGAATTTGAATCTGGAATTCCTGATCTAAACTGGAAAAGATGTCACCTGTATTAAATTAATTCTTTAGCATTTGGTTTAGCTGATCTTAAAAATTGATTGTTAACGAGACATTAATAATATTCCTAACATCAGAATGAATAAATTTTTCCTACATGCTGTCTATACTCGATTAATAGCCTTCCACATGTACAATGAGGAATAATACATTATGGAGTAATCGTTAGCATCTCTTTTAATGCATGATAGTGTGTATGCGTATCATCAGATCGATCTTGTCGTTAGCCGTCAAACCAATGATATGCTGTCTCCAAAGGATCTCCATGTAAACAAATTTTACATTATATCTAGGTGCTGCGAAAGTACTTCGTTATATGGTATGAAATCTATCAATATAACCAATAATAATTTATTTTTTATAGATAGGTCTAAACGTACCTAATAAAAAATTATTTTATCAATAATAATAAAAATGCTTAGACGTTACCATCTGGTTAATTAACTTACTATGTCAACAAAGAAGAAAATGAAAAGAAACATTATGTACCCCTAGATGGCGTATAGCAATTAAATTATGCATAGGTCGATGACTTCAGATTATATTATTATGATATTTTTGCTCATATTAATTACCACATCAACATATAAACCTCTATACTTCGAGGTTTTTGCTGCCTCGCCTGCATTTGATCGTCAAGAAACCACGGATGAATCCAATGATGACATTCATTTAAATAGAATGGGACAGAGCCAGACAAAGGATGATTATAATGATACACTAGATAAATCTACCGATATTGAGAAGATTACTTACTTTAGTAATGGAACATTTTTAAATGCCACACTTTGGTTGGCTTCTGGATTTGAGGAGAATCCGTCCGTCAATGGAAGCACTGTGGCTGTAGTTTATGGAATATTAATTGATGCAGACTCTGATCAACAAACTGGAAAGGAAGGAGTTGACTACCAGATAGAAATTCAATGGACTAATGAAACTCAAACATGGAATAAGGGAATCACAGAGTATTCATCACATGTTCATAATAGAACATTGGATATAAAAGAGGACTATACCGGTTTTTATCAAAATAATGAAAGATATGTGCTGTTATCTATAAATTTAGATGACATACTTTCTCCTAATCGATACAAAGCAATGTTCTATGCAGGTGCTATATATGATAATTCTGACAGGAAAATAGACCTTAGTACCTGGGTCGATATTTCACCGCCTGAATATAGTATTGCAACATTACCAGACCCCGTCATAGTAAGACAAGGCGAACAAAAAAATATTGGAGCGCAACTGAAAGCAACAACTGGTTTTGTGCCAAATGTCACTGATTTTATGCCTGTCGAAAATTATTCCAGCATAGAATTAGAATTCATCCGAGATAAATTAAATAAATCTTCTTATGGCATTGAACCTGCACCTTTTAAAATTGAGGTCCCAAAAAATGCACAGGTTGGTCAGTACATGGTACCGATAAGAGCAAACATATCAACAGGCTCAACCTTTCCATTTTTTAAATTTGTTGAATTCTCCGATGTAAATTTGCCATCAAATTCAACAGAAATTTCAATAAAAGGACATGAAATGGCGAGAGCAAATTTAACAATATCTGTAGTAGAACCATTATCTATTCAAGAGCAATTGATAGATTTTTGGAATGTATATGGAGTTCCTATAAATTTAATTGGAGCAGGATTTGCTGGAGGATTAGCAACATATTTGTTTGATTATTTAAAAACCCGCAACCAGAACAGAAATAAATAAGAACTCGCGACTAATAATCACTCTAGTCCATAGAACTGATTTATGTTTTTTACCTCGTTATCATATGAATTATTCTTCATATGCATAGTTTATGATGGCATACTTAAAAAAAATAAAAAAATTAAGTCTAAATAAAACTAGACAATAATATACATGTAATAAAAACTTGTAAAAAGAAATGAGAATATACAAAAGTGAAAGAGGTAACATAAGCAAATTGCGGTCTGTAGTCTAATACGCAATAAGGTATTGATAAGAACAGAGAAGCAAATGACTACATACAATTACAAAAATTTAAGTGTACTTTTCTATGGGCATATTAAAACCTATGTGTTCTGCAGTGTATTCTTGATGGCCTTTCCATAAGGATGACACTCATATATTGAAGGATATAGATTATTATGACTACGGATCAAAGAGAAAGACTATTCAAGGCATCAAGAGGAGCACTCTTACAATCTTATAGCCCATATTCTAATTTCAAAGTCAGTGCACTCTCTACAGACTTACCAAAGCTGGTGCCAAAAAAATATTTACTGGTTGTAATATAGAAAATGCTTCTTACAGCCTTTCAATATGCGCAGAGAGAGTTGCTTTATTAGGAGCTGTTTCAGGTGGTTACACTGCATTTAAAGCTATAGCAATTTCGTCCACTAGTGATAAACCGATTTTTCCATGTGGAGCGTGCAGACAGGTATTTGCAGAGTTTTGTAGAGTATCCAGTCTCACAGTATATATTGATAAAGATACATCTAACTACAAACTGGATGAATTATTTCCCCATCCTTTCAAAAAATATTCAGGGTCTGGACACTATTTGGTTGCAGTGGTTACTATTAGTATTTGGATAATATAACTAATGAATACAATCGAGACATCATAATTGTACTCTCTCTGCGTTACTGAATACCATATGACCTGACTATCCAACGAAACTATTGTTGCATGACCTTGGAGATATCAATCTCATTATATAGTAATTTTTATAATTTGTTCTTAATCTGTTCTATGAATAGAACAAATAGAATTTTTTGTATATATTGTAAACTTGCTAATTTATATAATTCAATTATGCCCCAACCATATGGCCGAAGAAAAAGTTGCAATTGTTACAGGCAGTTCTACGGGTATAGGATATGAAACATCGCTTGCATTAGCAAGAAACGGATTTTACACTTATGCAACAATGCGCAAGTTAGAAGGTGAATCCGAACAGACAATAACAACTATTTCCAAAAGTGAAAATCTGCCATTACAAGTTATTCGACTCGATGTTAATAATGATAAATCGGTTATAGATGCCATTGATAGAATAATAGAGAAAAAGAAAAGAATTGATGTTGTAATTAATAACGCAGGCTATGCACTAATTGGAGCCTTAGAAGAAACTTCAATGCATCAAATAAGGGAACAGTTTGAAACCAATTTTTTTGGCGCCGTAAGAGTAATGCAGCGGATAATCCCTATAATGAGAAAACAAACAAGCGGTAAAATTGTCAATATAACATCTATGGGAGGAAGAATAGCAATTCCACTTGACTCAATTTACCATGCAACTAAATTTGCTCTAGAGGGTTTATCTGAGTCTATTCAATACGAACTAACACCATTTGGAATTAAAGTTATACTCATAGAACCTGAAGCAAGCTGTGGAGTCAAACTTTTGGAAGAACCTGAAAATTGCTACAAAGGAATCAATCCCAATTCCTCACCATATAGACAAATAGAAAATAATATGTCAGAAGCATTAAAACAAATGGTACAAAATACAACACCATCGTCTGAGGTTGCAAAGGTGATTCTACAAGCAGTTACATTAGATAATCCTGATTTCACATATGTAATAGGAAAAGATACCCGCATGATCCATAGAGGCAAGGAGAAATATGTCTGATAGAGAATTTGAAAACTTGATGAAGAAACAGTTCAATCTACAATATTGACAATATTGATATTTCATGATGTGGAATTAGCGATAAAATTAATTTTTCTACATCATAAAGACACAATCATAAAAAGAAAAAGAAAAAAAGCATTGCAATACTTGTACAGAATCGGTATGTTGCCGTCTAATGACCACAAGATAATGTTAAATAGATGTCTACGAGAATACCACGCAGTTGACAGACTCATAAAAGAATTAGAGTAATTAGACATGACAGCAGTATTATAATTACTGATGAATGTGAGAACAAACTTTTATGTTCAAGTCATCGCTGCATTTTACCATAATCCCATGTAGAAAAAAACTTCGGAGTAATTTCAATAACTACAATTTCTCCCTTCTTTGAACGATCTGATATCATTTTTGCTACTGGATGATCAAGCGTACCAAGGTACTCGTACTAATTCGATCTCCTTGTGGAAGGGTTCTAGTTGGATCGTCTATTATAGTCGCAATACCTCTGCCTTTGACTCCCTTATAGGGAATATTCTCATAGTCTATGGAAAAATAAATACTTGGTTTATTCCGGAGATTTTGGGTTTTCTTGGCTAATTTAGATGTGGTTATTGAGAGTTTTTCTCCATTTTTATCATAGTAAAACCAGACGGGTTGGATATTAGGTTCACCGTGTTCATCGATGGTTGCCATCTGTAAATTCAATTTACTTTCGAGGAATCTCTCGACCTCTTCCCTGGTCATACCAGGAATCTCTGAAGTGGCATTAACAATCTTCATAGTCCTTCAACGGCATACCAACACAAAAGAGTTTCTTCCTGTCCCCAATCTATGTTAGTGACTGTCATACTGATTTTGCTATTTCTCTGTTGGTTGGCTGCCGGTCAAGCGTATCCTTTATGGCTTTGAATAAAGATTTTCCCTCTCCTGAAGTTATCGGAAGAACGCAGCGATCAATTAGAGACTATTTGAAGGAGTAAAATGTGTGCATCAATATTGTGTCAATTTGATTCACATAACTACATATAGAAAGCAATTAAATGCCTGTAATGAAGCCT
>CAVTCE010000032.1:0-34311 GCA_963733025.1 uncultured Nitrososphaeraceae archaeon | reverse complement strand
TTTTGAAGTGTATCTGAAACGAGGTTTTCTACAGTTTCTCTTGCCCTTTCAACTAAAGGCGAGTCTTGATGAGACATCAATAGTTTATCAAACTTAATCTTACAAAGCCGTTGTGCAGAGCACTGTTGCCGTTATTGAATCTATTGATACCATAGAAGGAGCAATGTACATACCCTCTGCTCCAAATACATTCTTGTAAATGGTATCTGCCCCAAAGAGAATTTTATCTTCTTCATAATAAAGTGATATATGTCCTGGCGTATGCCCAGGAGTTCGAATGACTTTAAGACTTCCAATCATATTTTCATCTGTTACTTGCTCATCTACAATTATTGGTTCTAACTCTTAAGCTTCCAAATTTCTTTGTTAATTCTTCTATTGAAACTCCAGACTTTTTGAATATCTCTGTTATTGCTTGGGTGGTCGGAGGACCATTATATGGCGGATTATGGGCTAAATAGCCTGCTTCAATCCAATGTGAATAAATCTTAGCACATGTTCTGTTTCTTATCTCATTGGCAACCTGTGCATGATCAATATGTAGATGAGTTAGAATTATACGCTTTACGTTCTTGATATCATATCCTGCATTAAGTATATAATCCTGAAGTATTGGTAGTTGTGGAAGAAACGAAGGATCAATCAATGTTAAATCATGTCATTTTCTATAAACAAATAAGGAACAACTTTTCCGCTTTGAAAAGGATGGATGAATCCATCTATCATATGTACTTGTTAGTTATTCAACCCTGTTTAAAATACTTCACTACTAGGAAGAAGAGTATAGTAATAGAGTCAAATAGTTTCCAAAATTCGTTGTTCATATGAACTATATACGTGTGCATTACAAAGTTATGTTAACAACAATTTTTGAATCGCAAAATAGAGTTAATTCTGTCTTCTGACATTCCAGTGAGAAGTAGAAAAAAAACTGGATGAGCAAATATGATTAGTCAAGTCAACAAGACGATATAGAATCTCATTATTAGCGACCGCAACAACTGTAACAAATTAACCGTGGAAAAATTATGGAAGATGGCTAAATATTCAGTAAATAGGCTTGAAAACATGTTGATATTATATTTTCTCTCAAAGAGCGCTATTTGGAATTGACGCAAGATAATAATAATATCGTACGATAGATTGGAGGCAATTCAATATACCTACGTGTGCATCTGCATCTACATCTATTTGAAAAGAATATAACAAATGAATTTAGAATCTAAGAAAAATTAGAAATAGTCAGTCTGTTTTTGTCCCCACCATTTCCTTCTTCATAGTATTCTGTTTCTTCTTCTTTTTTCTTCCTTTGTTATTACATCTTCAGCGGGTGTTGCAGCTGGGTCTTCGTTGCCATTTATGTTTCTTTGAAGTTTTCTTTTGTCCTCCTCTGACTTATTTATTGGTTTCTGATTACTACTCATTATTGCATATCAATAGATAGGTTAGTTGTTTATTATATAAAGGCCTTCTTATCATTTAATTAGAAGAAGAAAAAAGGTTGAGACAAAGGCAGAGTTTAGGTATGAATAGAATATATTAAGACAGTTAGATATTGACAGTCTGTTATATCTACTAACTCTGGTAAGAACATACATCTTTTTCCAATTGTTTGTTACTATGATTAGACTTGAAGTGGAGTAAAAGGATCATATCACTCTTGCAATGAATTGATAAGATGGATGGATCAATAGATGTAACAGCTTTCATATCTATATAACATTACATACATCTTTGAAATGGTGTTATAATTATAATTGAGCTCCTGGTACGCGACGACGATATAGAACCATTTGATTGGCTTAAGAGGTTCTTTGTTAGCAGAGGCTGGCAGTCGAGGTAGCAACAAACAATTTGGTTTTAGTGATATACTCAGAGGATTTGAAGAAATGAGAAGAGAAATGGAAAGACAATTTGAAGAGCAGTTTGAGAACTTTCAGTCTACAGTACCAGAGGATCTAATAAGAGAATACGAAACATCTAAAGGTGGCTAGGTACGTGAAGTAGGTCCAATAGTATATGGCTATTCTATGGCTATAGGACCTGATGGCAAACCAAGAGTAAAGGAATTTGGAAATGTTAGGTCACCATTAGGTGGTGGAGGAGGCTCATTTACAAGGCCTTTGATTTCCTCTGAAAGAGAACCTTTATCAGATGTGACAACTTCAAACACACAGGTTAAAGTGATAGTAGAAATGCCAGGCGTCAGCAAAGACAAGATTAGGATAAATGCATATGATAACTCACTAGAAATAATGAGCGATGATCCACAGAGAAAATATCATGAGGCTATAGATTTACCTCCAGAAGCAGATATTGAAACAGCTAAATCAAGTTACAGGAATGGAATACTAGAGATAACATTCAAGAAAAAAGAGCAAACAAAACCAAAGGGAAAGCAGATAAACATAGAATAGAATAAAATTGACTGGTGTTGAATAATTCTAAATATTTTTTCTGCTGATAAATCCTATCTAACAATAAGTTTGCTTTATTGTAGTATGTTAAGATAATATAATATAATATAATTTAATAGCTAGTTCATTTCCAATATTCTTATTTTTCTAATATTCTTTGTGTGATTTGATGACCACTGGATTTTGTATACTCTGTACCCATTTCTTTTTCGATAAATTCTCTATTACAAGCTAAGCAATGATATAACTCTTTCATACTTTATTATTAGTCCTAGTTGTACTAGTTATCAGAATAAAAATTAGCTCTTAGTATTATATCACATATATCTATAAAGTTATATTTTTCATCTCATAAGTAGGACATTATGGTCAAAGAAGATAAGAAGAGTATCATGATAATAGAGCAAGGAGATATATTCTTCTTTTATAGACCCAAAGTTGATACTGAAGAAGTTAAAGACATTGAAGATGTCCAGAGATTCTATATGGTTACCTCGCCAGAGAAGGAGAAGAAGAAGAATGATATATACAGAATATTTTTAATAGGCCAAAAACAATTACCAGAAATTGTTGAAGGTAAATCTACCTCTGAAGAAAAAAACTGAGCATTAAATATACTTACAACTTCTAATCCAGATGATATACATAAGGAACTTTTACCAGCAGAATACACTACTGAGACAAGAGGAAAGAGAAGACTTGCAGCTGCTGCACCAGCTGGAGAAGGAAAGTATACAATAGTTAAACATGAAAACCATACAGAGTTAGCCTATCTTTTGGAGCTTCCGGAAATACCTGGTCCTACACAGAGAGAATTTGAAATAAAAAAGGAAGCTAGCTATATTATATCTGTGAAGAATCCTGACGTTAAAGTACCTGGATTTGCAGCAGTTTCTTCAAATAAAAAGCTAGAATATCCTAAACTCCTTAAAGACAAGTTTGGAGACAAAAGATGGATAAGTATTGAAGATCCACAATTACTTAATTATGAAAATATTCAGGTATTATTAATTGGTGCAAGAAAGAAAGACGTTGAAGAAGAACTTGGTATAGATATAGACGAAGAGAGAGAAACAGAAAACACTGCAGATATATTCAAGGAATTAAAGCTAAGAAAGGAACAGGTACCACTTAAGCCTTTGTTGAAAGGAACGTTTCCAAAGAAAGAAGAAATCCCTATGGCTCAAGAAGAGGTAAAGCATTTATCAAAACAAGAATATCCAGGTGGCAAAGGTGGAAAAATTGGAGGAAAGATTGCTGCTACTAGATCAACTTCAGCTGCAGCAGTAGCAAAGATATTTTCTGGAATAGAATTTCCAAAGGATAAAAATGAGTTAGTAGATTATGCAAAGGAAAACAAATCAAAGGTCGAAAGTTTAGATGAACTAATTGAAATAATCAAGAAACTACCAGATACAAAATACCATAATATGGCAGATATTGAAAAAGGGTTAGGAGAAATTAGATAAGAGCTGATAAAAGCAGTAATAATATAGGTTAAGAAAAAAAGGAGTAATTTCGTCATCATGTCTTCAACAAAATCTCATCAATTTACCTGTAGTATATGCGGATAGGGATTTGAAAAAAGATCTCGCCTAGAAAGGCCTACAGCTACATCTCATCCATCACGAGGACCTTCAGCAGCAGATATAGAAAAAGTATTATCTGGTATATAATATCGTAAAGCAAAGGAAGTTTTAGTACAAATATACTTCTCAAAAAGTTTCCACTATAGGTCAGGAGCTTTTTGATCTTATAATATCTCTTCCAGAACGAACGTACAGAGATTCTTCTAAAGTTGCTACAGCATTAGGCGATTAAAGAGTGATAAAGAAGCTAGAACTTCATAGGAAGTTGAAGCATCAGAACAGTCAAGTAATAGAGGAGGCATATCATGACATTTGATTAAGATCATAGAAAATAAGCTAGCTACACAAGGTATAAACTGATTATTGGACCTCGATAACCTCTGGTTGTTCAGGAGTAAGAAATTTAGCAATTTTTGCTAGTGCTTCTCTTAGTTGTTCTTTTACAACAGAGTATTGTGTTATATAGCCACCTTTTTGAATTATTTTCTCCTATTTCTTCATAGAAAAGACATGCGTCTTTTGTAGTCATACGTTGAAATGGTTTTTGAAGAACATACTTTACGTATAATGTGATCCTTTCTCATGTACTTCAAAATAATATTGCTTTGGACGAGTTTGAATCTAGCACTGCTACACTCTCTCCCTCCCAGACCCAAAGGGTCTGTTTGTTCTATATATACAGTTATCTTAACTATCTTTTCACTATGAAATTAAATTGGTTTAAGTATAATCAAAAACCTTCCAATGAAGATCTATTAAATATCCTAAAACGAATTGAAAGAGCATATAATATAGTTGACCTAAACAAACAAGAACAAATAATATTTGAGAAGGACGGACAGCAGCAGTTATTTGATGTAAAAAGTACAAAAGATAAAAGTAGATCCTACGAAGTGGATCCAGATATTAAGACCTGTACGTGTCCTGATTTTAATTTTAGGCTATTGAAATGCAAACATATTATTGCAGTTGAACTTGTAAGTTTGGTATCATCGTTGGCGCAAACAAGTCCACAATCGTTATCGCCGTCGCCATCATCATCTGTCATAGCTGCTTGAAAAATAGGGAATGAAAAATGGGACATGGAGTAATATGTTCTAATAAAGAATGTAATCATTTACT
Source organism: uncultured Nitrososphaeraceae archaeon (assembly GCA_963733025.1). Lineage (GTDB taxonomy): Archaea > Thermoproteota > Nitrososphaeria > Nitrososphaerales > Nitrososphaeraceae > JAJNBK01. Next base: position 29,183 of record CAVTCE010000032.1, on the reverse strand, counting down.
AAGTCAACACTACTATAGTACAAAAAAAGGAAATCTTATTCCTTGTAAGCAATGCAATTGCAAGAACTATAAATAAATGTGCTTACATTCAAGATTAAAAAATATACTATTGAAATGGGAAAAGAGCACAGAGTAAAGTAACCATAATGTAAAGAGCCGCTTGTTATTCAACAATAAAAGTGATAGTTGCATCTTCTCTTGTTAAATCGTCAGGAGCACCACCCCTTTTTCTCTTCTTTTCTTAATTTAACTCTTAGATATACAAAAAGCAACCAAGCAGGGTATTTGATATTTGAATTCATGCGTAGAATAATGGTACGTAATTAGTCATAGAGAATTGGCAGAAGCAAAAGACATTACATATTTAGAAACTAAGAACTAGTTGTACACTATCTCGTTATTTAACTACAAATCTGATAATTTTGTTCATATATTTATAATATATTTTGCTGATTAGTATTAACATAGATGGACTTGAAGGATAATAAAAAAGGTCTTCTTCTTGCTGGACAAGGAAATAGTAAGAAAGTCATAGTGGCTGCGATTTTATTGGGAGTAGGATTGGCTGGTTTGATAGACACCATTGTTTTTCATGAAATTCTGCAATGGCATCATATGATATCAAACAAGATACAACCAAACACTATTGATACAATCAGACTCAATGTCTTATGGGATGGTTTATTTCTCGCAATTGCACTAGTAGTAACAATAGTAGGAGTCAGTCTTCTTTGGAGTGCTGCACATAAGAAAGAGACCTTTCCTACCGGGTTGGAGTTTATAGGACTGGTACTTTTCACTTTTGGTTTATTCAATATTATAGAAGGAATTATTAATCATCATATTCTTTCTCTCCATCATGTCAAAGATGATCCCAATCCGTTAATATGGGATTTGGCTTTTCTTGCCATAGCTGGTGTGCTGTTTATTGGCATAGGATGGGCTCTTATGATGAGAAAGAGTACATACATAGTTCAGCATGGGACATAGAGTAAATGAATTTTCACGATTAAAGAAAAAAAGAAAGAAAAAATAATAATAATACATTTCCCAAGTGTTTCAATTGATTCACAGACAATAACAACAACAATAATCTTATAATGAAACTAATAATGGATTTCGATTTTGTAGAATGTATCATTTCTAAAATCAGAAGCTCTTTTTGTATTACTTAGAATAACATACGAGCTCGCTTATTTGATGGTGAATTTGTCAAAGTTTTGCAATCTGCATAGTCAGATTACCAGTTAATTATCTACATGTGATTATTATGAATTCTAAACATTGACAGCAACAACGACTGTTTTTTGGTGCCATGATATTGGCATCTGTAATAGCAATGAGTGGAGCATCAGTTTTTACAACCATACAACCAAATGCAAGCGCTCAGATGAGCGATGCTGGTTCTATCAATATGATGACTGATACCATGGTGGAACCAGGAAATATGACTATGACTATGAGTGGCGAAAATGTCACCAGTTCAATTAACTTGATGAATATAATATCTAATGCTATTGGATCACAGATAAAAGTAAGCCTAAGTAATGCCACAACAATCGCAGAGAATTCAATTGGTAATAATTCATACATGCTGTAGCAGCACACGTTGGAGATGTGAATGGATATTTAGTATACACTATCTTGGTATTAGATCCTAACATCAGCTTTAATATGGTAATAGTAGACCCAGGAAATGGTCAAGTCCTATTTACTAGGCAGATTGCAATGGAGGAGCATTCAATGATGCATAAAGCAATGGCGGGCCCTGGAATGATGGGATAATACAGCTCAATAATAATAGAGAAAAGAATAGAAACCAAAAAGTAAACTTTTCTCATTTCTTTTTAAAAGAGTCATGAAGATTCTATCATGTATAAGTACTGCTTGACCGAATTACTATCAATACAGAATTATCTGATATTTGTATTTAAAAGAAAACTGGCACATATAGATAGCATTTAAGGATACAGCAAATTGGCAACACATTTTTTTATTATTAGTTACAAACATAATTCAATTATGTCATTGGATTCTAATGTTAAAGAGTCTGAGAGAAAGCAAAAGCTATACGCATTGTTAAAGGACCAGCATGAGGCAGAAGTTAAAGAGGTAATGCACTATATGTCGGTCCTCAGAAATGTTCAAAATAATCTGATAAGAAATTATCTCCATACTTTACTTAACGATGGACTCAAGCATATAGAGTATATATCAAGTATAATGACAAATATTGAAGGTGCGACTGGTAGTTCAAGTTTAACAAAGAAAGGAATAGCAGAATCTATTGCCGAAGAAAATGAGTCAAGAGAAAAGCTTTTGGAATGCATCGAAGCCGCAGATGATCTTGAAACTAAATCTCTTTTAAAGAGTATAATTGTAGATGAGGAACATCATATCAAAATTCTTGAGCACATATCTGGCTTAGTCGAATCCTATCAAAAAAGAAGCTAATATGGTTTACTATGTATATAAATAAACGCAGATAATTAGTGGAGGATATCAGCAACTTTACAATCACTCAAAGAGAAAAGTATGGTAAAGAATATCAGAGCTGCATCACCATAGGGAAAAAACATGTCACTGAGAATAAAACAATAACTGAATCGGTAACAAGTGAGAAAGTCAGTGCTAGAAACGCTCCTGGTGAGGAAGTATTAGAAGAAAAATGAATTTTTGAAAAGAATCAGTTTGTCAAGTTGCACATTGCCGTAGATGAAAAATCAAAGAAGGTATAGTATCATTCAGAATAACAAAAGGAGATGTGCATAATTCCAAAAAGTTTTGTCCTCTAGTAAAAAAAGCTGCTCAAAGTCATAATATAAACATGTTTATGCGGAAAAGGCTTACGATAATAGAAGAAGCTTTAACCTACTAGACGGCTTGAATATGGAACCTGCAATAAATATCAGAAATAATACGTCTATTAAGACAAAAGGATGTCCATTACGAAGAGACGAAGTCTTGCTTATCATGAAACTACGATATGATGAATGTAAGCAGCTGAAGGAGATACAGGTAGAAGATGGATTGCTGAAATTGTCTTTTCCTCCCTAGAAAGAGTAGTAGGTAAAGACATTCTTTCAAAGAAATTCAAAGCACAAAAAGTAGAAGCTGCATTGATGTGCCTGTCTTCATTAAGGAAGTATATATTAACGGTAAAGATATTAGTACAGATAATACTTATCAACAAGGATATTCACAATTATGGTTTGGTAGATATAACGATACCGACTTTCAAAGAGATATATCGTTATACAGAAAGCGAGTACATAAATGAGCGCCATTACTTCTTCTTACTAACTGTTATTGTGATGCTATTCTTCTTCTTTTTTTGTCATTAATATACGATATTCTTTATGTATAATATGCTAAGTAATAATATGTACTATTCGAGCACACTTGTTATGATAGTATTTCTTTTTTTGACGACCTACCCCTCTACTAATCACAGAATCAGTAGGCGTAATTTCTTTATTATAAAAGTAGCAAAGTCCTTTTTGAATATTCAAAATAAATCTCATTACACGTTTATTTTCTACTATTGTATAAACCATTTCTTGTTATCCTAAGACGGTTTTAATTTTTTTTATTATTGTATGGATCTGTATATGTCATCCCATTAATATCATGTATATTTTCTTCTATTCTATACAATGCTGCGTCTATATAATCATCAGTAATTAATGAGGGTATATTAATACAACATATTTTAGGAAGTAGTGAATTTATTTTGTACAGAATTTGAACCTTTTTATCTATATCTTCTTCCACATAGCAATCTTCAACTAGTTTTGCAATTATAGCGTGATGTCGTATTGTTATATTCGTACTCAATTTGTTATTATCCACTCCTGTTATTCTTCTAGTAAATACCATAGAATCTGAAACTTTTACATGTGTCACATTTGTCTATCATGAATTTTTTATCCCATGAAAATTCACCGATAGCAGAAGCAGCCTTTCCAATGCGTTCAAACAGTACGCCACATTGCTTGCATTGATGAAGATATGACATAACCTTATTTCTTCTACTTCTGCCGTTCTTGACAGTAGATATTCTTAGGTTCATACTTATGTATAGTTAAAAAAGTATAAAAAGATGGTACACTAATGTATATTTATAAAAAGATTTTATGTATATACTTATATATATCTAAATTCCAAAGATATGTATAGCAATCTAATATGGCCTCGCAGACTAAAACAAAATTATACAAAGTCGAGGCTAAATCCGCAAAAACAGGAGTAAAAACTTATAGACATTCAATATTTCTAGAAAAGGCCTTTGTAGAGGATAGTTTATTTCCTTTCAAACCTGGTGAAGATTTAATTGTTAGGATAGATAAAGATAGACTAATTATTACAAAGCTCAAAGAGGCTCTGTTCACTTAACGATAAATCTATAGCTAAAGATATCCTACTTCTTTAGATGGTCAAATCTAAAAGAAGCAGAACACCATCAAAATATATTTACTATGCATTATACTTGTACTTTTCTGGTCTTTCGCTTAGAAAAACGTCAGAACATTTATTGCCATTTGTTAAAAGGAATCATGTTTCAGTATGGAAATGGATTCAACATTATAGACCAAAGAAAATATTGCAAAGGAAAAGAAGAAAAGTACAGGAATTTATCGTAGATGAAACTTTACTTAAAGTAGGCAGTCAATATGTTTGGGTTTGGGTTGCCATTGAACCCTTAGCCAAAGTAATTCTTGGTATTAGTATTTCTTTTGAAAGAACAATGCTTCTTGTTGCCGAAAGATTTCTTAAAGCTTTGGTTATAGAATATGGAAAACATCCACTTTCAACAGATGGTGGGGGGACATGGTACCCACAAGCTTGTAGATTTTTGAATATAGAACATCACATTTACTCATTATATGAGAGAAGTATCATAGAGAAAGAACAATCCAATACATTAAGGATAGAACCGAATCTTTTGATGACTACTTTCCTTGTGGAAAAGAAAAGTGCATGTTAGAACATGTCAGAAATTGGTTCAATCTATTTGTTGACTATTATAATAAGAAAGTGATTGCTTAAGTAAACAGAGCCCTAATGCATTTTTACATAGTTAATAATATTGAAATCATAGAACTTGAGTGATACCTTAGAGTATCATGGACCTAACAAAGGTACAAATAGTATCTATATATGAGATCAATAAATACTAAACATACTTAATAGGAGATGAGTTATAGTCTTGCTTTGGCCTTCTCAGATCTCATATTGGATACTCTAACAGGTCGAAGGGTCTAAATCTAACTATATCATCATTAGACAGGTTATGGAATATGACTGGTCAATTCAGTGAAGACTTATTTTACTTCCCTACAGAAAGGAAAAAGATGAAAACTATTAGAACACAATTGAATGATAGATCTATCATAACACAATGAGGTTGCAAGCAAAAATAAGAAAAAGCTCATGACAAAACCAAAGTTATAAAAACTAGTAGAATTGAGTGTATCTCAGAAATGAACCGAGTTCAAAGTTCGTGAACTGAGTTCACACTATTTTACCCACCCTTTTCTGACAGGCTAATCTATAATATTCAGAGTAGTTTCAGACTAACCAATATAAGAAAACGTTACCATTTAAGAGAACAACAATATATAAATTAGTTAGATCAAAATTATCGATTAAGAACATATAATAATATTATAGATATTAGCTAAATGAATCTATAAAAATATTAGCATATTGTATCTAATAAAGTATATTCGAAAAGAGTAATTTATAGTGTAGGGGAATATTCTTTCAGTGTGAATTGCTTATCAGAATGCAGATTATTCTATCTAACAATTTCTTTTAGTGAATATACATACATATATATAAAAAATTAATAATAACAATTTTTCCGTTTCTTTAAGAAGTCTCTCATCAACTAACCAATCTAGTCCAAACTGATATTTCTAATATGTTGTCTATGTCTTTGGCAAAATCAAGATAACAAATATGATATTAATACAGCGTAAATTTTTCCTTAAATCAATAGAGGAGCCTATGATTAGGCTCTTCATTTAACACAAACCTATAACTGAAGATCTTCCTATCTCTTATGCTATTTAAAAGAATAAGAAGAACAACAACACATTCAAGGCGTATTAATATGCACCACGTCTACACTTTTCAGGACTTTTACGAGAACGTTAGATAGTATCTTCATTTAAGAAAAGAAATCATGTTTCAATATGGGATTGGTATGCATAATAAAATGTTTATTGGAATAGGAATTCAGTAAATAGAGCGTTGTAAGATATGTTCCGCTAACATACCTACATCTTTCTTTCCTATCTGCATACAAGTATAAAGAACAATCATCAAAAAATGGTGACATTTACTGCGTTGAGGTTACGATGCTATATATGCTGATCCAGATGGTGATATGGTCAAGTAATCCAGGAATCTACATAATCTTTTTTATGAGAAAGAGATAATAACATATACCACCAACAATGTCTGTAATTTCCAAAACCATAACTCTACGCGTCCCATCTAATATAATCTATCTTGCGCTTAAAGATACACGTTTAGAAAGGCTCTTCCCTGAATTCTTTATTGGAATTACAAGGAAACTTGTAATTGATAAGGCAAATAACCAGATTACTTTTAGGACTAATACTCAAGATAGTCAAATTGAAATTATTGAGAATTTCAGATTAAAAATATCTGGGATTAACAATACACAGGTTGACTATATAACAGAGACAAATGTGCAAGAGGGCAATTTAGTGATAGAGTCAATATTACAGACGCACATAGCAAATATTTTATACGCTCTTTTGATGCTTGAGGTAGGATATATCAATGGAGTAATGGAAAAGGCTTGATCACATACGTTCAATCTCCTATTCTTGTTTTACAATAGTGTTCGATTTTATGCTTTATAATTTCTACAATGAGCCACTTTTCACTTCTATTGTTTTTTTGGACTAAAAACAAAGCATTAATTTTTTATACTAGCAATGACAATGCATGTGCTATCTGTTTATTATCAGGAAGGTTTAAGATAACAACGAGAAAAAACCAAAACAAGAAATTCAAGGTAATCATAAATAAAAATTAATAACAATGAGTTATAAAATAGATGAACAAAGCCATCCACGGCATAAAAAATCAAGAAATATTGAAAATGTCCTTGTATTACAAGGAGGAGGCTCTCTTGGTGCATTTGCGTGTGGGGTATTCAAGGCATTAGTAAAAAAGAATATAAGAATAGATATTGCTGCTGGTACGTCTATTGGAGCTGTAAATGCAGCCATAATTGTAGGAAGTAAAGGTGATCATCCTGAGAAAGATCTTGAAGACTTTTGGATGGAAATTGCAGAAAGCAATCCTATGCTTCTTTCTGATACTTTCACATTTGAATATGATACTACTGCTAGAAGATACATAACCAAGAAAATATCTTCTGCTTCAGCTAATGCTGCAATATTTGGGGTTCCAAAAATGTTTGTTCCAAGGTGGCAGTCCTCATGGAATTGGGAAAAAAATGCGTCTTTATTAAAAGAAGAGAAAGGTCTACAATATTTTGATCCACGAAGCTGGACATATATATATGACCATTCTCCACTTGCAAAGACACTTGATAAGTACATAGATTACAAAAAGCTTAATCTTGCTGCCAACACAAGAAGGTTTACCATCCGTCCTTCATCTTATAATAACTGCTGTGGATGTCATGACTTCAAAACCACTTGTATTTGATAATACTAAAATAGAAATTACAGCAAAGCATATTCTAGCAAGCTCTGGTTATCCAATATATGGATTCCCGTGGATTGAAGTTGAAGATGGTGTATATGCATGGGATGGTAGTCTACTTAGCAATACACCTGTAAGAGAAGTAATTTCCGTATCTCCGCGAAATGATAAAAATATCTTTATAGTGGAGAACTACCCTAGAAAAATACATACGCTTCCTTCCAATATGGCAGAAGTCGAAAGTAGAGCTAAAGATATAATTTTTTGCGATAAGAATATGGATAATATAAAAATGTCAAAGCTAATTACAAGACATATTCATCTTATAGAAAACCTTTATGAGGTATTTGAGAAATTCAATCAATCAAAGCTTGATCCTGAGTTTGTTAAGAAGATAAAGACAGAGTACAATACCCTTATAGATAATTATGGTGCAGAAATCAGGTCTGTTACAAGAGTTATTAGAAGTGAGATAGAATCGCCTTCCATTCTTCAAAATGCAGATTTCTCTCCTAAAACTATCAAAGAGCTAATATCACAAGGTGAAAGAAAGACCATGGAAAAATTAGCTTACTGTAATACCTTAAATTATGACTTTAAATAAGAAAATGCTTCTAGTAAATATCAGTCGCAGAGTACGTGGCAGTATTTGGCTTTATTTTTTGTAGTAAATATGCAATTACTTGAAATTTATTTTACAGCTATTGTAGGAGGATGTTTCTGATAAGAACAGTATATTTCGTAGACACTCAAAGCCAATCACTTTCACTCTAAAAACTCTCCTACTTTTTCTTCTTTTAGAAGGAAAACATTTGTGTTAGCATAACATAACAAAAAACAATCAATATAAATTGTCTTGAAAGATTGTTAGCACTTTAATAATTAATTTTTTTGTATGTTAGAGATATAATTTGCTAAAAAATTGCAGAAATACAATCAAGATGTAACAAGTATATATAGAGATGCTGCTGAACAGAGTTGCAAAAAAGTAATGTTGTTGCTTTTTACAGATACCCCCACACTCCCGATAGGGATATTCAGCTCTTAAAAAGGCCATCAGTTACTTCAGATTATGAGTATATGTTCAGAAGAAAGTGTTTTAATCAGACAAATTAAATCCTGGCGAAATTTTGCAGATAGTAAATTGGATACAGAAAAAGACAGGAAGGAATTTAAAGATATGTTAAATGGCTATTACAAATATTCTATGGTTATTATTAACTCACAATGCGAATCATTTCCAAGCAAACCGCTGATCATGACATTATTATTATTTCAGTATAAAAGAATTATGAAAAGGCTGATGGATAAGGCTTGAAATTGAGTAATCGATGGTAGTAGAACGTATTTAGATGTTATTATTCCTGCTTACCTATATAACTCATATTGTTGTAGTAGTAAATAAGATTTCTCTTTGCTATATGTCTAACTTGAGGAATTATGAATAGGATATGTATTAGATCTCTCTCTCTCTCTCTCTCTCTAATAAGAGAAACGACCAGAACAGTTCACTTTCAAAGAGAAGGTAGTATGTCTGTGAAGGAACTAATTTGATATTTCATTGAGTAGGAATAAATTAAATGTATAATAGAGTCGCTAAGGCTCCTTGCCTTAACAATGTCGTCAACATCTAACGAAGATACAAATATTGCTAATACTAATACTACCCGAAACAACCAATCAGAACAACAGCAAGAAGAGCAACAGCAAGAACCAACGCAACAAGACAGTGGACAAACGACAGTAGCAGATCAAGGATATACAGTTGATTCAACAATCAAACACAGACGACGACAACAGCAACAATTAGATGAGCAAAATAACAGTCCTGATCCTAGTTTGGGAGGACAACAAGAGACAGACATTAGTAATACTAATACAATAACAACTGGAGCAGATCCAGCAGCAGTAGCAACAGGAATTCCACAGCAACAACGACTAGAAGACAATGAGCAACCTGAAAACCAAGAGTAACAACAAGAAGACACCTCCTAAATCCTTTTTATATCTAGTTCTTCGTCAATCAATTGACAGAAACACAACAAAGTCATTCACAGGTATATATATATATCAAGATCACCATACAATTATGACAAATCCATATTCTAGCTTTATGTAGTTTAAACCTAGCAAAATATCATTGCAAATTCTCCTAATTTTTCTGATAATCTTACAACAATAGCAACCACCTTATATCAACGAATAGAGGAGAATAGTAACAAGACATATTGTGATTGATAATAATAATAGTTCTCTGGTCTGGAGGATGGATGAAGCCTCTTTCTGATTTTGAGAGAGGATCAGAGAAATGTAAATCTCCTAAGCAGGAGTTCAAAGATATTGATTTCGTCACATCTTGTGAATTTTGCCAGATGGTCAGATATGCACAGCAACCGTGTAAATATCATATTTTGGAAAAAGTAAAGAAATTACTATGTGAGAAAACGACTCTAGACATATACAGACACATTTTCAAATACTCAATATATCTTCAACAGCTGAAATGACTATTATTCCAGCACTTGTTTTATCAGCTTTTGCAGCTTCTCTTCTTATGGCAGCCACTACAGCTCCAACTCTATTCTCTTCTACTATTGTCACAACTGTATTTCTTTCCGAATATGACATTCTGGTGGTCCCTGCTCCTCTGCCGTAACTTAGTCTATATTTCTCACCTTTACCCATACCCTTAGACTCATAGAATGTTGCCTGTAAGTTTAAAGCTTCTAGCGCAGACTACTACCTTGTCTGTTTTTTCAGCTGCAATAAATGCCTCAACTCTTTTCATTGCAGCGTATTTCTTACCACCAGTTTTTTCTTGTTCTTCTCGTTCTTTTCTGATTTCATAAGGCAGTGATGAGGACGATGATGATGACCCTTCATTCATAACTATTCATATTCTACCATGACTTTTATTTAATGATCTTTTTGTTCAATACAACCAAACCAGTTAATAATGTGATATTATCCTCCTACGAACCACTATTTTTTGTCCTGCTTGCTCATTTACAGGCAAATGGATAAAAAATGTAGCATATCCAGCATATAAATTCCTATAAATGGTGCGGTCACCGGGATTTGAACTCCCGCTCTATCATCTGTTATAAGATAGAGTCCCGGGTTACGGGCTTACTTCGCATTTGCATACATAAATGCATGGAAGGCCAGTGTCCTAACCAAACTAGACGATGACCGCACACTAGATAGCCGAACATGAAATGGATATTAAATCTTAACGATTAATGCTGGATAAGAACTGTTATCTTTCCTCTGGAAATACATAGTTAAGGAGTATGTCAATTGCTTTATCCTTTGATCTCTTCTTGTAGTGTTCTATGCTTTTTCTTGGAACATCTAATGTCTTTTCTTTTTCAACTTCCTCCACAGGCCTGTGATCTAATGCGCCTTCAAATCGGACTTTATATTCCTTTAATTTAGAAACTACTGTAGAATCATAAATATCTCTAAGCCAAACAGAACCTATGAAATAAATGTATGGCGGATTACTCCTAGTTTTAATCATATCTATAACACGATCGAAAGTCTGTGGCACATTTTCTGAAGAAGAGTCTATTGCAATTATCTTTTCTTCAACTCCTCCCTTTACTAACTCATCTTTTATAAGTTTGCCAGACTTCTCTTCTGCAACAACTATGACCAATGTTTTTTGTTTATCTGGTTTTGATTTCATGATAATGTTAAATGTGCCTAGGCATACCTTCACCCGTTCTTTTATATGATCGGGCAATTCTCCATCAGCAGATTTTCCTCTATTTATACCATAGAGAATGATCAGATTTCCATCTGTAAAGCGAAACTCAGACATTATTATATCTAATGGAGGTCATCAAGGTTCACATTTATACATTCTTCTAATAAAAATTGCTTATAGACAGCAATTCAGTATCAGAATTTATTTGGATTCCAGCAATAACAGAATGGTTTGATTATGCTCATATGTTTCATTCACTTGTTCCATGAATCTATCTCTTTCTGTAAGATTCTAGATACGGAAAGAATGGATAATCTTTGCTCTCGCATCCAGACAGGCAACATAGATCCTTTCCCCTACTGCCCTGACAGAGCTAAACTTCTCTGCAAACGTAGCACAATATCAAGATCCGCATCATGCAGTCATCCTATAATATTCACTTATCATTTATTAGAGGAGGAGAAGAAACATTTAATTGTAATATACTTTAGATTTTCAAAAGTTGTTAGTTTCTATATCTTTGGCTCTGCCAGTAATTACTAGCATAATGTTATTGATTATCGTAAATGCAATTTCGATACACGATCGTTCTAACTATGCATATGCTACTACTACTTTACCTGGCTTTAATTTTGCGGCTGCAGGAGATTGGGGATGTACAGACGATACAATAGACACTGTAAATAACATAATAGACAAAAGTCCAGAATTAGTACTTGGACTAGGTGACTATCCATATGATGAAGATTCTGCAGATTGCTGGTTTGATATAATACAGCCTATCGATAACATGATGAAGATTGCAATAGGTAATCATGATTTAATGGGATCAATATTAACAGAAATTACGAACCATTTTGGTCTTTCAAACCAATACTATTCCTTTGACTGTCAGAATGTTCACTTTACCATAATGTCAGAGTATGTTTCAGACGAAATAGGTTCTGAACAATACACATTTGTACAAAATGATCTAGCAAAAGCAACGAGCAGATCCAAATATAGACTGGATTGTAATAGTCCACCATGTTGAACAATATGCTTCTACTAAACATTATGATATTCCGGATGAAAATAAATGGAAGGATACATATCATCCACTATTTGAACAATATAACGTTGACTTAGTACTTCAAGGACATCAGCACAACTATCAGCGTACATATCCACTAATGTATAACAGTGATACACCAATCACCCCAATAATAACAGACGAAAATAGAAATAATTATACTAATCCAGAAGGACAGTTATTCGTTACAGTAGGTACAGGGGGCGTTAGCCTTCATAACCTCAACGGAAATAAAGCTCCTTACATAATAACTGCCCAAGATGAAGAATTTGGCTTTCTAAATGTAGATGTTATGAATAATAATAATAATGGTGACGTAACAACAACGCTAGTTGGTACATTTTATGACAATGATGATAGAGAAATAAAAGACCAATTCACTATTACAAAATCAGCAGCAGAGGACTTTTTGCCCTTACCACTACCGGATTTACCATTACAACAAACTGATGGAATTGAGGAAGGAGATAACGATGTTGTTGCTGATCTTAACGATGCTAATCGGAAGAGAGTGGGGATGTAGATGCTGCGGAGGATGAAGAACAGGAAGAAGAAAGCGATGATGGCAGTGGAGATACATCAGAATGAATCTAATATTGTGGTTGCTACATAACAATAACAATAACGAAAAATATTAGATAAGATTTTGATAGGATTTATATTTTGTGATGTGCTCATAGATGAAGTGTTTTTTATCTTGAATTATAAGAATGAGCATCAGTTGTCTTTAAGGCAAAGATATGAGGAGTTGAAAAACTACAAAGCACAAACATCCTTCTTTTCATGCACGTTTCCACTATCAACTACATATACGTTATCTGAAGAATCAATAGCAATGTCATGAGGAAGCCAGAATTGACCATCACCATATCCTTCAGAACCCCATTTTGTTATAAAGTTGCCATTGCTGTCGAATTTTTGTATGCGTTCGTTTTGGCTATCAACTACATACACGTTATCTGAAGAATCAAAGTCTATACCGTGTGGGTCTATAAATTCACCATCATCGCGGCCTATAGAACCCCATTTTCTAATGAAGTTTCCATCTGCTGTAAGCTTTTCTACTTTACAATTATCTCTATCAGTTACATACACATTATCTGAGGAATCGACGCTAACATCATGAAGGTGTAGATATTGACCATTATCAGTTCCTTCAATACCCCATTTTCTAATGAAGTTACCATTGCTGTCGAATTTTTGAATACGGTAGCCACTTTCTTCTGCAGTGAAAACATTTCCAGAGGAATCTACTGCGACTCCCCATGGTCTTTGAAACTGGCCATCACCATCTCCTTTAGACCCCCATTTTCTAATAAAGTTACCATTGCTGTCGAATTTTTGAATATTGTTACCCTCAAAATCAGCTACAAAAACATTACCTGAAGAATCATCAACTGCAACATCTTCTGGGCGTAAAAATTGACCATCACCGGTTCCTTCAGTACCCCAACTAGTGATGAATTTACCATTGCTGTCGAATTTTTGTATATTATTTTTATCGTCATCAGATACATAGACATTATCTGAAGAATCAATATCAATACCATGTGCATGCAGAAACTGACCATCACCGGTTCCTTCAGTACCCCAACTAGTGATGAAGTTACCATTGCTGTCGAATTTTTTGATAGATTTAAAGCCTAGAGGATTATTAGAATTATTCTCTGTCTCTTTTCCTTCTGAGAATTCATACTCTTCTTCTACTACTGAGGAGAATCCATGTTGTTGCATGCCTGTCACGAATACAAGTATTCCAGAATTAGCCAATAGGAATGCAAGAAGTAAAAAGCCTAATCTGATATTCATAAAGACGATATAGTGCATAGAATTATTATTATTTAAGATTATTTAATTTCACAAATCAGTGTATTCAAATCAACGTATCCTATTATCAATATATATAATAACATTTTTAATAATCTCACCTAGCAAGTAATCTTGTGTTACTATGCGCTTAAACATTAGATTACATTTGATTGGCATTTTAATTTTGACTATAGTATCGATTGGATATTCTAATTATGCAGTAGCAGAACCACTTCTCAACGATCCTAATTTAGGAGTACCAGTTAGTTTTCGAAGGACTTGAATTACCTACCTCTATGGCATTTCTAGGTCCAGACGATATTTTAGTTTTAGAGAAAGACAAAGGCACAGTACAGAGAATTGTAAATGGCGAGATGTTACCAGAACCTCTACTTGATGTCAATGTTGCAACCCAATCTGAAAGAGGTATGTTAGGTATTGCTGTTGCTGAAAAAACGAATCTAAGTGCACCTACATATGTTTTTCTATACTATACTAAAGCAGAATCAAAAGATGGGGAGGATCTTGATGAAAAAAAGGATCCATTGGGCAATCGTCTTTACAGGTATGAATTGGTAAATGATAAACTTGTAAATCCTAAACTACTTCTAGATTTACCAACTACACCAGGATTTTCTCACAATGCTGGTGTTGTCACTATTGGACCTGATAATAATGTATATGTTATAGTTGGTGACCTTAACTATCTTAACGAGCCAAGTGGGAACACACTTTCCCAAAACATTGATGGGTCACCACTACCAGATGGAAGGGGTGGAATACTTCGTGTTACTCAGAACGGAGAAGTAGTAGAAGGTGTTGGCATACTTGGAAACGAAAATCCTCTAAACAAATATTATGCCTATGGAATACGGAATAGTTTTGGAATTGCATTTGATCCCCTAACTGGTAAGTTATGGGATACAGAAAATGGATCAAAGCATGGCGATGAAATTAATCTTGTTGAACCGGGATTTAACAGCGGATGGAGACAAGTAACAGGAATGTCTACTTCTACACTTAACAACAAATTTGATCGCGATAATTTGGTAGACTTTGATGGAAGAGGAACCTACAGCGAGCCTGAATTAGATTGGCAGGAAGAAGTTGGACCTACAGCAATTACATTTCTTAATTCTAATAAATTAGGGGACGAATATGAAAATGATTTGTTTATTGGAACTGCCCATAATAATGGAAATATTTACAATTTTGATTTAAGCGATGATAGAACAGAACTAATTCTTGAAGAACCACTAGATGATAAAGTAGCAGACGATATTTCAGAAAATCAAGATGTAATATGGGGTGAAGGATTTGATATAATTACAGATCTAGAAGTTGGATCTGATGGTTATCTTTATGTTGTTTCATTTGGCCAAGGAGCAATATATAGAATAATTCCTGGAGAAGACAGTGGCAATATTGATGCTGTCGATGATGATGATGCTGAAGTATCGATTGATGAAGAAGAAACAGGTATTGAAATAGAAGAAGAAGAAGAAGAGGAAGGAGAAGAAGAGGGAGATGGAGAAGAAGGAGAAGATTGAAATACAGAATAAAGAAGAGCAATATCTGTATTGTTATAATATAAAAGATGGTAAAAATAAATGATAAAGAATTGGAAGAAATATGGGACAGTAAGTGAGATTGGCGATATAACAAGCAAATTTCTTGATTCATGGCATCTCTATTCTTTATGTTGGAGGTTCAGAAGTCACGGAGTTACCTTTCTCACATTAACGAATTGTAGAACCTGTTAATAAGACATAATTCACAGAATAAATGATTCAGGACAAAAATATGAATAGAAAGCGAAATAAGACTTTGGTTCCTCCTGGGATTTATTATCTAATATGTATAGTTATAGCCGTACAAGGAGTTGAAATGAAAGAAGAAAAACAACTCTTTGTTGTATATGCCACACAGCCTCAACCCTATCTTCTTCTGACTTTAACTTTGCAGCTGCAGGAGATTGGGCTTGTACTTCTGATACAACCGACACTGTAAATAACATATTAGATAAAAATCCGGAATTAGTGCTGGGACTAGGTGACTACTCATATGAAGATTCTGCAGATTGCTGGTTTGATATAATACAGCCTATCAATAACATAATGAAGATTTCAATAGGTAATCATGAAATTGAGGAGGGATCAATATTAACAGAATATATGAATTATTTTGGCCTTACAAGTCAGTACTACTCATTTGACTATCAGAATGTTCATTTCATTGCATTAGCAACAGAATCAGAATTTCTTGATATGAGTAAGGATAAAGCAAAAGAACAACTAGCATTTGTAAAAAGTGATTTAGAAAAAGCTTCTAATAATCCCAATATAGACTGGATTATACCATTCTTTCATAGAATGATGTACTATGAGGAACATGAATCTTGTTCCATAGTTGGAGAACACGACAATAGTCTAGTGGATATATACCATCCGCTTTTTGAGAAATATGGAGTAGACCTTGTACTTCAAGCACATAGTCATACATATGAGAGAACATATCCGCTTAAAACAAATGCTGAAAACAGTGAAGATCCAGTAGTAACAAGTAAGGATTCAAGCAACTATCCCAGCATAAATGGACTTGTAATAGCTACAGTAGGTACTGGTGGCAAGTCTTCTTGTCAATACGTACATATGGATCCGAAATTAGCACCGATTCAGTATGAGAATTTATTTGGATTTCTTAATGTGGATGTATCCTCTGATGGAAGAAAACTAGTTGGTACATTTTATGACAATGACGGTGGAGAAATAAAAGACCAATTCACTATTACAAATCCAGAACCAACCACGAAATAGCATAGAAAGTAAATGGAGTTACAGGGGCTTGTTCTATCTATCAAGAAACAGAAAAATAGCTTCAATCGAGAAGTTTAACCTTAGAAAGCAAGATAGTATGGATGCATTCTATTAACAAGCGATTTTGCAGTTTATTTTCATGTTCTGGCAGATTGCCAATTAATTAATCAATTATTTCCTATTACTTAATATCAAGGATTCATATGGATTATAATTTAAGTCGAACTAGAAAAGTTGTTTATGTTTCATCACAATCTTATGAAAACCGTCCTGGATTAACCTCAACTGTTTATGAGAGTAGCAATAAATGTCCTGAAGACATTGCCTTAGATCATCATACGCTTAACAAAGATATCCCTGACAGTGTTGGTTATCCTCAAGCAAGGGTTCTAGCAGAAGCTCAAACAATTCATGAATGGTGTAGGTTACTTAACTTAGTAGAACTAAGCCATGGCCAAGCTGGAGTACAATTGCTTTTCGATAGATGCGTAGAATATAAAGAGAAAGCCAATTCCATATGTCATAGATCTACTTCTCCTTATGTCTCTCCTTCCTCTCTATTCTCTTTACCTTCTGGGATTACTATGCTACAGAAACACCATCAGAAACTAAATAGTATAATGATGATGATAGTAGAAAAGGGAGACTAGAATATGCGGCAGAATAACTAATTATGTGGCCGCATAATAGAAAAAAGATATTTATCAATAAGCAGCAAAGGAAGAAGATATGCAAGTAATACGTGTATGCGTCTATACCAAAGAAACGGAGTATTACCGGAAGTATTCTATATTAATAGTATATCTTTTTAATTTGCTATAAGAGTGCAATAATATTATTTGACTCAGCAGCGCCATACAGTACATTAATTGCAAGTAGGCAATAAGTTTTATTACTATCATTTATAAACAACGTTATTTCCATATCTCATGTTTATGCACGAAATGCATTATATGAAAGTAAAGACTGTATTAATTGCCGCTGTAGTGACATTTGCTCTGATTTTGATGGGTTCGATGAATGGTAGTGCCTTAGGTAGTACACAGCAAAATAATAATCAATATTCGTTAGTTGCAATATGGGGTACCGAGGGAACTGGCGATGGAGAGTTCGCAGAGCCACATGGTGTTGCTGTCGATTCCTCAGATAATATATATGTAGTTGATACAAAGAATTTCCGGATACAAAAGCTCACAAGCGATGGTAAATTCATTACACAATGGGGTACTGAGGGAACTGCTAATGGTGAGTTTCAGAAACCACATAGTATTGCTGTCGATTCTTCTAATTATGTATATGTAACTGACGAGGATAATAAAAACGTCCAAAAATATACTAGCGATGGTAAATTTGTTACACAATGGGGTTTTGAAGCCGCTGGTGGCGAAACAGGAGAGCCACACGGAATTGAAATTGATTCTTCAGATAATGTATATGTAGCTATTAGAGATAATTCAAAGATCCTAAAATATACTAGCGATGGTAAATTCATTAAACAATGGGGTTCTATGGGAACTGGCGATGGCGAATTTGACCGTACTCATGGCATTGCTATTGATTCTGCAGATAATGTGTATTTATCTGATATGGGAAACTTTCGTATCCAAAAGTTTGACAGCGATGGTAACTTTATAACAAAATGGGGTTCTCCAGGTGCTGGCGATGGTCAGTTTAACAGCACACCAGATCTCGCAGTAGACTCCTCAGATAATGTGTATGTAGTTGAGAGACTAAATTATCGTGTACAAAAATTCGACAGCAATGGTAACTTTATAACAAAATGGGGTTCTGAAGGAGACGGTGAAGGTCAGTTTGACATACCAGAAGGTATAGATATTGATTCATCGGGGAATGTATATGTAGCCGATACTCATAATTCGCGCATCCAAAAATTTGCAATTGTACAATAAATCACCAAAAATCAAACCAAATATTTCTAATATGATATGATTTTCAAATCTGAACACCAAAACGATGTTATAATATGTTGTCATGGGGCTTGTCTAGTTACGACACTCTCATTACCACCATTACTGCCACTTCTATAATCATCAGCACAAGAAAAACATCTTTGCTACTGTATCAGAAAGATGGCGATGATAAATGGATGTTTTGTTATGGATTCAAATACACAATATCTACAATTCGTCTTTTACTTTTCAATACTTGCGAATGCTCTTGGAAAGAAAATATCTTGAAGCAAAGATTTCGAACAAACATTCAATGTGTATCTGTATAGTAGTAGACTTGGAGAACTGACAAAAGCCAAGCTTTGGAAGAATTGTCAGTGTATTGTAGCAATAACAGCCCCCCACAATAATAATGTGGTCAATATGAAGAAGGCATTACTTGACATGAGGATATTTGAGATGGAATCGCGCTCCGTGAGAAAAAATGCTCCGATAGTAGCTTGCTAGTAGAGAGGTGTAATAATATTGTTATTCTTCCAGCAGTCAGTCAGTCATAGCAGGCACTAATCTCAACAGCAACAGCAGCAACAACAACAAAAGAAACAAGGTGAACGTCCAGATTTCTTTCCCGTAACTCAACAATTAAAGAGCAGCAGCTGCCTGCTACTGGCAAATACTTTGGATTACAGAATAACTATCAATGTATGTACACATCAGTATGCAGAATAATATTGTACATTATATCTATGGTAGGATTATCCTCCTCCTCCTCCTCCTCATCTTCTCTTGCTGTAATCCCAAGTAGAATAATAACTAGGTGTTATTTCTAAAATTACTGAAAGTCCTTTTTTAACTCCATCTATAAGAGACCTTGCAATAGGATGATCAAGGCTTCCAAGATATTTGACAATTATCTTTTCAGCTATCGGTATGTTTTGATTAATGTCTCCTTCATGAATTCTAACTTTTCCTTTACCACGAACTCCTTTGTAAGGAGGATTTGCTTCATCTATACAATAGTAGATGGTGTTGTTTCTTCTCAAATTGTCTGTCTTTTTAGAGCTCTTGGATGTTTCAACATATAATTTGTTGCTAGTATTATCAAAGTAATACCATATTGGGTGAATGTTTGAATGTCCTTTTTCATCCACTGTTCCCAAATGGACATTTAATTTGCTATTTGTTAAAAAGTCCTTTACTTCCTCTTCTGTTAGAGGCGCACCAAATCCTGGACTAGCATTAAGAATTCTCATTGTCATTCACAACATATCTAATCGCAGTATATTTCTTTAGCTCTTTTTTTGTGTATATATATATATATTCTATAAAAACATACTATAAAATAGCATCATCTTTTTCCATATCGCTTTAGGTTCAATGGGTTCAATGCTTTATTCATATGCATATTAACTTGTTATCATGAATGAATCGATCATCTTTCTAATCGTCGAGCCATGATTGTCACTTTTTTCTGATTCTGTACTATATTTGAGATAATATAGTTTATCACCTTTTATTATCCAAAATTCAGTCACCTTGTATTCATCCTCGCCTACTTTAAACGTGTAAACTATTGTATGGGCACGATTGCCTGCTACCGTAGTTGCATTTGAGTCTACTATCCCAAAATCCGGTAAAGAATCTCTTAAGGAATTTATTTGTGTATCGACATATTGTTCTAGTGACCGATTAAACATCAGATTGCCAACCTGTATTACGAGATATTCTCTGAATACATCTAAGGTGCCTTCTGGCGGTGAAAGGAAAGTAACGACAACATGGCGATCATCTTCTTCAATTGCTTGGCCGAAATCTATTTTTTCCCAATTAGAAGGATATTGAATTCCAAAACCATACATAGAATTTTCATAAGTCAAATATCCGGCTGTTGTTATTCTAACAATATCCTCTTCTGATGGTATGTTTATTGGCTGTGCCGTTGATTGTTGATAGTTGTAGTATTGTACATAGAGAAAGCTATTTGCAAGTAACGTAAGGAACAAGAGTAAATATGTGTGCTGTGATGTAACAATTCTTCTCATCTTACTCATATGACTCATATAGATTTTCATTTTAAGGATATATAGATACACTGAAGACTGTAAATAGAATATCTTTCTGAATAGTTCTGAAAATATTAATTAATGGCAATACTTCTTTTGTATGCTCTTCTCAGCAGACAGTGCAACAGAATTTTATCGAGGATTAGATTCAATAGAATGTAAATCAAAAAAATTGTATCAATCAAAGTCTTGATACATTACTGGATGATATTGAAGAGGCATTCTGAGTATTGAAATTTTATTGTTTCATCTATCATCATTTTTTACGATCAAATTTCCGATCTCATCGAATCGGTTGGTGTATATACATATTCTATAGGAGTGAGCAACATTTCCCTTTTGTTACCTATAGCGTCTCTCCTCTCCATTCAATATTCTATCTTGGTTCAAGATTCTTATTTCGCATAATTTCACTACATTTTATAATAACGTCTACTGCGTATCAAATCACAAATTGCGATCATCACATATGTCAGACTATTTGTTTTATCCTGATGCATAATGCTTCTGCATCACGGTACAGCTTCTCCAATTGCTCTGAATTCAATGCCTCTTTTTAAGAGCTCACGCGGACCGTCGTAATCATAATAGTTGAGCCTAGCATGCCATTTGCCATCCACCATCACCGTTGCTAGACCTCGAAAGATTTTTCCTATTGTTACAGCATATTCTTTACCCGAAAATTTTTTTAAGCTATCTGCTATTACTACTGTGTCTTCGTTTAACCACTCTACTCTCTTCAACTTTTCAAGTTTCTTTATTGCTTCGAATCAATAGTGTGTATTCAAAACCGAGATCGTTGCAAAGTATTTTAATATCAATACCTCGTTTTCCTGCCTTTGCCAGCTCGACATGAATACGTCTTGCAACCCTATCTACTTGTCTCTTAAAGTCATTGGTCAATAAATCTGCTTCAACTGATAATAATACCTGCCTGTTGTTTTTTTTGCCTAGCCGATCTAGTCGGCTTTTAATATCTTCTATGCCTGGTAATCCATCATACTGAATTTGTGACTCAGCTCTTTTAAGTAAGCGTTCTTCTAATCTCTTTTTATTATCCTCTATAATAGACAATTCTGCCAACGTCATTGGATTTGGTGTTATAAGAGACCTGTTGAGAGGTTTTAATATAGTATTTATATTATTCAATGAATTTGTCATCTTCTCTACACGCATTTTACTCGCATAGAGATGACGCATATCAATAGTATCCTTAGTTGCAAGAATAATGACCGATCCAGATGATTTTCTGCCTGCCCTTCCTCTTCTCTGTATATATCTTATTTCACTTGATATTGGCTCATAGAATATGACAAGATCTACTTCAGGTATGTCCAGTCCTTCTTCAGCTATAGAGGTGGCTACAAGCACATCAAAATCGCTATTTCTAAAGGAGTCAAGAACCGCTACCTGCTCATCTTGCCTTCATACCTTCATCTCCTATTCTTTTTGCTTGGCCTACAAATCTTGATGTCTTTATGTTATTTTTTTCTAAAACTTCTACTATATGTTTTGCAGTATCCCTATACTGAGTAAAAACCAGTATTTTGGATTTTAAGTTTGGACTATTTGTTACATTGTTTATCGTCGAAGAAAGTTCATGGTGATGATGATCTTTTACCAATTGTAAAAGATGCAGAGATCTTTGGATGTTCCTTTACAATACCTTCTACTAATGTTTTAATTTCCATCATTCGAGGATCCTTAAGTAGTAACGAGTGTGCATTACTTCCATCCTCATCTATCCTATCTAGAAAGGCCTTTAATGAGTAAGAACCTTGACTCTCTATTAACTCAAGGCAATACATCAATGTAAGGGCAGAAGATTGATTTAATATAGCAATATAAAGTAGTCCCCTCTGCTCTTCCATAGTTCAGCTCTAGTTTATACCGAAGTGCTTCTCCAAGTTCAATTAAATCTCTCTTAAATACCCATTTAATACCCTTCATAATTAAGCCATTCCGTATAAGCCATTTTATTCTCTCTTGAAGCATGGATCGAAGAATTGATACTATATACCGGAATTCCTCTGGCAAATTCAGCCATTCCCACTTTACATCTATGGCATTAACATAGGGTTTTACATCAGGATCATCTTCGCTCCTGTTACTCGATGTGTTCAATGAGGAGGTTATTGCACACCTCTTGTATCCTCTTTCTTTCAGCTCCAGGACTGGCAGTCATAGCCAATATATAAGGACAAGATGATTGCTTGATGTATTCTTTCACTATAGAAGTATAAGCATATTCTTTCATCGCTCGGTGAGCTTCATCAAATACAAGCAAACCGAAATCCTTCAAATTTAATCTACCTTCCTCTAGATCGTTTTTCACAACTTCAGGTGTGGCGAACATTAATCGGATGTCTGTTCTATCCCATACAGCTCTGCGTGCGTATGGAAGAATCTTGCCTGTAACAGATGCTATATTTTCTTCAGAAATTTTCAAAACTGAGGAAAAATACTTCATATGTTGTGAGACGAGCGGTCTTGTAGGAGCCATAACCAAAATTCGTTTATCTCTGTAATTGTAAAGCATGTCTGCGCATACAGAGCAAAGATATTACCGTCTTTCCTAGGGCAGTCGGAAGAATTACCATCGTATTTCTACGCTCGCCGAATCTGCAATGTTCTTTTGATATGATCCATTCTCTATAGATCTATTCCATATAACGGGGTGTTCGACATATCTGGCTAAAGTTTTAGATTGCTAAGACTCATCACAGTCTTGATTAGGAAATGTTTTTAGCATAACTAAATTCTCCGATCTGGCCGTTAACGCTATCGCATAAAAAAATGTCTTCTATATATGGAGTATCGTCGTTTCTAATCAAAAAGTCGAAATTAAACTCCATTTTATAAATAATCTAGTCGGATCAGATCTCAAATATATCTTCTGACCCACCACTCTTTGTTAATATCTTTTCAGGATTAACTTCATCCATATTCTTTGCAAGTTCAGCAAGTTTTGAATTTGATAGTAGCCGACTTATTTCTTCTAGCTCTGGGCTGGAATCTTATTACAACTCCTCGTTTCTTTGTGGCAGAACCTGAAGAGCTCACCGGATTAAATCTCTATAGCAAGAGATGCTGGTTTTCCTCTAAATGCAGGTGAGTTTGAGGAGAAAAACACCTGGAATACTTGTTGACTATTTCTCTCCCAATCTTTGCCATCCTTTAGAAATTGCACTAACCTTTCGTCAACTGTCATATATACATACACATCTATTCTGCAAATAAACCTTTAAATGGATAATCAAAAGCCTTCATCACGTAGTCAGAAACTGAATTATTATTATCATATGTTCTGCACTTGCTACAATCGTTCAGAATTGTCATTTGAACGGTTGGATATATATAGGAATAGGAATGACTCATTATTGCGTTTCTCTTTATCATTGTAAACAAGGTATCAGAGATTCCTTATAATTTAAAGATCGAGGCACTCTAATGAGGGGGGGGTGAAGGTAGACATCTATGCAGTATTATTTTACTCGATAATGTCTCATAGGAAATATAGAGTTTGATTCGGGTAAGACTTAAAATTCTCAAGTTGTTTATATATAAAATATAAGTGCTAAACGCAAGACTTACTTATGATAACGGCACAATATCTTGATAAAGGGATTAGCGCACATTCCATTTGCTAGTACCCAATCCTCGGACAAATTTATTGAGAACTCCGACTACTATATTATGCTAATATAATAGAATTTTTAAAACAAAGCAGTATCGAGTATCTTGATCATGTTCTAAATCTTATTCCATCTCCACAACTAATAACAACAACAAACAACAGTAATAATAATAATCACAATTCTAATCCACCTTTAAGAATCTATCAACATAAAAGCTTCTCAGCAACTGGACTAAAGCCTGGAATGAGAGGATGTATAGTATTGCCTACTGGATCAGGTAAGACCATTATTGGAGTAAAAGCAATAGAGGCTGTCAATTCAGCTTCGCTCATTGTGGTACCAACACTTGACCTTATGGATCAATGGGCTTCTGTTCTTAGAAAGTATTTTACAAATGTAAAAATTGGAAATTTAGGAGGAGGAATGGATGATATAGAGGCAATTACAATATCCACATATGACTCAGCTTATATACGTGCATCAAGCCTTGGTAACAAATTTTCATTGATCATATTTGATGAGGTTACATCACTCCAGCTCCGCTGGTTATAGGTGGAATAAGCAGAACTCATGGCATCTCCTTTTAGATTAGGACTAACTGCAACAATAGAAAGAGAAGATGGTATGCATATGGAGACTGCACGAACTCGTCGGAGGAATAGTCTTTACGATGTCTCCTAACGAACTTGCTGAGACGAAACACTTGGCTCAATATGAAATTGAAAGAAGAACGAGTGGAAATGCTTCCCGGATGAAATAATCCAGGTACCAAAGAATTTCGAAAAGTATAGCATACTCGCTAAGAAGACTTGGATTTAGGTTCCCCATTATTCGATTTGAAAAATTGATAATGATTTCCGCTAAAAACAAAATTGCTAGAGAGGCATTGTTAGCAAGAGACAAAGACCATGGAAATAGCAACTAAATAGCACAATCTAAAATAAAGAGCTACCGAGAAATCCTTGCAGAGAATAAGGGGATTAAGACTATAATATTCACACAACATAACAGCCTGGTTTATCAAGTATCAAATACTTTCTTGATACCTTTTATCACTTTTATAAAACAGGAAAAGAAGAAAGACAGGATGTCCTCAAAGGCTTTAGAGAAGGAAGGTAAACGCGGTAGTTACATCAAAAGTTCTAGACGAGGGTGTAGATGTCCCAGATGCTGAACTGGCATTATCCTCAGTGGGACAGGTAGTGGACGGGAATTTATTCAGCGACTTGGAAGACTGTTAAGACCAAAAACTGATGTAAACAAGAAAGCAAAGTTAATAGAAATCATATCTGCCGATACACGGGACATAGGCGCAGCGCGAAGAAAAGAAGGCCTTGGGCAGTCAAGATGTGACTAATAATAATGATGTGGAAGAACACAATCACGATCGCGAAGTGACGTCATATTTGTGATAATCAAGGCAAAACAATTGATATAGCATCATCGTCATCATCGCTATCAATATCGAAATAAACTCCCCTTACAAAAATATATCCGTATATAGAAAGAGAGAAAGAAACAGGAATGAGTGAAGGCTAAATACGATATGCTCCCACTTCAATTACTTAGAACAAGAATAACAGATAAGGGAACAAACATTGTTCCGCGATTTCAGTTGACGATAGCGTTTTGCAAGCGTAAGAAGAATAATTAAAGAATTTGAAGAATCATGGAAAAATAAAGAGAAGAAGTTGTTTACTTACCGAAAGAATTGCTCTTCTTGAATCCGATGTATAATGACTATAACCTCGCAAGGGGACTTTATACTCTTCTTGAAAGAAGATGTATATTTACCAAAATAAATGAAATAAAAACAGAGTCAAAAGCCATCGCCAGTAATATTGACGTTAACAACAATAACCTTCATGACCCAGTCAATATCAGAAAAGAATTATTCAAAGATCATCAAAGAGAGGGTTTGCATTGACTGAATTTGGAAGAAGGGAAATAATGACACCGATACATATTAGAATAAACGTACAGTACTAACGATCTAATAGATGTCATGTGGAGCGATTTAGAAGAGAACTTGGTTTTAGAATGGTTTGATGCAATAAGCCCAGAACAACTATTGGCCTGGTATAACTTGTCGTTAATGCAGACATTACTATTCAATTGTACAAACTAGAATTCTCTGTAACTGGGGGTTCAAACTGGAAGCGTATATTACGTGATATTAAAAGACTTGGGCTTATGTATAATTTACAATATATAGCATTAGAGGAAGAAAAACAATCAATCCATGTAGATGAGATAGATTATGATAATAGAGATATCAAGTTCATAAATGCAAGTAACACAGATACAAAGAACAATTCAATCACTATCTGCTCGCTAGATGGTCCTTTGAGTATTTTCAAATTAACTGACAGATACGGAACATCAATTGCAAAAATACTTCCATCGATTACTTCTAGTGACACATGGTCCCTAAAGGCCTGGATTGTGAGGAAGACTATGTCTTTGGGAAAGAAAATATATGAATTTAAAATATCAAATAAAGATACTCCTTCTTTATCGCGTGAACCATACTACAATAAAGAAAATGATAAAGAGAGAAAGAGAATCTTATATACTGCCAAAGAGTCTTCGCAACTTATTTACTTTGACAGTGGAGTAGAGGAAAAGTTCTCTACCAGATTTGAGCAATATACCACTGGTTGGAAATTAATAAGGGAGCCTGATCCATTAATACTCAAATGGCAAGGCACTTATTCCTGACTTTACATTGAAAAGTACAGTACTAGAATATATCTTGAAATCGTCAGGATTCTGGACCAAAGAATATCTAGAGAAAAAAATACAAAAGATAGCCAATCTTACAAAAACTATTCCAGCTGGAAATAATGCAGTAGACTTCTTTATAGTCTATAAATGATGCAGGTTATGCATCCTCTAATTCTAATATTAAGGAAAAACTTACGTGGGAGAAGATAACTTCTTCTATATCGAAGGAACGATTGATCTTTTATAAGAACGATAAAGTTCCAATCAAGCCTTTTCTTGAATACTTGAAGTCTATTGACGCAAAGATGATTGAAAGGCTTGCTAATAACAGTTCAGTAAAGTTATTGACTGAAATTGAAGACCGTGCTTTCACTAATGCTTGTATAGTCTCCATTGACGAAATAGCAGATAAATACAACTTGCCAATTGAATCTCCTTAAGAATTATTACTACATCACACAAAGATGATGATAATAGTAGTATTAGTAATCCTAACAACAAATATGTTGTAGCAGGTACATATTTGATATCAAAGTCTAAGTTAAGTGAATTTAAGTATTTATTTGACGGCATAACTAAATTCACAGTCTTGTTGAATCCTGAATCAGAACAATATACCAGAATCTTGTCATATAAATATATTTCTAAGATTGGATATGATGTTCTATGGCAGAGTATGGATTGCAGCACTGCCATTATCAAAAGGCGTATATAATAAGAAACTTTTTCTAGTTTTACAATATTGAAAAATTAAGTGTGCATTGAAGGATTAGAAGATGAACTCAAATGACTTGTTAGATTAACTGACAGATGATATGGATATATATATAAATATATATATACTGCATAATAAGCGGGCATTAACTTAATCTGACTCCATAATTCTATTGAAGGCATCATTCCAACCCTCTGGACCTATACCTTGAACCTTTACAATGTCTTTAACTTAGAGGTTTGACCATAATCTATCCGGCCTTTGAACTAGCATTGGAAGATCCATACGATTCAGCATAGAGACATCATTTTCACTGTCACCCACACCAAAAAATTTCACATTATTATGATATTTTTTTCTAAAGAGATTCATCAATATATCTACCGCTTTTCCTTTATCATTGCCAACTGTTATATCAAAAAATCGTCCACCATGATCCGCTTTTAGACCCATCCCATTGGTAATTTTTATAAATCTCTCTAAATCATTTTTGTTAATTTTTATAATAGTTTCGCCATATTCTCGCTGAGCCATTCTTCTTGCATAATCCTTTGACAAACCTGTCATTTTGGCGGATTCATTCAAAGAAACGTCTGAAACACCTGAAGAAGTCTATTTTGTATTTTTTTCTGATCTAATTCATTTTGTCTGATCTCAATGGCAGATTTTCCAAGTTCTATTATGCTATACCCTTGTTTTACTTTAGAAATCGGTGTATTGAAAGAAAAATTGAAATAACCTTTAGGAATGATTAATGCTCCACCATTTTCTACTATAAAAGGTTCATTTAATCCTATATCTTCCCTTATCTTATTTTGCTCAGACCAAGTCTTGGCAGAACAAAGAATGACTGGAATATTATTGTTTTTTAAGATGCAAACCAATTTTATTGTTCCTTGATATTCGCCTGTGTTAATATCAATTAAAGTTACATCTATATCGGTAAAGATCACTTTATACGTCATATCTACATAAAGTGTGTAGTACGAATTTGTTAATTTATCGATA
>CAVTCE010000031.1:0-34767 GCA_963733025.1 uncultured Nitrososphaeraceae archaeon | reverse complement strand
GAACATATGTAAAGCAATTTTTTTTACCACACATACACATAAACTTCTGTCGTTATTGTTGCTAGAAGAAGATGATTATTATCTCTAATAATTCTTCTTCTTGCAATCAACAATCTGTGGCGTGTTGTTGTTGTTGTTGTTGATCCTATACATGACGCTCATTGTAAACTTTTACGCTTACTACATCCTTCATTCCTTATCATAAAACAAGGAATTGCATCCGAGTTTAGCGAGATTTCTTTACATTTTGATCATATAAATGATCATGTTCACACGACCCTTTACACAAAGTCATCCGGCTCGTTCTTAAGGAGGTGATCCGGCCGAGTTTCCCCTACGGCCACCTTGTTACGACTTCTCCCTCGTTGCTGACCCCAGGTTCGATAGTGCCAATGAGGCACCACCTCGCCAAGAACCAACTTCGATGAAGCGACGGGCGGTGTGCTGCAAGGAGCAGGGACGTATTCACCGCGCGATGTTGACACGCGGTTACTAGGGATTCCATATTCATGAGGGCGAGTTTCAGCCCTCAATCATAACTGGGGTAAGGTTTGGGGATTGTCTCCTCTTTTCAGAATCGAAACCCATTGTCCTTACCATTGTTACAGACCCGCGTGTGGCCCGAGGGTTTCGGGGCATACTGACCTGCCGTAGCCCCCTCCTTCCTCCGCCTCAGCGGACGGCGGTCCCTCTAATTAGCCCCACTACTCCTGAGAGTAATGGTAGCAACTTCGAGGTGGGGGTCTGGCCCGTTACCTGACTTAACAGGACGCCTCACGGCGCGACTTTTTACGGCGACGGCCATGCACCTCCTCTCAGCTTGTCTGGTAAAGTCTTCAGCTGACCTTCACTCTGCTGTCGCCCCAGTAAGATTCCCGGCGTTGACTCCAATTGAACCGCAGGCTTCACCCCTTGTGGTGCTCCCCGCCAATTCCTTTAAGTTTCAGTCTTGCGACCGTACCTCCCAGGCGGCAAGCTAACGGCTTCCCTGCGGCACTGGGCTGGCACAAGGCCAGCCCATCACCGAGTCTGCATCGTTTACAGACTGGGACTACCAGGGTATCTAATCCGGTTTGCTCCCCCAGCTTGCATCCCTCACCGTCGAGCGCGTTCTGGCAACCGCCTTCGCCGCTGGTCGCGTCTTCGATGGAAAGACGGATTTTACCCCTACCCATTTGTCCCCCTTACCTCTCCCGCCTCCTAGCGTGCTCGTATCCCCCGCCGCCCAACTGTAAGGCCCGTCAATTTAACGGAAGACTTCAGTACCAGCTACAATACTTAGGCCCAATAATCGTCCCGACCACTCGGGGTGCTCGTTGTTCCACGGCGAGCTAACACCAGACTTCCCCACCCCTTATTCTGCACCATTTTTAAAGGTACCAAAAACCCCTTAACGGAACCACTCAAGTAACCCTGTCAAGCTTCACCTATTCAAGATTCGCGCCTGCTCCCGCCCATAGGGCCTGGGCCCTCTCTCCAGGTGCCATGCTCCCGGCTCCTCCTCTAGAGCCCGTCCCCGGTTACGCGTTTCGTCGGCCATTACCTCACCAACGCCTGATCGGCCGCAGTCCAATCCAGGGCCATATAGATTCGGCCATGAACCATTCCAGAAATAATGACCTCTATCACGAGTTTATCCTCAGTTTCCCAGGTCATCCACGTCCCTGGGCATGTTGACTACGTGCTTACTGAGCCGTATACCACATCTCTAGTTCGACTCGCATGGCTTAGTACCACTCTGATAGCAGTCAGTACCAGCCAGATAAACCAGGATAAATCCAGTTATTTTTGTTTTATAAAGAGTAAAAAGTACAGCCCAGACAACTTTTGTATTGTACAGGTCGTGTGACCATTTCAGATTCAATAATCCAGATCGAATTGTCCATGTTATAGAGCGCAACTAGAAGTCGGAGAATCACAAAATGGCACTATGACCACAATCATCCCAACGCCAGCCTTTAATTGTTACGTTCGGATTACGACTTACATTATTCACATATTAAGATTTGCATTATAAGAAAATGATTATACTCTCTTGATACTTAGCTTTACATAGACACGGTATATTTCACTCATCAGTGAAACGAAACGGATTTCCTTCAATTATATGATAATATTCATAGAACTTACGACTCATGGTGACAGAAATAGTTGATATTGTTATAACATAATGAAGCAGATATTCAATTGACAAGAAAGTACCATATACCACTAGTATATATATACATACAAAATATAAATTATATAATTAAACAAAAATATTGTATGTGATTATACTATTAATCAATATTGTTTCTAGTATTACCATCACCAATCTCACTCATAATCTCTGTTGATTCCTTCTTTGCATCCTTAGAAAATATTCGTAATGCTATGGAATCCTTTAATTTATCTATATTAAAATATGTCTTTGAGGACACTAATACAACATACTGTCCAAAAGGAAAAAAGCCTAGTTTATCACATTTATCATATGCATTTTCAAGATTAATCATATCGACCTTATTCATCACATACAAGACTTTAGTCATAGGTACTTTTAATTCATTCATTATGTGAATTGAACTGTCTAATTTCTTCTTAATCTCTTCTATCGGCTGACTGATGTCAACTACAAGCAAAACAAGATCAGAATAAGTTATATCCTGAAGTGTTGATTTAAATGCATCAATCATATAAGCTGGAAGTTTACTTATAAAGCCTACAGTATCTGAAATTAAAAGCTTCTCATCATTTTTCAAATTAATTGCTCGAGTAAAGGTAGATAGAGTAGTAAATACCTCCTTTCCTTCCATTTTAGATTCTCCTGTCAAAGTGTTAAATAGAGTAGTCTTTCCTGCAGAGGTGTAGCCAGCAATAGAAATGGTAGGCAAACCTGCTCTTGATCGTTGAATACGAAAAAGTTCTCTTCTCGTCTCTTCTCTTTCTAATTTTTTCTTCAAGATAGCGGATCGTTTCTTGATATCTAGATAATAGACATCAGCATCATATTTTCCCATACCAAAAAATCCTGGCTGTTCTCCTGCTCGTGCGAGTCTAACTTTTTCTCGAGCTCTAACCATGTCATATCGTAACTGCGCAAGTTTAATCTGAATTCTTGATTCCGCAGTGCTTGCTCTTAATTCAAAGATCTCTAGAATTAAGCGCTCTCTATCTAGTATGTCTATCTTACATACTTTTGCTAAATTATATTGCTGACTTGGCTTTAACACCTCATCAAAAATAATTACTTCTGGTTTTAATTGTTCAACTAATTCCTTTACTTCTTCTGCTTTCCCACGGCCAATACCGTATTTTGACTGTGTAAGATTACGCTGGTTTACTATTTTAATAACAGAATATCTAGCAGCGTCTGCTAAAGAAATCGCTTCTTTTGTTACCTCTTCTAAAGGATAGGTGATTAGCAGAGCTGTTTTATTTGAATTTAGCACTACTTTTTATTCCTCTTTTTATAATAACAATATTGGACTCATAAACAATTTAAACCTAAATTAAGATACCTGTAAAAAGAGTGTTGAATAAAAGCATAGACATTTGTGTGTTATTTTAATAAAACCAAAGTTATAGCAATAATGAAAATTTACAACTATTATTCTTCGTTTTCAGAACCTTCTCGTGAGTTTAACGTTCTGCCGAAACCCATTAAAACCCATTCTTCAATCCACATACATTTTGCAGGGCTGTATTGACTAGTTTCATCGTCTGACGAACATAAATGTTGATAATTGCAACTAAAACATGGAGCACCATCTACGCTTACTAGGTCTATAGGCTTTTTAGCTAATTCTGCGACTATGGAAGATTTTTTTACAACTAATTTATACGTCCATCTGCCATTATGTAATATTTTTTCGCGGGATATAAGTGACTGTTTTTCTAGATTACCTACTAATCTTGAGCCATCCCTGCTATCAAGAGAAAATACTTTACAAAGTTCAGTTTGGAATATCCCATTTTCGCCGCTTTTGGATATTGTGTCAAACACTTGATCAATCAACTCGCTTTTAGTTTTAATTGGAATTTTTGGATTAATTATTTCTGATGACAAAAGATATATTTTATTATCAGTTATTCATATAAAAGTCTTCAGATTGTATAAATTATTCTAATGTGATGGTACTTCATGCCACTGCCATTATCATTATTATTATACCTTTAATATCAAGCGATATCCACCTCAAATTGATAAAATTTAATGAGAATCGTTAGGCTATTGAAGTAATCTATTGTGACTTTATTTGGAGATTTCTAAAATATCAAAAATATTGACTAAACATTGGATTGCAATCTTTAATTAAGTCAGAGAAATATTGGCCTTGTGGATATAGCTAAAAACAGCAGGACGTAAGGAGTAATTAAAGAAGTAGCGCTGACTATAGAAGAAAGTCAAATTACTAAAGAGAGTGATATTGTTACTATGCATTTCATTTACGAAGACGATAGTTATACTGCTGCATCATTAATCTTATTGCAATAGATGTCTTTGATCTCTTCATACTTATTGGTTGTCCCAGAGTGCAGATGATATTAGAATAGAAAGAATTTGTTTAATATTGACATTAAGATAAGATATTCGTATATTATTAGCAAATTACATCTGAAGTTTTCATATTGTAGTAGAAGTAATGGATAATCAATGCATATTTCAAACAAACATCATCTTCTCTATATAAAATACCAAAATTTAAGTAATTAACGATCTCGATATAACAATGTTGTCTATTAATAACCTTCAGTCCTTAATTCAAGACTGGAAAGTTAACGTTGTTGACTTTGTCGTGTCTTCTAATGATACCGAAAGGTTAGCTGAATATGCACTACATCTCTCGAGGATACTTGCATATCCAGACTTGGATGTTAGTGCCAAATTGAACGAACTAGATTCAATGGGTGAAGAGCTGAAGCAATCTATAAAGAAGTTCTTGCCACTAAGGCCAACCCAGTTAATAGAGAAAATTAATAATTACCTTTTTAAAGATAAGGGGTTTAAAGCAAATATTCAAGATTATTATAACCCTATGAATAGTTATCTTAACATTGTTTTACAACACAAATCCGGTATTCCTATCACATTGTCAATAATATATATGCGAATTGCTCACGCATTAAATTTTAAATTGTTTCCAGTTAATTTTCCAGCCCACTTTCTTGTTAAACATATTCTGGAAGATGACAATAGTGAGATAATTATTGACCCTTTTAATGGTGGTAGGATAATGGATGATTATGCTCTGAAAGAATTGCTCGATCAATCCTATCCACGTCAAAATATTCCTCTTACTCGTGCATTTGTTGAAAAGGCAACACCAACACAGGTATTGATACGAATGTTAAATAACGTTAAGGGAAGTTATTATGACGCTCAAGATATTGACAAAGCTGAGATCGCAAATGAAATGATAATTGCGTTAGACCAATATAATCCAGATGCCATTCGAGACAAAGGTATGATATTATTAAAGAGAGAAAAGCATACTGAAGCACTCGAAATGCTGAATTTCTATCTTGAGCTGGATCCAGAGGCACAAGATGCTGACGCCGTCCTAGACATAATTAGGCAACTTCGTACTGATCGGAACGGAAAGTGATAGTAATATAATTTCCTATTATAATCATAAAAATAATAATATTTAAGATGTATATAAATCGCTCAAGGTCACAAATTTATCTGTTTAACCAGTGAATATTATTTTTGAATGACAGATCCTTTTGTAATAGATTGGTCATGATATGAATATAATATGGCAACAATCTTCTTTTTTATTCATTAAATGTGTTAGCCTTGGTTAGAGGATACCACTAAAGTGCAGATCAGAGATATCTTTTCTCTAATTCCAAATATCTCTGCAAGTCTACAAGCTTATTAAATTCTTTGAATGTAACCATCATTTTACGTCCTTGTTTTGTCGTGCCGGTCTTTCTTAATTCAGTAAACACTTCTCTAATGGCAAATGCTGCAGCATATAATCCTGATAATGGAAATACTGCAATTCTATAGCCCATTTTTAATAGTTCATTGGCAGACAAATTGGGTGTTACTCCCTCTTCAATCATATTTGCTACTAAAGGGGCATCTATTTCGTCAGCTATTTTCTTCAATTCATCTACAGTCTTGGGAGCCTCAACAAAGATAACATCTGCACCTATTTTGCGATATTCTTTACCCCTCTTGATAGCTTCATCTATACCAAGTGGAGCACGGGCATCTGTTCTTGCAACAATGATAAAATCCTTGCTCTTACGGGCTTCTAATGCTGCTTTTAATTTTGATATATAATCATTTTTAGAGATCACATCTTTTCCTGTCATATGGCCGCATCGTTTAGGCCATACTTGATCCTCTAGAAAAATACCCTTGGCGCCTAAACTTTCTAGATCACGAACGAGCCGCCATACACTTAAAGGATTGCCATATCCGGTGTCAACATCAACTAAAACTGGAACATTCACGGAACGTATGATCCGGCGAGCATTGTCTATAGTTTCACCAGCATTGAGAAATCCATAGTCAGGCATTCCTAGAAGAGCAGGCAGCAGAACCATATCCTGTTTGAAACATTGCTTCAAAGCCAACTTGTTCTGCAATTCTCGCACTCAACGCATCAAAAACTCCTGGTAATACTATGATTCTTTTCTTATCCTCGATCTGTTCTCTTAAAGATATTTTAATCATTGATCTTTGCATTAACTTATAAAATACAGTGGAAATTATTAAGTAGTTATATTCTTTTATTGGCATCTTATAGTTATTGTTTCTATATTATACACAAAGAGAACATCTAACATAAATATTACTGATTTTGATTCATAAGAGTACAGTCTAAATTAATATTATATCGAATAATTAGTTTCTATTATCTGTTAAATTTTATCTTCAATTGCAAAAATTGCAAGGCAGATCAGCAAGGAAGATTGTAGCCAGACTAATAGATAACGCATCACTCTTTATTGTTGTTGGTGTCACATATCATAAAAATTAAATATATTTTGCCTTCTCTGATAGAAATAATTCTGCGTTACGCATTAACAAAATAAAATATAAGAATATTTTTGTATATATATAATATTTTTCAGATTGAGATTTGGAGAATTTAATATTGCATGTACTTGTGGCATTTTATTGTTTTCTTATTTCTGCTTTTGTTTTTTTGTTTGTACTATTTCATATGTATCATCTGGTTGTTTTGTCACATGTATGTTACATACTCGACATTCATAATATTTTATTGGCGGATCATGACTAATTGAACCATTTAACCATATCATTATTGCTCCACATACTGGACAATTCATCGTCATATTCTAATTCTATATGTGACTATTAATATGCTTTTTATTAGCTCTAAAACCTAAGTTAAATTGGTCATACTTATTAATTATTTTTGATATTCTATCACACTAATGCATTTTTAAACAGTTAATGATATTGTATGAAATCATAGAAAACTTAAGTGGTATCTTGGAGAGTATCATAGACCTAACAAAGATACAAAGAGTATCTATATATGAGATCGGTAGACTGCTCAACATACTTGATTAGAGATCGGAGATTAGTCTTGCTTTGTCCTTCTCAGATCTCAGATCGGGTGCTCTACTAGGGTCGAAGGGTCTATATCATCATCATTAGGCAGGTTATGGAAAATGATTGGTCAATTCAGTGAAGATTTATTCTACTTTCCCACAGAAAGGAAAAAGATGCAAACTATTAGAACACAATTGAATGATAGATCTGTCGTAAACACAATGAATTAGCGCGCAAAGATCAGTTTTTACCCGAAAGACGCGAAGTTTTAAATTCTTTGGATATTTAGTGAGGACGTAAAACGCCTAATGTTCATGAACATTCGATACCATGTCCATGAACATATTCATGCACCTTTTTTTTGAAAGTATAAAATAGAGTAAGGTAGAGCTAAGTATCAATCGATATAACTAACCAAAATGTTACCAATTAATAGAAACTGAAACTCGAAAATTAGTTGAATTGAAAATTAAAGATTAAGAATATATAATAATAATATTACAGATATTAGTTAATATTTTCATAATAAGATTGGTATATATACATAATAAAAGTATAATCAAAAAGAATAATTTTATAGCGTCGTGTAGATATTCTTTTAGAGTTAGTTGCTCATCCAAATGCCAGGTTTATTCTATCCAACAATTGATTATAATAAAATTGATTTAGTAAATTATATACACATATATCATAAAAACAAATGATAATAATAATTTTTTCCTGCTTCTTAACCAAATATCCCATCAACTATATGAATGTAGTCCAAACCACTATCTTCTATAGATGTTATCTATTTCTTTGGTAAAGTCAAGATAACAAATAGGATATCTAATACAGCACAGCTTTTTCCTTAAATCAATCAATAGAGCCTATAAATAGGCTCTTCATGTAACACAAATCTATAGCTGAAGATTTCCTATTCTCTTATGCTATTCAAAAGAAGAAAAACAACAACACATTCAAGGCATATTAATATGCACTACATCTACACTTTGCAGGACTTTCTCTTACGAGAACATTAAATAACATCTATCTCCATTTGGGAAATGGATTCATATTTCAATATTGGATTGGTATGCATATAAAATGCTTATTGGAATAGGAATTCAGTAAATAGAGCCTTGTCAGATATGTTTCGCTAACATACCTATATCTTTCTTTCTGCATACAAGAATAAAGAACAATCAGCAAGAAACGGTGACATTTATTGCGTTGACGTTATCATGCTATATATGCTGATCCTGATGATGATATGGTCAAGTAATCAAGCAATCTACATAATCTTTTTTATGAGAAAGGGATAATAACATATACCACCAACAATGTCTGTAATTTCCAAAACTATAACTCTACGTGTCCCATCTAATATAATCTATCTTGCTCTTAAAGATACACGTTTAGAAAAGCTCTTTCCTGAATTCTTTATTGGAATTACAAGGAAACTTGTAATTGATAAGGCAAATAAACAGATTACTTTTAGGACTAATACTCAAGATAGTCAAATTGAAATTATTGAGAATTTCAGATTAAAAATATCTGGGATTAACAATACACAGGTTGACTATATAACAGAGACAAATGTGCAAGAAGGCAATTTAGTAGTAGAGTCAATAGTACAGACACACGTAGCAAATATTTTATACGCTCTTTTAATGCTTGAGGTAGGATATATCAATGGAGTGATGGAAAAGGCTTTATGACATACGTTCAATCTCCTATGCTTGTTTTAGAATAGTGTTCGATTTTATGCTTTATAATTTCTGCAATGAGCCACTTTTCGCTTCTATTGTTTTTTTTAACTAAAACAATACATTAATTTTTTACACCAGCGATGACAATATATGCACTGATTTGTTTGTTGTTAAGATGGTTTAAGATCGTAACAAGAAAAAACCAAAACAAGAAATTCAAGGTAATCATAAATAAAAATTAATAACAATGAGTTATAAAATAGATGAAGAATGCCATCCACGGCATAAAAAATCAAGAAATATTGAAAATGTCCTTGTATTACAAGGAGGAGGCTCTCTTGGTGCATTTGCGTGTGGGGTATTCAAAGCATTAGTAAAAAAGAATATAAGAATAGATATAGCTGCTGGTACGTCTATTGGAGCTGTAAATGCAGCCATAATTGTTGGAAGTAAAACTGATCATCCTGAGAAAGATCTTGAAGACTTTTGGATGGAAATTGCAGAAAGCAATCCTATGCTTCTTTCTGATACTTTCACATTTGAATATGATACTGCTGCTAGAAGATACATAACCAAGAAAATATCTTCTGCTTCGGCTAATGCTGCAATATTTGGGGTTCCAAAAATGTTTGTTCCAAGATGGCAGTCCTCATGGAATTGGGAAAAAAATGCGTCTTTATTAAAAGAAGAGAAAGGTCTACAATATTTCGATCCACGAAGT
Source organism: uncultured Nitrososphaeraceae archaeon (assembly GCA_963733025.1). Taxonomy (GTDB): domain Archaea; phylum Thermoproteota; class Nitrososphaeria; order Nitrososphaerales; family Nitrososphaeraceae; genus JAJNBK01. Next base: position 24,833 of record CAVTCE010000031.1, on the reverse strand, counting down.
TGGACATATGTATATGACCATTCTCCACTTGCAAAGACACTTGATAAGTACATAGATTACAAAAAGCTTAATCTTGCTGCAACACAAGAAGGTTTACCATCCGTCCTTCATCTTATAATAACTGCTGTGGATGTCATGACTTCAAAACCACTTGTATTTGATAATACTAAAATAGAAATTACAGCAAAGCATATTCTAGCAAGCTCTGGTTATCCAATATATGGATTCCCGTGGATTGAAGTTGAAGATGGTGTATATGCATGGGATGGTAGTCTACTTAGCAATACACCTGTAAGAGAAGTAATTTCCGTATCTCCGCGAAATGATAAAAATATCTTTATAGTGGAGAACTACCCTAGAAAAATACATACACTCCCTTCCAATATGGCAGAAGTCGAAAGTAGAGCTAAAGATATAATTTTTTGCGATAAGAATATGGATAATATAAAAATGTCAAAGCTAGTTACAAGACATATTCATCTTATAGAAAGTCTTTATGAGGTATTTGAGAAATTCGATCAATCAAAGCTTGATCCTGAGGTTGTTAAGAAGATAAAAACAGAGTACAATACCCTTATAGATAATTATGGTGCCGAGATCAGGTCTGTTACAAGAGTTATTAGAAGTGAGATAGAATCGCCTTCCATTCTTCAAAATGCAGATTTCTCTCCTAAAACTATCAAAGAGCTAATATCACAAGGTGAAAGAAAGACGATGGAAAAATTAGATTACTGTAATACCTTAAATTATGACTTTAAATAAATAAAAAGAATATGCTTCTAGTAAATATCAGTCGCAGAGTACGTGGCAATATTTGGCTTTATTTTTTGTAGTAAATATGCAATTACTTGAAATTTATTTTACAGCTATTGTAGGAAGACGTTTCTGATAAGAACAGTATATTTCGTAGACACTCAAAGCCAATCACTTTCACTCTAAAAACTCTCCTACTTTTTCTTCTTTTAGAAGGAAAACATTGGTGTTAGCATAACAAAACAATCAACATAAATTGTCTTGAAAGATTGTTAGCACTTTTTTAATAATTAATTTTTTTGTAAATTATAAAGAGATATAATTTGCTAAAAAATTGCAGAAATACAATCAAGATGTAACAAGCATGTATAGAGATGCTGCGGAACAGAGTTGCAAAAAAGTAATGTTGTTGCTTTTTACAGATACCCCCACACTCCCTATAGGGATATTCAGCTCTTAAAAAGGCCATCAGTTACTCCAGATTATGAGTATATGTTCAGAAGAAAGTATTTTAATCAGACAAATTAAATCCTGGCGAAATTTTGCAGATAGTAAATTGGATACAGAAAAAGACAGGAAGGAATTTAAAGATATGTTAAATGGCTATTACAAATATGCTATGGTTATTATTAACACACAATGCGAATCATTTCCAAGCAAACCGCTGATCATGACTTTATTATTATTTCAGTATAAAAAAATTATGAAAAGGCTGATGGATAAGGCTTGAAATTGAGCAATCAATGGTAGTAGAACGTATTTAGATGTTATCTATTCCTGCTTATCTGTATAACTCATATTGTTGTAGTAAAATAAGATTTCTCTTTGCTATATGTCTAACTTGAAGAATTATGAATAGGATATGTATTAGATCTTTCTCTCTCCCTAATAAGAGAAACGACCAGAACAGTTCACTTTCAAAGAGAAGGTAGTATGTCTGTGAAGGAATTAATTTGATATTTCATTGAGTAGGAATAAATTAAATGTATAATAGAGTCGCTAAGGCTCCTTGCCTTAACAATGTCGTCAACATCTAACGAAGATACAAATATTGCTAATACTAATACTACCCGAAACAACCAATCAGAACAACAACAAGAAGAGCAACAGCAAGAACCAACGCAACAAGACAGTGGACAAACGACAGTAGCAGGTCAAGGATATACAGTTGATTCAACAATCAAACACAGACGACGACAACAGCAACAATTAGATGAGCAAAATAACAGTCCTGATCCTAGTTTTGGAGGACAACAAGAGACAGACATTAGTAATACTAATACAATAACAACTGGAGCAGATCCAGCAGCAGTAGCAACAGGAATTCCACCACAACAACAACGACTAGAAGACAATGTGCAACCTGAAAACCAAGAGTAACAACAAGAAGACACTTCCTAAATCCTTTTTATATTTATTTCTTCGTCAATCAATTGACAGAAAAACAACAAAGTCATTCAAAGGTATATATCAAGATCACCATACAACTATGACAAATCCATATTCTAGCTTTAGGTAGTTTAAACCTAGCAAAATATCATTGCAAATTCTCCTAATTTTTTCTGATAATCTTACAACAATAGCAACCACCTTATATCAACGAATAGAGGAGAATAGTAACAAGACATATTGTGATTGATAATAATAATAGTTCTCTGGTCTGAAGGATGGCTGAAGCCTCTTTCTGATTTTGAGAGAGGATCGGAGAAATGTAAATCTCCTAAGCAGGAGTTCAAAGATATCAATTTCGTTACATCATGTGAATTTTGCCAGATGGTAGGATATGCACAGCAACCGTGTAGATATCATATTTTGGAAAAAGTAAAGAAATTACTATGTGAGAAAACGACTCTAGGCATACACAGACACATTTTCAAATACTCAATATATCTTCAACAGCTGAAATAACTATTATTCCAGCACTTGTTTTATCAGCCTTTGCAGCTTCTCTTCTTATGGCAGCCACTACAGCTCCAACTCTATTCTCTTCTACTATTGTCACAACTGTATTTCTTTCTGAATATGACATTCTGGTGGTCCCTGCTCCTCTGCCGTAACTTAGTCTATATTTCTCACCTTTACCCATACCCTTAGACTCATAGAATGTTGCCTGTAAGTTTAAAGCTTCTAGCGCAGATACTACCTTGTCTGTTTTTTCAGCTGCAATAAATGCCTCAACTCTTTTCATTGCAGCGTATTTCTTACCACCAGTTTTTTCTTGTTCTTCTCCTTCTTTTCTAATTTCATAAGGCAGTGATGAGGACGATGATGATGACCCTTCATTCATAACTATTCATATTCTACCATGACTTTTATTAATGATCTTTTTGTTCAATACAACCAAACCAGTTAATAATGTGATATTATCCTCCTACGAACCACTATTTTTTGTCCTGCTTGCTCATTTACAGGCAAATGGATAAAAAATGTAGCATATCCAGCATATAAATTCCTATAAATGGTGCGATGTAGCTGCGCAGAAATGTATCCAGGTTGCCGCTTTAAGACTTCAGCAGTAGCGGCAAATGCCTTTAAGAACTCATCAACCTCATCTGGGTTTACATTGAATTTATTGATTTGCATTATCGGGCCACCAGTATCCTGATTCATTTGTTCAACAAACGTTACTTGTTCATCCATTTCAACAAGCTTCTCTGGTATTCCATTTACTAATTTTATCATCATTTCTCGCCCAAATATTACCAGACTTAGTTTGATTTTTAGATCATCTAAAAGCATCTGCATAATCTTTTGCAAATTGAGCAAATGTTGTTGGTTTCATTCCAGTTACTTCTTCAACTGCAGAAGACACCTGTGAAGCATATCCCTCTCTGAAATAGGTATATAAATCTGAAATTGTGTTGATAAGCCAATCATCTAGTCCGGCCTCCTTCATGGCTCCTCTAGCCTCTTCATCTGAAATATTCACGTAATCTATTTTCTTACCCGTCGCGTTAGAAAGTATCTCTGCGGTTTGATGATAGGACAGCGCCTCAGGTCCTGTAACCATGTAGGTTTTATTGTAATGTTTATCTCCATCCATCAGAGCTTTAACTGCTACTGCTGCAATATCACGAGCATCAACAAAACTAACTTTTGCATCTTCTGCTGGTATATAAAAAGCATTATTGCTCTTTATTGTAGAACCTTGAAATTTGATAAAGCCCTGCATGAATTCATTTGGACGCAGGAACGTATAGGGAATTCCAGATTCTTCTATCAATTTTTCTGTTTGCCGATGCATGAGCATAGCCTCCACATCTGCTCCCAAATCAGCTCCCATTATAGATTGTTTAACAATATGCCTAATTCCAGATTTCTTTGCTTCAGTAACTAGATTCGACTCATGTTCTGCAGATTTGGAGGAAGGATGAGTAAGCAAGAAGAGCTTATCAACATCCTTGAAAGCTGTTTCAAGTCCTTCTTGTTTGTCATAATCAATTTGGACAGCTTTAACTCTGTCATACTGTTGAACCTTTTTTGCGTTTTCAATTGAATGAATACCTGCCTTAATAATACAACCTGGGGTATCTCTAGAAAGCTGCTTTACAACTTCACTTCCGACAGTACCAGTAGCACCTGTTACTAGAATTGTTTCATTCATATCCAATATTATTGTTCTAGAAGTACTTATTTTTCGCGTTCCTGTGCGGAGACAGGTATGCCTCTGGAAGAGAACAGAAAAAGAAAAAGAACAAGGACAGATTTCATACCTTTGCCACACCTGATCTCGATCGAGTTCAGGAAGGACGAAACGCTGCATTTGTTACTTTGGTACTCTTTCTTCCAATGCATACCAAGACTCTTTGTCTCTTTGTTGATTGTCAAATCATTCTTTCCTATTGATATAATATTATAAAACTTCATCATTAAGCACGGGTGTTGCGTTGTGCAATTAGATTTAAGAAGCGAGATCCAACAATGTTAGAGATCAGTTCGCCTAGCTCATCATGATATCTGTTTGCGTCTTTACATTAAAAATGAGCAAATTATCTTAATTAAGAAATAAGATATGTGAATCTGTAAGATAGAAGCAAATCGCAGGAGACTCAACAATGAAGGCAAAACCGAATGGAACGAGAATAAAGTCGCTAAGTTTAGGGGTTTCCCTAGGTCTCGACGAGTTTTTATGACATAATGATTTTAGCCCTAAAAATATTGTGGGATATATCGTATATCAACGTGTCATCTTCGAGGTTATTCACTTGGCGCTTTCATCAGTCTCCTTAAATACCAAAAGTGTTATTCTCAGTGTCAAGGCAAATCGCCAAATATCCCATTTTTGGCACTGCCATTTTAGGAGCAACTACTTTCCCTCCGATCTTCTGTATCTTCGACGAGTATTCATCTATTGATTTTACATCTATGTAATTGGTAATCTGATGTTCTGGATACAATCTTTTCATCATCCCACCACCATCTACTACTTGAGTAATGCTGTGAATCATAGATTTGCTACTTGTCACTAAAGTTATCAAAGATATAATGACTACTACGCTCCAATCATAGATCCTGCAGATCATCGATTTAGGATTAAAGGAGTTATTTTGAAGGCTGAGTTTCTAGCTTCAAGTATTAATTTGCCAGACACAAGATAGTCATAGATTATAATTGATTTAACCATTGTATTATCTTCTACATACAATAATCAATAGCGAGTCAGATACCTATCACGAAATTTATAGCTGCTGGTGAAGATGAAAGACTATCATAGAAGGAAATATATATGATTGCTAACTATATATCATAGAAGAACGTTACTGGTAATTAGTAAATGACTCTAGTTTTTTGGTCCCGAAAGATAGAGACTCGTATGACAGGCCAGCACTAGAAGAATACTGAAAGATGGGAGCCAGGACAATTAGTCCAGTGGTTAACAATTGATAAACCATCCGGTAATATTGACAGACATTCATAATAATTAGGTCATAGCAATACAAGACTCGGTAACAAATGCAAAATACTAATGACAAGAAAGAAAAAGAAGATGTGACCACAGTCAAAAGAGAAGACTATCAATACACTCCCAAAGAAGGATTTGGTCACCGGGATTTGAACTCCCGCTCTATCATTTGTTATAAGATAGAGTCCCGGGTTACGGGCTTACTTCGCATTTGCATACATAAATGCATGGAAGGCCAGTGTCCTAACCAAACTAGACGATGACCGCGCACTAGATAGCCGAACATGAAATGGATATTAAATCTTAACGATTAATGCGGGATAAGAATTGTTATCTTTCCTCTGGAAATACATAGTTAAGGAGTATGTCAATTGCTTTATCCTTTGATCTCTTCTTGTAGTGTTCTATGCTTTTTCTTGGAACATCTAATGCCTTTTCTTTTTCAACTTCCTCCACAGGCCTGTGATCTAATGCACCTTCAAATCGGACTTTATATTCCTTTAATTTAGAAACTACTGTAGAATCATAAATATCTCTAAGCCAAACAGAACCTATGAAATAAATGTATGGCGGATTACTCCTAGTTTTAATCATATCTATAACACGATCGAAAGTCTGTGCCACATTTTCTGAAGAAGAGTCTATTGCAATTATCTTTTCTTCAACTCCTCCCTTTACTAACTCATCTTTTATAAGTTTGCCAGACTTCTCTTCTGCAACAACTATGACCAATGTTTTTTGTTTATCTGGTTTTGATTTCATGATAATGTTAAATGTGCCTAGGCATACCTTCACCCGTTCTTTTATATGATCGGGCAATTCTCCATCAGCAGATTTTCCTCTGTTTATACCATAGAGAATGATCAGATTTCCATCTGTAAAGCGAAACTCAGACATTATTATATCTAATGGAGGTCATCAAGGTTCACATTTATACATTCTTCTAATAAAAAGAACTGTATATATTTGAAATAGTTTGTAAGGATATTGTATCATGCAATGCAAGACATGGGCGAGAAATACACTAGAAAGCACAAACATCCTTCTTTTCATGCACGTTTCCACTATCAACTACATACACGTTATCTGAAGAATCAATAGCAATGTCGTGGGGAAGCCAAAATTGATCTTCACCATGGCCTTCAGAACCCCATTTTGTTATAAAGTTACCATCGCTGTCGAATTTTTGGATATTGTTACCTTCAAAGTCTGCTACAAAAACATTACCTGAAGAAGAATCAACAGTAACATCTTCTGGCTGTAAGAATTGACCATCACCAGTTCCTTCAGAACCCCAGCTAGTGATGAATTTACCATCACTAGTAAACTTTTGTATGTTATTTTTACCGTCATCAGATACGTAGACATTCCCGAGAAGAATCAATATCAATACCATGCGCATGCAGAAACTGACCATCACCAGTTCCTTCAGAACCCCAGCTAGTGATGAATTTACCATCGCTGTCGAATTTTTTAATAGATTTAAAGCCTGAAGGATTATTACTATTATCATTATTCTTCTTCTCTGTCTCTTCTTCTACTGAGGAGAATCCATGTTGCAGTTGCATCATGCTTATCAAGAATACAAGTATTGCAATGTTAGTTGATGATAATAACTTAGTAAGCAAGAAGACCAGTTTGGTATTCATAGGGATTTGTTCTAAATAGTATTTAAGACTATGATATTATTTAATTTCATAAAATAACATATTAATTGTTATAGAAAAACTATGCAAGACACTATAGCAGAGAGAAAAAGACACATAAGACCATCAAAGAATAGAGGAGAGGCCAATAATTTTTTGAGGTAGACTCTTTAAATCAATCAACCATTTTATTACTAATTGTTATAATCCACTTTTAGCACCATATCGTCACTGATTCCGCCCGGGTCTGTCAACCTTCTACTAATGTTAATTACACCAATTCTTAGGTTTAACTATGGCATAGATCATAGATGCTCAAACACTCTTCACAATAATATTTTTCCCGTGAGGTACGGATAATTTTGACATGTTCATATTATATTTTTCATAAGGAATTCTTGCAGAAAGTCGTTAGCTATTACTTGACAAAGCTTTTTTCATAACAATTTGATGAGGTTCAATTCCCCCTCCAGGAATAGTGGCAATAACTTTGTCAGTAGATGTATCAATTACTGATACATCATTGCTCTTCATATTACTAATATATGCTATTTCTCCATCTTCGCTAAAAGCAATACCATGTGGTCCCTTCCCAACAGGTATTTTATTTTTCATTACCTCAAGATTGCTTAGATCTATTTTAGACACAGTATCCTCTCCTAGGTTAGTTACATACACAAATCTTTCATCTGGAGATAACTTGACGTATTCTGGGTTTTTTCCAACTGGAATTGTTTTAATAATCTCATGCTTTTGAGCATCAATAACTGAAAGTGTATTACTATGCATATTTACGATAAACAATCTAGATCCATCCTTTGTAAAAGAAAGACCATGAGGAGTGACTCCTGAATCTATGTTCTTAATTACTCTGTTCTCTGCCAGGTCTACTACAGAAATTGGACTCCACAGATTAGCAACGTAAAGTATTCTTCCATCAGGTGGCCTTGCCTCAACATATTCTGGGCCGGATCCAACCTTTATTTCATCTTTTATTGCATTGTCTTTTATAACTAGTAGTTTGCCACCATATACGTCTCCTACATATAGGGTATCATTAAACTCTGCAACACCATGCACAGCCACGTCAGTATTTATCTGATCTATGAGCGTATTACTGGTAGCATTCACAATGGATACTGTTCCTGAATCTATATCAGTAGTATACACTGTCTGCTGATCATCTGAGATTTGTATGTCATGAGTTCCACTTCCAACTGTAATATTTTTAATGGCCTTATTAGTTACAAGATCAATAACAGAAATGTTGTTAGATTTAGCATTTCCTACATATAAAAATCCTTTTTCACCACTGGCTGTTCTGTTATTATTTTCTATTTGTGCTGAGGCTGGAAGTATACTAAAGGGGAAGATAAAATATGAGGAAACGGTGCCTAGTATAACAAATACTATAGGAATTAGAATTAATAGAAATAAGAATGAATAATTCTCCTTTTTCAATATTGTATAATAATTCACAATGTCAATATTAATTCGTACCGCCTACAAACGTGTGAAACCTCTTGAGCTATGTATATTAATTTAGCGTTGGGAGCTTATCAAGCCTGTCCTTTCATGGTATCAATGTTAACTTTATTTATTAATAATAAAGGTTGATTAGTTTCATATGAATAGAAATATTGTTTTAGGAGTTTTATTGACATTATTCTCAATTATAATATGTAATTCTAGTCTGTATACCAATCACATAGTTTATGCGCACAATTTTTCTATAACTGATGATTCAGCATTACTTACTCTCATTGAACAAATCAAGGCTGAAACAGAGCTTGTAAATGCATATTTTCTAGCTAGCAATAGTATTTCAGCTATTGAACATGCAAAAAATGCCACTAATCTTACCAATGGTCTCAATGATAAACTTAGACAAAGTACAGCAGCTGATATTACACAGGTATATAATAATGGTTTGTATAATTCTACAACTCTTGCTTTAGTTGTTGCAAATCTTGTAGATGAAATATTGAGGAACTATGGTAGTGCTTACGGTATCACATACGATCTAACAAATATGTCAAATATGATGATGGCCATGATGTTGAATAATAATGATAGTTCTTCTTCAGGGCATTCTACTATGTCAGAGAAAAATAATGCTGTGCTAGTCAATATATATAATTATCAGACAGCTCAAGTACTTTCTAATGTTGTTAATAGACTGTTTAATGATAAATTATCAGCACAGGCTCCAGTTAACGAAAAGTTAACTATTGATAACCTAGAGCAGTGTATTAAAGATCTAAAATATGCAATAGATAATAAGATACGGGCTGAATATCTAATGGAAATTGTACATATGAAAATCCATCCGATGCTACAAAGTGCCTATGACTTAAAGTTAGTAGCAAGATAGAATATATCAACTCTAGCTCATAAGAGTAGTCACCTATAACTTTAAAAAAGAAAGAATAGTAAATGTAAATGTATCTCAAATGATTTGATCTGAATAGAATAAAGCTAAACTTGTCAGACAAAAAAATCTTCTCTTGTATTAGACTAACTTGATTATCCGCTCATTCTGACCAATTTCTCACTACTATGTCTATTGAGCCGTCATCTCTTAATATATTCCCAAATGGATGAAGGTTTCTAAATCCTATGTAACCACAGTGGTTATCTCCAGGTAAGAGGACAAAAAAGTCAAAGCAGTCTAATTTAGCATTTGCATCTGCATCGGGGATCGGAAGTATTTCAGAGTCGACCTGACGTTCACTATACCCACTTGGTATAGGAAGACTATGCTGTATTCCAAGTAGTCCAATCGCATCACGATTTTCCACATATCTATAGACATATTCTAGCATGTTATCTTCAGGATTGCGTAAATTGTAAAAACTATCCACTACATTTTCTATAGCTGTTCCAAAAGTAGTGTCGCTTGCAGCTGCATTCTTATCCATGGCCGCCCCCAAAAGATGGACGGATTTGATATTGAAATTGTTGTTTACATTGTTATTGAGTGCCTGATTATTACTTATAGTTATCAACGTACTATTAACTACTGCTCCCCCTAAAGAATGAGCAATGAGTCTTATATCTGTGTCTTTGCATTTATTTTTAAAATCAAAAATAAATTGGGCAAGCTTTGGACCATTGTCTCTTGCAATATTTTTGGCAATTCCCCAGCCATTTTTACTAAGAGGTGTATTTGAGTCCCAGCTAAAACCAATCAAAGGTATTGAATAGTTATTTGCTGCCAGGGATTTTGCTGTTCTATCAAATTGCTCATTGGCTGATGTTTCATCGGTCCATACTCCATGGATATATATAGCAATTTGCTTCTGATGAGGGCAAATTATTTCACCTTCTATTCCTGAGCTATTGTCATTATATATTCATAGTCTGTTATATTATGTCCAGAAATCAATTCTCCTGTTGTATGATAGTCAAAATGTCCACGTGTAGAAACAATATCATCAATGCGATAGGATGTATTTGTTGTTGTTAACGTTAATGTCTGTGCCATAACAGAAAGGGCGATAGAGAGCGGATTTAAGACAATTATCAATAAACATAAAACAGTTAGGACTGAAATGAAGAGAAATAAATTTAGTGGTAATTCTGATCTGATAATGTTTCGATGCACTGCAAAATCTTGTATCATGACGTTCATTTAAAGATAGTTTGTATAAGGGATGTACGAGGAGGTGATTTAAGTAATTCTCTGACTTGGGATTTAGTCCTATCATTAAATGACGACGGTACTTCTTATGAGTTGCAAAAAATAACCTTAAATTAAAACCAGATATAGGAGAGTTGTTTGTATAGGTGTATTAGGTTGGGTGGAATAATTCAGTCAATTTTGATGTGCATTCCACGGAACCCATTGTGATATATCTTTGTCTAGATATAACTTGCTGTTTGTTATCTCGTGAATAGTTTTATGTTGATTATAATAAAGATCTAACAGCCTATCTCTTTCTTGTCTGATCAGTATAGACATCTTCTTTTATTATTATATCTATTAAACTAAACAGAAGCTTGAGCTGTTACCAATTTTGTTATCATGTTACCACTTTATTACCCCCTGTTAGCCTCTGTTTCCAACTGTTACCATGATTCTACATTATATCGTGTTATTTCTTACAAGTTGATTTTTAGCAGCCTATATGTTTCTTGTTAACCATCTATATAGTATAAACTTATGAAAAGTAAGAAATCTGACAATAATAATAACAGTACAAAAAGAAATAGAACCTCTAAGGCACATAGAGACAATGCTACTAATACCAGGGAAGCGGTAAAAAGAAGACCAAGAGTTGGCAAAACACAACCTTTGGAAAAGAACCAGCAGCAACAAATAACTGTCAGAAGATCAAGTGGCCGCAAGGAAAAATTTGACACAAATCGTATGGCACAAACTGTAAGTAGGTCAGGAGTTCCATTTTTGATGGCAAGGGATGTTGCAAAAAAAGTTTCAGGTAAAATAAAACAGGAAGCTGGTAACCAACAAAGCAAAGGTAAGGATAATAATAATAGTAATAAATCAAATCTTACACAACTAAAAGAAAAAACTGTAACTGGAAGTAGGGTAAGAAAGTTGGTAGCCAGTGAACTACGTGATAGAAACCGAAGCGATATCGCCGAATCTTATTCTGGTCAAGTTCCAGAAAATACATCACAAGAGCAAAATCTAAAAGATCAACAACCTATCGCAGATACTGTTGCTGCAAACAGGAATAGAGTATTGCACGACACGAGCAAAAGGGGAGGTGGAATAATGACGTGAGTTCTTTATGAATATAGATGTACGATAATTTGTATTCTGGGATTATTTCTATAAATAAAATGAGAATCCGAAGTGGAAAAATAGAGTCAATTCTGTCCCGCATTCCACCGAACCGGGTCCAAACTGTCTTGCCATACAGTGTGAATATATATTATTATCTGTTTGTCCTTATTTTATCGAAACTTTCAGTACTGGCATTAGTAAAATACAAAAATATTCTATAGCATAAGGACTAATATTCATCTATGGTAAAAGTACTTTCTCATGTAATGAGAAATATCAATGAATTTAACATACCTGCTAAGAATTCACACGGATATGAAATATTGTATTTTGGTGTAAATCTGATACTTATGTTTGACTATAGGTTGTCTTTTGATGTAGAAGTAAAGAGTTCTAGCAGTGATGACGAAATAGAGGTTTTAATAATTAGTAGAAAAGACATCCCTGCATGGAAAAATAGTAATGTTAATACTCACAACGTAAAGTTGCACTATAGCAATAGTGGACATAGAATTAATGATATCTTTAAACCATCAGTAAGTGATGCATATGCTTTTATTTTAAGCAATAGATCTTCCTCTATTAATAATAACTCTGAGACCAAAACAGTTGAAGTTACTCTTATTCATACATGGCAACAAGAAATAAAAGAATCACAATTAAAAAATAGATAAATAATAAGCTATTTATCAATGTGGAAAAGTTGGGGTTACATATAAAATGATAGTCAGATGATTACAAGTAAGAAAAAAATAGTAAAGCGCAGTAAACTTGTTAATATTTGAATATTCTCAATAGCATATTTTATAACACTAACATAAAGATAACATTACAATGAATAAGCGTAACATCTATTATCTTACTATTGCAGTTGCTGGAATATTATTTACTTTCTATTTTTATAATACCCATCTAAATAAGTCTACTTTTGCACTTGAAGTAGATCCAACGAAGGATACTACAGACATCGCTGGCACAATGTATAGAATCCGATTAACAAATGTTGGATTAAAGCAGCTTACAGGAATAGTAGTGGATCTAGGAAAAAATGATATCCAGAACTTATCATCTCTTGACTCTGGCCAGTCATACTTTTTTTATCCAGAACCTGATACTGTAGTCAATACAGTAAATGTCACTACCCATGAAGGAATAGATATTCAAAGTGATTTTCGCTCTCCTACTAAGGTTCTTGGTTTGCCAGGAGCGGGTCGATGATAATTGTTAGTTTCTTCCTCCGAATCCTGTAAAATTTTGACTTTCTACAGACTTCGAGTTGCAAATTTAAGTCAAATATGTCTTATATATTCCACCTAGCATTAGTCAAATTATTATAGGGTAAGTATATTATCGTTTTACTTATTTTCTTCCAACTATAATTATACATTCATTATCCATTCTTACTACAGAACCAGTACTATTATTATCATCAATATAATATCGCCTTGCTACTTCCTCTGAGACTGCTTTCCATATCTCTTCTTTTCTATTTTCTGTTTCATTAGCTAATAAATTATGGATTGGAGCAATTATTTGCTTAGCAAAGTCAGTATAATCTTCAGCTGATAAGAATTCAAAAGTTATGTTCAAATATTCAGTATGTATATCTTTGAAGCCTGCTTCAACCAATGCATTATTTACTATATTGATATTAGCAAGACTGAATGGACTAAGAATTTCAGGATAATGAGCATATGCAGTAGTTGAAGAAATCCCAAGTTTTTGTGTTACAATATCGATGGCAGTATAGAGTTTTGGAACTTTTGCAGGTTCAGACCAGACAGCAGCTGCTATTCTTCCACCAGAAGATAGTATTTTGTAGATGTTAGTTAAAGTTGAAGCAAGGTTTGGAAAAAACATCAGCCCCCAACGACATAGAACTGCAGCAAAAGGTGACAATGGTTGTTGTTGTAGTTGTTGCAAATCAAGTATTTTCTCAGCATCGACTTCTTTGAATTCGACTATATTTTGTAATCCAAGTGATACAGTTCTTTCTTTTGCAATTGCCAGCATTTGTGGTGATATATCAGTAGCCAATACATAGCCTTCTACACCAACCTTTTTTGCTGCAGTTATTGCTGGTTCTCCAATACCTGTTGCTATATCTATAATTCTATCTCCTTGTTTAATTTCTGCAAGCTCTACCAACCTTTCATTGACTTTCTGTGCGTCTTTTTCAAAGCTCTTCCACCATTTCTGCCATCCTCTAGCAACATTATCCCAGCTTTGACGTTGTTGACTTCTCTTTTTATATTCTTCATCTTCAGAGTCATGTGAGGATGAGGAAGAAGAAGACTTAGACATTTTGTTGTATTTTACTACTTACTTTCTTCAGTAATATATACAAATAAAAGAGATAAGAAAAAGCTAAAAATATCAAAACTAACCGAACCCTTCTACATGAAGGGACCTAATCCCACCGAACCCGTTAAAATTTTTAGGAGTTACGATAGTCCAATCTGGGAAGTGATACCTACTATTCATCGCATGTATAATCCAATTTCATTCTATAACATCTACTAAATTATATCACCGAGTCCTTCTACATGTTTTTCCACGCAGTAGTGATGTTATTAGAAAATTTCAGACTTTTCCCCAAATTCTGCGGAAATTCCCCAAAGTATTCCCCACCTTTTCCACGCTATATGGAATATTTTTTCACACTATTCCACGTCGAATGGAATACAAAAAAGCCTTGGTATCATCCTACTATTATAATAAAGATAGATAGAAAGATATGAATAACAGCCTAAAGCTTTGAATTAGTAGTTTGCCTTATTAAGATATTGTAATAACTGTAACAAATATGAGTTGCAAAATAGAATCAAATCTGTCGGTTCACATTACTAAATACTTGTAAGTTACATCTAAGCAAGATAAAAATAAATTGAGAACAACAATAAGCTTTATACTAATTTGCCAAGTTTCTTTGAAGTACCACAATTATTATTATCTGTCTTGGTGTCTACACCTTCGTTACCTCAAACTGTTAATGGTGCCTTGCATTGTCCTGGAGTCGTACCAGCTTGTCCCGGTGAGGCAATACACGTTCCACTTGCACAAATTTTACCTTGACCACATTGAGAATTAGAATTACATTGTCTGCATAAACCAGACTGACATACTAAGCCAGAAGGACAATCAGAATTGTTAGTACAGAGCTTTTGTCCCTGCGTAGTTCCTTCCTGTCCTGGAGCACCTTGTATTTGGCCTTCTGCACTTCTAAGGTAAGAACTAGAAAAACTGCTGTTGTTGCTACTATCATAACTGTTGCGGGCTCAGTTGTATTACAGATAGTGGAGCGACGTGTACCAATGGTCAATGTATTTGTCCAGCAAATAGTCGTCCCGTAACATGTGCATTTTTACCCGGCTCTACTAAATGTGTGACTATTGGTTCGTGCTATCTTTTTATACTACACTGATGATAAGGTCTCTTCGCTTATTGGTACCACTAATTAGCGATCCCTCAGTCTATTCTATTTTCATTCTTATTTGCGGTCTCATTCTTCTTTTCCTGTGAATCTTTATCAAAGATTATCTTACCCATTGATCCGTTCTGATAATCAACTATAGCCTCCATGATCTCCTCTCTCTTATTCATTACAAACGGACCATAGCGTGCAATAGGCTCGCTCAATGGTTTGCCTGCTATAAGTAACACGTCGAAAGCTGACGTTGTGTTATCAGTTGCATTAATTTCTACTTCTTCACCATCTTTGTCAAATATGATTATTTGTCCTCTGTGCGCTAGTTGTTTTTGATTATCAGAACCAAATAAACCCTGACCTCCAATTACATATGCAAATGCGTTATACTCTTTTGGAACCGGTTGTGTTACACTTGCTCCTGGTTGTAGAGTGAAATGTAAATACATGATTGGAGTTCTTGTTTCAATTATCGCCTTAATACCAAGTGCTTCGCCTGCTATGACTTTGGCTGTAACAAGCCTGTCAGCGGTTTTACTTACTGGGATCTTGGCAGATGGAATATCCTGGTATCGAGGGTTAATCATCTTATCTTTCCTTGGTAGATTCACCCAAAGCTGAAATCCATGTAATCGACCTCCTTTTTGCACAAACTCCTTTTCGGGCATCTCTGAGTGTACCACCCCAGCTCCTGCGGTCATCCACTGGACATCGCCAGGACCTATCTTTCCTGTATTTCCTCTCGAGTCCTTATGTTCGAATTTACCCTCAAGCATATAGGTAACAGTTTCAAAACCACGATGAGGATGGTCTGGTGCTCCCTTTGCCTCTCTTGGAGCTAGGTCTTTAGGACCAATCTCATCTAAGAGAAGAAATGGATCCAAGTCTAAAAGAAGGTCAGTTGGAAAAGCCCTATTTACGAGAAAACCTTCTCCTTCAGTTGTTTGAACACTATTTACAATATGGGAAATTGAACGGCTCTTATGACGAGATGAATAATATTGTTCATTTGATTTTCTTGTTTTTGACATATAGCAATTATAACGATAATATTATTTAAGCGTGGTAGTAATATCTAACTTAGTCAGTATTGAAAACCTAACTTGATAAGCCAAGTATAACTAAAAAATCATCAGCTGGTCATGGACCCATGTGGATTTAGCAGTAGATAAAAACTTAGAAATTAGTTGAAGATTTTTACTTTGGTGGAGGTAAGATGATGCGGAACGTATAGAACTTTTATTCCTGAGGATCTTACTACGGATAATATATTTTTCAGGTTTTCGATCAGGTTAACGCCTTTGATGGTTTCTTACGAAAGAAACCATAGTTTACCACTCTCTGATAAAAAATCATTTCATTGAATGGATCAACAATCAATAATGCGGTGTTTTTTGAAGAATAATTTTTCACCATAACCACCTATCCAGTCCTTCCTTTTGTTGCATTTAGGATTAATTCGGCAATCTGATCTGGGTGCGATACAAGTGACGCATGGCTAGAGTTAACTGAGACAGTAGTAGCGTTCATCCGTTTTGCGAAAAGACGTTCGGTATCAGGAGGAATCAGATGGTCACTCTCAGAAATCTGAAACCATGTCGGTAGTTGCTTCCAAGCTGGAGGGCCAGATTTTTCAGCGGTAATTGACTGATTAATTGGCTTCTGCACAATAGCCATGATGTGAGCCTCAGTGGGATCAATATCTTGAGCAAAGGCTCCGGGGAACATGGCTGGGTTTATGTATGTAAATCCTCCGCTATCGAAAATCAAAAAATCTTTTGGCAACTTTGTTGCGTCGATGAAATCCGAGAGTGATTGCCCCTCATCAGGAGCAAATGCGGCAACATAAACAAGGCCTGTCACATTGGGATTATTATAAGCAGCATTCGTGATCACAAACCCACCATATGAATGTCCTACGAGAGTTATTGGTCCCCCAACTAGGTCAATGGCACGCTTTACTGTAGCCACGTCGTCTGCCAGAGAATGGAGAGGAAGTTGAACAGCGATAACTTTGTGTCCTGCGTTCTCTAAAATAGGAATTACCTTGCTCCATGAAGATCCATCAGCCCATGCTCCATGGACTAGAACGATATTCGTGGCGTTTGTTGTTGTCATACCTGTATTCCTTGAGATTGCAATAATGTCTTGTTTTCTGGGCTGGCGAAGCCAGAATATGGGGTTAATATAGAACTTGCAAAGAGTATTATACTCAAATATAATAAAACCAAAGATTTCAGATTTTGACTATATTTTTTCATTTGTATCTTATGAATATTAAAATCTTTATATAAATATGTTCTAAATAGACACGCATTGTCGATCGGTTATGAGAGAAAGTTTCTAATGATGGCCCTTTTCGTCGTCATTGCAACATGCATCTCTGTAATTGAAATTGGTTCAAATCAATCTCAGATTGCAATGGCACAGCAGCAATCACAAGTTAACCAAACACCTCCTGTTCTAACTACAGGCAGCCTTATCTATCAGGCACATCCTTTGACATCGACAATATGACTTTTTCGCATCATATGGCATCCGTCAATGGAATTCAGATGCATTATGTGATTGGAGGTCAAGGAGATCCTTGAGTATTATTGCACGGATTTCCACAATCCTAGTATGAATGGAGATAAATTAACTTCAGCATCTTTGATATCTCTCTACCTCTCTCCCTCGCTGTCTCCTTAGTGCTTCAAATCTTATTTTGTATGGTAAGTAATGGTATATTACCGAACTCTATATGAATGAACCATCATCACCTCAATCACCAACACAATCAACAACATCGTTAAGATCATTACAAGAAATACTGCATAATAGAATCATACAGAAGAAAGCAGAAATTCATGAGTCTCATAATAGAGTTTATAATGACAACCTATGGAGAGAGATAGAAACACTGCAATGGGTCTTGGCTCAAATACTTACGCTGCTGCGACGCTCACAAATCACATAAAGAGAGACTCTTTCTTTGACCCCCGCAAAATCAAAAGAAAATGAAAGAAAAAGTAAGGAATTTGAGGAAGAAATAGTAGTTAAGGAATATGAAGAAAGAATCGATAAACTATCATTACAATTCAGAGTAGCATCAGAGAATGGATTATTTTCACAGAAGAAAGTATCAAATGTAATTGCAGATGATATACTCCAATGTTTATTAAATGCTAGACATGAATTAATAGATAATCACTTCGTAGCATGTGAACGCAACTTAATTGAGGCAGAAAGATATTATCATGCCGCTATATATGGTGCATCATCTTGGTGGAGATTTGTTAATGCATATGCTTTTCACTTGTTGATTTATTTTATAGGCATGCTCTTTTCAATAGTCTCGTTTTATTTCCTTACTTGGGAACTACCCTCCGAACAGCTTGGTTTTGAACTTTTGGCTATGCAAGCAGTTATCTGGGGAATGATAGGCGGTCTTTTCCAGGACATATGGTATCTGTGGAGACATGTTCAAAACAGGGATTATAGAAATACGTGGATGATACAATACTTTAGTGCTCCGTTTATTGGCGGAATACTTGGAGCCATTGTTTATGTAACTATAATAGCAGGACTTATCATTTTAGATACCGATACAGAAGGAAAGCCTCGTGATTTTGTAGTGATGGCGCTTGCAGCTTTTGCTGGATACAATTGGAATTGGGCTATAAAGAGGTTCAAAAGCATTGGACATAGATTTTAAATAAATAAATAATAATAATACGCATTTCCCATTGATATTATAATCTGATCACTAATACGTTGCAGTATGTTGGCTAACTATCATACTAACTTAGATCATACCTATGTCAAATTTGTCCAACATAACTGCATTTAGAGAAAATTAGACATCTGCAAAGAAACCTCCATCTGTTTAGCGGTAGGAGAATTCATAAATCATTGTGTAATCCCAGTTACTATAATCATCAATATAATGAATTCTTTCATTCTTTCTTATGTAATCATGCGTATTTTCTCTACCTGATTCTACTTGTTCTTCTTTGGACTCCTCAACTTCTTTCTTATTATTATGAAGTGATTTTACTCTGAAATTTGTTTTGTTAGTCAATGAATCATTTTATGTTGTGAAAGTAATAAGGCCATAAGTAATGGTTCTGCCGGGAACGGTTCGCCCTTTGCATTAATTGTCAGCAGCGTATTTGTAACAATCATTTAGCATATTTCAAATAATTCCCCATCTTATTTTGAAGACAATCTATCTCCAAAACTCTTCCATAATTCAATTTCTTTGGTAAGAATATCTCGATTTGGAAATAGACTATTATTCAAATAACAATCACTTACAACACCTTTACTATTACTTTTAAGAATTGAAACTTCCTTCATAGAGGGAGAGTAGCATTATTTCCTAAAAGGCCAAATAATCATTGATGGGAATTATAGTTACAGTAAATATATCCAGGCCTAATTATCACATCAAATTTGCTTGACATCCCTTTCAACCATGTCAATCTTATCCTTGTAATAATCGAATTCTAGAGAATGACAATAATTCAGAGGATGGTTTCACAATAGTTGCCTTGAATAATTCTCATAGTTATAAGCTTGATAATAACTGAAATTGATGGAATACAGCTTTTATAGTAAGAAGAAGAGAAAGAACACAAGCCGCAGGATTGAGCATAGAGATGATGAGCAATAGAGGGACAGAAGAACAAGATGATTGGTTCATATCTAAGAAGGACTGGCGTATTCTATAATTGTAGCATTAATTATTGGCACACTATTTTCATAAATTCGTTATTTGTACTTTCTGTGGTAGCCTTTGTATTTGACTCAATTACACTATGGTTCATGTTTGTGGTGAAATTTCATAGATGGGAAGAGAGGGGTAGGAGAAGAAGAAAAGAAAAGAAAAGACGGAGAGAGATATATTCTTTGATGATACATATCTGCACCTTTAAGTGACACAAGATATACGCTACACATAAAATAATATTAATAATGCAGCACCCAGGTCACAGACAGTCATCGTTGACCCGTTAATAATTGGTCTGGTGTTCTTGGCTTCCCGTCTTTGAAGACGGTTCTAGGCATATACATCATTGAAAAGGAAGCTGCGCTGAGTAATACCGCTTCGAATCCTTTACCTATATCAGTCAAACTATATTCTACCCTAACTGGATACTCTGATACAATTCTCCTCCTAATGATTCCAAGCCGTTCGAGTTCGCGTAGACGTTCTGTAAGAACTTTGGGTGATATGCCTTCTATATTTTCCATGAAACGATTAAACTGTGTATTACCCCTGAGAATTTCCCTTATGATCAGGACTGTCCATCTTTTTCCAATAATTCTAAAAGTCGTTTCAATTGGGCATGACTTGAGCTCTGACATATTATAGACCGATTCTATAATGGAGCAGTTTCTGTCTGTCATTTCTTCATACTCTCTCTGTCTGGTAACTAACTATGGATCTGGTTACGTGAGACTTATAAACTATACTTTTAATATGTAATATGAAAATGAAACCTTTATGTGACGGTTCAAAACAAACACAATAAATAACCAGACAACCTCCCTTTTAGTCGCCGTTCACACCTGGAGAATACTAGGTATAGCCTTCTTATGGGGAGTATATCAGGGAATCTTACATCCAGCCTTTGGAATACCTGCCGGAGTCGGAGATATTTTGATTGGAGTGACAGCAATACCTTTCGCGTACTTCCTGATGAAAGGATTTAGTTGGTCTAAGTATGCTCTCGTAGTTTGGAATGTCCTAGGTATTGCGGATTTAGTCATGGCAATCAGCCTTGGTTTGATCACTTCTCCTGGATTTGGCATATCAACAATGACAACATTCCCGTGGGTTCTAGTACCTACCGTGGGGGTACCTCTTGCACTGATACTGCATGGAATTACTCTTTACCGTCTAAGAAACATAGAATCTCTCCCTCGATAATAGGTGGTTGAGCAAAATAATAATCTAAAATCCCATCATATTTTCATTGTCGTTCCTTTATACCTATAGGTTCCCCATTATACGATATTACTAACTGTTAGTAACAACAAGACTCTCAGGTAATTCCATTTATATTAAGGGGTTGACAGATATGAATGTTTATTAGTTGTGTTTTGCAATTCTACAAAGATTCAAAATTGAATAATAATAATGAAAATTTATTTGATGCTAGTGTGAGTCTATGGAAGAACTATGGTACAGCATGGATTGAAGCATACAATCAATTTATTAAATATTATATATATTTGACAGAAAATTGGCTACGTATAGGAACCGCACCTCAGCTAAATGGTGCTTTGGGTGCAGCTAGTATGGTAAATGAAGTTGACATTATAGGTGCAAATGTAACAGGAGATAAACAAATCACAGTACGCCTAAGATACAGAGGTAATGGAAGTTCACCTGCCATTACGGTAGAAGCTGGTGCTGTAAAATTCGATCTTGCTGATTACTTATCAACATTCAAACCTATGATGATGATGAGTGGAATAAGATCAGGAGTAAGTGATATGGAAATAAACACGCCTTCTCTTTTAGAACAAAGTAATAATAGTTTTGCAAAATCATCCTTGAAATCATCTTCAACTCTATCAGGCAAAAGCAAACTTGACGCTGAGTGGAAATCATCTGCCACAGTTATCATAGAATTGGCAGGAAATACAACACTAGATGATGCAAACTTCATTGGTATTAGAGTACATAAATGAAATAAATATTGTGTGTCTTTTCTGCCAATCAATGCTCTTCAATTATTTGGAAGATCTTAATCAAGTTATTATGTTAGCATATTCGTTTATGCGTAATTCTTTTCATCTCAGCACTTTCAAAACTAACACTATTTAGTTGAACGTCATGAATTATGTTTTAATTGCAATATCATAAAATATATGAGAAGAAGGTGCTAAACCCAAACTACCAACAAGACTCAATCCCTCAAACATTTCAGGAAACTTTAGAAAGCTTTAAAGCTTAGATTGTTGTTCCTATAATAGGAACCTACTTTTAGCACCGATATCGTCACTAGTCCCGATGGGATAATAATATTTGGCATAAAGATCTATACAATGAAGAAGGTATATATGTCTAGGACAATGTCACCATCCCAAAACCTTTGCAGATTTTGTGGCAGCATCATTTAATGCTTGTTCGGGCTCCTCTATACCATAGTAGACCTCTTCGATCGCTTCTTTAATATGGTCAGTATTAAATATCCGAGCAGTTATAATGCTAGTCTAAAGCTCTTCTGAGAAAAATTTGAAGAGTCTGGAGACGTTGAATGAGAAGAAGGCAATACAGCAATGATAGAACAATCAATTACAATATTATGGAAGATGTACCAAAGATATAGAGACTCTAATACAACCATGAAAGCACAAGATTCTTCTTGAGAGGACCCACAGTACCTTCAAAGATATTATCTTCTAGTAACGTCACATTGAATGGTTGAGATAGCGCTCGATACTTTTTCAAATCTGACTTTTATTATAATTTTACTCAGTCAATCATTAGCTTTATAGAACTTACCTGATTATTTATATGAAATAGCATACATACGCACACCTAAAGTCTTATCCGAATCCGCAAACTTTAAGCATTGTATAAACAAGATTATTTACATTTGTCTGTAACTCAGAAGAATAAAGACGAGAATTCCAATGGTCAAAAGGAAATAAGCAATACTGAGCATAAAGAGTGTCCTCTATGCGGTAGAGCTTTTGAGAAAAGCGAGAAATCAAAATTCAGCAGAGTTACCATAGATGGCATCAATTACGCCTTCGATACAATAGACTGCATGAGTATGTTCAAAAGACTAAAGAGTGCATATGGACAAAGACTTGATGATTTTCTTGGAAACGAACAATATATTTCTGATCCATTCTGGGACAATGCTATACCCGAGGAAGAAGAAATAAGAGAAATACAACAAGAAGAGCAGAAACAATTGATAAAGGAAGGTATTGAAATTCTTGACGATCCACATAAGATACAAGAACTTGGCTTCAAACTTCTGAGGTCAGCTGTAAATGAAATTCTCCTAATACTTTCTACTTCAAATGCATTCCACAGACAGGAGCGCCTAGGTGGATTACAGTCAACTCAAGGAAGTCAGAGAAAAGAATAGAAAGATGAGAATAAGACTGCTGAGCCCTTTTGACAAAGAGATTGAAAAGATTTGGACACAATTAAACCATGATCTAGAGATTGATCTCCAAGATATCCACGAATCTTTGCGAATAAAATCTACAATCCTTATAGTTGATAGAAAATTCGTACTATACGTGGAGTTAAAGGATGACACTAAAGATGATTCATACAAAGCAATGGGTTTGGGCAGCATACTCAAACAGTAAGTCAACAGTACTATCTTTTGTCACAATATTTGAGAGCATCTGGAAACAGAGTCAACTGCTTGATACTCTCTTCAAAATGCAGGAAGATCTAAGAACCCAAAAGGAAACTAGCAAACGTCTGCTTGATTCAATCAAAGAATTAAGAACTCCTATTAGACCTATATTAGCATTAGCAGAAACAATTCGTTCTGAAAGGAAGTTGAATTTGAGAGGCCAAGAGGATGCGTTGTTTGATGTGGTTGTAGACAATGCAAAGAAACTAGAACAGCTAACAAATAGCTTGATCATTGATTGAGGTTTTGTCTTATTTTCTACTACTATATATCTATCTATCTACTTTATGTCTAGACAAGTTTATTGATAAAGAAAGAGATGTATTACTTCTCTCCTTTCTCTTGTTAGCCTTTCATAAATCCAAGAGTAAATCCGGCTGATATACTACCTGTAAGAGGAATAACAAAGCTAGTCATTGCTAATGAGTAGGCTGTTGTAGTATGGACGTCTCCACCACCACTACCGTTACTAATACGTGGAATCTGCATAATTAGATTTGTAAGTGTTGTTAGTATTCCTTCAG
The DNA here is from genome assembly GCA_963733025.1 of uncultured Nitrososphaeraceae archaeon. Taxonomy (GTDB): domain Archaea; phylum Thermoproteota; class Nitrososphaeria; order Nitrososphaerales; family Nitrososphaeraceae; genus JAJNBK01. The sequence goes on along the minus strand of CAVTCE010000031.1, from coordinate 446 downwards.
ATACTTGCTGAAGTTTATTCCAGTTTATATTGGCTATCTGTTGACTCTGAAGATATGCTAAGCCAGATAAGAATAATCCAAATATTACAGCTATTATCTTTATCGCTTTCTTCACAGCATATCCAATTAGAACACCTACAAAGAAGCCACCTCCTAGAGTAGCTACAGCAGGACCGAGACTCTCAATGATTGTCATAATACTAGATTCTACTCCTTAGTTGAGTTGTGACTATGCATAACAACTGTTGTATCTCAGTCCTGTATATGGTAACAATGACAGATATCAACATCCAGGTTAAAGAATGAATTCATGTGATAACATCTTTCACACCTCCTGGATATACTATTTGTTTACCTAGGAATTTGACAATTTGTCTTTGAAGCATGTAATCTATTTACCGAGGCCTACTGGAAATACAGTTAGTAAGTAGGCATTCCTTTTTGTG
>CAVTCE010000030.1:0-19381 GCA_963733025.1 uncultured Nitrososphaeraceae archaeon | reverse complement strand
AAAATATGTCTTTGAGTATTGCAAATGTTTATGGTATTTCTTATGCTACCACACATACAAAAAACAAAAACCTGGTCATATCCAATCTCTTATATTTATCAGATATGAAGCGTATTTTTGAGTTTAATGGGCTTTTCTTAATATCATCGTAGTCAATGAAATTACAAAAACAGATTCCTTTACTGATCTAAAATGTGAATATCATAATGCCATCGTTAGTTTTTATCTCATAAAAAATATAAATTGTTTAAGAAGAAAAAGCTAAATGGCAAACAACAGAATCCTTCTAAATGCAGGGAACTAATTCTCCATGGTCTGCATTTTATAAGTTATATCATACAAAATCCAAATATCGTACTCATTATAGAGTTACCCATAGATTGCTGCAGTCCGCTCCTCTGGGAAAACATACCCGCAAGATTGTCTATATTCATTGTATTGATTTATAAAAAATATTATTTAGCAATTTTAGAATATATTTTCAACTTCACCTTAAGAATTTTGTAACTAATTCTATCATGATCATATAGGCATATTTTTGCCTGATCCTCCACAATTTTCTTTTCTCATTTCCAATGATTTTTCATTTTTAATCAGCAGTTTTCTGCTCGTCATTTTTATTCTACATCTATTCCACTAGTATCTGCTAATCTTTCACTTTTCACTTGTTCCGTAACTGTTTTAGTTTCTGTTACACGTCTCTTTTTGAGAACAACTTCTTCTTTGACATAAGGTTCCTTTTTCACTTCTACTTCTTCTTTTTTTAATGGGATCTTTATTTCTTCTTTTGATGTAACAGGTGGTTTTAAATCACTTGTAGAGGTAGTACTCTTACTTGCAGGCCTTCTCTCAACTACTAATTCTTCACGAGTTATCGGTACTTCAACTGTCTTTGTCTCAGTCACCGGTTCTTTTACTAAAGTGGCTTCCTTGTATGTAACGTCTCTTTTGGAAATATTTAGCCTTTCCTCTACTAATGAAACGCGGGTTGATTCAGATTCCTCTTCATCATCCTTCTCTGTATTTCTAGTAAGTGGTGGAGAATCTCCCAAATATTTGCTCTTTATTTCTTCTTCTGATAATTTAAATCGTAATATATTGCCATCGTAGCTTTCTACCTCATTTTGTGGAACATAATATTTTTCTTTGTTTATCAACCCCTTTTGTACCATAACATATGTATCTCCAACTTCGTGTACCTCGCCTAAGTCTTCATCATTAATTCCTCTTGCTTCTTTCTTTATTACATCATCCCAATCTATACCCTGTTCCCTTGACATAAGAATATAAAGCGCATATCAAATTTAATACTTGTAGTTATTATTAGAGAGATCTAGTTTTCAGAAGATTTGTTCCCCTTAATAGAAGAATTGTATTTCCAATATATCTTTGCTATACTACTAGCTTGCTTGTGACGATGTTGCTGTCAATTGCTTCTTAACTCCATCAGGATATTCCACTATTACCTTTTCTTTTCTAATATCAACATCAATCTTCTTGTTTTCAATAATTCTTCTCTTTCGAATTATAATTTCGCCTAACTTTACTTTCCTTTTGCTAACAATTATTTCTTCTCCCCAAATAGGCACTATTTTTTCAGTCTCATTTTTTTCTTGTCCTTCAACCAATGGGACTATCTCCCCTTCTGTATCGTAATTATAATCATGATATTGATTTTGACTTTTTGAGTTGTCAGCAGAAAGATCTGAAGTGGAAGATGGATTAGGATAGCGATATTCTATATTGCTGTCATCAGCAGTAATGCTATGTGCAATTGTACCTTTTAATTTTGACAGTATTCCTTCTCCCTCTTCTTTCTCATATATCTTGAGCTTTTTATCGTTAACATATACTTCTTCATATGTTATTGGTACTTCAATTTTTTCAGTTTTGGTAGCCTGACGTTTTACGATCTTTGTTTCTTGGATAATTGTCTTTTTCAATAAATCGAAATTTTCCTCGACAACAGGAATAACTTTGACACTTTCTGCAGAAAGATTACTAGGACTGTTTGTTGACTTATTATTATCATTATTATTATTACTAGAATAGTCTGTATTGTTAGTTGTAACGTCGTTATTTTTTGGCAAAGTTTTCCTCTTGATATTTTTTTTTGATCTTGTCATTTATTTATTATCGACATCCTACTAAGTATTAGAGATCATAATTTATAATAATTAGATATATTGGAGTTGAATAGACATATATGCAGTGCAATGCAATTGATTATTTAATTAATTATCATCACTTAAGCAATTATAAATAAAAACATTTTTGAACTGCATCACAGCTATGTATCCAATTGTTGTAGTGTCTTGTCACTTTTTCTAATCTATATGTAGACCGCGTTTAATGGATTCTTCAACATCTTTGGCCTTATCGGATAATGTTTCTTTTTTCCTGTCTGCTGCTCCTTTAGATGACGGTTTGATTATAATGGTAGAATAGTTAATCTTTGGAGGTCTAGCACTCATAAAATAACCCTTAGAATCTCCCGAGTTATTCTTAGTTTTTGATGTTGTCTCTATTGCCTTTTCTCCTATGTTCTTCTTATTGTTATTGTCGTTAGTATCATTGTTGTCTCTTATCTTACCATAGGATTCATAGTCTTTGTTAGTACTACCCATACCTTCAAATGGCATTGATACTTTATAAAATAGACTTCATTCATTCAATAATTCTAATACTCTGCTTGTGTACTAGGAGATAACTTTGTTATTAACGTATTTTTCCAAGGCTGTAGGGACTTCTTTGTATTTAATTAAAAAGGGTTTAAAAATTCTATGTAATGTAAAAATATAAAATAGAAATACCGAAAGAATTTGATAACAGCAAGAAAGTCTTGTCACGTTGTACCGAACTTCTATCAGGTTAATCACCCATCATCTTCTTCTTTGTTTTATTTCCTCTTTTGCTCCTTCAACACTTACTTTTTCACTTCTTATCTGCTCACTGATTTTCTTTGTCTCTGTTATAGATTCCTTTTTAACTATAATTTCTTCTTTTAGATAAGGGTGTTTAGAAACTTCTGGCACTTCAACTCTCAAAAAAAGAGTAGCAACCTCTTCTTCTGTTGGAATGTCTGATTGAACTGATGATGATGATGAGGATGTGTTTGTCTGGTATCCTTTTGCTGTACTTACTTCTTCTTCCTCCTCCTCCTGACTTATTGGTCTTGTTTCAATGTATAGTTCATCATGCACAAGCTGAACTTCAGTTGTCTTTGTATCCGTTATGGATTCTTTTATTATTTTTGCTTCTTGTGAATACGCTTTTTTAGATACGTCTAATCTCTCAGCCATTACTGGAATAATGGCTAGGTCATCGGTAATTGTAGCACCTTCTCCAAGGACTTGTGATTGTGAAACTACAGGTTCTGAATCCCTCAAAAACTTATTCTTTGCTTCTTCTGCAGTTATATTGAATATCAGAATAGTACCATTATAACCAATTGCTAAATCACGTGGAATGTATAATTTTTCTTTGTTTATCAACCCCTTTTGTACCATAACATAATCCTGAGTAACTTCTTGTACTTCTCCCAAATCTTCATCATTAATTCCTCTTGCTTCTTTCTTTATTACATCATCCCAATCAATATTGCCATTATAAGAACTTCCTTCTAACATCCAATAACGTAATATGTAATATTGAATTTAATAGTTGGTAACTTTTTTTTATTGTAATATTCATGGCTAATTTGTCTTTAAAGGATTAACTGAGTAAAGAGTAAACTATCATGTCTTGACATTTCAATAGGTAATATTCGATAAAATGTTTTATCATAAAATGAAAAATTGATATCTGTATCTTTTACAGAAGTAATTCAGACGCTAAGAACTAATCCACAAATTGCTAGTTTCATTTACAGCATACCTACTGCGAACAATAGTCAACAAGACAGAGATAATAGTAATAACATTACCAAATGCCTTGGATTTAATAAGGATAGTATATGACGTTTAGCCAAAAAGAATTACCAAAATCTTATAGAAGCAATGACAAATAATTCTATAGATACTGTGCTGCTAATGCATATTCTTGTTCTTTCAATTTCACACTACAGTTACCTTCTTCATATTGTCATTTACTAAATCTAACAAACTATTGGTGTTGTTAAATATCCCATACGGTTTGACGAGCTATGGAAATCTGGCCTTAAATAAGATTTGAAGCTCCAAATAGAGAGAAAAGAGAATCAGGAATTAGAATGGAAGTAAGAAACAGATCGAAAGTAACTGATGAAGATGGTTTCAAGAGAAGAGAAGAGAAGAAAAGTAATCAGGAAAGTGGAATAATGAAATAAAGAAATCCGACTAAAATACTCACTATTATTAGCCTCTGCATATAGTGGCCATGACACTTTATCAAATAACCAAATGTAATCAAACGTTCACGGCTAATAACATATCTATTTATAAACATATACCATTAATTATAAATTTTAATAAAAAAGGACTAACTTATAAAAAAATGATTGAAAAGAACCTCTATGGTATGTAACGACATTAATACTATAATGCCTTACAATCTAAGTATAAATTCCAGTATCTGATTTTTTAATTTCTATTGAAACCTTGTCGCCGACTTTTATTCCCAGATCTTCATACTCTTTCATACTCATTTTAAAAGTTGGTGAATCAGTGAGACCGGCACCGCCACCTCCAGTTATCATCTTTGAGATATCACCCATTGCTTTAGGTAAATTTTTCATCAGATCTTCTGGAGAGGTAAATGCCATAACATTGGAGCCAAATGGATTTTGCTGCTTCCTTTCTCCTGATTTGTAATCATTGGGGTCAGTAAATGTGATGTAAACATAAGGACTACCGTCTTGTGAGGCTTCGATCCTTGAAATAACAAATTCTTTCTTCAATTACTATATACATTCTGGCTACAATGAACTTATAATTCTTCGCATATTAATCGCTACAAAAATTTTGTATATAACAAATCAAGATTCATCATCAAATCAACGCTGAATTTATGAACAATCAATCAATCAATCAATCAATCAATCAATCAATCTTTAGGTTCTGGTTATCCTTCTTCTTCTTCTTTTTGCATTTCACCAATTTTTATGATATAGTTGTATGGCAGTCAGTCGCATCTCTTTAGCCATTACTTGGGTACAATTGCTTTTCGAAATATACAACACCAAAAGTATATTATTATATAGAAAATCATATTGTCTCATTATCTTCTCTCGTATCATTAAACATTGAAGAAAAGCTTCTAGATATATCTATAAGTTCTCTACAGCTCTTCATAATCATGACATATCAAATGATATTGACTTCAGATAAAAGATTAAGGAGACTATACTACTATACAGAGCGTTACTATTATGATTTATTATTAGCTGGCTCCTTAAGAGATGATAATTGCTCTTGACTGCAAAAATTACAAGGAAATTTAATCTGGTCTTTTAAGCGTTATTCTTGCAATTATCTTGACTAATCGGTTTTAAATGATATTATAATTGGAGCAATTCTCTCTGCTACATTATTAAATAGTCTAATCTTTACCTTATTTGCTAGTTTATTGCTGATAGCACAGGTAGACAAAAATATTCTAATATATATGCAAGTCTTAAAATCGTTAATTGTTTGCAGATTCAAGAACCTTGGATTCAAACATTTGAAAAGTTCAATACCAGTATCGGACTAAAGAAACAGCCTAGTAGAGAACATAGAACTATGAAATTGTTTGGTTTTGTAAAAAATAGACGACAAGACAGCGTAATTATATTACATTAAAAACGAGCTTAGAAATATAAATTAGATATAATGTAAGAGATAGATTCACTCTGTCTGAATAACAGTTACCTTTTCGATTACCTGCATAAAGGTATACTAGTAAGGTAAAGTAAGGTTAGTTAGATATCAGGAAGATAGTCTTATGATGAACTAGATATGATAGTAAAATATATTACTTACTTTATCTTACTATACCTTACTTGGTGGAACCTGTTTATTTAGGACAAAAGCCAAATAACAAAAAAGAACAAATACTTGATCTTCTTGCAGAAGGAAAACATTCTGTAGAAGAAATTGCGAAAATTGTGCATACGACAGAAGCAAATGTATATAAAGAAAAAAGCAAAGCTAGAGGCCTTTATTTAAGGCGAAAGACAAGGAGCGATGAAATGGTCATGGTTGCAGGAGAGTCCGACTCCTTTGCCTTACCGTCGCAGCGCTTGAAACCAGAAGGTAATCATCATTATCAGTATCTTAACATCCCAGATCTTGATGGAGAGGGAATAAAGAAATTGTATACAGACTTTCAGGCAGGTAAAAAGCCGCCTGATATTATAGCTGACCATGGTTTTCATCCTGAAGTAGTAGAAAAAGAATATCAAAGATTTATGAAAATGAATGAGCGTGATATGGATGTATTACAAAACAAGATAATTTCGGACTTCATAAAACAACCATCTAAAAACACCAAACCTTTATTTGAGAAATACAAAACAACAGGCTTCTTGACGCACTATGAGTTATTTGAGCTGATTACATTGAAATTGAAAGATGCTATTGAAGAAGATAGAAATTTTTGGGATGATAAAACCGCCTATTTGCAAGAGGATGGTCAAGGTCAAATGTAAAGTTTGCAACGAAGATGAGATTGGCATTATAGTAATCCAGCTTTCAGCATTGGTAAATATCCTTTGAAGACTTTAAGGACCACATTTGTGACATATGTGACAATGGGAACATCATTTAATTTTAGTAGTGTTTGAGTCGAGAGGTAGGAAGAATTTGTCCCAGAATTCTTTATCTGAAAAGAAATTTTAATACTCCATATATTGCTTTTATAGCACTAACTGTCAAGGGTAGATTGTCAGAAAGTTCAACAAGTTTTCTCTCTACTGTCTCTTTTATGAAAGAAGTTAGCTGATTCCAGGGTCTGCCAGTTCTTTTAGCTTCTTCTAATGCCATTAGTCCTTCCATGGTAATACAAAAATATTCTCTTGACGAAAACAACATTCTTTTTCTGTGTATCCTTTCGATATAACTTTTAAACATTAAATCAGTAATTATTGGAGAAATTATTGAAATATCAAGACCAATTTGCTTTGAGATTTTCTTTTCTAGTTTTGGTTCTTTCTTTATGCATTCTAAAATGCTCATCTCAAATTTACTTAAGCTTTCGTTATTTCCATCTGTAGTTTCGCTATAATGTTGGCTAATCAACCTTGTGTTACCTCAATTATTAGCAGCTATATGTTATAATTGTTTCCTAATCTCTATATATATGATATTACAGCCTGAAATTTTTTATGTATTAGTACAGAAGGTCCAATATTTTCTAGTTGTAATGTATAGACGTTTGCTTATGTATATCCTATTGGCATATTTTGAATTCTAATATCACTTCAAATACGTGCACAGATTTTCTAATTGTAATAATTTTCTGTTCATTTAACAAGGAAGAAACATTTTTAGATCAGGATAATATTAAATACAATAAAAATTATCCTCTAAAAATGAAAGCTGCTGTTTTTAAAAAACCAGGATTAGAAAATTTAGAGATTAAAGAATATACAGACCCAGAAATAACAGATCAAGAAATACTAATAAGAGTTAAAGTGGCTGGTATAAATCCAATAGACTATTTTGTAGTTTCTGGAAAACATGGAATAAAGTCTGGGTCACCCCTTGAAGCAAAACCACTACCGCATATACCAGGAGCAGAAATAAGCGGAGTAGTTGAGAGAGTAGGAAATAATGTAAACAGAAGATTAAATGAAGGTGATAGAGTAGTCGTATACAGCAGACTATTTGACGGTTCATGTGATTTATGTCTGAATAGTTCTGAAATGCTTTGCAAAAATGGAGGAATAATTAGCGTCGTTAGTAATGGGGGCTTTGCCGAATATATTGCAGTTCCAGAACAGAATGTCTTTAAAATACCAGATGATATGGATTGGGATTTGGCTGCAAGTTTATCTGTTACTGCATTAACACCGTTTCATGCGTTAAAGGAAGCTTCTCTAAAAATAAATGAGTCATTGCTGGTATTTGGAGCATCAGGCAACACAGGTATGCTAGCAATTCAATTTGCTAAGAAAATGGGAGCAAAGGTTATTGCAGTTACTAGTAAGAACTGGATAAAAGAATTTGGAGCAGATCATATCACCACTTTTGACAAAGTGATAGAACAAGTCAAGGAATTTACTCAAGGTAATATGGCAGTAGTTGTTTTAAACACACTAGGTGCTGACACATGGCAGAAAAGTTTGGATGCTGTTGCTATTAACGGAAGGTGGGTTACATTTGGAGTGCTGACCGGTGCTGAGGTCAAATTGAATCTTCAATCATTGTATAGTAAACAAATAAAGTTAATAGGCACCACTGGAGGTAGTAGAAAAGAATTCAAAGAAATTATCGATAATTCCAAAGGATTGAAAATTAAAATATGGAAAAAATTCAAACTTGAAGAAGCTAGAGAAGCTTTACAAGCATTATTTGAAAAAGAAAGAGAAGGCAGGATTTTGTTAAACATTAGTTAGCTAAGATGTTCTTCATAGTGAGTTTATGACAATTGCAAATAGAACATCAATTTCAATCAATATACGGTGAATCTATCTATACATAAGTAAAAGAATAAAAGAGAAGAATAAAACATCCAACAACAAATTATCTAACCTAGTTACATTTCATCTATAGTATATTATTTAATTAAATAGCATAACATATTATAAGATTCCATACTATAATACATTGCTGGATTATGTCTGATCCCAAAGATATTCTCTCTAGAATCTTTCAAAAAGATGATAATACCTCTCCTAGCCAACTACTATATCCAAAAGAAGAAAAGGAAGAAGATGTATTAATTCCTGAGATAGACGATGTATTACAAACCAATATCTTTAACGTTATGATCAATAGAAGATCACAAAGAAAATTTGAAAATAATAAGCAGGTAGAAGAATGGAAAATTGAAATGATATTTGCTGCAGCGGATACTGCTCCTACTGCTGGAGGCTTTCAAGGTTTTGAGATCTATCGTGTAAAAAGCCAAGAAATCAAATTGAAGCTTGTCCAAGCAGCTAACAAACAGCCATATGTAAATTCTCCAGTAGTTTTAGTTTTTTGTATGAATCCATCAAGAGTAGAAATGAATTTTCCAGAGCATATCCTAAAGAAATTTTCTATGCAAGATGCTACTCTTGCAACGGCATACTCTCAGCTTGCAGCACATGCCTTAGGTTTAAGTTCAGTATGGATAGGTATGATAGATGAAGAAAAAGTTATGCAAGCTCTAGGGATAAATCTTGTACCTTCATCAATTCTTTGCTTAGGATATCCCCAGAAGATACTTCAACCCAAACCAAAGAGAAATCTATTAGAATTAATCCATGATGTTTAATTTTTAATCTCAGTAATTTTCAGTATTAATAGTAGTTATCCAAAGAGATCTGAATGCAAAGTTATCTATATATTGATACTGAAGTACAATCTCTCTCAAAGCACCCGCTTGAGCAATCCAACCATACTTTAATGTCTGTCTTCCATTACACCGACCTGCTATCTGTGCTAATTTCTTATACTTCGAAATATAGAGTAATTATTGCTGTAAACCCAAAAGTGTGATTAAGAGATGGCGCACCACCAACATTGACCAATCTTATCTAATAGAAATTTTATTTTGCGCACCTGCTGCTTGGTTGTGCTAATATACATCACTATTATTACACCAATTATGCTTTTATTAACCAATAACTATACTAATTGTATTGGTTAATACTGTGGTTATCCATACCACCAAATAGCGGGATTAACTATTTTTCTTTTCATATTATATTATTATAAGCATATTATGCTTCCATTTATTATTTCTATATCTGGCTTTTAGTGGCTAAAACCTTCTATTCCTTCTTCTTCTGCTAGAGACTGCAATATTCTCGCATTAACATCATCCATATTCAAGTTTTTCTTAAGATAGGTTGTAAAATTAGTAGGAGTAATAATTCCTAATGTTCTGTTCCCATTTTCCATTACAACAAGTAAATGCCGCACTTTATTTTGAATCATTACATCAGCAGCTGCTTCAACTGATGAATTAGCATCAATAGTAACAAGAGGAGAAGACATAATATGATGTATTATGACAGTACTGCTGCTTGCATCATTAACGCATACTTGTCTAACCAAATCACGCTCCGTTATTATTCCAACAGGTTTATCTGCTCTATCAATAACTACTAATGAACTTACATTCTTATCTGCCATTTTCTTTGCTGCTTCTTGTGCTGTATTAGATGGATTTATGGTCTCTAATTTTTGAGTCATTATCTCACTTATCGATGTTGGCATAGTAACTACACTTGGTTTTTATTGTATTATAAAATAGCGGTAATATATGTAATGCCAAGAAAACATACATATATTATGATAGAGCCTACAGATATTTTCAATCTCTGATTAGACACATTACTGTTGCGTCTCTTTGTACCCTGCTGCTGTTGTTGTTGTTGTTGTGATAGTGATAGCAATACATATGATTATACTATCTTGGGATCTTGAACTTATGTTCTATCATAACTAAGACATTCTATATCAATTATCCATCCATTAGTAAAAAGTTATTTAATCAATGTAGGACACATGGATTATATACAACTATCATGACGATCTATCAAACTTTAACAAGCTTCGGTCCTCTTCCCATTAGAATACTAGCAGGAATTTCATTTATAGCACATGGTTTACCTAAACTTTTAGACATAGCAGGTACTGGAGGTTTTTTTGCAAGTGTAGGACTACCAGCTGAACTTGCTCTTCCAATAGGACTTTTAGAAGTAATTGGCGGTATTGCTCTCATTGTAGGAGTATTAACAAGGATAACAGCAGGTCTCTTTATAATAGAAATGATTGGAGCTACACTTAATGTTAAATTGTCAGATGGTTTTGTAGGTGGATATGAGTTAGATCTACTATTAATAGCAATTTCAATCAGTCTCCTATTGACAGGTCCAGGAAGAGTATCTATAGAATGGAACTTGTTAAAGCGAGAATTAATTCCAAAAGGCAGGAATATAGTGCTACAACAGCAACAACAGCAGCAACAAAAATAATAATAGCATCAGAAGCTATGAAATCATCTGATAATTGTTTTATTTTTAGCACCACCAACAACCATTAATTTATCCATTTAACTCCTAGAAAACAGAACCGTCATTTTACTTGTTCTACTACTATATTAATCAGGGCGGAGACATAATCGTCCTATAATGTAATAGATAAAAATAGTTGAAGATCTGTTAGCCATCATATACAAATGATGATTGGTGAGCTTAAAATTCTACTACCAAGAGATTTATAGATACGTTTCCGACTTACGACTTAGTAATTTGGTGCAATGTACATCATTAGTTACATAATGTCCATTTGGTCGTCTTCTTATTGCTGAATCTGCAGATGTCTTGATGTTTGTATCTAAAGTAGGGAACAATATCTAATACTGCTTTATAACGTCGCTACTGTTGTGTTATGAGTATCCAAAAATTCTTTAATTTCTAAAGATCGATGGTTAGTTGAATAAAAAATCATATTAAAAATAAAAAAATGAGGTTTTTGCCTTAATTGCAGATGTTTCATTCATTGTTTATAATGTGCCAGAGTGGTAATCTTGTTAATCACTTACTTCTGTAATTGAGATTGTTGCAAAGTTACCACTTCCGAACTTTACAGTTTCATCTCCAGGGTTGATAATAGCTATGTCTGTTACCTCGTCATCTTCATTCTCTGGTATGTCAGCATGATATAAGCAGTTGTCTTCTGGATCAGACAATTCAGCTATATATTCTAGCTCAACTGGCTTCAAGTCTGGTGCTACTCCTGCTACCACTGCAATATCAGATTCTGGATCATTATTTTTATTGCCATTGTCGCATGGTACATTAATTGTTGCATGAGCTGCAGTTACTAGAACAGGGGTTGTATCTGTTAGCTCTATAAACTGGCCTGCCTTTAATGTAAGGCCTTCAAGCGGAATGGTTACACTACTTGGTATCTGGCCATTGTTTCCATCAGCTATAGCAGCTGCTGCATTGGAGTGCATTTGTGAAATTGCAAATATTCCTGCTATCAGAATGGCTGCAAAAAATGTTTTGTTTGTTAGACATTTCTTCATTATATGCAATAAACGATGGTTGTATATGTAAATTTTAATGCAGCATTACTCAAAAATCATATATATGATTATTATAGTATAGCATCTTTTATCTTGTCTCGTTGTGAATGTAATTATTCAGTTAAGAAGAACAACAATAATGGCACTCTTAGGAGTTGTAGCAATAGTAGCTGCATTTGGTATGATTGCAACAACATATCCAATAGAAAATTAGGCATTTGCTCAACGGCAAGATCAAGCTATATTCCATTATAGTAAGTGATGTTTAATTTTTGATTTAACTACAAAGTCTTGATCTTCTGCTGCTTCATCTTCCTGTTATTTGTCTTCTTTGAGGAATACTATTCATCTTTTTGAAATATGTATGTATATTTATATATTTATATATTTGTATATTTATATATGTACAGACATAAATATGCATTTGAAAATGCAATTGGTGAAGCACGAACTTAATAATTGATTTGTCGATTCTTCAAATGAATATCCTAAATTCTAGAGTCCTGTCTTTTGTTATTCCAGAATGACTGAGATAAATCTTGTTAAAGTAATTAATTTTTGTCTGGATAGACATTTTGTAAGGAGATGCATATTTTATAATACCAAATCCTACAATATCTTCTTTAAACCCTAATCCTATAAACATGCCTTGAAGGTTCCATGGTTTTATTCGAAAGTATTTACCTAATTGTAAAAGACCATATTTGTCTTTCAGTATTTTGGAATATGTTATACCTCTGTATACAATTTTGATGCTCTTTATTCCTATGGTAACATTTTTATGAATATTAGTATTATTATTATTGCCACCAATATAGCGAAGAAATTGATTTAACCTTCGCTGATTGCGTTCAATTCTACTTTTTACGGTTTTAGTAGGACCGTTGCTATGTAAAACGAGAGAGGGATATTTCGATCTAAAATTTTCGAATATACATTTCTCACCAAGACATACAACTAAATCTGATCGTAAATTTTTTGCCATCTTTACTTTGTAATCGATACCGTTATTGTGTATATAACCGTCGGTATTAATTATGCAAATATCAGAATCAGTTGTAATTTTTTTAACAATTTGTTTGATGGCATTAATTGTGACATCTTCAAATCCAACTGGACTGGTATTTCCAACAAATTCATGAAATTGTGCATCTAAATTCCTCAGGTCTGTTATTGGATTTTCGATTATTGTGCCTCCTATGGCAGTAGGTGGAGCTAAATCGCCTTGCCCCATATCTGCGTCAATAACTGCTGGTTTAAGGCTTTTTTTAAGTGCCAAATTTACAATAAAGGTTGCTAGTGAGGACTTTCCTGTATCGGTGTCACCTATCAATAAAATTGTTCTAAATTTTTCAATTAAAATCTTATTAACGATCTCTTGCCACATTGTTGTGCCAGCACTGTATTGGTCTGCGAGCCAACTTTCGCCACCTTCGTCTAAGTTTATGTTAATTTGACAAAGAGAATCAATCTCAAATGGTAAAATCTTACCAGCCCCTACTAACACATCGCTATCAGAGACGTCTTTCCCTAAAACATAAGCAGTACCTGCTAAAGTTACTCTAGCAGGCCCTTTTACCAGATAAACCCACGGAGATATACAATGCTCAGGCAAGTTCTGTATGTATATATTTTGTAAGAAAGATTTAGAAAGATATCAGTTAAAGTCAAACTTTTTTATTACTTTCTTCCAAAGATATACAGTATAGAAGCGAGACATACGGTTCTCAGGATTAGATCTTGATAATTATTTAACATGCATAGAAAAAGTTAGAATAATATTTACAATTAAATATTGAAATATTGCTTTTGAATTAGGATAGAACCTATCTATTAATGAATATATTGGCTAAAAATGAAATACTGATAATATCACTTATGATAAAATTCATCTTGAAATAGAAACACATAGATAATAAATTTAGATTCTAAAAAGATTCTTTGCATTTCTAAACATTACAAGATCTCTTATTTGGGAACTGAGATTAAGTTTTTCAACAAAATCAAGATAAGAACTCATATTAGAAATTGGCCAATCTGTTCCATATAAAAGATAATGTGGTTCACCGGCATAATTCAATAGCTCTGTCACTTTGTTAACCATATATTTTTTGGAATCTACGGTAAAATTACCAAAAACCAATCCTGAAATATCCGCATAGACATTCTTGTTCTTATACAGGATTTCCTGACAGTCAAGTATATAGGGGTTTCCTAAATGACACATTACTATCTTTAGATCAGGATTATCAACAGCAACATCATCTATGTTCAACGGATGTGAAAATCTAATCTTACCTTTACTTGAAAATGTATCGCCAGTATGAATCATAACTGGAACTTCAAATTCCATACACATGTCATACACTCTTTGATATCTTTTATCAAATGGATAGTAATGTTCGTAGCCACAGTAAAGCTTGACACCTTTAAGCAAACCCTCTTTCAACCATATTCTACAATTTTGATAATCTTCATCAGTATGATTATCAATTGAAAGCCCGGCCACAACTCCAAGATTATCATGTTTTTTTGTAATATCAAGAATTTGAGCTGTCGAAGGTCTATCCACATTAACTTTATAAGATGATAGAATAATACAATAATCAATATTGTTTGTACTCATGACATCTAGTAATGCGGTTAATCTTTCTTCTAGTGAAAGTTTATTTGTATACTCATAATAGTTAAGATGTACATGACAATCTATAATGATAAAAATATCACTACCTATGTTTAGGATTTAACCATTCAATGAAACTGGCATAATTCAGTGAGCAAGTATCTTGAATATAATTAGGAAGTATTTTTATAAATCTAAATCCGTTTTTTAACTGAAATGAAAGGACAGGGTCTTTTAGTTCTCCTTCTATTACCTTTTGCGAATATTCTAAAGCTGACATTTTATCTGCATATTTAGAATATTGGAGCAGTCTACCTCCACCTATTATTCTCCTTAAATTCAATTTTATGGCTAAATCCTTTCTCATATTATAAAGCATTGTTGCTATCCCAAGACATCGAAAATCAGGGTGAGTTGAGATATCATCTGCATAAAGACTATCGCCTTTAGGATTATGACTTGTGAGTTTTCGATCTCCAACAATGTCATACCATGTATGCTCTGCGTATTCGGGTTTTAGTGAGATTATTAAACTGCATGCAGATGCAACTATTCTTTCATTTATTTCTGCACAAAACTGACCTTCAGGAAATATGCGAATATGATTTTCGAGAAAGTACGGTGCAGATATCGTTCCAGCAGCCACATCAGGAAATGATTTCTTTTGTAAAGTGACTATTTTAGGTACATCTTCCTGCTGAGTATTTCTAATGATAATTGCTGGCCGTAAATTATCCAATATTCTGACACTATCCATAAGTTCTCTAATATAAAAGGTATATAGCAGAAATCCAAAGATGGTGGATGAGGAGATGGTGATGGCGGCGGCAGGGAGAATAATAAGAATAATAACCTCTCCTAAAGATCGATTCACTTCTATATGGAGATAATACAAGTTGCAGCCAACGGTGTAGCAGAAAAAGCATTAAGAATAGACAGTCGATAACATGAAAATCTACAGTAAGGAAAAAGACATCAAAGAACATACAGCCTGCAGAAAATTGCAAGATCTAAAGTGAGTCGTATAAACTACACTATACATAGAAACCTAATATGAAGTGTTTTATTTTCGAACTAATTGCAGTATATGCGGTCGGCAGCGATTCTGGATCTTATTACTAGTCATCGTCTTTCTTGATTTCTTTCTAAAATTTCTATTACTTTTTTAGCTGCAAGAAATGAAGATGCAGGATTCTGGCCTGTAATCAACTGTCCATCAGATACAACAAAGGGTTTGAAATTTTCACCTTCTTCAAATTTCCCACCTAATTCTTTCATACGATCCTCCAATAAAAACGGGACCACTTTATCTAGTTGTACAGCAACTTCTTCATTGTTTGTGAATCCAGTTACTTTTTTATCCTTCAATATTGAATTTCCATCTTTATCTGTTGCCTGTAATAATCCTGCAGGTCCATGACATACGGCAGTAACGATTTTTCTACCAAAGTAAAAATCTTCAACTAATTTTTTTAAATTTTTATCTACTGATAAATCCCACATGGGTCCGTGACCACCTGGTAGAAATAATGCATCATAGTCATTAGCTGAAACTTGGCTTAAAACCAACGTATTTGCTAGCTTCTCTTGAGCTGATTTATCTTTTTGAAAACGTCGTGTAGATTCGGTTTGCCACTCTTCCAGATTACTCTTTGGATCCACAGGAGGTTTTCCGCCCTTTGGAGAAGCAATTGTCACGTCGTATCTGTTATCAACGAATTCATAGAAAGGACTAGCAAATTCTTCCAACCAGAATCCTGTTTTTTTTCCAGTATTTCCTAACTGATCATGAGAAGGCAAAACAAAAAGAACTTTTTTCATATAGTTACGTATTTTTCTATTTATATAAAAGTTGTAATAAAACTCTTGTTTTACCAGAGTAATACTGTTAAATATTGCACAAAATTATTCAGGATTCAGAACTTGCAATTGGATTTCCATCATCAAAACTTGACTTTGGAGATCCTGAGAAAAACCCTATTTCTAAATGATGTAATGTTTCGGCTGTTCTGCAGGAGGTTATCACTTATTTTAAATAAAATATGCTATTAACCATAATTATTGAATTAAGGCTATGGCATTAGCCTTGGTGAAAATCTAAACTGCTTTTTCGAAAGCTGATAATGTTTACCAAAGGAAAAATGGTAGACATGAAAATTATCGGACTCGGATTTTTGGCAGTAGGTGGAGCAGCAATTCCTTGTCCTTTTATTTTCATCTAGTAGTTAGAATCTATTATAAACAATAAATCGATCTTATATAACCATGAGAGTGCTTTCAGTCAATGTTGGGCTTCCAAGACAAGTGGTCTTTAATGGGCAAATTGTAACTACTTCTATCTTCAAGGATCCAGTCAAAGGTCCAATCATGCTACGAAAGCTTAACCTTGATGGTGACAGACAGGCAGATTTAACTGTCCACGGAGGAGTAGATAAGGCAATATATTCTTATCCAGCAGAACATTATGGCTACTGGCGTAACCAATTTCCTAATATGGATCTTAAATGGGGAGTGTTTGGAGAGAACTTTACTACTGAAGGACTAATGGAAGATGCTGTGAATATCGGTAATGAATTTCAGGTTGGATCAGCCAAGCTTGTAGCAACCCAACCTAGAATGCCATGTTATAAACTTGGTGTTAGGTTTGGACGTATGGATGTAATTAGAAGGTTTATGGCAAGTGGTCGTCCAGGTATTTATTTTAAGGTATTGCAAGAAGGGCAAGTCAAAGCAGGTGATAAGATAAACATTATCAGAAAAGATGAAAATAATGTCACGGTAAAAGACATTGTCCGTCTTTATGTTGGAGATGACGATGAAGATATTGAAACTATGAGGCGAGCAACAAAAATAGAAGCTCTGCCAGAAGGATGGAGATATGAATTCCATCAAAAGATTGAGCAATTGAAAAGAAAATAAAAATCATATAACAACAGTAATGGACTTTTTTATATTAGGATCTTCATGAAGCAGGAAGATAATGGCAGACTGTATTCATAGATAGTGCAGCAAAGGTTCAACGTAGCTGTAGATTAGGAAGAAGAAGAATCACCAACTAGACAAAAATGTTCCTAGAACTAATTCTTTCTTGTAATATGTATGTCATACAGAACCACTGTTAAATAGGAAGAAAGATTTAAGAATTACATATCATAAAGTAGTGACATTCAGATGTTTGTTTTAGTATGTCGTGAAACTGGCTTGGACTGTGATTATATCATAAATGGTGAGACAAAAGAAGAATTCTTAAAAAATGGGGCAGACCACGTCATAAACCAACATGGAATGAATGCGGAGGACATATACTCTGACAAAATTCCTGTTAATTTCTTATGTCATTCTTTTAGCAAGCTAAACAGATAGATTTTTTGATACTAACCAATTAGAATAATCTTAATAGGCCAAAGAAGAAATTACATCTGAATTACTATTATGTTGTTGTAATCCTATTTATTTCTTAATAGGAATTATCTTATCATAAATTAAAATTATGATAATGCTCTTTTAACTGCACGGTCTGCATATTTGGATAGCTATGAGATGATAGAGGCTCCATTAAGGTCATAAGTCTTGGCCTTTTAACTGCTACCAAAAGATTGACAAAAACCTTATCTACGTCTGATATGATTTGTATATAATGGGTTACTAAAACAGATTTGCAGTCACAAAAATACTCATTCTTAGCATTTGCTTCGATTGATATTATTTTTATGTTATTATTACTATTAGTAGTATTAATCTCCTATTCGCTTTTTCATAAGGCTTTTGCTGCATCGCCTGTGTTTGATCAAGTTTTAATTTCTGATAAAGAAATCAGTAATCAGAGAAATGATTGGGTTCAAACTTATGGTAATGACAGTACTCATTTAAGGTCTGACTATACAAACCTACTGGCAGTAGATTATCATAGTGATGGAAAAACTCTAGATGCTACATTTTGGTTAGCATCCAATTTGGAAAATGCTTCTATATATAGTCAACCTCTCAAAAAGATTAGGTATGGTATGCTTATTGCCATTGTTTCCTTGCCTCAAAATTCAGGATATAACGGAGCCAATTACAACTTTTATATTGAAGAAGTTAATGGAAAATGGAGTGAATATCTTTACCAATTATCATCAACAGGTACTCATGCGCTTGTAGAATCTAAGATAAACTATACAGAATCTTTTGGTGGTCCTACAATAGGGCCAGGATATGTTAAACTGCGATTAGATCTAAATTCTATAAAATCTCCTAGCCTTTACGGCTTATCATTTTATACAGCAGAATCCTTCAAATCAAGTGAAGTTAGAGATTTTACAAGATGGGTTGCTATTCCTCCCCCTACCATAGACATATTAACACATCCGGAGAATATAGTCATAAGACAAGGAGAAAAGCACCTAATCCCGGCTGAGATAGACACGCCCTTTTCTAATAATGTTACTAGTATAACTTTCGAGAATGGCACAGATTTCATTTCTAACGGCGTAAGTGTATCTACCCAAAGCATTCAACCTCCATTATTTAAGGTAGAGGTTTCTCCACAATCACCAGTAGGAGCATACACTATACCGTTTTATGGCTTCATTGTTAATACAAACAACATCATCAACATCACCTATGTTTAAT
>CAVTCE010000029.1:0-128815 GCA_963733025.1 uncultured Nitrososphaeraceae archaeon | reverse complement strand
CTTTTCTATTGCATCATGAGATACCACATCTGACCAAGTTGCACGATGAGCAAGACTGAATTATTCTAAGCCTAGACATATGTTTTTTCTTCTCCTTCTCCTCTTCCTTTCTCTGCTTCTCCTGTTCTTCTATCTCTTCTATGGTAGGCATATTTTGCATTTCAAAAAGAATCTGTGTAGGCAAAGTAGCTTTATAAACTATTTCTCTTCCTTGCGTATTAAAGGTGATCAAATCAAGATCTTTTAATTCGTTAAGATATCTAGAAACAGTAGTACAATCTTTTCTAATTTCTGCTGCTATATCAGTAGCAGATCTTGCTTTGAATATGATCTTGTCAATAATTTCCTTTCTGACATCTGAAAGATTTTCATACTCTTTTTTTGCTTGTTGACATTTAATTTGTCTACATGCTTGAATTGCTATTTGAGACGTTACTCTTTTATTGTCATTATTAGCTATTTTCTGCTCTTGATTTGGGGGCCTTTCCAATGACAATGCTCTTGAGAAGCGAAAGTGCCTTAGAAGAGCATTCCAATATGGAGCTGGGGTATTCCAAAACTATTATTATAAATAGTTTTTATGGATGTCTCATCAAAAAGATCGTAAATTTTGATATTGTTTTTATTCTCCGTTTGAATAGTCGTCTTTAATCTCTGTTCTAGCATCATCACAGAATCGTTGCAATTAAATTCACTAAGAAAGTATATTTTGGGTTCGTATTGTATTATTGATAGAGCTTGCTCTAAATCAATAGGTGATATTGCAAATAGTTTGAGTTTTGTATTTGTGAATTCTTTAATAATTGTCCTTATGTAATTTGGATTTGCATCATCAAATAATATGAAATCCCTAATCCTCTTTGAAATCTTTATCCAAGACTGAACATTGTCTTTATTATCAGTATAATAATCATCGTCATTAGTATCTCCTTGTACTCCTCCTCCTCCACTTCTATCATCTTCTATATCAAAAAGCGACGGTGCAGGCATATATTCGCCTTTAAAATTATATTTTTCTTTATTACTTGATGCTATTTTAGTTATGATATGGTAAATGTATTTTAAAAGACTAGATTTTCCAAAACCTGTAGGGGCAACTATTAAAACTATGATGGGTATTTCCCTTGAGGCAACTCCAATATCAAATATTATACTCTCTATGATATTCTCTCTGTCTATAAAGTAAGATTCAATTTCCTCATTGGGTATTTCTCTGGCAAACGGATCCTCCTTAAGCTTGAAAAGAGAATACCATGTATTGAGAACTTCTAACTTCTCATTTCTTGCTTTATCGAGAATGGTTTTATATCTGTCAAAGCTTTCGCCAGCCATACCATCATTATGATATGTGCAAATAAAAACTTATTGTGATAAGTGTGCATTTTGTGTCAACATGTGCAAAATATTTATTAATGTGTGTTAGTACTAAGTGTTGTGAAACGGTTAATATTCAATAAATTACCGCATGTCTCATTACACAGCTTTATTAGGTACATTATGGTAATAATACCGTTCCCTGATCGGTTTGGTGAATTTCTCTGTAGTAATATTGGGAGTACAAGTTAAGAATGATGATCCCTGGAAAAGAATTCAATTCTTCTCCCGAAATCCCTGTCATAAGCTCTTCTAGTGATATTATTCGTCAGCTTCAACCTGTAGTTATACCTAGAATAACTGCTATTTCCCATATAGCAGTATGTGAACGTGCTGGCTTATAATATCGAATTTTTAGGTATGCAATCAGGTGATTTTACCGCATCAGGTGAGATTGGAAGTGCAGTACATCGAATAGTTATAAAATCTATACTGGAGATAATAAATTCCATTAAAAAAGGGAATGGATCGCCAATATCTAAATCAAATGCAATAGATCTTTTTCGGACTAATGCCATTGATGATGTAGATGTCAATTGGAAACGATTTGTTCTAGCAGGAATAGAAAAACCTTTTCCTACAATCATGGAAGATTTGGATATTAGAGCAGAAAGACTTGTGAATCAGTTGTTGCTATTGCCACTTGCTGATAATAATAGAAAAAAGAAAAAACAACAAAAAGAAAGAGGAGGAGGAAGAGAAAGAGATGAAGAGGAAAAAGATGGCTATGAAAGTCGGCTGCTCGCTTCTAAGACCAGAGTTTACTATACGTAACCTTGAGATTCCTCTAGAGGGTAGATTAGATTTAGTAAAAATTAAACTTGCCAAAGTGCTTCCTGGGCATGATAATAAGGGAGAAGACGACTATGACAATAACAATAACAACCACAAGAATAGCAAGTACACAAGTTCTGACGATTTATCTCGCTTAAAAATTGACGATGTTGAGATTATTCAAATTAAAACAGGTAAAGCAAGACCAAGAAATGCACGCTGGAATTTGCAGGCAGATGCAGAAGCTTTACTGCTTATGAAGGCATTGAATCTAGAAAAGCCTCCACGATATACATGGCAATTCGCTGATAAGGATGGAAAGCGTGAAAAATTTGACTTTGCCAAAGTTTATGATGCTGTAAACAAATTTATCAAATTATGGAAGTCTGAAGTTGCACCAGCTATAACAGGATATTGTCAGAACTGTCCGTTGAAGGAAGGATGTCTAGGATGGTCTTTTGCTGCAAATAATAAATTATCACAAGAAGATCTAGAAAGAAGAAGAGTAGAATTTAATCTCTCAAAGAGGATACGAGAAGAAATATCATATGTTGACAGATGGAAGGTATATGTTAATCTAAAGAATCCGCAGCAAAGACAAGAAGAAGGATCTGCGATAACTAACCTTCGAATTGATATGAATTGTATTGATTTAGAAAGCCAGGAAATTAAATTATTATACAATGATGATGATAATCTCGTTTCGAAGGGAAGGAGTGGAGAATATAATCCTCAACAACAACAACAGCATCATCAACAACAACCATTATTCATCAATAATTTTGTAGACTTTAGTGTCGGTGACTACGTCACTATTTCAGATGGAAATCCAAATTTAGGAAGCAATCCTACTGCAATCATTACTGACATAGATATTGACAATCAATCACTTAAGCTCCAACTTTACAGAAATGACATTTATTTTCTACTTCATGAGAACAGATACAATTCTCGTTTGACTATAGATAGGTTTGGCTTTAGTGGTCTTAAGACAATGGAATATCTTGATGACTTTTTTAGAGATTCGCCGTATGCTGATATTATACTTCAAAGAACTGGTATGTCGTCTGCTGGCTGCTCGAGAGATGATATAATGATGACAATTTTCACTTCTAATAACAACAACAATAACAACAATTACGATGATGATGAGAATCGCCATCCTTATGACTTTACTCAACAAGAAAATTCTGAACAACTTGCTGTGATAGACAGAATAAGATCTGAGAACCGAGTTCCTGTAACAGGACCACCCGGAACTGGAAAGTCGACAGTTATATCGCACAGCTGTTTTGATCTGATAAAAGAGTATTCTCCAGTTCTGGTTGTATCTCCTACGAATGCGATGGTCAATAGCATCCTTGCTAAAATAGATTATCTTGCAAAACAAGCAAATCTACAACTGCCAAGAGGTTTTATTATAAGATACGGAAACTATTCAGAGCTAAATTACACTCATCCATACTTGAAAGAAAAATATGCAATAGATGATCAAGTGCAGGCAGCGCTGCTGTTGTTCTTCTTCTGCATATGTTGTTGACAAAATAACTGCTGGTAGAGACTATATGCAAAATGCTAGAATAATATTAACTACCGATTATAGCGCTAAAGACCTAGGAAATATTGTCCAAGCTGGTGCTGTGTTAATTGACGAAGCAGGCTTGGTAAGACTTGAAAGGATGGGAATGCTTTTTTCTTCAGTTAGGGACAATAATGGTAAGATAGTTGTAATAGGTGATGACAAGCAGCTTCCTCCTTCATCTCATGACTATGTGGCTAATAGTATATTTCTATCTATAGTTCGCAACTTTAAGACAACATTGCTAAGAACAGAATATAGATACAACACAGATATTTTGGATTTGATTAATCCTTATTATAATTATCAGTTGGTTGCTGACCACTCTGTTAGAGATATATCTACTGCAGATATAGCAAAGAGAGATTATCAGGGTATTAATAATAATGTTAGAAAGATACTCAAACACGAAAAAAAGACAGTATTTGTAGATACTGATGGTGCAAGCAGAGAGCAGAGGCATTTTATAAATACGGGTGAAGTATCTATTATCAAAGATATAATAGATGGCTATCAAAGTATCGGGATAAATAACATTATAGTTATAACCCCTTACAAACAGCAGGAGAGAATGCTGCAGTTATATTTGCAAAAAGGTTTGAGAATAGGGACTGTAGATAAATTTCAAGGTCAAGAAGACGAAGTCACTATAATCTCAATGGTACAATCTAATCACAAGGCAGACAATCAGGAGGCTTTAGGATTTGTCAATATACCAAGGTCATGTGTTGCATTTTCTAGAAGTAAGCGAAAAACCATAATAGTTGGGGATAGGGACACACTGATAAAAAATAATTTTCTCTCCAAGTCAATAGATACTATAACAAGAAAAGATGGATTTTCTATATGGCGAGATTATATTTCCTAAATTTAATTATACTCTGAGAAGCTTAAAGCTGTTACCTCTTGTTACCAATTTTGTTATCATTGCTACCGTTTAGTTGTCTCCGTTGTCATCTGTTTTCGACTGTTACCATTGTACAGTAATTGAATTCAGAGTATCTGTAATAATTCTGTCATCCATAATATCTCCTTTAATCATCTTCGCTGCTGAGCTTCTTTCTAACCCTCAGAGAAATATAGTAATGATCTATTCTTAGAGCTTGAAAATATGTTAGCAGGATTAGTCGAAATCCACAAAACAATTACAAATACTACAAATTCTAAAAAATTTTGGCATATTCTTAAAATAATGAAAAGCTATCATTAACTTTATAAATATTATTTATTATTAGTATCGTTCAATAAGGATGTAACATATTCGTCAAATCTGCGTAACGATTGTAAGCTGTTCTCTGAGTAAGAGGTCCATTCTAGTTTTATTGACTGTGTAGGTCTGTTAATTTCCAGTTTCGATGCAATACAAACACGGGAGTCAAAACAAAACGAATTAGTAAGTTTCAGGTCAGGAAGTCGATTGTTTCCTATTAAATCTCTTAATTGATGCTCTTCACCTTCATCCAACAATACTTCTTCATTTACGGAATTGTTACTCGATTCGACTTTTATTTTTAATAGTTTTGTTGCTGAATCATAATTATCGTAGTGAGTTCCGGGCTAGACGATTACAAGCAATAATATAGAGATCAAAGAAAATAGAAATAATTGAGAATTTTATAAAAATTAGAATCTTTTTCACTATTTAGCACTTTGTTTAATATATAATGAGATAATCTTATATATTTGCCAGAACGGGATACTAATGAGAGGTATTGTCTAAATATTATTCAGTCTCTACTGCCATCTTAGGCCTCATACAAGATCTAGAGATTGGCAGAATTAGACCATCTTTATCTTGTTATCGTTTTATACAAACAGAAATGCACGAACTTATTTGCTCTATTAAAGAGAAAGGACTTTTGCAACCAATAGTTGTTAGATCTAAGGGAAAATATTACGAAATTGTGGCAGGAAACAGAAGATATAAAGCATGTACTACTTTAGGATGGAGAAAAATTATTTGTCATGTTGTAGAACTTACTGACAAAGAGGCTTTTGAGGTT
This sequence comes from uncultured Nitrososphaeraceae archaeon, assembly GCA_963733025.1. GTDB lineage: Archaea > Thermoproteota > Nitrososphaeria > Nitrososphaerales > Nitrososphaeraceae > JAJNBK01. The sequence continues at coordinate 123,085 of CAVTCE010000029.1, read as the reverse complement.
TCATTGATAGAAAATATGCAGCGGAAAAACATAGATCCTATTGAAGAAGCACATGCATTCAAAAATTATATTTTGACATTTGGTTGGGGTGGAATATCTGAATTAGCAGCAAAGATAGGGAAAAGTGTTAGCTATGTAGATAAGCGCATAAGGCTTTTAGATCTGCCTTCTGATATACTTGACTCTATTCTTAAATTCGAAATAAATAGAAGCGCAGCCGAAGAGCTACTTTCTATAAGAGACAATCGTGTGCAATCTAAACTTGCACAAGTTATACGTGAAAGAAGACTCTCGTCTAGACAAGCACGTGAATTGGTAAAAGATCATGAGGAAGGTTCTGTTTATGATTTTGATGAGAAAGAGACATTTCAAAATAAATTTGTAGATATCGATAGAATGACACAAAAATCATTTGATAAATCAGTCGTAGCAATAAGATTTGCTATGAATACATTAAGTACAATTATGGAAGATATAGAAGATAATTGGATACTCTACGAGATTTTAATGCAGCATAAGAATATGTTACATGCACAGATTGATCTTCTGATAAAAGAAAAGAGGAAACTATGACACTAGCTATTTCTAAATGACACTTACATCGGAACTATGAGTCTTAATTGTCTATGTATATTTAGTTTTTTGCCGACAGCGCAGATATTAATTTGAGACCAAATTGGAGGAAGACAAAGGGTAGGTACGAAATAATAGCAAATACTAAAAAAAGTGTTAATAAAATAAAAATTTTGATAGTAGACGATGATCCTGATATAGTTCTAACTTTCAAAACTGGTTTAGAAAGCAATGGCTTTGAGGTCGATTTTTATAATGATCCATTCTTAGCATTAAAAAATTTTAAGGCTAATTTTTATGACTTGTTACTTATTGATATTAGAATGCCAAATATGACAGGGTTTGAGTTCTATCAAAAGATTAACAAAATAGACAATAAAGCAAAGGTCTGTTTTATTACAGCGTTTGAGGTTTATTATAGAGCATTAATAGAGGAATTTGCAGACCTCTATCAAAAATGTTTTATTCAAAAACCAATATCAATAGATAAATTGGTGAAACGTATAAAAACAGAGTTGTATTTATGAAATAATTAATATTAACAATGCTCCACCGCTCTATAGAGACATATATCTATTTAACAGAAGTTGATGTAAATTAATATGAGAAACAAGTGATTTAATTTATGATAAATGCGGTACGTTTAAATCAACATCTTGCCCTGTTCTTCAAAGAAAATAAAAAAAGATGCTAATAAGATAAGATTGTTAAATAAGAGAAGTGAAGACCACCGCTCTAAAAGAAACCTGTGTAATGAGATTAAAAGAAGATTTGCTGAAAATAAAAAATGACGTACTGCTAGCGCATTTGAAAAACGAGTCTATAATGGCACTATGAATATTTGGTACAAGTTCCATACACTTGTCTAGCATGACATAATTGAATTATCAAATATTTACATTTCATTTTTTACTTCACCTTTATCATCTAACGCTTCTAATTTAGCGTTACTTAAAAGATCAGTTAGAACGATAAATTCGTTATCCATTCTGTAGCTTATAATTAGAATGTATATCGGAATTTGTCAAATTGGTACTTTTACATTAGCCTACTAAAAGTCATTTTTATGATAAATTATGAACATGGCTAAAATAGGATCTGATATTAATAACTCAAAAAAGGTTTTTACCAAAGTAAATAAATGATCGTTAAATACTTTATGACTATGAATAAAAAGACCATAGTAATAGTAGTCATAGCTATAGAGATACTAGTAAGCAATGGCTTGTTTGTTTCTTTAGCAACGGCTCAGGAGGATGAAGATGTACTTCCAGTACTCTTAGGTACATGGTTACTATGAAGATGCGTCAATATGGGAAACATGGGAAGTATTTCTTGAAGCAGATGATATCCCGTTCTACACAATAACTTTCGAACAATCTGATGATGAATGCGGATCAGCTATAGATCATGCTAGGGAATTAAACAACATCATTCAAGAAATCCTAGATTCTACCGACCATGAACAGGTAAACATAGTAGGTCACAGTAAGGGCGGATTGGATGCAAGAGTATATTTAGCAGGTGGTACAGATGATGTCGCAAATCTAATTATGATAGGAACTCCTAATGATGGTTCACCACTTGCAGAATTTAGTGATATATGCGGACCAGCTGTGTATGACTTGAGACGTGGAGCGAGTGCGACACAAGCAGAACAGAATCCAAATACCAATTACTATACCATTAGTGGAAACTGGTTGTCTAATGTAGGAGGAAATTGGTATATCCCAGGACCTGATGATGGTTGGGTAGCTGTAGCAAGTGTTGAATCAGAATATTTCCAGAGCTTGGGTCAGACGTCGCACTACCATAACGACCTATTAGAAGAAGAAGAATATAATTTAGCACTTGATAGATTGGATGGACAAACATAGATTTCTTCAGAGCTTATTATATCTTATTTTATATCACCCATTTTTTCTTTGCTGATTGATACACATTCTTTTTACCCATACACTATAAATGATTCATCTTTAAAAGAGCGGACATCTCATTGATCCCTGATACCATTTTACCGTATGATTTCATCTGATACCTTCTAACAAATAGTTATCTCAGGTATGCTCACATCTGATAAGTTCAACACATAAATTGGAAAGAATCTAAAGAATACTTCAATCTAATTGTTTTAGATAAAGAATCATCTTATATTATAATAAAGCATTTCAATACTAAATGGAAATAAACATAATTATATTGTTCCTCTTAGCGGTAAAAACATCAGCATCACTTTATAATATCATCAGAGTTGAAGGGAGTGGAAGAACCATTGAGCACTTGTTACACTTGCAATACTTAAAGGACATTGCGTAGTAAAAGTAGAAATAACAGATACCCTACGTAACTATGCCGGGATGTATCTATCCTACCTCTATGCTTCATTGTTGTATTTTAATAAAATATAATGTAAGATTCTCTGTTTTAGGTTACTCTAAAGTATGGGAATGACTGGAAGATCATTGAGCACCTTTATTATAGAATTACCTCAAAAGCAATATCTCTATTTAAAAGAGATGTCCTTTCTAAAAAAATGTAAAGCGATAATACAGAAAAAGAAAAATTTTCGGCGCCGAAAAAGTTGCTTTATTCATTTTGATATCTACAACAATAAAAGGTTATATAATGATAGCTTGTAGGATTCTGCTCAGACATTGTGTTATATACATTATTCTAATGGTTATTTGTGAGGCTCTATTAACTTTACTGTTTTTTGTTAGGAATTCTGTAAATTTAATCCTGTTTGTTCCATATGTAGATATAAAATAAAATATTCTTAATCAAATTCATTATATATGCTATATCTTGCAATCTCTTATTCTGCAGGGAAAATGGTCACCATCAGAACATCCTGTGTCCTATCTATGATCTGTTGAATAAATCTCCATTAAATACTTCATAGCTATTTTATAGACAATATGCTTTAACCTTACCTTTTTTTTATAAGCAGTTTGTATCAATGAGCACCGTCCGTATGTAGATAATTTTCCTTTTGTATTTATTATGATGCTAAAGAATTGATAATAACATATACACAGAGATAGCTCTATCATTGGAAATATGAAGCATTAAGCATGATCTAATGTTTGGGCCATACGCTACCACAACAACCAATAATTTTGACCATTTATCTTTAGCAGATTTCATCTACAAATACTTCCTTGACTAAATACTTCTGTGTACCCATTTCTAAATCGATACATATGTGTCCTCTTTACCATAGATTCTAGTGACTTGCATCCAAGTCTATAATTTCTAGAACTAAAACACAAGTACAAACCATATATGCAATTATGGCTGGGTTTGTCCTACTGACATTTTTCAATTTGTCCATGAAATTATTAGTACATATCAGGCTTTTTTATAATGCAGTTGTCTAAGTTATTAAAATAGTCCAAGATAACAGACATCCCATCTAATACATTAAAATAATTGATATGTGAATTTTCTGAATTCAAGTATCTTGATGTTAATGATTTGCATTTCTCTGTCCTTCTTAATATGCTGCTATAGCTAGTAATTTTGGCTATCTGATTGAATTAATGTTTCAATTACGAATATTTTCTTAACATGATTTTGTTGGTTATTTTAAATCTATCAATAATATGTGCATTGCTTTGATAAATAAAAAATAACTTCATATTGCTATAGATATTTAACCAAATGATTAGACTACCACAATTATTTTAGTAGCCCTTAGACGAAAACAAGAATTTTTTGCTTCTTACTATAGGCCATTTCATTTATGACAAGTACTCTTAATAAGGTCTACACGACACCTGATGCATGTATGAAAAAATTATGAGAGCAAATCTTATGAATAGGAATAAGAGAGTACATAACATACATCATCATCATGAAGCAGTATGTTGTTTTGTTCCTGATGACGTATTTGAACAAGTCATAAGAGATGGTACAAGAGAAGAAAGAGATAAAGCAGTCCACATGTTAAAAATATCTGAAAGACTAAGATCACAAAGACATTTCATAACTACAATAGATCCAAAAAGATTTGGTATTGGAGGACATACAGAGAGGCGACGTGTTGTATATGATATGCATAATATAGGAGATGATAACCTCTTACCGGGGGATCCAGTCCGTTACGAAGATTCCACAGATACTGGAGATAGTGATGCAGATAAATGCTTTAATTATACGGGTTCGGTTTATGATTTCTATCATCAGATATTTTCGAGAAACTCACTTGATGGTGAAGGAATGGTATTGCATTCCTCAGTAAATTTTGATGAAACCCTTGATAACGCATTTTGGAATGGGAGGCAAATGACGTATGGAAACGGTGGTGGTGGGTCTATGAAGGAGGGAAGACTAACAGATCTAGTTGTTGTAGCACATGAGTTGACACATGGGGTCACACAATATGAGGCTAATTTGGCTTACTCGGGTCAACCTGGAGGATTAAATGAGTCTATGTCAGATGTATTCGCTATTATGTGCGATCAGTGGATAAATAAACAGACAGTTAATGATTCTCATTGGCTGATTGGAAAAGATATAATGGTTAGAGGAGAGGCATTACGCAGCATGAAAAATCCTGGAAGTGCAAATCCTGGTGATAGGCAGGTATCTCATGTGCGAGACTATAGAGAAGGAATGGGACCTCATCAATGCTCTGGTATTCCAAATAAGGCATTTTATACTGCATGCATGAAACTTGGCGGAAATTCTTATGAAAGTATTGGAAAGATATGGTATATCGCATTAAAAGATAGGCTTAGCCGATATTCCCAATTTCAAGATGCAGCAAACCACACCTATACTATTGCAGGTGAAATTTTCAGTGAAGGTGGCAAAGAGCAAAAAGCTGTAGCATCAGGTTGGAGCGAAGTTGGTGTAGAATCTACGAAACCTACTATGGAAGATATTATTGTCGAAAGAAAGAAATTGTTATCTAAAATAGATGCTAGATTGGGTAGATGAAGATATACTATGAACAGAGTGGAGGGCTTGCAGGAATAGATATTAATACAATGGTCAACACCGATTCATTACCATCCGATGAAGTAAACAAGCTACAAGATATAGTAAATAAAGCAGATTTTTTTTCTTTGAATTCTGTTTCTTCCCCACCAGAAATGGGTGCAGATTATTTTCACTATAGGATCACTGTTGAAATGGAGGATAATCAAAATGGGCAGAAAAAGAAGCATACTTTAGAAATATATGATCCAGTACCTGCCCAACTCAAGCCTTTAATTAAATATTTGAGAAGCAAAGCAATGGATTAAGAGAAACAACAATAGATAGTAGCAGGCGTATTAGTCATTGGTTTTATTATTATTATTGCATCTTTTAAATAATATTTGTATGCAGATAAATAAAAAGGTCTATATTTACTATACTTTGATTGTCAAAGTCCTCAATCTATTGGATCTATCGTTTATGTATTAAAAATTGTTTTGATATTATCCATGGTCTAATAATTAATTAAAATTATTTCATATTCCTTTTAATCGCATCATTAATGATCAAAAAGAGCAACATAAGATACTCTTTATCGTTTGGTTTTTTCTAAACACCTTGTATCCGGTGGTTCTGTTAGTGGCTCAATACAACACGGCCAAGCGCCAGGATCAATACATCTAATCTCTGAAGTCAATCCATGTTCTGTAGTATTGGTAAAATCTTCCACATTACTCTTATTTGTCGACTCATTTTCATAGTATATTTCATGTTGTATATATGATGTGTTAAACAATAACGGATTTATCATTATCCAAGTTAATACATCTAAAAAAAACATAACAATGGCCTGCATGTTAAGCTAAAAAATGTTTTACATAGTCGGATATATTATAGTTGCGTCATTAAATTTTAATGTAAAATTGAGCTTTATAGATTGCAGCTGACCTTGTATATAGTTCAGCAAGATACATTAGATGAGCATCATTTTTTAGATATGATGGGAAATTAGTGATAAGTGATCTATAAATTAACAATATAATCATTAAAACAGACTTTTCGGCGAAACGAGTCTTGTGCTAGTACTTTAGATGAGGATAATTAAGTTAACTAAAATAATGAGCCTCTTGATAATTGGAGAAGAGATACTAGAGAATGAAGATAGAGCCCCTATTAGATTAGGCAATGCAAACAAGGCATTTTGTCTTACTGCTAAAAAGATTAGAGGATATATGCATCGAAAAGGCTAGAAAAAATGGTATCTCATTTTGAGGGATAGACTACATCTAATGTCACTTATCACTTTTAGTTTAAAGTAATAAATTGACATAAAATGAAGACTTAGGTTGATGCAAGTTCTTTGATAGCTAATGCCGCGGAGTTTATAATATCGGACGCATAAGATATATCAATAACCTTATCTGTAAATCTATGATAATTTGGATTGGGATCTTTACTCGATTCAGTTGGGTAGTTTGCAAAGAAGTCTTCACTAATATGGCATGCTGGGAAACCTTCCTGCTGAAAAGAAAAATGATCACTACGTTCTATTGCACCATCATATTTGTTTCTATCAAAATCATGAGCTTCGCCTACAATCGTACCTTTATATATTTGAGCAGTTCCGAGTTTTCCTTGGTTATCTGACCATTGTTTGATTAATTCTGCTATAGGTAAGCAAAGATCACGTATGTTTGGATCAGAATAACCAGCATGAATTTCAAATGTTTTATGTTTATCATTATTGTAACCCATCATATCTATATTGACCACTGCTTTTATCGATATATCCTTATCCTTCATAATTGGAGCATATGATCTACTTCCTTTCAATCCTACCTCTTCTGCATTAAAGAAACAGAATCGTATGGTATGTAATAGTCTTCCTCGAAACTGTGATAGGTATTTTGCTATAGCCAACACAGCTGCTAAACCTGAACCATTATCGTCTGTACCCGGGGCTGGATCAATTCTTGGATTATATTGTCCCGGTGGTTCTCTGCCAGCAGTAGAATCTAGGTGACAGCATACAATAATCATTTGCGACCCTAAACCATTAAGCGGCTCATCTTTTGCCCACCAAGAGGATTCTCTTAGAAATATATCCTCTATCTCTCTTCTCAAATTTGGCGGAGAGAGGTTTTCAAGATTTTGTTTCTTCATCCAATCACCTCCTGTTAGAAGGCTTATTTCTTCAATCCATGGCTCTGAAGGATACAAAGTTGGATATTTTAAAAAAGTTTGTCGAATTTGTTCAGGCAAATTAGGCTCAGCTTTAAAATATCCGATGCCTGGCAAATCTGCTATTACATTTGAAAGTACTAGAGAATTATATGTAAAAGAATGCGTAAAAGGGGTATATCCCATTGAACGTAAATCGTTTAATAATGCATTAATTACTCTCAAATTTTCTGGATGTACGCAATGCCTTGATTTTATTTTACCATTCTCATCAAGATCGGAAATCCCACTATATCTATCAATAGTATTTTTAATATATTCTGAATCTATGGGCATTAGTTGTGTATTTAGTTGAAGACTAAGGGAATCATGATCAATCCGTTGTAGTTTAATTTTGTCTAAAGGCCATTTCGCCAAATTTATTTCTGATTTTCGTAAAAAGTTATTTGGTTTTGATATTGGATTTAATAGAGTAGGTTCAGGAGTTAAAAATAGAAAATGCCCATGCATATCATGAAAAGGAACAGAGTCGTTTGTCATTGAAGGTCCCAAAGCTACCAACATCTTTTTTCCATCAAAAAACAGTATCTTTTGGTTACGTAATTTCTCGGGTGTATGTTCATCTATATGATCAATGGAAACAAACATTGGATCTTCGATTGATAGATTGAGGGGTAAGATATCGATCTCAAGCCTATTGGCAATAGATTTAGATAAATCTTCATGAGACATTACTGCTAATACCATAATTTGATCACTCTCTAGGTGTCTTACATAATATGGAATTATATTATCAAAGAGATCAAATTGCTTTTGTTCACCCGTTATTCTTACAAAGAATAAAGAATGTTTAGTGAGAAGAAGTAAAGCTATAGAAGGATGAGACGCAATGATAAACCCGTAATTTGCAGCAATTCCTCTAAGAGTCCTGTCCTCTGCGATAAAAATAATTTCTTCAGCTTTTAATTTGGATTCTTTTAGAAATGATGAAAGTGTACCTTCTAAGTCTTTGTATACTATGACCTCTTGAATATTTGATAGAAATTGTCTTATATTTTCGGATGAAAGACCGTTAACAAGAGCTTCGTTTACCAATAAAATAGAATTAATACCATAATTTTGTAATTCAGAAAGAGCTTTTCTCGTATATGATCGTATGTCTATGCCTACAATATTCGTGGAATTTGGTACGAAATTAATAGTACCAAAATTTTGATCAAGTGACATAATAGCTGTCTTTATATTCTTGAATATTGCAGTCATTTTTCATTAATATCAATTTACTAATTTATAATGTTTTTCCAGAAATAATTAGTCCTGTTACTAGTAATGTATTCTAATGATACTTTTTAGTTTCCATTAGGATAATCTTTCTGTCAGCAGTTATCACCAAGACTAAGAAATATAATTTTTTCAATTAGATAAATTCGAGCAATAATCTTAAATAGTAACAATCTCAGTTACAGACAATGAACAAAATGGTCTTGTTGATGGTAACCATGATGGTTACATTAGCCGTAGCAAACAGCATAGTTGCATCAGCTGTTGCACAGGCACCACCTACAGGAGATATCACTTCTATGTTAAAGGCAGAACAACCTCAAGCAGCAGGTAATGTTACAGCAGGAGCAGCAGGACAAGTACCAGAGGTGTATGCTGTTGTGTGTCCACCTGGTTGGACGGATCCCCAACAATGTGACGTAATTCGAATATTATAAGAATGGTCACAGAAAAATTTGAGTGGACAATAGTGGACTAAAAGATGACCTAGTCTGGTTGGTCCATACTTATCATTTTTTTAACGCCTATAAAGTAGAGGAGAAACTCTTTTTGACTATTATAAATTCATCCCATGACAAGAACACCGGACCAGTTCAAAGATGCTTAGAACAGTAAAGGCATTGTTCTTTGACTTGGGTGAAACTCTTGTAACCTTTGATGAAGCCAAGAAGAAGTTCATCAATTTTCCTCAAACTTATGATATTCTAACAGATTTAGAAAGAAGGAAGATTAGAATTGGTATTATCTCTGATGGCAATAGAAGTGATTTAAACTTATTAGAAGATCAAGAACCTGCTTTCTAGATTCAGAATTATTGTTATGTCAGAAGATGAGGATGTACAGGCACCAAAACCTAATCCAAAAATATTCAATAAAGCAATATCTAAGATGAGTTCTGAAATAGGGATAGAATTGAAAGCTTCAGATATAGCGTTTATAAGTGAAAACGTTAATCATTTCAGAATATACAACTTTGAATTTAGTCGATGAGGTAAAAAGTCAATTACTTCTTGACTTAAAGTATGCAGCTCTTACGTAACACCCGACTGTTAGTTTTCCTTATTATGCAAAAATATAGAGATCGATTCTGTATACTGTAGAACTCTCAACTTTATATTTGTCATATCAAAGCCAGCAATCTATGAATGTCTTATCAATGATATATTGCACGTATTGTGCAATTTCTAGAGAAAATTCTTATAAACTACCTGAGAACTCTAAAAACAGAAGATAATGGAATATGGAGAACTTACAGGTTATTACACATACCGCAGTTTTCTGAATAATCCATTACCCGTAGACGATTTCAACGAGATCAAATTTGCAAAAAAATTTGCAGAAGCAGAGCTTTTTTTGATCGTACAGGCTGATAATACGATAACTGGGACTCTTTCATTCCCTGCTAACGCAGGAGCATCAGAAAAGGAGTTCATGAACGTCACAGGAACTGTCAAGAACTGGTCATCGTCAGTGACACTTGAGTTTACTGGCCAGGGGCGTCCAAACACAAAAATTTCTGACTTTTTGTACGAGTTCTCTTGTTCAGTCACACGTACATGGGAAAATGGCATTGGCCAACGCCTCTCCCTAACGGGAACGGTACTTCGGGCTCAGGACCATAATTTGGAAGGCCAAGTTGCAAAGGCTGGCGCAACAGCGAGTTTCGTCGCTGTAAAAAGAGATTTTACTGAACCCAGAGACGTTATGGGTGTGGCTATAATCCCAAGAGCTTTATCTATGCTTGCATCAAAATCGCATAGGCTTAAGCATACGGTCTGGCATACTGCTCGTGGAGAATGGAACAACTTGGATGACGCGAGCAAGACCAAGATCCGTGATCTGGGTTGGGGTATTGACCGTCCACCCTTTACGAAGGACGGGGCACTTGATCTTAGCAACGGTGCAGGAGAAGACTTTCTCTTTATGCACAGAAAGATGATCGCAATGGTTCGCCATGAATACGATATTCAAAAAGTTCCCCATATTGAAAGCTGGAAAACATTACCTCGACCGAATGCGCAGCAGTTCTCCTACTCCGAGCAAGATGATCCCGCAAATCCAGGGAAAAAGATCTATCGCTTCAATCCGTTGGACTCTGGTTATATGGTACCGCCAGCCCAGCCGAGTGATTCTGACTCACTAAAATTTTTGAAAAGTCCAGATTTCTTCCGCTTAGTGATGGCACATCTAGAAAGGCAATTTAAACGTCAGAGCTACCTTAGCGCTCTTTCGCTTGGTGCATTGGGAAACTTACTAGAATTTACCATTCACAATCAAATGCATATGCGCTGGTCTAGCATATCACGTGATCCTAAGACCGGTGATCCAACACTGCGAGACGACTTTGACTTTGACGATAAATGGGATGATCCAAAATACGACTATCTGGGTGATTTCCATTCGTCTCACGTAAATCCCTTGTTCTGGAGACTGCATGGGTGGGTAGATGAGCGAATGGAAGATTGGTTTAATGCACATGAGGCTGCGCAATCAGGTGAGATCGAACGGTATGAATATCAAGGGATTGCATGGTTTAAACCAGGAAAATGGGTCCAGGTTCACAAGCCATTTTATTGGCCGGAAAGTCACCACCATCACAACGGCAACGATCAAGAGGAAATTGCCATCATGCTGAAAGTTATGGAAATCATCAACGCCGCGACGACGACCCAAACGGTCAGAGCCCGTGTTCTCGCCCGACACCTAGGTTTTGGTGGTATTACGAGCTTTATGCGAGCGATTGAGCTGATTCAATAGCAGTTTTATACCCAATTTCTATTTCCTTGTTTGTGAGTGCTATGAAATTCATGTGAGCTTAGGATTTTAACAAATGATTGGGTATTAGGATCGCACAGCGTAGTTTGACTAGCTCCTCCTTGTACCTGTTGATGTTCTATCATTTGTACTTTTCTTTCCATGGCTTGGATGCTCATATCGGTTAACGTTACCATATACAGGATTGTACAATACAGAGGTGTCAAGGCAGTTGTCATTGCATAATGATGACAGCAACCAAACTTAGGAGCTGCATATAAAATATGAACTGCATTGAAAGTTTTGCACCAACTACATCTACTATTGGTGGAGGATTCTTTGTATGTTTCCTTCTAAGAGTAACGTTAACAATTGTAATGATTCAGTTCTTTTTATTTCTTTTCTGTTGCCTCTATCTTCATTATTTTTAGATAACGTGCAAGTGTTATTTTACCTGCTGTCTGACGATCCAGAAATGGTGTTTGCTTTGGCCTTATTTTCTGGTAAGCTCATAATTGTATAATCGAAATTAACAGTAGAAGGAATAGGTTTCATATAACAAGGATAAATGCAAAATAGAATTTCAATTTATATTATCGTTTGTAGACAATGTCTAAAATCATGATATTATCTTCACCAAATATTAGATACAATGGTCCAATGGTCTTGCCAGCTCTATGGGTTAGTTCTCTAGCACAAATATGCACAAGCTCATTATACATTAAGATCAGTGTATACATAATGTGTGTTTGGAGATCCTATAAAGGTGATATTATAATAATAATAAGTTTAAATTAAAAATCATTTCCCAGATGCCAATGTTGTACTCTGGTAGGCACTATATTGTTGTTGATAATAGATTATAATGAAAATTCCTTCATTATCACGAAATTGGCTGATCTGTCCCCGACGAGTTGTCGTGTCGATAGATCTTCTTAAAAGCAGAGAATATACATAGAATATAGCAAACTGGGAGAGAGGATGGTTAGAGCAGTCATTATCAAGAGAACTTACTTAAAATCCTTCTCTCTAGGTAAATTTGGAATTGTATCCGCATTTGCTTTGCCTGGAATCATTGGTGTTATTCGTTTTATTTGGGCTTCGGTAGCTTGAATTTCTTGGTTAAGTTTTTCAATCAACGCCTTTTTTTTGTCTATAGCTTGCTGTATTTCATCGGGAGCAGCCTTGAGACCAAACTCTATCAGAGATTTGATGTTTTGTTTATTTTCTAAGGCCTTGTTTGCTGTTGCTGTTGCCATCTGACCCACATGTATACCCGTCTCTATTGCTTCATTAATTTTTGGGTCTTGTGATTTAGCCTTCACATATGCAAGTCCTGATACAATTAAAGGCGCAATGACTCCTACTAATAGAGAAACAGAATTTATTAGTTCACTTAATGATTCCGAGGTACTGGTAGTAGTTGCTGTATTATTCTGTTGAGCATATATCTCTAATATTTGAAATGGCATAGTGATAGTGAGGATCGTTACTACTATCGAAAGTGCAATTGATAATTGCATTATTATGATTTTTCTCACAATAATATTTTAAATTACTATTTTGTTTTTAACTTTTGTGAAGATGTTTCTTAATTAGTTCATAATATCCAAAAAAGTAATATTCAATTGCAACATTCATAAATAACATTGATTAATAAAACGTTAGCGGATTATTGAGAAAATTACATACGTATAATAGCCTATAATTCTTGATAGTCCTTTCATCTGTTTTGGAATCTGAGATAGTTTATAAGAATTGTTTATAGAAAATAATTAATTCGATATACTCTTATTGTTTCATCCTACTCTTTGGTTATGTTGTTATTATGTAAATAAATTTTAATAGTCACAATATCAATATGATAGGTCTCGAATACTGTAAAAATTCAATATAAGCTGGTAACTTATATGCTTTGAATTACTATATATTAACCAAATTAAAGTAATTTTAAATCAATTATTAAGATAAAAAACATAAGTTTTATTTCTTACAACGATAGATAATAAGTTAGATATAAAAATGGCTTTATAAATGGAAAATTGCTTATAAATGTTCTAATAGTTCCCAAAATACTAAATAATGACAATAATGATGCATATCAAAAATGATGCCAATGATGGACTTACTTCTGAAAATGAACCATTGTTTGTAGAAATCACCGGGAGACAGATAGAAAACAGCGAAGCAAAATCGGGAGAATACACTTTAGTCTCGTTACCAAATAGTGCATCTTCTGATACAAGAAGTTACGAATCACCTATCGAAGATGGACGTAATGAAATTGCTGATGAACAGAGAAAACTATCAAATGAACACCAATTTAGAACAGGAGCTAACAATTTCACATCAAGAATCATTTCTGAAAAGACAGAAATCATTCAACTTGAAGCATCACAATATAACAATAGAGACGGATATAATCCAAATTTCCTAAAAGAGACAGTACAGCTGCCAAATGTACCTCCAAATCTAGCTGAAGATTGTGCTTTTCTCAAAGATGGTAATGGATACGAATTAAAATATAATCACTTTTCAATAGTAATGAGCAAATCCCGTCGTCTTTCTTTTTTTACTGCTGTCAATATAGATGGTAATCAATCAATATCAGTAGATCGGGTAAAGGATCGTTGGTATTTCGATCCTAGAATTGATCGCGAATATCAGTCAGGACCTGAGCTTTATAGCAATAACGATCTTGATCGAGGACATTTGATACGTCGACTCGATCCAGTCTGGGGTCAATTAGCTGAAGAAGCCAATGAGGATACTTTTCATTTTACAAATTGTTCGCCTCAACATAAAAACTTGAATCAAATTACATGGTTGGAGCTAGAAGATTATATACTTAAGAATGCTGATCGTTTCGATCTTAAGGTTAGTGTTTTCACAGGACCGGTTTTTAGAGAAGATGATATGCTTTATAGAAACGAATTCCAAATTCCAGCAGAATTTTGGAAGGTAGTCGTCATAGTAAAAGAAGACAACGCGCTTTCTGCAACTGCTTATTTACAAACACAAAAGAATTTGATAGAAGATCTAAAATTTGCCTATGGTGAGTATAAGACTTATCAAGTCCCTGTAGTAAAAATCGAAGCACTTACCAAGCTTGATTTTGGAATATTACGATTTCATGATCCACTAGCAAACATAAAAGAATTATTTGGAACCGTGGGAAGAATAATCCGAGGACCTGGCGATATTACTATTTAATATAAAATATGAATAGTAAAAATCTCTTTATATCATGACTATTATTAGCCAAATTTTTCAACGGAAAGGTGCGTTATAATTATAACCTATTATAATTGGACAGGTGTTACTACTAGCTTGTATTACTACTTTGAAAATTACAAATAACACAATTCTATTATATCTAATCTAAGATTGCTTTAAATGACTCATTATTCCATGAACTTGATAGATTGTCCTATTTTTTATTTCATTAATATTTGTTTATTATTTACTTGTGTCCTTATAAATTTAGTCAGTTTATGGTCTGTATGAATACTGTTATCAAAGTCATCACTTTTCATAATTTATCATCTAATTCAATTGATCAATTAAAGTCTATTGAATATGGTGTAAGGAGATAGTTTCATATTATCGATACCGTTTTTGTATAAGTGAGTAATAACAATTATTTTGTATTCTCCTTCTTTTATCAGCTTTTATTACGCCAGCGGAACACGACACTATTCTTTATTTAAATTGATAGTTTATACTTCCATTCATCAAACGCAATACTATAGAACTTGCTTTTATTCCATACACTTGTTGATATCTTTCTTTTAAAGGAAGAAGGTCAAAATATAGATGTTCTTTCACTATTTTTTTGCATGTATCCCCATTGTTTTCATGTGCTAGTAAAAGGTTAGCTTGGTGACTTAAATCAGTGGTTGTGAAATGAGATACCGTGGCAAGAATAAACTCATGTTTTTTACAACCACCACTATAAGAGACGATAACCGATAAAATATCATTATCTATCAAGGTAGCTTCTTTTAGAAAAAATGTGTCCATTTTAAGTTTCTGTATTGCCGATTCATCATCAAGCATAATGATCCGAGGGGTCTTACCAGTGGAATTGGTATTCTGTGTCAAGTCAGTAAATACTATAATTACTAATACTATTATAGTATAAATAAGATAATTTCTTGATTTTTCAAATGCTTATATAGAGTGTCATTGGGTCTTTTTACTTGTTTTTCTTTTTAAATATGGTTGTTTGTAGTAATGTTTTTTTACAATCTTTTGCGACAAATCTGTTTATTGAAATTTTTTTGAATTGATACTCGTTGACAGAACAACACTCACAGGTTAAATTTTTTCGTTACCGAAAAATATTCATACTTTATAATATATTATAATATAAGTAAACATATTAAGAAAAATAAAAAATAACGGAGGCTGATGAATTATTTCAATCAGGCCTGCTATTATTGTTTTTTGAACCTACTAGTAACAGTTTATTCTCTGGAAGATCTACAAATTATCTGCAAACTCTGTAGCCCTAGTAACATCTTCACCGGAACAACCACTATTAGGACAGACGTTTGACCTCTGACAATCACCAACTTGCTTGAAATCGGTGTCTCCTCGAACTAAAATTCCTTCGATTTCATGTGGTTCATCATCATTGATGACAGGAGAGCCTGAATTCCCACCGTAAGTATCGAGGTTACACACGACATATGGATCGTTCTGATTATCTCGAACCCAAGCACCGCCAGCATACTTCAATGGCAATCCAACTGGATGCCCTATAACATGTACCTTTGCGCTATCGGGTATCTTGCCAGATTTTCGTATATTCTCAAAATGGCTATGATTTTCTACGGGACGGTCAAGCCTAATAATACACCAATCACTGCCTTTACCAGGATCCAGCCTTCTTCCTATGATTTCTTTGCCTTTGTAAATATCAGAATTACTAATAGTAGTTCTCGCTTGGCTTTCGTCCTCCATTCTGTATCCAAACACAAAACGGGTATTTGTTAGATCATTAGCATTTTTTACACAATGGCCCGCAGTTACAATAAGGTCTGGACCCACTAAAAATCCAGAGCAGAAGGCGCCAATAGGCTGATCTCTAAATCTCTCGTTCTCACATAGACTTAACTCATCGGCAAATTTAGTAGTCTGTAATTGAGATTCACCGTTTCCATTATCCTGTATTTGGGAGGCCTCCCATAGTGAAACAACACTATCGCACTCTTTTTTCTGTTGATCTTTCAGCTGGTAATAGTCTTGCCTATCATCAACCCCGTACACAAGCGTTTGTGCCGATCTAAAGGCATCATGCACCTGTCTAGTGCTAAATCTAGAGGGAATTCCTCTTGTGCTAATTAGACCTCTTCGTTCTCCTGCTTTTTCCTTCCTTGTTTTTTCTCTCTGCCTAGCATCAAGCTCGTTTGCTAGTTCAGTTATACTATAATTTTCAACTAATTCTTTTATTATAGAAGGATCTGTCTCTGACATTTGACTATTTTACCTACAATAGTATATAGATATGTTGTTTGAGATAAACAGCTTCTGAGCATACATATCAATGAAAGGATAGATGCTGTAGTTGAAAACCTAATTTCACGTAAAGTACTAAAAAAGTTCGAGAATTCTTTGGAACTGACAAGCAGAAGACTTTCTCGATTACGATGCTCTAAATGTTTTTACACTTCCTATCTGAGTAGTAGTAATGAACCAATGAATTGCTTGAGGTGTTCATTTAATGAATTACATGATTTTCCAAAGAAAAAATAATGACCTGATTCGTATTCAAAAAAATATACTATTTTAATTATCAAGCAGCTGAGCCCTTTAGTTTCGGGAAGTTCTCCTTTACTTCGAAATTACTATTGAATTCTTGATTTCCAATATCTGTTTTCACTTTTTATATTTCAGAATCCCAAAAATAGTGCTGATGCAGGACATAGATTTTTCAAGAACAAAAATTATTCTAATTGATAATGAAGATTCATTCGTCTCTAATGCTAGTCAGTATATGAGCGCCATCAAATTTGGGCAGTTAGAAGTTCCTACAATGGTATTTTGCATTAGCCCTGTATCATACTCTCGTATTGCAAAAACTGAAGCATTCAATGAGATCTTTGCTGATATATTCTGGATAATGCCGTTGGAGAAGGATGATATAAAACAGATACTTTTAAAATCAATTGATTCTGCTGCCAAGAATAATAATAATGATTCAAGTCCATTTGAAAACTCTGCCATTGATAAGATTACAGACTATTCTTTGGATTTACCAGGAGAAGCCACACGATTGGCACACCTATGTCTAAAAAATGCGTATCAAAATGGAATTAGTAAAATAGATGCTAAATTAGTTGAACACGTCGCATTATTTGAAGGATTCGATGTAGCCCAAAAATTACTCAGAAAGGAAATAAAACTTGATGGTACAAAGTATAAAGTTGCCTTAGAGATCCTGACTCAATTTTTCATACAAGGCCACAATGTCGAAAGAACATTCATAATATCACACTTTTCAGAAATGGCAACTTCTACTCTTTCATATCATCTTAAAGATTTGATTGATGATGGTATTATTAAACAAGAACGAATAGGATATAAGGTATATTATTTCATCCCCAAGGTACTCAGAAGCGCTCTGCAGTTATTGATTTTGTTCCCAAGACATTGAAATAACTTTTTAATATATGTCTCAGGGGCAGAATTTGTTTTTTGGTGTGTGACTAACTCTGTCATATGGTTATAGTCATAGCACATGTAGAAAGTTTTTTTTACCCTCACACAGAGAGATATTATTTTTTCTTGCGTGTTTTTTGGGGTAAAATCATTTGTTGGTTTATTTTCAAGTCGGCCTCAATACCGTTCTCAGTAATTGACGCATACCTAGTATCCTGTCAGATTTTTTTAAACTAAAGTATTATCTTTCCACTCATTAGCATTGCCAAATTTACACATAGAAGACAAATTTTTTGTAAAGGCCGTAGTTGGGGTTATACATACATCAATTTACATTAAAAAGGTATTACTTAAATAACATGCTCTTTCTCCTAGAGTAAATCTCTATGTCAAAGGAAGATGAAAAGAAAACAAATGATAATAGCCTGCAGACCAACAAGTCTACACAACCTAAAGAATCCAAACCTATTGTATATGCCGGTCCAGAGCAGATAGTCTATGAAGGTTCAGAAGTGAAATTAGAAGGTAGCTGCAATAAGGATAGCGAAGATCAACAATCTAATCCAAACATTTCATATAAATGGGAATTAGAGGAGGAAGAGGATTATAAAGATACAGGTAACACAATGCATGTAGAGCTTGATAATAAAAATATTAAAAATCCTTCTTTTAAAGCACCATATATCAATTTTGATTTCAATAAAGGAGAGAGCAATAAGCCATATGCCACTTTGACTTTCAAACTAGTTGCTACAGACAAAACTACAGGATTATCAAGTGAACCTTCTTTTGTAAGTATCATTGTCAAGATGGTACAAAGAGCCTTAGTATTACAAGGAGGAGGCTCACTTGGAGCATATGAGTTAGGAGTATACAGAGCACTCTGCGAAAGGTTAATTGAAAAAGATAGATTTGAGGGCAGCAGAAAAAATAGACCTTTGTTTGATATAATCGCTGGGACTTCAATAGGAGCTTTGAATGGTGCATTGATTGTACATTCTGTAAAGAAAAGTATGGACAAAGCGCGACAAACAAAAGCTAAAGTACAAGACATTGATACTCTTGAAATATGGGAAAAATCCGTACAAGACCTTGCAGACTTTTGGTGTGATATTACAATTCCATTTCCGTGGTTCAGCAATGACTTCTTCAAAAACGCATGGGATTTGTGGAGTGATTTAAGTAAACTGTGGCTTGAGAATTACGAAAAATACTTTGCAAAATATTCTCCCTCACTAGACCTGGAGTATAACTACCTAAACCCTCTGTATCTGTTTTTCAGGCCTGATATCTATACTTCAGTAGCTACAGGCGAATCTGCAAGACGATATTTTTCAATGGCATGGTTTCCTTATAATCTTCCAATGCGTGCGATTACACCAAGCTTCCGACAACCTGACACAAGATTCTTTCTAGGAGCACCTGCATTTTTCAGATTTAGCAATACTCCTTTAGTAGAAACAGCTAAGAAGCGTTATTGGGACTCTGACAATGAAGCAATACGTACTAGTTTTGGTGATGGCGAACCAAGGCTGCTTCTTGTAGCAGTGGATATACTAGACGCTACAAGTGCAGTTACATTTGATAGTTATTTGGGTGAAACAAGATATGAAGACGGCCGCAGTAAATCTAATTCGTATAATAAAGGTAGTAGTAATAGTAGTAAATCGGAACATGTAATAGCCTATGATAAAGGTATTACAATGCAACATGTGAAGGCTAGTATGTCTCCTAATGCAGTTCTAGAACCTTCAACATTAAGTGACGAGGTACATGATGAGACAAGATATTATTGGGATGGCGCATATCTTAGTAATACTCCATTAAGAGAACTTTTGCACTTGCACAGATATTATTGGTATGACAAAAAGAAAGAGGAGTATGACAAAAAATTAGAAGAAACAGAAAACAAGATTCAGAGGAATAATGGCGGCAAGAAAACTTGGCATGTGCCACATTTGGAAGTATATATAATCAATCTATATCCTACTGTAGAGAACAGAGAAGAACTACCAAAAGATCCAGATACCATCCAAGACAGAGAATTAGACATAAGGTTCCATGATAAGACAAAATATGACAAAAAAGTAGCAGAAATGACTACTGACTATCTAATACTACATGGACAAATTAAAAACTTAGCCAGGAAACATATAGGCCTATTTGACAAAGATAAAATAAAGGCATTTGAGGATGAATATGACGAGATTCTAAATAATACAAAAACACATAGCTCAAAACGAAGGGAAACAGAGAAGAGAACATTTAGAGATCTTGTAGAGGGTAGATTCGATGTCACAAGAGTAGTATACATAGACCGCAAAGATGATCCCGATACCATATTTGGTAAAGCAGCAGACTTTTCCCGTGAAACTATGATCAGTTTAGAAAAAGAAGGATATAGTGATGCACAGAAAGCCATCAAAGATGAGTATCCAGATCTCATAGTTGTAGAAGAGGGTTCATATAAGATTCCACAAAAATCTTGTTTATCATAGTGTAGAGCCAACATATAAAAAATGAGAATAAGGAAATGTAGTAAAATAAGAAAAACACGGCATTAAAATATGTTAATATATAATGTTCAATTCTAGCAGTACACATGTATGTGATGCAATACTGCAATAATGAGTTATCTCTCCTCAAAATATGAAAACGGACACTTATTCCATATGTGATGTGAGTATATATCTATCTCTGGATACATATTAACATGATAATGTAGAAAATTTTTTTATATTGTATTTCAATGACAGTTTTAATCATTGATGTTAAGTCATAGAATCTAAATTTTTATTTAGTAAAAAAAGAAGAAAAAGTTTAAAGCATTTAGCAATTGTTAATTTGTGAGCAAAACGCAAAGAATATACATAAACACAATTTCTATAGTCATTCTCGTCTCCATATTATTCATCGACAATTTGTCTTCAGAGAAGGCAATAGCTAGTTTCTCTTTACCTGCCACTAATGATAGTAATTCTCTGACAGCTACTACTGGTGGAGTAACCAATACTACGAATGCTACTAGTGCCGTATCTGAAAACGTTACCAGTAAATTAGAAAACACTACAAGTGCTTTAGAAAATGCAACAGCTGCATTAACTAACGCTACAGAAGCTTTACAAAATATTTCTAGTATTTCTGCTACTACTAGACCACTACCTACTACTACTGCTAATGCAACTGCAGTTAATACTACTACAATAATAAGTTCAATCTTTGAGAATAATCTTCCAGCTCTTTTCATAATTGTAATTTTTCTTATTATAATTATTCCCTTAGTTTTAGATATGTTTCTAGCCTACAGAAAAAAACCTAAGGAGAGTACCGATAAAGAGAATAACCGAGTTGTTGGAATGCCAGGATTATACAGATCTTTAATGACGTTTGGAATTATAGTATTAGTTGGAACAGTTATATTTTATCTTCTTGCTCTAATTACTCTAAATATTAATAATTCAACGAGCCCTGTTCTTCAATCTTTGATTGATATACTAAAGAATCTTGGTACAATACTTGGAACAGCATTAGCAACAATAATTGCATTTTATTTTGGAATGAGGGGAGCTGAATCTGCTACAGAGAAAGGAGGCAGCAGCTGCTACAAAACCATCTGGTGAGAAAGTACCACCAAAAGTACTTAATACTATGCCTGCTGATGGAGCCGCAGAAGTTCCAGTCACATCGCTTGTTAGCGCTACATTTAGTGAGCCTATGAGCAGTCCGACTATTAATGCAAATACATTCACTGTAAAGAAGTCAGAGGAGACTACCCCCATAACAGGTATAGTATCTCTTAGCTCAGATGGTAAAACTGCTATATTTGATTCTACCCAAGACTTTTCTCCAAATACTAAATATATCGCTGCAATCGATGTAGGAGCAGAAGATCTAGCAGGTAATGCATTAGTTTCAGCCAAACGATGGTCATTTACTACTAAAAAGTAGTAACAATCTCAGACAAGTAAAAGCAATATTTTAGTAAACGTATTCAATGTCTCATTGATTATAACTCCTGACTTCTCTACTCCAATACTTTGCTTTTTTGCCATTTTGTGAAATTTTAAAGAATAACACGACTACTCAATAGG
The DNA here is from genome assembly GCA_963733025.1 of uncultured Nitrososphaeraceae archaeon. Lineage (GTDB taxonomy): Archaea > Thermoproteota > Nitrososphaeria > Nitrososphaerales > Nitrososphaeraceae > JAJNBK01. Next base: position 100,613 of record CAVTCE010000029.1, on the reverse strand, counting down.
TTCCATTCCAATAATCAAGGAACAATAAACGACACTAATCACAGACCAATAGCATAGACAATGGATTTCCAACACCCAAAACACTTGAACCTGGTGATAAAATCAGTTTTGATATTGTCATTTATGACAGAGATAATGCAATGGATAGAGTAACTAACATAGACGAAATAATCGATATAACCTACCTTCTAAGATTCTAGAAAAAAGTAAAAGGTAGAGGTGGCTTCAGAGAATTGCAGTATGATGGGAGGAATGCAACTTAGAATATGATGATCCAAATATTGCAAATGAGCATTAAGAAAACAAACAACATAGTAGAATAAGAAAGACAGACAGAATATCTAGTAACAGAGCATTATTGCTTCTTTTAATTAGTAGCTTGTGATTATTTTATCCAAGATTGCACAATATATATCTTCAAGCAAATTTATATGTCGAATCTCCGATTATCCTCTTCGCGGTCAATGAGTGGACTGGGCGGGATTATATCCCTTGTGGTAAAGGGGTTCATCTATTTATTATCTGAAAACACTATGCTCAAAATAAGTTTTCAACTGGACTTCCCTTAATTGCCTATATGCTAACTTATCCTTTCAAAGCATTACCGGTAGATATTTTTGCGATCTTCTCATTCAGAAGGTTATAATGTACTTTTGGTAAGCCTGTTAATAAGTAACAATAGCATGGAGCAGTAACTCTTTACTGATGTCAATGAATTGCTTGTCTATTCCTAAATTGCCCGTAGACTGAATTCAGCCATCACCTATTTACTGCTGTTGAATTATAAATTAGCTATTTTTATAAAACCCAATCGGCTGCAGTTAGAACGTTGAACAAAGGAATAAGATTTTGACGACAATAAACTTAGTGCTAGTCCATCTTGACATTAAATTGGATTGAAGCAAAAATTAAGACTGATAAGAATTAAGGAATAGTTATACTCTGAAATAAGCTCAAAAATCATGTTTACTGTAGAATTGACCGGACTTTAGGATGAGTTCCATAATACTCCCACATATATGCGGCAGCAACGCGTCGAGCAGCATAAATTTGTTCTCCATCTGTTCTTACGTTAATCATGCCATGTAATCTGCGTTTAAAAAGCTCCCTTGGTGTGGGTTGGCTGATTTCTGGTTGACTTATACTATCTAATCCTTTGTCGACTTCTACAAAGTTTGCTGCTATTTCTGTAGAAAATACAAGTGCATCTTTTCTTGAGGCGTTTCCTATTGCACCCAGAAAAATGGCTCTGGGATGACCGTGATCACGATCGTCACCTGAAGAGATGACAGATATTTGTGGATTAACGGCATCTAGCAAAGGGCGGTAAAATTCATGACTGCCATGGTGTGGTGCCTTGAGAACATGGGCATCCATGCGGTTACGTAAGTCTTCGTCCTGATAAAGGTGCTTTCCACCTTCTCTGTTGACGTCTCCAGACAAAAGAACCTTTACATTATTATATGTAAATCTAAGGACAATAGAATGTCCATTAATTGTATGCGAATGATCTCCAAACCATTCAAACAGCTTAGTATTATTGGATTCAAGAATATTGACCTTTGGCCCTAATACCTCAACTGTAATATCTGGATCTCCAATATTGATATTCCTCGAATTAGAATCGACTGCCTGATATTGAAGATTTCCATCTGCTAGTATAGCTTTCTTCCATTTAAGGAAATTTCCTGATAACGAACTGTCATCTAGTTCTTCAATAGCATTGTGGCTAGTTGAGATGAACTGTTTTCCTTGATGTTCTTCAAGGTTTCCAAGCCTTTCCTCAAAAATTCCATCTTTATATACGGCTAGACCACTGTGAATAATCTTCTTTATTTTGATTTTAGGGCTAGATATTACATCTATAAGACCGCCTATATGATCCTCGTCTGCATGAGTCAATATAAGCAGATCAATTATGATTGGAAATGTTTCATTTAGTTGGTCAAGGCGGTATTTCCAAGATAGAAAACGAAATGCTCTATCACTTGTGCCACCGTCAACAAGTATTCTCTTTCTAGCAGGTGTTACTAAAAAAGTAGAATCGCCTTGGCCTACATCTATAAAATAAATCTCTAATACAGGATCATTCTTGAGATCTCTTTTATTTACCCAGCCAGTATCTCCTCTAAATCGAACTTTACTTCTGTCGTTTTGTTCTAAACCTAGGGTCTCGACCTCCTCGCCATAGATCATGATAGTGATAGTCTTAGAGCCACTTGCTGACTGGTATAAACGGGAATTTTTTGCTAGATATTTGAGAGCCACAGGGATCTTATCCAAATTGGTGCTGTGAAGTATATAAAAATTGGTTAACAGCTCACACATACAACACAATAAGTTCTATTCTGAATAAATTATGATTAAATTAAGAAGACCTGATGCTTTTTTTGGAATCTGTTTAAGTTTTTAAAAGTGTAAGTGATTACAGTTCTTTTCCAGTAAGTCTATCTCATATGTTTTACTGAAAGGATCATCGAATAATACCTGTACCATAAATTGCAATGAAATAGGAGATTGAATAGGAGAATGATGGCAAAATGGTTTGTACATAGACTTTAGTTAGTAATTTTACAATGTAAGGTACTATAATGATAAGGTTATAGTATTTTCGTTATTTTTTCTAATTTATTAAGAATGATTATCCGTTGTTATCCTTGTAGATTATCCCTCAGTGTCCTAAATAGTCCTTTATTCCTATCTTCATTATTCCTTAATAGATATATGGAATAATCTAAATATACTTCGTACCACTACTACTACAAACCCAGGTAAGAAACAAAACAGTACCTTCTTGATGGTTAAAGATACAAAGTAGATCTAGATAGATATGTGCTATAACAATAAATACAATAATTAAAAAAAGCAGAATAGAAAAAGACTGTGATTTTGATTTACAAGGAGGAGCAATAATAGCTCTTACTCTTAAAAAAAGAGTATAATGGTGATATCAAATTCACTCCTTTGTAATTACACGATTACAAAAAGATATTGTTATAATTTATAGTAAAGAAAGAAGAAATAGTCGGAAAAGGTATCCAAAAGATTAGGCATATATATATCATACATCAGCTAGAGTGTGTCTGTATCTGCGTGTGTATGTGTGTACTTCCGTCCTTATGAACTGAAAAATATCAAGATGTACCTTTAATGAGATCTTGAAGATTTAATGATGGTAATATTGTTGTTCGTTGTCGTATTTGTTTTCATTCTTGTAGTTTTTGTGTTTCTTCTTCTTGACAGAGCTTGTTGCAGGATAAGAATTTGATCATTCTTATTTTGCAACTCTTTGCTAAGTTTTTTGTTTTGAATTGATAGATCTTTGTTCCTTTGTAGATATATAGAATTGTTCCTTAATAGAGAGGATGTATATGATTTATAATCTGATAGCATTTGTCTACATATATCATAATTCTTGATGGCTTCTAATTCTTTAATATATTGATCAATCTTTTCTAGGCTCATTTGTCTTCCTTCTTTTTTCGTTATTTCTTTTGCTTTTTTTGCTCAGACTATACTGCTGTAGGCAGCAGCATTTCCCAATAGTCTTTCAACAGCTCTTCTTGCGCCTTCAATAAGGCGCAGCATTTCAACATCTATACCAGAAAACAAACTATTTTCAGCAACAATTAATGCTTCACCTGCTTTTATTTTTGGATTTATTCCTTTAACACGACACAACTTTACTGCTCCATCTAGCATAAGAATTACATAATTAATAGATAAATTCTTGGCCTCAGCAGGATATTTGAAAATTGCCATAATAATCCTTGCAAGTCGAAGCTCTTCTTCTAGGATAACAGCAGTTCCCAACCTTTTGGCATACTCTTCACTTGAATTTTTCAGTAAAGATAGTTGTTGCTGATATGTAGTTGTTATTGCTTGAGTAGCATTGTTAAATGATTGTACTATCTCTTGTTGCATGGGTTTTAGCAGACCATCAATAGAACTTTTGATAGCATCTGTCTGCCCTTTAAGCTCATGTATGCGATTCTCTAATACCTTCACGTTGGCCTCTAACGCTATCTTTTTATTTTCAAGCTCTTCAATCCGTCTTTCAATTGACTTTAAATTATTATATTTGCCTATTGCCTCTAACACCTCAAAAGGTTTTCCATACCTTTTGGCTATGTTATATAGCTGTTCTATGGCTGGAAGACTAAACTTGAGATCATAAAGCAAAGTATTGCACATAGCTATCAAGCTTTGAAGATGAGCATAATCAGAATTAACCTTATTTAATGCAGCTTCTACATCAGTTCTTTTTCTCTGCAGATTTTTTATTTCTGATTCAATATCCGATATATCAGCGAACTTGCTTAATGCTTGAAATGCTTTGTTTACAAAATCCTTTGTTATAGTAACAGATTTGTTATTATTATTACTACTGTTACTATCATCATTACTATTAAAACTACTATTACTATTATGATTATCAGCAGCAGCATATCTAATTGCGATTTGTTTGATCTGCTTAAGTGAGATTTTCATCAAATCCTAACTCTTTTAATTCTTTATACTCTATGAACAGCTCCTGTTGCTGTGCTATCTTTTCCTGAATATCTCTAAGGCTTGCTTTGGATTGTTCTATATCTAACTGTATGTGTTCTTTCTTTGCATTTGCATGATTTATCTCATTTTCTAGTGCTACAAGATTGCCATATTCATTTACTGCTTTAATAACTAAGTTTGCATCTCCAAATGTGCTTGAAGCTTGGCGAATCTGCTTTAGTATTTCAACCGTAAAGCCTGCTTTCTCTAAATCTGATTTATATATAAAAAGCTCTGTAAGCTGCTTAAGCGATAACCCTTCTACCTTTATACTCTTATGTAATTGAATGATATCATTCAAACTCAAGCCTGAGCTCTTCAAATCCCGTAATAATGATACTATGTCTTCTAAAGACATGTTTTCTCTATCCAGATAGTCTTTTAATGAAACAGCTTTTCTCACCTCATTTAGAGTTAAACCACTTTTCACCATTTCAGATATTATTTTAATAGCATCATCCTTTGAAGTAGAATCCACAACATCTGTGCCTCTTGTATAAAGTTTGACCGTATTCTCAGACCATGCTCCACCACTCAGTGTGACTTATATCGTTATTAGTATAACCTTTCTGCCTTAGCGTTATCATAAGTTCTTTGGCTCTGTTTAGCTCACCATTACTTCTAAGAGGCTGTTTCTTTGCAAGTGATTGTAGCTCCGAGATAATAAATTCATTAGAATCAGTATTCATAATCTTAGTTAGATTATAGTAGAAGAAACTTCTACTTAAATGTTTTGTAGATTATTATAGTAGTTATATCTATATAGCGTTTATTCAACCCATGTACCTGTTCGATTTACATGTTCAGCATATGACGTTGTTCTACTGCTACACGATTCTGCGTTCGCTTTCCTAACAAGCCAAATAATGGCTGAATATACGCCATAACGTTCAGTTCATAAAAGACAGTCTTCCTTCAAACTTTTCATAATTTACCATACAACAAGAATCATCTAGTAGAGAATTTGCCATAAATGTTGACATAATACGCATTTATTTAAACCTATTTACATCTTATTAGTTTTTCATATTTCGCTCTATATTATAATGATTTATTCAAGTTATTATTTAAACATTAAAATATATACATATGATGCTGAGACTAATCTTTGCTTTCTGTATGCCAAGGGCAGACGAACTTACGAGATATATATGTGTCAAAAGATACCCGTTACATGTTGTAAGAACACATAGACATTTTATTGATTCAGTCAGACCACTTTAATCAATCTATTTTGAAAAGTCAAATCTATGCATTTTCAAATCTACTATATATATGTGTATGAAATCATGGCTGTAAACATACACAGTCAAACGAGGAGTTAGGAAAATTTATAATCTATGACATAGCCATCGTTTATCTGTAGTGTTTGTTTTTGGAAAGTATGATACAGCAGCTTCTAAAAATCGAAATGAAGTAATGAACTATAATGTATAATCAAAAATGCGATCAAAGCAACAGCCCTTTTTGTACAAGTGTCTTATTCTATTGTTAATGTGATCTCATATTCAAGATCTTTTCTCGCTTTTCTATCTCTTGTTGTTTAATTACACGTTTCGTGGAGTCAGTCTAAGAGGCGAAAAATATATCTTTCAGATATTTAGCTTTATTATAGATGCCTCGTTAGACATAAGACAATTTTGAACACAATTGTAGTCGGTATATTAGGAATATGGGCTGCATATTGGGGAATACATACTGCTAAACACAAGAAGATCACAAGGAGAAAAGATATTTGATTCTCCTTATGGATGAGTTATTGATAAATCTAGTAAGATGGAATTTGCAAAGAGAATATTGGATAATAAGCAGATTAATGTTATGATCCTAAGGATCCTAATGCAAATATTACAAGGATGATGAGTTGAATACTATTTTGAGAGATCTTTCACCTAACGGTTTTGATTATTTTAAAGATGAAGAATGGAAAATTAGGAGGAGTTTTATTCGCTTATTAATTTCTTATGTAAATAAGATTATCTGGCCAGAATAAAAATGATAACAGATCACTATATTGATTATTTCCGTTTTTATATTGATAGGGTAAAAGAACGCATTTCGATAGATGTTATATAGCGAAATATAAATTTCCCATATATGGCAAGCTGGATTCCGATCTACATTGTAATGTATATGTCTGCTTAAATGTATATAGTGATTGAATAAAATAGCAGGACTTGAACCTTCAGCCAAAGGATTTCGAATAATAAATTCTAATCATATTTATTATTAGGAGGTTGCTAAGCTAATGTTGTTCGGTGGAATGTGGTACAATTTGACTCACTCCTGACGCCCAGAAATTCAATATTTGTATTCTTTGTTCATGATCCTTTGAATCTGAGTCACACAATTCCTGGTGTTATCACGTATTGAGTTTTCGTTTAGTAAATCTAATATTCTTTATATATACAATTTTTATATTATGAATATTTAATAGAAATTGTTGGCCAAATATCAGTTCACGACTAAATACCATGATTATGAAATTGATATGGAGATTGATTTCAAATGCTTAGATGAAGAGCCTTTAAAAAATGCCGATAAGTAATCTTAAAATATTCTGGTTCTGCAAATCTATCATAATATTCGAACGCCTGACTGACAGCAATACTAGCAGATGAGATTTATAACATCACTGGCAACAGATCCAAGTGTGACTGGGCGATTTCATTCGAATATTAATTTGAGCACAAAAAATTATGTCAAAATAAGTGCGAGTACAAATAAAGTATGAATAAAAATTGTTCGATTAATTTGAATATATGATTGCTGTAATTAATATAAGACGTAACAGTTCTTATGCTAACAAAGCACTAACATAAGTTTGGAAGAAGTTACAAAAAAATCCCAGAGCAGAAATTACACATAAGAAATATTGAAAGCATATAGATTGGCGTAGAAACAAAGTGCGTGAATTACTTATCAGAGGATATTCTCAATATGAAATATCTAATACTTTGCATTTAAGTCAACCCACTATTTCAAGGGCTCTGTTAACTTAAGAACATCATCTCATTTTGAATAAGTTTATTATGAATATCCGCAAACATAGTCAACCAATTTATAACATGATATAATTTGCACCTTTTCTTCTTAGTACAAGGAAAGTAATCATCAAAACTTTCAGTCCTATCCTTAAAATATTGTACTGTTCTTTCTATGACGCTTTTTTCAAATGAAGAATGTATATGATGTTTTAATTTCAGAAATTTGCAGGCTTGTGGATACCATGTACCTCCATCTGATGACACTTTATGTTTTCCATATTTTATTACTAAATGCTTCAGAAACTGTTCGGCTACAATCATATTTCTTTCTAATGAAAGGTGAATTCCTAAAACTTCCTTATTGGATGGTTCTATAGCAACCCATAACCAGAAATAGTCTTTGCCTATTTGAATTAAGGTTTCATCAATGATAAATTCAGAAATCCTTTTTCTTTTACAGTATATTTTTTGTGGATTATAATGCTGTAACCACTTCCAAATTGAAACATGACTTCTTTCAACAAATGGAGATAAAGCTTTGGATGTATTTCTAAAAGATAATCCTAAAAAATATAAGTATAACCCATAGCAAACATACTTTGCAGACGTTCTGTTTCTTTTAAATATATGCATAAAAGAAGTAGGATTCATCCAGCTATAGATTTATCGCTAAGTTAACAGAGCCATTTCAAGAGATATTGGCTTTGTTAGAAAACAGAATACTAGCGCTGAAAAAAGAAAAAACCTTGCTTACCGTTACTATTTTGAACAACAGAACGCTTTGGATGGTGTGGGGGAACTGATGAAATATCTGTGGTTGATTATAGATAATCCAAAAATACAAGTAAAAGAACGAATGAAGGCTATGAACTTGATAATGGATTGCTACTATATGAGATCTAAACTACTAAAGTCTGAAGCAATTAACAAAGAGTTTTTAGACTATACAGAAAAAGTAAAGCGCGATGAGGAGACTAATACAATAAGAGAACAAGAGGTTAGCCGAAGAGAAAAATCATTAGAAAGAGAATTAGAAGATCATCTTAAAAATGGAAAACTAACAAAAGAAAAAATTTGGGAAATCAGAGATCCAAATGCAGTATTTTAAGTATATTGGAAGAACAGAACAATAAAATAAGATCTACTTTATATATATTACTAGATAATTTTACCAATTCACAACTATAGTTACCATATAGAATCGAAACAGATTCATTATATTAGTATTGTAGTAAATAATTACTAATTAACATTAAAGCTTGATAGAGCAATTATGAATTATAATTAACTTTTCTGTTTTAAGCAATAAATAAATAAATTAAATCTTCTTGATTTTCAAGGATACTGTTTCTTTGCTTTGTTTTCATTTGCATACAATCGATACCAACAGATGATCTGAACCTATTGGAAAGATCAATTCTTTAATTTGTCATAATCGATCTGTATGTATCAATCAGGAAAATGATGTGTAAGTTTTTTACAAAGTGTTGTTGGCGACTATCATCATACCTCTAAACTGTAAGATTTAATTTTAAACATATATTTATTTCTTAGAGTTAAGTTCCAATGTTTTTTAGTGAAAGCAGACATCAATTTGAGTTAGTCGATTGTCAATATCTGAAATAATTGATTGAATGAAGACTTTGCTCATATCTTCAATTTTATCGTATTTCTCTTTGCTTATTGGCTTGATGCAATGAGCTAAGATCGAATCATTTCTAGTGTTTACATAGTTGAGAAAGTCTTCTTTATGCTTGGTATAAGTAATGCTTACTTTATCATGTATATTTAATTCAGAGAGTATTTCAAAATCTTCTACTAGTCCTATCTTGATCTTTTCATTGTCGTTGTAATAGCAATTAATTTCTGAAATGTTATGGGTGTTATTTTACCATCTAATGCTTCTAAATTGACCTCTGATGATTTTATGTCATGTTGCAGAAGTACATATTGACCATCATCTCTATACATCTATAGAGCCTAGCAACAGCATCATCAAAGTTACCCTCCAAAGCTTTTCTTCTTGCGTTCTGGAAGATGTCTACGATAAGGCAAATGCTTGGCACTTTACTCTTAAGATCAGGCCATTTCCTTGATATGTACTCTCTGTCTTTTAAAAGAGTTTCGAGATACTGTTTCTGAGGTATAGTATTATATAATTTTAGCATCTTCAAAAAATTTTAATGCATTCTTACTCCAGCTAATGGATGGACGTTTGATTGGAGAGATGATAGTGTAACCAAAGGAGCACCTGCAAACTCAAAACGAATAATATATCTGGACAGCACCTCCTAACTGTGATCCAAATGAAACAGATTTTCAAATCAGTATGCAGATAATGCACGAAATGAACCTGTACGGTTGATTGTAGCAGACAGTGTGGCAAAAGTTGCCAAAGGCGAAGAATTTACTTTTTTTTATGTCCTTCTCACATGAGCCTTTAGATAGATTCGGCAGATTCTTATGTTGGCTAAGTCCAAATGAAAAAGAGAAAAGCGAACGAAAAGAACATGCCAGTTTTGGTTAGATAATATTGCTTAATGTGTTGGTAGCATCTTTTTCTCCTTCTTTTATTAACTCTTCAATAGTCTGAGTAGTAAAATCTCCTCCTTTCCCAGAAATACTATTAATGTAATTTGTATTTTCTATCCGTATTACTTTAGTTAATTTGAATCGACCTTTCATAAGATCTTCATATTTTCTTGATTTGCCTTTATGGTTTTTGCTAATGGCCGTTGTCGCTAAGATCATTTCAAATTTTTCATTCAATTTTTTCTTCTGAGTTTCATCATTAACTTTAGAAATGGCCTCTGTTGCAAGGTCTCTAATCTCAGTGGTAAAGTACTTGTAATCTGTTACCAAGTGTGCAACCTTTTGATCGTTATAAGAAGTCCTGTCAGAAAATATTATATCATTTTGTCTCTCTATAACTTTATCATGATCTGTATGAGGATTAGGTTGCTTTGAAGGATGTACGTTCACTATATATACTTCTAAATCAGGAATAATATCTTTATTTTCTTCTGCTAAAGCATCAGTCCAATCATCTTGATATGCTTGCAAAAGTTCTCTAAATGGAGTATTACTCAGTAGACTACCATCCCAGAATTTACGTCCGTCAATTTCTTGATAATCATAGAATACTGGTATTGTACCACTAGCCATAACATGGTCAATGGTAATTCCATCATTGTATTTGATAACATTTACATGATCTTTTTCATTCATATACTTGCCATACTCTGACTTTCTAGAACCATCTGCTTTAGGATAACTATCAAATGTTACTGTTTCACCTTCAGCCACATCCACACCAAAGATAAGAAGTCTAGGCTGAGCTTTCTTAAAGCTTGTCGCTATTGGAAATTTTGCAAATTTTAAAATAGTCTTTTTTAGAGGGTCGTTACTATGAATAAGGAACCATGTGTTACCTTGCTCATCGAAGAACTTTGAATCAGGCCTAGGTTGTAAAGGTTCATGCACCCTAGGTGCTCCATTTGAAATGAAGTATTTTACAGAATAGTATCTTCTAGCAGCCTCTGCTGAAGCAACACCTTGGCTATCTTCTTTTGATGCTTTCTGCCATTCAGTCCAACTAGGTAACTTGTTAATATTTTGTTCAGATAGAGTTGAAGCTAATCCTTCTTCCTTATCTGTCCAAAACAGTTCAAGCTTTTCTATTGCATCTTCCCAACTTCCTGTTTGTAAAAACTGGCTAACTAAAACTGCACTATTCATTGCACCTATTGAAGTACCTGCGACGATATCAAATAACAGTCTATTTTCTTGACCTTTTTCCTTATCTTCCTCTTTGAGTTTCTTAGATAGAAACTTAAGCACACCTACCTCATAAGCACCAAGTGCGCCTCCACCTTGAAGAACAAGAGCTCTTTGTCTTTTAGGTTTATTTTCTTCTGATGACATTATTGACTATTAGTATGGTTGCTACTACGATTTGAATATTCTTTTCTATTGGTGTATGTTAATGTGTTCTACATATGATAATCTCATTCCCGGCCCAACACGTATACCAGAAGACACCATAATATTATGATAATAGGTAGATTCAACGTTAAGTTGTAATTGTATTTTATGTTGCCTTAATTACCATTAGATTCTTACCATGATGTTCAAGTAATATCTGTTTTTGTTGTTCTGTAAGCCTTCGATCAAAGTCTACCTGATGATAAAAACAAAATCCTTTCAATTTCATATTGTCGTCATATTTTGTTGGTAGCGACATTTCATATTCTATGAGTTTATTACTTTGATCATTGTAGTAGAATGAGGCTAAATCAGCTATTACAGATATTCCGCTTTTACTAGAGAATTGAGCCTGCTTTGCTAATCTTACTAGATACGACATTAAATCTATGTCCGAATGAATATATGCTTTTACAGAATCTATTATCACAAGAGAGCCTTGTTTTTCATATTTCCTTACATCAATGATATTACTTTGATTATTCTTATTCTCTCCTTACAATACACTTCTAACCATCTCAGTAGTTTCATAATATGGAACGATTAATACAATTTCATTATTATCTTCAAGTTGCATTTTCGTATAATATGAATAAATCCTTCTTAATGTGTTCATATCAGGATATACACAAGGTAATGTACACCGTATTCAGATAGTCTCATTTCTTCAAAAATAGCATCACTGATGCCCTTTGTTATTTGTATTATTTTTATTCAATCCCTATGATGCTACGTTGAATACAACGGTATTAACTTTGTAGCAAGTTGTTATACAACATAGATATCACCATGACAACTAGTACAGCTTCTAATAAGTCGATTTTAATTAGCGTGTATAATGGAAATACTCTTACATCTAGCGATATAGATGCAATTGTAAAACCCGACTGAAAAAGTTCCTCCCAAACTGAGTATTAAAGATATTTGAATACATATATTGATAAGTAACGTAATCCATCTATTTGCTATAGAGAAGATAAACGGATGGATAAGATTCTAAAGGCAGTTCTGAAAAGACAAATTCCCTTCATTATAGGTGGTGCTATAACTGGTATAATTGTGACATATTACTATGGCTTTTTATTTAGTATTATTGTAAACAGTGCTATTTGGACGTTTATCTCTTTTATTGTCAACAAGTATTACTATAAGTCAACAGGATTTAAAGATGAGAAATATCTTATGCACTATGCCCTATCAAAGCTTAATTCTAGGTCAAGAAGTGCATAACATAATCTAAGCAGGCCATTACTTATGATTGGGATGTTCATTATAGAGCATTTTTCGCAAAGGCTTAATGACCGCAGAAATAGATGCAAACACTGATTTCTGTGTCTTTTGGCATTTTTACTAAACCCCAAGATATTTCTTTTCTTTTCTTTTTAGCAACTTTACCTTTATTAAATATTGTAAAAAATAATACTGTATACTGTAAACTTTCTGTCTTAATTAGGATAGAGTCTTTGCAAAATACGCTAATCACAATTACAATAAAGAAACTGTGGATCTGTTTATCATCAATCAGCGATATCCAATTTATTATCATCATTATCATTATGATAAGTTTCAGACTCTTCTCTTCTATAGATATCACTTTGATCAAATGAACTTGGGAATGTCGATGATGAAGATGATAACGTGGGATTGGGTGAAGTATTAGCTACAGCATTGTTTGTCAATGCTTCTACAAGGTTTTCATAATGCTTTTCGGCCAATTCTGATAGGCTATTCTTATTGACTTCAAGATATTTGATAGCGTTATTGTTATTATCATCTTTGTGTTGTTGACCATCGTTCGTAGTCGCTATCTTATGAATTAAATTAGTCATTTGTGGATCATTTTTGATAGTCTGAATTAATGCTGCAAAAGATATCGATATGAGTATTTTGTTGTCAGATAAAACAGCTTTAACACTTTCTTTGGCGCTCTGATTTAGTTTTGTATAGCCTTCTCCATTCAGAACATTCGTAATCCATTTTTCTAATCTATTCTTTTTATCAGTAAGTGCTTGTACTCTTTGTTCTTTTCTCTTGCACTCTTGTTCAGAAGAGAATGCAATCTTATCTAATAGTGATATTTTATGTTTCCTAGCCTCTATATCATTTACTAAGCTTTGTCTGGTATATTGTAGTTTATTTACTTCATCTTTTATCTGTCTATAGAGAGTTTCCATATAGCGAAGTTTATGAATAGCAATCTCTACAACATAAACTACCTGCTCTATACTCATACCTCTTTTCTTTATTAGTTCTTTGTATAATTTCAAGAACGGGCATAATTTGCCGTTTGTCTCTTTTCCAAGCTTTTCTTTTCCTACATTAACAGAAAACCAATTACATCTCTTCGAAATTTACAGAAATACAATGTTAGGTTTAGACGAGACAATAAAGAAACTTTGGATAACTATAGACTCACCGAGGACAGATGCCAAAGAGAGAATAAAGGCAATTACTTTGCTTAAAGAATGCTATAAGGAAAGACTTGAACTTATTCGCTCAGAGCCAAGTCTGATTAAGCAAAAGAAACGAGCATTTTGTGGTATTTGAGCTATGAGTAACCGAGAATTAGATGATTTTTTAATTGAACTTTACTCGCCGTCAATTCAACCTATGCACTTCTTTAGAGTGAGGCTAAGCTTCATATTCTGTTCTCTATGAATTAAGTACTCTTAATAAGGACTTTATATAAGAATAAAATGAGTTAGGAAGTTTTATGTGCTAATGGAAGCTACTTTTCCTTCTATAATATGCTGTTTATGTCTTAATGATCAGAATGTTATTACAGATGTTGAATCAGGTGAAGTAATTTGTGGCAATTGTGGAATGGTAATTATTGAGAAGACTCAAGATACTAGTATTCCAGAATGGCGAGCATTTACAGTTGAAGAAAAAAATGAAAAAGCAAGAACTGGAGGTCCTACTTTTCTAGCCAGACATGATAGAGGTCTTGCTACAATAATTGGAAGAGCAAATAAGGATGCTAGAGGACAAGTTTTAGATGCAGCTATGCGTTCAATATTTGAGAGGTTAAGAACATGTGATTCTAGAACGCAACTTCACAGTTCAGCTGACAGAAACCTCTGGTGTGCTTTCTCTCAACTTGATATACTAAAGGATAAACTTGGCCTATCAGATGCTATAGTTGAGAAAACAGCTTACATCTATAGAAAAGCCTGCAAAAGACAGTTGCCTCGTGGTAGAACTATTGTTGGAATGCTGGCTGCGGCTGTTTATATTGCATGTCGAGAGATGGGAGCTCCAAGAACACTGAACGAATTTGCTCAAATCATAAATATTAAACGCAAAGATATCACACGTTGCTATAAAGCTCTAGCATTTGGACTAGAGATTAAAATTCCAATAGTTGATCCTATGAACTGCATTGTGAGAATAGCAAATAGAATAAAATTAAGCGATAAAACTAAACGCCAAGCAATCATAATAATGAACAATATTGCCAAAGAAGAGATATCATCAGGTAAAAATCCTATGGGATTTGCTGGATCAGTACTTTATCTAGCAAGTAGTATGGCTGGAGATAATATTAAACAGAGCGTATTTGCAGAGGCCGCAGGAGTAACAGAGGTTACCATCAGAAATATATGCAGACCTCTGAGACAATATATTAATTCTAGCCAATTGAGTTAAAATAGACCAGATGACATGATCTTGTTTGCAACTAACAGTAACCTTAGCATACGTATAATAATAATAGCAATGTAGGTTCTAAAACTCAAAGAGAAAAAGATAGATAGATTGACTGAAGCACTTACTAAAGGTATAATAAAAATATTAAGAGTAGAGAAGAAATATGTTATAATAACATCTAAAGATCATTATAGAAATCCGTATTTTTCTGGTATTATTAGACTTTGATAATAGTAGCAAGTATGGCATTAGAGAATAAATGATCTGATCTATTTGTTAAATGTTCAAGGCGTGAACATCAAAATGTGATCATGATAGAGCTACTCCAACAGTGACAAGATGAAATGTCTTATTGGTAATTTGCACATGCGAAAGATTTACGCTGGATAGGAAGGCTCTGTTAACTTGACAACTATTTAGGCATGAATTAGAGTTCTTTTCTAATAATGTAAAGCTGTGCGTATCTTAGTATATTTTACGGGTATAGTTAAACGCACGAACACATACCGAACTAAAAGTTGCTTATGGTTTGTACTTCTATTTTAGTTCCAGTTATAGGTCTGAATCCAAAGAAAGGAGGAAATTCTGAAAGGTACGGTATATTATCAATTGATGTCCAAATTAAACGAATAAGCGATAATAAGCTTGTCATAGTATCGCACAGAAATCTCTATAGGATGAAAAATGAATTGTCTTTCTTAATCACGGAGCATCAAAAGAGACAAAAATTCTTGTATTTCCACATCAGACTACAGATATACGAATTATCCTAAAAAAGTTCGATCTTTAATTAACTGATATTGCCACAGCCTGTAACCTACAAATGCGCGATCTATAAAAACAAATTTGATTTTGTACTAGGCTCAGAATATGCTTCTGCATCGATAGATTCTCCTCAGATTTAAGAATATTTAATTAATACTTTTCTCATAGTTAAAATTCTTTTATAAAGAAATGAAAGAGAAGATTATATGGTTTTTATCTTATTGCTAGTTAGTATGTCTTCTTTTTATTGTGTTCTATTATTAGGCTTTAGAAGTACTTCTTGTTGTGTGGATATTGTCTCTTGATACTTGTTGGAATGTTTTTACAGTATTCGCTCCTATTCTCGATAGTTCCTTTACATTATCTGTTGTATGCTGAACAGATGCGTTGAAAGAATCCAGATTTGCAAATACGCTATTGTTTAATACTCTAGTTGCTGCTATGGCATTATCTGCAAAGCTATTAACTATCTTTCCATAGTTTTCAGCTACCTGTCCAGGAGACACCATCCAATCTGACCAAAGTCGTAATGAATTAACGATAATGTCCTTTTGGGATTCTACATAATTGTCTGTGATTTCTCTAATTGCTTGGATCGTATTTTCCTGATAATCATTAACAACTTGTGTATAACGTGGAATCTCTTTTCTTGCTTCATTTGTTGTTTTCTTGATATTATCCTTCGTCTCATCGAATGCTTTATTAACAGCTTGCTGCTGTTCTCGTTGAAGTTGTGCTGTAGTTGAATGTGATTGTGTTGATTCTTCTTCTTTTCGATCTTGTTTCTTTGTTGACATATATATTCAAATACTGCAGCTTATAGCATATAAAGAATGGTATACAATGGCGTTTATTGCCATAAAAATCCATTAATAATAGCATAGCTTGCTGATGTGGTTTTCATCAGGAGATGACAACTTCTAGCATTGTCTATAAAGGCTTCACTGGAAAAGTATTCCATGATTGCTTTAGATCTCAGCTACTATTCATTATGTTACTACTCAAAATGGATTAGACATAGGAGATTTTACTAGAATAGTTGCCCTTGTTGCTACTGCCATAACTTTCGCTCTGACATATCGTCACGGCAGCCAGTCAGAGCAGACACGCATAGCTAGAGACACATGGAAGAAAGTTTCATAGAAGAATAACAAATTCAATGAAATACTTGAGAAGTATAAAAAACAATATGAGGAGATAATAACATTGTAAAAGATTTTGACATTTCTAAAACAAGAATTGAATTAGATAAAAGGTGTAGAGCAGCAAAGAAAGGTTAGCAATCTACTACTGTGCATGTGTGTGTATAATCATTACCAATTTACAATTTTACCTTAGAGATTTGCACTCAAAATATATTTTATCCTTGTATTCTAGAAACCTGACTTCTCTGTCATCTATGCTCTGACTTTTTATTAATTGTGCAGAATTAATATTCTCATAACCATATGAAGATACAAAGTACATTCTCTGCATATGCTTTTCAATGGTGCAAATATCCTTAATAGATGTCAAAAATTTTTGTAAACACTTAGAATCTGCAGCTTTTTCTGTATTCTTGTTATGCACGCCGACAGCAATCAAATCTTCTGTATTTCTTTCATAAATGCAAACATCAAAAGTGTATTTGGTACCTGATTTGCCGCATACATCTTTTTCCATGGCAAATTTGTAAGATTTTGGATTGTATATGGAAGAAAAATAAGTTGCAAGTCTAAAAATTGAAAAACAATCTTCACAATCAAGAAATATCTGTTGGAGGAGGATAATTGATTGACCATTCAACTTAGAAAGTCGAGCCGCTAAATTAGTTCTCCTTCTAATAGAACCAAATTCCATTTTACAGCCACAACTTTCTGCAACCATTTCTAAAATTTGAGATGGTATATTATAGTTAGCAAGACGTGATTCTATCTTATGGCGTTCCTCATCGTTTAATTGGTTAACTTTAGCCAAAATAAACACTAAGACTACATTAAAGACACTATTAAGTGTAAGTCCAACGATCAAACATTATCTCACATTATTATTTTTTTACAAGTATATTCCTGCAGATAAATCAGCTGGTAACTATGAGATTGTCAATACAGCTTTAGAAAGAGTATCCCCCAATCACAATATCTGCATTGAATATCTGGTAGGTCAGTATTTGCAATTTAAGAAGGTTAGTGACATGTCGTGCACTCATACCTGCAGCTTTAGATAATCTATATAATCTTAGAAACGGTTCAATATCATCTTTAGTCTCATCATAAACCATATTTAGATTATGTAGTTGTTTTAGCTTCCAATACTCTTTGTAAAATTTAGTTGCCTCTGCCTCTCTTAGATTTAGTGCAATTGCTACTTCTAAAGGAGTCTTTTGTTCGGAAAAGAGTTGTAGGCTTTAGAAGATATCTGTTGCAGTTGCTGTTATAACCCTATCTGTCAGTTCTGTCGTTAACTTATTGTAAAGCCTTTCAGACTCTTCTAATATCAAAGCAGTATATCTATCATTAAATGATTGCTTCTGCCGTTGTAGTTGTTATTTGGTTGATTGGCTGGTAATTAAATGTAAATGTTGCTTCTCTATCTCTCCGCTTTTTTCATAGTGTAGTACAACAACAACTTGGTTGTTATTAATATGTAGCTAGCGGATTCTAAAAAAGAGTTAAGAATTGTTGTGAATAAACTTTCTAATTATCTTTTTCATTTTTGGAGTCATATTCTCTGCTTTCATACCAAAGAAAATAAATCATACTAGAAGTCTAATGCGTCCATTTTTTATTAAGAAATGGCATTTTTATGCTCAAAAGTTATCGAATCCTCTCATACATACAGGTATGGACTGGGCGTCCATTGAACCCTGAGTTCGTATTCTTCTTGTTTTAGGGTTCATGTTAATCAAAAGCCGCAGGTAAGAAATAAATTTTTCTTTAAGTCGCATCGCATACTCTATATACTTCATTATGCTGTTCTACGCAGGTCAAAGTAGAACCGCTCACTCAGAAAATCAGAGGGATACTGTATGTGTTTGGTGGTGGTAGTTGCGGCAGTATTATCATTGCTATAGTGTTTTTATCATCGGAATCTAAATCATTATTGTCATACCGATGATTAAATAATAATAGTGTTTATACAATGGCATCGATAATCCATTTTAATATTTAATTTGATTTATTACCTCTTTAGCTGCTTCACGACCCTGTTGTCTTAGTGTTTCTATTGTCTTGGTTGAAAATTCAGAAGCTTTACCAAAAATAGTATAACCATCATCTTTTCGATTTATGTATACTACATTAGCAATATCAAATCTTCCTTCTACAAGATCACGGTACTTTCTCTTCTTGGTATTATCATTTTCTTTTAATAGTCCTCCACGACTTCTGCTTATTGCATCTTTTTTAACTAGGAGATCTTCCTCAAGTTCTTCTAAGAATGAATCTAGCAACTCTTTCTTTCCTGATTTGGCCAAATATTTTAATGCAAGATTTTTTACCTGTCCATTTAGTATTAAATAATCTGTAATCATTTGTGCTACTTCTACATCATATTGTGTTCTGTCATGGAATCTGATATCTACCTCTCTATCCTGAATGGTGTCAGCATCATGCGGTATCTCACCAGTTTCTTCTACTGTTGGATATAAATTAACTATATATACTTCTAAATGTGGAACTTCACTTTCTTTCACCTTATACCAGTAATCTCTATGCGACTGTATAACTTCTCTTAATGGAGTATTGCTAAGATAGGCGCCATCCCAAAAATAATGATCTTTCTTGCCTTCTCTTTTACTCTCTGCTTGGAATTTTGGATACTTATATCTTGCATTAGGTGACATACTTGCAGTAACATGTTCTATTGATATACCGTTAGGATAGTCTATTGTGTAGTATTCAGCTTCCTTATCTTGCTCATTGTTATTGCGGGTATCTTTGTTATTAACTGCCTTTCCATCTAGATATTTGGTTTTGCATAAATAACTATCAAATGTTACTGCGGATGAAGCATCCATAGCATCAACACAAACCAGTAATAGTCGTGGTTCACCATTGTCAAAACTTGTTTTTATCTTATTAC
The DNA here is from genome assembly GCA_963733025.1 of uncultured Nitrososphaeraceae archaeon. Lineage (GTDB taxonomy): Archaea > Thermoproteota > Nitrososphaeria > Nitrososphaerales > Nitrososphaeraceae > JAJNBK01. Next base: position 80,616 of record CAVTCE010000029.1, on the reverse strand, counting down.
TATCGTTATCATAATCCCAATACTTCTTCATTGTCCTTGTCAATGGACTATTGTCAAATCTAGAAAATGGAGGTATATTTGCAAAGAATTTTGTATCTGGCTGCGGAAAGTTTTCAGACATTACACCTGGAGCGCCTGAGAATAAGAAATATATCCACGAAAAATACCTTCTTGCAGCTTCTGGAGAAGCCATAGGAACATATCTGTCAGGCCACAAATAATATAATGAGTATGGTAGCATATCTCTCCATGCGAAGGTTTCTTTATTTATTTCAAAAAATTTCTTCCATCCTTCAATTGACATTGTAGTAATTTCTTTCCAGTTCTTCCACCAAGTATCAAATAAATTGCCTTCCAACCACCATATTGGAAATGATATCTCATCCCAGAATCTATTAAGCTGTTGTATTGCTCTTTCCCACATTGTCAATGTATCTTCTTCTAAAGTGGAAGTATCATTTCTCCTGCTGCTGTTGCTAGGCATAACATTATAAACTATGAGTGCAGCATTTACTGCTCCTATCGAAGAGCCTGCAATAATATCAAACACTGGTCTATTTTGTCGATGTCTTAATCGCCTATCTTTTTTTATAAGTTCATTACACAGCTCTTCAAAAACTCCTGCTTCATATGCACCAAGAGCGCCACCACCTTGAAAGACTAATGCTCTCTGTACCATTTTGACTGTAATATTTACTATTGAAGGTGGACTAGATTTACCGCTTTGGTCTTTGACAGTAAGCTGAAATTTTAGCTTCGTATAAGGATTTTTTGGAATATTTTTATCTTTTAAATTAAATTCTACATATGGTGCTTCAAACGTTGGATTGGCTGTATTTGGATTATTCAACCTAACAGTATTAGTATCATCTGCCTGTACCCAAGAATAACTTAGAGGAAGGTTACTATCAGGATCAGTTCTAATTGCAGTACCATCAAGCGTAACTATTGTACCTTCATATACAACCTGGTCTGGTCCAGCATATGCAATAAGAGAAGAAGCAGATGATGAAGACGATATTTTTTTTGATTGGTTATTATTATCCATTGACTTATCATTTTCTTTTTTCTTTGACATACTTCAAGAGCCGACGCCATGTACTTAAATACTATGGGATACTCATATGTTGCTCTCTATCTATGTATATATGATACTCAGACGTATATGAACCTGTACAGTTAACAGGTTCGGTTTTATGTGACGATCTGACTTGAATTTGCAAACCAGAATTATAACATGATAAGACTTGGATATTCTATTACTATTTTTAATTGCATAAAATAACTTCTCATAAATAGAGTTAAATTAGTTATTGCAAGACATTTGAAGCCTGAATGTGAAAATGTTTTTTATTGCTTCTATATTTGGGCAGTCGAACAATTTATTCATTGTTAAGTCTTCTTTACTATGGTTTCCACATAATTAAATAATATCTTATATAAAAGATGATATGGAAATGAAGCTGATAATATCAAGACGTGATGAGCACATCGTAACAAACACTCAAGTCCTCCGGTGTTGGATAATGTATCTTTCCTGAATACTCATAGTCTACGTGTTCATTACGCTGAGTGTAGCTCATGTAAGTTTGACCGCAGTAAAAGCAAGCAAACAGTTGACCTCTTGTACTATTGTTTTCTTTATCTTTCATCATTGTTTGACCTGCTCATCTTCTGCTAATGGAAAGTCTGTATCTTTATGTAATCCTTTATACACTCCAGCTGCTATTATTCCTCCAATTATAGGTGCTATCCAGTAAAGCCAATGATGGTCGAAGTTTCCAGCAATCAATGCAGGGCCAAAAGAACGGGCTGGATTTAATGACCCTCCAGTGATAGAACCACCAAAAATAACATTAAATCCAAGTGTAAATCCTACTGCTACTCCTGCTAATGGTACTATCTTGAAATTTTTAGATGTAGTTGCTGCTAATACTACATATACAAGAGTAAATGTCATAACAGTCTCTAGTACAAATGCTCTAGTAACGTTTCCATCTGCAGGAAGCGTTACACTTGCTGCCATAGAAGAACCAAAAATAGCATAGACTACAGCTGCACCAATAACAGCACCTACTATCTGACTTGCAATATACAATGCTGCTTCTTTTACTCCTAATTTTCTTGCTACCAGCAGTCCTATCGTAACAGCTGGATTAACCTGAGCTCCGGAGCGATATCCAATCGCATAAACTATTGCAGTTAGTGCTAGTGCATGAACTAAACCTATTCCAATTACTCCTAGCTGACCACTATCAGAATATACAGTAGCTGCTGAAGCAATTGCATAAACAAGTATAAAAGTTCCAACAATTTCAACTAGGTAGTTATATTTTGAACTTGCCACTACATAACAATTCTTTGGTAATATATTGACATTTATGGAGAATATACTGAAACTAATATCTATAACTCTTGTTGATTGTTAAAATGTGATGATTATTATTTTTATGTTTATGAAATGTTGAAATGAATTATTTACTATTATGATAATTTTTTGGCTCTTCTATTCTGTATGTAGCAATTTTATTCGATGGACCTGGGAATGTAGATGATGACTCCAGCAATGAGAATGTGGGATTTGATGAAGAAAGGGAAGCAGTATCTATAGCATTGTTCGTCAATACTTCGACAAGGTTTCCGAAATGCTTTTGGGCCAAGTCTAATAGCCTATCCTTATTGGCTTCAATGCATTCAATAGAATTATTGTTACTATCTTTATGTTGTTCGCCATTGTTCGCATTAATAGGTATGCTGTAAATTAAATTAGCCATTTGTGGATCAGTCCTTAGCCTCTGAATTATTGCTGCAAAAGCTGTTGATATGAGTATCTTGTTGTTAGATAATACAGCTTTAACATTTTCTTTAACTATCTGCTTTAACTCCTCATTGTTTGAAATGTTTGCAATCCATTTTTCTAATCTATTCTTTTTGTCAATCAGTTCTTGTAATTGTTGTTCTATTCTCTTTCGTTCTTGTTCGGCAGAAAGTGCAGTTTTGTCTAATATTGATAATTTGTATTTCAAAGCCTCTATATGATTTATCAATTCTTGGCTTAAACATTGAAGATTATCAACCTCATGTATTACTTGTTTATAGAGATCTTCCATATAGGGAAGTTTATGAATATCAATCTCCACGGCATTGGTTACGTGATCGGTAGTCATACCTTTTTCGTGTATTAGTTGTCGATATAATTTTAAAAATGGCCGTAGGTTACCATCTGTCTCATTGTATATGAAATTGAGTATATGCAATCGCTTTAGCTTCCAATACTCTCTGTACAATTTGGTTGCGTCTGGCTCTCTTAGGTTTAGTGCAATAGCGACTTCTACAGGTCGCTTACCTTCAGAAAATAGTTCATAGGCTTTGGAGGATGTCTCTTCCTGATGTTGCTGGTCTTTGTACTTCTGTCGTCTGGCTTCTTCCTCCTTTACGATAGCATGTCAGCAGCAGGCAGCTGCTACTATCTACCCAATAGCAGTTGTTTTCTACAAGCTTTGCATAACCAGATTTCCTTTTGTGTGGAACCAAAGTAAATATCTATACCATCCCGACTTCCACATCGTTCACATGATTGCTTTTTTTCTTTATTCATCAGTCAACATATTGATAATAATTAGCTCTTCTTATGTTCTTTAGTAGTATTTCTTTGGCCTTAGCCAGTAAGGCTACTACTACAATATTTATATACATATGATTTATAACACAACCTGAAGATAATAATACTACTAAACATAAATAATGAATCCATATAATTATCCATTAGACAATAATGAGCAAGAGTGCTACTAATGAGGAATATGTAGAGGTTGCCAAGACAAATGAAATTGCCAATAGACAAATGAAACATGTAGAAGTAAAAGGAAAAGAAATACTAATTGCTAGTGTCTGCTAGAAAATTCCTAAACATGGATGGACAAGGAATTAATACTAAAAGCATTGCTGTACAACATGTTTACTACCATGAAAATCTAGATAGAAGGTAGTAAGTAGTTATGAAGAAAGAAACATTATGCACCACAACTCCAAATTATGGTTACAACAGAAGAATTTAGATCACAATGCACTATATAGAGATTATATCTCAATGATATTCCAATAGTATATTCTTTTATTTTACTTCTTTGTATAATATTTTAAGCTATCATATCAACCAGAAGCCACAACAGAAAGGGGAAGCAGAATAGATAGCGAGTAGGAGGACGGCAATGGCTGAGCCTCGTACTTCTCAACACATATGGAAAGGAAGTATCATTCCATTAATGCTCGATATTTCAGCAAGACTTTATACAGTAAAAGAAGGCGCGGTATTATTATTATATAATCATATATCTGAAAAGGATCAAAGAATTCAGTTCAAAAAGGCAGCGGCATCAAGTCAACCAAAGTCCATAGTGGATAATGTAAGTTTAGTAGTGGTGATGGTGATACAGAATAAGTAATCAGAATAGTTATATTCTGCATGAGTATCTAAGAGACACTCTTGTATCAACTTACAGAGAATGCAGTTGTTGTAGGATCAGAACACAATTTACATGCGTCAAGTGCGGGTATTGCTATAGCTGCCACTGGAAGAGAGAGGAATTGGAAAGAGTTCAATTAGATACCTTAGTAACGGCTACGGCTACTAACTCGGCAATTTTAGAGAAATATACACCTGCTACAATATTAATAGAACAATCATCATCATCTCAACAACAGCAACAACAACGAAAACACCCAACAAAAGTAATTGATGTATATGGTCAACAAACCGAACCAATCTGCAGCTATCGTAGATGCCATCATAAATTTTCAGTACATGGTTGTGGTAATCATAACTGTAAGTGCCGCCATCCTCTCAATTATGCAACAGGAGTATCACTATTACCATTAACTAAAGAAGAGATTAGTTCTATGATATATGATTAAAAAGGTAGTACATTATTATGATCAAGAACATTTGTATTTGAAGCATAAAGGTCTGAATATCATATAGATTATTGATGACTTGTGTCACTCATGGAAACATTACTTTATTGTCTTAATATATTAAAGATAGAAAACGATAACGAAATTTATAGGGATACCTTGGATCTTGTACAAGAAAAAGATCCAAAAGAATCTGGAAATGTCAGTAACGAATGGATTAGATCTATAAAGATTATAGCAAATGCATATTCTTCACTAACTTCCTCCTATGTCTTTTCCCAATCACAATTGTCTGACTTTCTGACATTATCTGCAAAAGGTATAGAAGAGAAAAGAACGAGTTCACAAATAATAAACAATGCAATTTTCAAGATCTATAGAGATATTATAGAAAACTATGAAAACTTCAGTCATAGTCTAAAGTTAAACTTTCCAACAATTGTTGTCGATGTTATTTCTATTATTAACCAAGGTATTGATACAAAAGGCACTAAAGTAAGTTCAATCGGTATTGAGAAATATTACCAATTAAGGAAACAGCAATCAACGGCGATTAGTGAAGAAGAACAGAAAAAGGAATGGAAAACACCGGTAACAGTGATAGCAACATCAACGACAACAGCAGACGCTATACATAAGGAGAGACTCTTATTATCGAATAAGGACCTTGTTGAAAGGCTTGCTCATATAACAAATAGAGAAAGAAAAGAGTTAGAAGAATCGCTAGCAAGATTGCAGGATTCAGACCTGAAGCGGATAAGTGAAATATGCCGCAACTATAATCGATTACAAAAATATAGCAGACTAATAATAGAAGGCTCAGGACAAGAATTTAGAAAGGAAATAGAAACGGAACTTGGTAGAGAGATTGCAGCTTATCAACTTGGACGTGCTGCTAGCTCTGTAAAAAGAGTCAGAGTATATATTGAAAATATCCTTGATAATAAATTCATAGCTGATGTTTCACATGGTATTAATCATGTGAAACACAACCTTGAATATGGTTATCAGTTGATGAATCTAATTGAGCGTACAAGGAGGACAAGACAGAAGAAGATTGCCTACCTGTGAAGCATCAAAGAGACAGCGGGAGAGAGACAGATGAAGATAGTAAAGCTGCCATCTGCAAAGTCATATTGACTATAAATCTTCATAATAATATTGAACAGAAAACTCTACTACAAAAGCTATAGCTTTTGTAGAGTAAATAGATTACATGATACAAAGACAAATTGTTGTCAAAGGTTTAGGTAAGCAAATAGATATAGAAGATTTTGTACACATAAAATATGCTGGTACGAGTTTTCAATCCATAGTATGGATGTTGATATTTGACATTGTTACTGTTAACAGGAATGCTGCAATACCACAGAGATATGAAAATAATCATTGTATAACTATAACTAATCTCTTAAGGAGCTGCATAAAGAATTATGAGCATTGTTGAGAGTTTTGGACCAACTGCAGCTACTATGGGTGGTGGCTTCTTTGTAGGTGTCCTAATTGGATATGCCTTGAAGAAAGTAATTAAATTAGTAGCTGTAATAGTTGGATTATTCTTAGCTGGATTAGCATATCTACAATATCATCAAATAGCAAATATAAACTGGAATAAACTTCAACAAGTCTCAGAAGGAGCGCTAACGACAGTTGCAAATCTAACTATGCAGATTCCAGGTATTAGCAGTGTTAGTGGAGATGGTCATGCTGCTGCAACAGCATCCTCATTAGCAGTGACTAGCTTTGGTATTCCTCTTACAGGTAGTATGTCAGCAGGATTTACTATTGGATTTATCAAAGGATGATATAGAAGATGCAAGCAACCATAAACGATGTATTTCTTTGAAGAGAAACTAAGGGAAATATTTGTTCTATTATTGCTGTAGTCTTCTTCTTCTCATTCAGCTAGCTCCTCTAACTTCTTCGTCTTCTTCTTCCTCTACCTCATCCAATTCTTCTTGTTCTTCATCTTGTATATGATGGGTTTCGTCTTTAATTTCTTCTCTCTCACTTTCTTCACTCAAAGTTATCAATTACTATATATACATACTCACATGCCTCACTAGGTATCTGGTTTATTGACTAAAGCAAAGATGGAATATTACTTCCCAGAAGAAGACAGTTCAAGACTGACGATGCCTTAGGTTATGAAAGGACTTTGATAATTTCTCCATACTTTATCCGTTCCAATTAACTACTAATTCATTAAGTTGCATAGATGATTGAGTAGTATCTAATCCATGTGCTTTCTTTAAATGTTCACGGAACTTCACTGCCCACGGTTCATTGGATGTAGCTAATACTTTAAATGATTGTTCAGGATCTTTAGTCTCATAACTGGCAACTGCAACATCTCCTTGTGGTAAATGTTGAATCCATACTTGCTCACGTGATATTCCCGCTTTTCTAAAGACTTCATCATGTTCTTTATTGTTTACTATATTTTCTTCATTCCATTTTCTCATTAATTCTATTCCTCCAGGAAGTATAGGAGCTATAAAACAGTAATTGGTTGTCATATATTGTTGTTGACTTTTGTTTGTCTGTGTTTAATAAATTTGTCTATCTTGTATTTCTTAATTTTGATGATGACTTAGTCTTAACTCAATATCAAGAAATCTAGTCCTGCTCAAATATTTTAGTTCTCAACTCTCAACAATATGCTATTATGCTGTTCCAACATGTTCCTTGTTAGCATGCTGCTGAAGCTCTTGTTGAGAGCTAAATACCATTCCACATTCTTCACATTTGAATTGGTTTTCGGATGACAATGCAATTTATCTCTGACATATACAATTTATAAATTGTATAAAATTGGTCGGCTCAGTTAACTTAATGGTTCCAAAATTCCAGGATTTCATCATTTTATTAACGGCACATCATCTGCTTACCTACACTTATTTAAAGTCCTAATGTTTCAAGGTATGAGCCTATTTCTTTAAATGAAGCTCGATGATAGTCATTCATATGTTCAAGGACACGATATAGAAGATACCCATCACCAAGCATATTACATCTGTTGCATTTAATTCTATAATATGGATGAATTCCTAAACTTCTATATGCCCTCAAAATATCATCATCATCAGCTACATATCCATATACAGATAAGGTCGATGATTCATCTACAATTCCAGACTTTGACATCAGCAAACCATTACCAGATACTTTGAGCACAGATTCTGATGTTGTTGATGTGATTTGACGATGATGTTCGCCTAGCTCTGTAATTTCGGAAACTTTCATTAAATATCCAAAACATTGTCCTTCAGTGGCATCTTTCAGTATTTGTGAAAGTTTTACATTCTGTTTCTGTTTCTCTTCTTGAGCCTCGTTCTTTCTTATATTATGTTAGTTTATAAAGAGATTGATTGTCAAATTCTGGTATTCGTTAGGATTTATGTAATCTGCTGGTTATTTGGTTGCTCTTGGTCATTGTTATAAATATCCGTTTGATTGTATCTAGCTGCTTCTGCTTGACATGTATTATAAATCTCATGGATTAGTTTCTGTTGTTATTATATGATGGTAACGATAATGATGATTCTCTAATAGTTGCACTTGCTGTTATAAATCTATTTGTAAATTCTGTCCTTAACTCATTGTAAAGCTTTTCAGCCTCTTCTAATATCAAAGCAGTATAACTATCATTAAATGATTGTTGTTGATGTTGCTCTCTGGACATTAACGAAGGATAGTCAGGTCTGTAAGAGATAGCAGTATTATTATTTGAATTATAATATATTACGAAATTATATAATTCAGGGTTCATCCTTAGTGATTCAATTACTGAAGCAACAGCAAATTGTAAGAGAAATTTACCATTTGTTAAAACTTCCTTTATTTTCTCTTCAGCTGACTGCTTAATCTTATCAAGATATTCTTCATTATCATTCTTAAATTCTGTTACAATAGCCTCAAGTCTTTCCTTTTCATTGTAGAGACTTCTTATCTCCCTTCTTTCTCTTTTACAAGACATACGAAGAGAATTCAAGAGTTTAGTTGTTGATGCTAGTTGATTATTCAATTGATATAAATTTCTCTCGAGTGTACGTTTTCGAAATTGCAAAATACTTGCGTCATTTCTCAGCCTTTTAAATCGCTCTTCAATGGCTGGTAAACCATCATTCGCAATTGCAAGAATGTTAGCAACTTGCTTTACGCCCATACCTTTGGCCTTAGATAATCTATATAACTTTAGAAAAGGGTCAATATCATCTTTGAGCTCTTCATAAGCCATATGCAGATTGTGTAACTGCTTAAGCTTCCAATATTCTTTGTAGAATTTAGTTGCCTCTGACTCTCTTAGGTTTAACGCGATAGCAACTTCTAATGGAGTCTTACCTTCAGAAAAGAGTTTGTAAGCTTGGGAGGCTAAAGATAGATGTCGTTGTTCCTCTTCTTGATGTTTCTTATCATCGTCATTATCTTGTTGTTCTTGCGATGCTTCTTTCTTCTCTTCAACTGCCTTATTCAAAATAACTCCTATATCGCGTGGGGATATTCTTGCCACCTTGGATATCTCGCGATAAGTCTTTCCCTGATTGTAAAGGTCTCGTACAAGTCTTTCTCTTTCCTTTCTTGTCATTATCGACATCTTCTTTTACTATATCCAATTATATTGACAGAAGCTTATAGCTGTTACCACTTGCTACCAATTTTGTTACCGTTGCTATCATCTGTTTTCAACTGTTACCACTATACGGTAATTTAATTAGGAGTATCTAGTAATCATGTTGTCTTATATGTACTATTTATTGATGGCAAATTTCTTTTAGAATTATCTCTCGATAGAATATACTTTATTTATTCTTCTCATACACATTGTTTTGTACTCACAAATTGCATTATTTAATTACTCTACTAATAGATGCTTTACATAATCTTTAATTTTAAAAGGTTAATCACATTTGATGTCTGCAAATATCTTGTTGCATGAACCTTCTGTACGCTTTCCTGCTATACATCCCATATGCCTAATTATCAGAATATCCTAACGATATATGCTTCTAATTTTAGTTTCAGTATCTCTGTGGCCCTTCATCATCATTAGATGGTCGGTTATCATTAACATCATAAATTTTAGCCTGGACTTCAGTAAAGGTAGCAAGAGGGTTCTACAACTTAGCTACACATCTAATCTCGATCATGAGCTCAGGGAACGCAAGACGCTGAATTTGTACAATGGTACTTGCCACAACAGGAGTGCCTGAAAAGACATCCGGCCTGCATTTGACCGCCGCTGCGAAGGCCGTGTCCATATCCGTCACAAAGAGTACTTCATCTACTACATTGTCCATCGTTGCCCCGTACTGTATGAGTAACTTCTGGATGTTAGTATATGCCTGCCGCATCTGAGCCTCCATATCTCTGAGACCGACGATGTTGCCCTTATCGTCATGACTTACCTGCCCAGATAGATAGATAGTGTCCCCAACTTTCACCGCCTGGGCGTAACCGTACTCTTTCTCCCAGGGCATACCAAAGCTCTTTGTCTCCTTGTTGATTGCCATAATATGTCTGCCTTTGTGTTAATTGTGAAACTTCCTAACGTATAAGCTAACTGTCGCGAATAGTGCGTCCGAGCCGAGCACCATGTTACACGTATCCCAAGACCTTGGATCTAAATGCAGATCCCATGGTATTTTATGGGGCTAAATAATAATAATAAAAGCTGTTTGACATTCTGTACCTTGTTTCTCAAATCATTACTCATAGCTTTATGTTAACAATGCACGGTATTTGAATTCAGACCATCTGTAATATTCTTGTTATATATGTACTATATACTGTGATGAATTACTTTTAAAATTGGCTCTTAACACAGGTATATGATGCCAAATATAATACGCTTATTACTGTGACTAGTGCTTTGGTACGTTAGAGTATAACCGAATACCTGCATTTACTATTTCTCTATATTCAGCCTATCATATAATGCTCTGTTCTTCCCCTTCAAGGTTTCAAACTTCATAGGTAGATGACCATTCTTTATTGAATTTTCCAGAGCATACTTTATTCGATAACTAAAATTAGAATCTAAGGTTTTAATTGAATCACACCTATTCAACCAGTCTTTTATAATATTGAATGCATTATCATAAGATAATTTCTTAACATTTATCAGATAAGGTCCAAGTATAAGGCTTAGTGCATTCTTTCTATAATCTTCTATCGGAGTCTCTAGCAATAGCTCAATCCATGCGATTACAGTTCTGGAAGGAAAGTTGCTATTATTCTTTACACTATACTTTTCTTTTAATTCCTTCTGTCTTTGTAATTCTTTTATTCTCTGGTCTACAAGATATGCATGAAAAGCGCCTAAAAGTAAGTTAATCTTTGGTCTATGTCCGTCCCATCTTTGTATAATCCTAACTTCTGGATCTTCACCCTTTAAGACACATTTGGAATTAAATGAACCTGGTATTCTTATCATACATGATTTAAATGATGGATTATGTGAAGGATCTGATTTGTTGTGAGATAGATATTGTTCTGCAAATCTCAAGAATGCTTTAGAAGGCTGATCAAATTCATTGCTGCCTGAATATTTCCTCCTCTTCTAAAACAAAGGCTTCTATAGGTTGGTATATATGATATCCATTCCCAGACCATAGTACAGTAGGATAAGCTTCTGATAACTTTTCTTTGATATTTATTAAAGTGTTAGTCAATGCTAGTCTATGTTCTCTTTCTGTTTCAAAAGTAGACCTGTCTAAATCTATGAAGAGAAAATTAGGTGCCTGTCTGTTGATTCCTTTGTATTCTGTATATGAAGGATAAGCATTGACTCTACAGTCTACAAGGTCAGATTGTTCAAAGGCTTTTATCATTTCTTCTTTGCTAAAGACTTCAAACTGTCTTCCTTCTGATCTGTATGTGGAAATAGTTCTTGGGAATAATGGCTCCTTAAGATGATTAAGAATAAAGTCAATGCCATTTTCTTTTGACACCATTATTATTAGTTTGAGTGAAATATTATTTCTTAAATTTTAACGTCATATTGCTGTCATGGCTATTTCTAGTTTGTTTATCAGGACTCAGTCTGTTCTCAAAGTCCTCTTGTGTAGGATAATACAGCTTACCTGGGTGCTCATAGCCTATGTGTTCAACACGCTCCTTATCGCTTGAATAATCTTGATTACAGTAAAAGCAATGAATTTCTTATATTGTTGTTGTTCTTGTTCTTGCTGTTGTCACTATCGCTATATACAGAAGAAGATTACCTTACTCCTCCTCCTATCCATATTATATAGATTGAAAAACATCAGTTAGAGAGAATCTATCTGGGTTTAAACTTTAATAATTCCTCATCAAATTAGTGACTAATGGATTATCAAAAACTGCAGGTAGATATTATGAATATTGACCCAAAGATTCGACTAGTCACTATATGTGACATCAATGGCAAAGTAATGTTCTCTGATCACCGCCAAGGTGTAAAGAATTTGCTCAGTCCAGAGGAAAGCAAAGAATCGCTTGAACTTGCTGCTAATTCATGGAAAATACGCAGCAAACTTGCACCAAAGATTGGAAAAGGTAAATACGTATTGGCTGAATATGAAAAGATTAAACGTATCACTATGCCACTAGGCGACAATCATCTTCTCTACATAACCACAGAACCAGAAGCTGATCATTCAAATATAATCAATAGGATTCGTAGCTTAGAGGCTGAGTCAAGGTAATAAGTATTTACGACAATCAGAGATTTTCTACAGTAGTAATAAAATAAAATAAAAAAGTTATTGAATTATAAATTTCTTCTTATCTTCTACACTGTTTGTAGTGATATGCTAAATCTTTTGTGAAGTTAGGTTTATGCATTTTCACTTGAAAATAATTAATGTTAATTATAGCATCCTAAACAAACAAACAAGCAATACAACTAAACAAAGATTATTTGCTGTGTAAACTGTAATACAAATGACATTCCAAATTGGCTGTTAATAATAAGAAAAAAGAAGTATGGTTCTCTAGAAGACATATTCATTCTTTGTGAAACATGTTATTGGTGTGCTACATATTTTGATAAATCTAGATTACCTACTGAGAAATGTCCTATATGCTTAAACAGGAAAATGTCGAGCTTTCCTATTTTACCTAATGAAGCTTTTACCTTTAATTATAACGATAAACATGGAGTAGAGTTAGAATTTAGACCCATAAAAATAAAGAAGAACAAGTAAAAGCCAACACAATAAGATAGTTTTGTCAAAGTAAAAAAGATATAATTTTTTATTCTAGAACTCTTGTTTCTTTCTCTGCATGAACCTCTAAGTAATGTCCATTATTATTATCATCTTCTTCTTCCTCCTCCTCTCCCCATCACTCTATGCTTGGTGTTTCATATCTTATCTTATACATAGCCTAGCAAACTCTAAATAAAATGAATGAATCAGCCAGCAGCTGAACTCATTAGAAAATTTTGTAGATTAAATTATTTATTAGTTTGAGGACTTTAGTATTCTATCATGACTTAATGATAACAGAAGACATGTGGCTATGTTATGTTAAGGCTTGCATAGAATCCTGGACAAAGGTTTTGAATATATTCTAGGTGAAACATGAGCACGGTTAGCTTTACTAACGTTTATTAGATCTTCTATTCTTTATTTTAATCTTAATATTATTAGAATAACGCTCATATTGTGTGGCAGATTCAGTAGAGTGTGAAAGATAGATTTAAGTCTAATTTGTAATTTAGAATTACTGTCTCTCATAGTATCACAAAGACCATGACACTATTTCTTTGTGAAGATGATGGCATTCCTTATAACGTATTGTTTGATTAAAAGAATGATTAGGAAATGATCGATACAATAGGTGGAACAGTAGTCATAGTTTCAGATCAACATAAAGCTGTAGAATTCTATACTCAAAAACTTGGATTTGAACTTAAAACAGACATGTTCTTTGGTAGTAGTAATAGTAATAGTAGTGGTATACGATGGGTTGAAGTTGCACCAAAAGCATCACAGTCAACAATTAGCCTTATGGTGGCAAATGCCCAATTGATGTCAAATGAAGGAGAGATTGAAGCTGCAAAGAAAGGTATTGGAACAGAAACTGGCATATGGTTTTATTCAGACAATATAACGTCAACTTATGAAGAACTTAAGAATAAAGGAGTTTATATCACTGCCCCTGAAAAGCAGGAGTGGGGAGGTATAATGTCTAAATTCAAAGATCAAGATGGTAACTCTTATAGTCTCATATCATTGCCGTTACCAACGTAGGAAGATTGAGCTATGCTATATTGCACTTTCTCTTTTTCTTCCAAGCCTCAAACCCAAAACAGTTATTCTTTATTCTATCAAAGTACTAATTGCGCTTAAAATAACTTGTTTTTAAATTGTTATAGGTCCTGTTGCTTTATATCAGATCTCATCCGTATCTCTTTCTTTTCATTCCTTTATATTACTAGAATACAGACTGTAAATATCTCCAGTATTGTTACTGACATAACTCCACACATCCGAACTAACTGGCAGAGCTTTAAAAGTAGATTTTTGTACATCATCCAATGCCTCATATACAAACTGACCAATTATAATTTGATTAGGTTTTGCAAATGTTGTCATTTTAGTTGAAATGCTAATAGTATATCCTAGAATGTCAAGATGTGTTTTTTTTATTATCTGCTTATCCTTTATAGTAGGCGTACGAGTATCCAAGTCATATTGCACAACTATGTTCTCACCAATATCTACCCCTACACGTACTCCAATCTCTGGATAATCATATTCATTTAGAATTGGATTCATACCCTCATGCATTATCTTAATCATAGACCGAGCACAATTTACTGCATTAATACAAGGCAAATACAGGTCATGGGAACTTACAGGGAAAAATGCTAAAACTGCATCTCCGACATACTTTAATACATATCCACCATATGCAGCAATCATAAGAGACATTTCTTGAGTAAATGTCTGAATTATAGTTGCAAGCCTCTCAACTGGCAGAGTCATAGACATCCTACTTGAGCCTACAATATCAATATGTAAAATTACAAATGTAACTTTAGATTTTGCATATCTTTCAAGAATATTCTGTGTTTCTTCCACCATTGAGATATTAAACTCCGGTACTCCTTTCAAAGCCTTCCACATACTATGCTGTGCATGTTTGATATCTAATTCGATATTTATTACCGCATCAAGATAGAACATACCTAATGAAGAAGTATTTGAAAGCTGTTTGACAGATGTCTTTTTTCTTTCTTCTTCACTGGCTTCATTTTTTATAACCTGATAAACTTCGTCTTTACTAATGTCTAGCTGCATTGCAATTATATCCGGTAGAATTCCAGAATTATACAAATTGAGAATCGTCTGCTGATGTTGTCGTCCTATAAATACTAAATTATGGCACCTCTCTCTCTCTCTCTCTCTTTCTGCAAACTTATTGTCCTAAATTCAATCTTTTTTCTCTTATGCAACGGAGTTATTCTAATCTGATTATCTCATCCCACGTTCCGGTTGCTGAGAGCATGTAGTGTTTGCTGTTATTTCCAGATTCAAATTGTATGACGTCTCCAGCTGATATTTGAATTTGAAATAATTTGTTTAAGAACTGTAGGAAACTAGGTCCTGCTACTATACTCTTGGCTTCCTTTTCAAGAGGTTTATTATGGTATTTTTGTAGGGCGTCAACTAATCCCATTCTACTAATTTCTTCCACTAGATTAGCCAAGTCCATGAAGGTCGAATTTCTTTTGTAGACTCTAAGTATTGCCATTACAAAATATGCCTCTTTGCTTCTTATATAATGTAAATGGCAATATAACGATATGTGTACATCATAGCCGAGTGTGTGTATAGGCAAAAGCTATATTCTTTGAAGTCTGAATAAATTGTTTAGTGCTCATATAATAATATGACCAGACAAGAGCATTAACAAGAGTCTTATAGCAAGATATGCTTTATAAAATAACATAATGATCAGACTTTGTAATTCTTGCGGGAAGAAAGTTCTTCTTCTTCTATTTAGTTTGCTAATAATCCTGATAGCTACATTATTGTCAACTTCACTTACAAACCAACATTAAACAATAACAATAGCACAAACAAATGATGATAATAATACTTTCAGAATATATGAAAATCCCACTTATGGAATACAGATCCAATATCCTTCTGATGGGGAAGATTAGATCTTTCTTTTCTACAAGATTCTGCTGATATAGATTTCTATCCTATTAGCGATACATCACTAGCGAAGAACGTTAAGTTACAAGTGAAGAATTTGCCTTTCCATAATATGACATTGGAAGAATATACAAATTCTCAAATCAATCCAACAGAAGAAATTCTTCTTGAGTCAAATACAACTACACTTGCAGATCTACCAGGCTATAAAATAGTATTTACTAATATAGTAGGACTAAAGACAATGCAAGTGTGGACGATAAAAGACGACAAAGCATATATCATTACATATGTTGCAAAAGAAGAAGACTATGAAAACGATTTGCAGATTGTACAGAAGATGATTGATTCATTTAAGATAACAAAGTTATAAAACCTCCTCCTCTTTTATATAAGAGCAAGAACTTTCATTAAAAAGTCTCCTCAACTCCAAAAATGGATGGTAGTAGTATAAAGTATATGTTTTAAGAAAGTAATTAAAATATAGCTGTAATGATTGGTTTATCTTTAACTAGATTACAGACCTACGTCCTTTTCTCCTAAGACTAGGTTGTTGAAGTAAACATATTAGTCAGAGATGTCGTTGTTTCTTTCGCTCAAATCAATTTGATTATGTGAGCTGGCTATATTCTAATCATACATGATTTAAATGATATGTTATCATGAAAGGATCTGATCATTTTCGACCTGTATTATAACTGGCTATAACCTACATAATAATATTGAACAGAAAAGTCTACTACAAAAGCTATAGCTCTTGTAGATAAATAGATTACATGTTACAAAGACAAATCATCAAAGGGTTAGGTAAGCAAATATCCTGAATAACATTAATTCGTAGACCTCATCAGATACTTTACAATATCCAGATTGAACCTTGTAGTTCTATAATAATATGAAATTGTATCTTTTAGAAAATCAAATATAGGATAATACCAAGAAAGTATATTGTACTTTCCTTGTCTCCAGCATTCTTCTACTGCGTTAAATTCTGGAGATCCAACAGGAGGAAAATATTCTAATCTGATGGTATCCTTATTAGAATCAAGGAATCTTTTTGTAATCTTTGAACAATGTGGTGTTGCTCTATCGACAAAAATTACAATTTTACCAAATCTTTTCTGTACCTGTTTTAGATAATCAACAAACTTACTACTGTTAAATTTATCATATTGCCGAAATAACTGTCGGCTATCTGTTGACAGACAACCAAATACAATTGTTCTTTTACGAGAACCAGTAACTGTAACTATGGGTCTTTTTCCTGCAGAAATCCATTTCTTTTTTCTGATTGTATAATCATATACAAATATGGATTCATCTTGTACAAGAATGGTCCAATCTGATGATTTTAGATTGGTCAGAATATGATTTACTCTTTTTTGAATCTCTTCTTTTCTTTAGTAGAAGCAGAATTTACAAATCTTTTTTGTAGCACTTTTGGTTTAAAACCCCACTTATGTAATAAACGGTAGATGTGTACCTCATGATATCTTACTCCTGTTTTCTTGTATATCAGATCCATTACTTGTCTGAAATCCCAGCCAGTATATTACTTTCAGCCAATTCCTGTCTTATTTTTACCATTATCTCTTTTGGTACATCTGGAGGTCTACCGGTTCTTGGTTGGTCTTTCAAGCCATTCAGTCCATCTTCATTATATCTCTTGTACCATTTGTAAGCCCATGCTCTGCATCTATGCAATTCTTTTGCTACATCTTCTATGTGCTTTTCGTCTTCTTCTACTATACGTCTGACAAGAAGTATTCTTTCTTTTACATCTACATCTTTTTCTTCTTGTTTGTATGCTACATCTAGTTTAGATGCTCTCAATTATTGAATGTCTATATAGATGATAGTCAGCTAAAAATATATCTACGAATTTTAGTTAGTCAGTATAGATACAGAAGATCCAACATACACGAAATATGCTGGTACGAGTTTTCAATCCATAGTATGGATGTTGGTATTTGACATTGTTACTATAAACAGGAATGCTCCAGTAGTACAGAGATATGAAAATAATCATTACATAACTACAACTAAACTCCTAAGGATCTGCATCTGAAATATGACCATTGTTGAAAGTTTGGGATCAACTGCAGCTACTCTAGGAGGAGGCTTCTTTGTAGGTATTCTAATTGGGATTGCATTGAAGAAGGTAATTAAAATAGTAGTTGTAATAGTTGGATTATTCTTAGCTGGATTAGCATACCTACAATATCATCAAGTAGCTAACATAAACTGGAATAAACTTCAAACAGTGTCTGAAGGTGCTATTACAACACTTTCAAATGTGTGTGGAAAATATCTAGACTAACAATGATTAAGTTACAAGAGGAGTTCTGATAATTTCTCCATATTTTATCCGTTCCAATTGACTACTAGTTCATTAAGTTGCATAGATGATTGAGTAATATCTAATCCATGTGCTTTCTTCAAATGTTCACGGAAGATTACTGCCCATGATTCATTGGATAAGATTAGCATTCTTTAGTATATTAAGAGAGAATTTACTCTACAAGATTGTAGACCATACTACATAGATCTAAAAGACATCATTATAAGAAATTATGGTAGCTAGGTTTTTCACAATATAATACAAAATATACAGAGTTATTATCAAAACATTCATCAAATAAGTATCGCGATATAGATAATATTAGTAATATTGTGATATTTTCGCAATATGTTATTAGTTGATTTTTATAGGACGAACTCTTACCATCATCGTAAGCGAGTAGAGGAGATAGAATGGAGTCTTGACCGAGGATAAAATCAATAATAACAATAACAATAATTATAATAATGACTATACCACCAGCAGTAGAAAGGATCTATCCTCAATAAATCCTCTAACCGAACCTCTACCAGCTCGGTACGAGTTTTACAAACGCTTGAAATTATTTCCTTGGTGGTTGCGATATAATATCGGTATTGCTAAGGAGGCGATTTTAAAGGATAAAATAATTCAATTGGGTACAATGATGGGACTCCAAGATAGATGGATCCATAGAATAATAAGGCATGCAGTGTCTGAATTCTCAAAGAAGGGACTTGGATCAGATTATTATGGTTATCATAATATAGATCATGAACTAGAAGCTGCTTACTTTGCTTTAGTTGCAGCTAATGGACACTATAAACAGAACAAATTTAGCCAAGATGATATTATATACCTTTTTGTAGCTGCTCTTTTTCACGATTATGATCCTCTAAAACAGTTTGATAAACCGAATGAGGATTCTGTAGAATGGTTCTTGAGAAATGACGATAACATAAAAGGCTTCATTAATGATGTCGGAATAAGCATCGACATTGTAATTGCAATAATACATCGCACTGCATATCCCTTTAGAGGTAAGATAGCTGACCATGCAGAAAAGAGAATGAAAGAGTTATTTACTTATACAGGAATCGCTGAGAATGATACCAACACAAGAGAACATTATCAAGATCTAGGATGGTTTTTGTCTGTTTCAGAGCGTATTGCAGGTTATGCTCTAGGTGGTTTTGAGCACTCTAAGGAACTTGCACGTACCAATGCTCATGCACTTGGATGGCATCCATCACGGATAAATGAAGAATCTGTCAAGTTCTTTAGTATATTAAAAGAGGAAAAGGAAATGTTTGAACGCGTATTGTACGCAGTTCCAAATGAGTATAAGAAAAACTTCTTTGATAATGTTGCTGCTTTCAAACAAGCGTGGGCGAAAGAGATCGATATAAGAAATTCACTTAAAAGAAAGGAAATAAGCCTGACAAGTGTGATAGAAAAAATTGAAGTCAAAAATGGCCTTGGGATCGATACAAGAGAATCTGTACTTAATATATATAGAGAATTACATGTCCCAATAGGAATTAAAAGTGAAAAAAGATTTAGAAAGTCGCTTGATTGTAGTGATACAATACTAATCACCCTTAGAGTAAAGAATAATGATAAAGATCGCTCTGGAGAAATTGTAGGTTATGTAAAGGGCGGACGGTTAGAGAGTTACCAGCTTAGACACGGCACACATGATGAAAATTGGGGAAAAAAGAATACTGCATATATGGAATGGATTAGTATCAGGCCAGGTTTTTGGGGAGAAACAGGCGGTCATCTCATTAGATTAGAGTTTGTTAAAGAGGCAAAGCGCCGTGGATATTCCTATGCAACAAGTTATGTCCACCGTAATGTTGTCATGCAAAGAATAAACAAAGGCGAGCATGTTGAAATTGTACAAAAGTATGATCCAGATAAGCTTGATTATTATAGAGCTGATTTGAGGCAGCAGTCTAATTCCTCAAATAGCATCACCGCTATCTTCGTCTGAAATAGCAAACTCAATAGACAGAGTAGGAGAAGACATGGAAATGGATAAAAACTATCCGATTATTGATTAATCTGCTTTATTTTAAATATATATATATATACACTTTGTAGAAACCATTTCTATAATTGCATACTGCTATCAAAATAGTAACTACCTCTTCTATCTTTGGTAGCCTTGTATCGTTCACAAATACTTTTACAGGGCATACAATTTTATATTCAGTAAGCAATTAATAACTATTAATCTTCGGGTAATTTTTATTCACTGTCATAGAAAGATCTATATTTTATATTTATCAAACGAAAAATGTCTCTACAAACGACCAACAATAATATTCTGTTGATTCGTCTGTAATGCAGGAATATTCTACAGATGCGTAATTATATGTTACAATTTGTACTTTCACTCTACTTACTAATTTTAGACCTTTGAGTGCCTCTTCTTTCGCATTTGCAATTGCAGATATTCTTCCTATTGTAGAAAAATCATAAAATATAATTGTAGCCTGTATTTAGTCTCAATATTCAATATATTTTTGGTCATGCTCCATGTATTTACTTTCAGAAGAAGTGGCCTTTGTCTTATCTTCTATTATTTTTGTATTTAGATAGTTGTTTATATGTTAGAAACGTTATAAAGGCAATTATAACAAAGTCAATAGCAGCAGAGATTAGATCACTATATTTAGAGTAAGAAGTAGAACCTGATATGTTTATTACATTAGTGGAAAGATCCCTATATTTCATGTTGGAAGGAATAATCCGATAAATGGGTCAATTATATTATTTAATAGTGGAGTAATCAATCCTAGATGCTGTTTGACCTATTAAAGACTATGGCTAACCCTATAATTACAAAAGTTTTGAGAGCAAAAGAATTCTTGTGATAGGGATCTTTTTGTTGCCACTGAAGCTAACAAGTCTTCGCTCAACTGCATAACTTTATTACGTTGTGTTGCCCTCTTACTTTATAAGTGGTAGAATTATCCGAAGACTATTATGAGAAGGTTTTATCAAATAATATGTCTTAAAAACGAAATATAAAATCTATCAGTAATTATACAAGATAGGGAGCTAGAAGATAATTTTATTGATATCTAGTAATGAGATGCATGTGTAATACATACTTTAAAGAAAGACCAAATTGCGAAAGTTAAGCCTCGATTATTAATTAATATGTTTGTTCATTTGATATTAGCACGTAATCACACAAAAGCTATAAATTCTGGTCAAGATAGTGTCTAATAGAGTATCTAATAATATATAATCTACAATATGATATCTAATTCTTAGCTACACACAAATGACCACTCGTATTCTCACTCCTAATGAACATCGAATACATAGAATGTATTCAATTATTAAGACAAGACAGAATGGTCTTTGTCACTATTGTAGATTGAAAATTGAAGATAACGATATTCTTGTAAGCCATGGTTCTACAACTAAGCATTATTATCACAAAATGTGTGCTAAACGATTGCATATAATCTAAATTTAAACCATAAGGAAAGTATATTGTTGTTTCCAAATTCTTTTGTGAATACGCAAGTATTATTACTTAATTATTATTAATAATAGTACGATGATGATTATCGATAACCTGATAACCTAGATTTTATTGCCAAGTAAAGATAAAATAACTCTTGGGTTGCTGCGACAGAAGATAAATTAATAACTAGATTTAATGATCAGAAAGATGCAATTATGCTATTTACAAAGGTAGGTGCAGTAATTTTATTGGTATCAGATATGGAGCGTTCTGTGAAGTTTTATAAAGACACTCTTGAGCTGCCTATTAAAACTCAATCCAAAGATTGGACTGAGTTTTTCAACAAGGATACAACTATAGCCTTGCATCTTGCAAAGAAAGGAAGAAGAAAACAACGAATAAAGACGGAAGGAGGAGTAGAAGAAAAAGAGAGATCAGCAGGAACAGCTAGTGTGCTTGTAGGTTTTATGGTTAAGGATTCTTGAATACACTATCAAAAGACTAAACGAAAGAACAGGAAGAGAAGAAGAAGAAGAAGAAGGACAAGAGGTCAAGTTCTTCAAGGAGCCTAAAGAAGAGCCTTTTGGAAAACATACGATAATCGAAGATCCAGATGGCCACTTGATTTCAATTGCAGAAATTAAGTCTACTAAACCATCAACAGAGGAGGGATTTGATTTAATAGGATTTTTTGGTGCAGAATAATTAAAAAAATAAGGGGAAAAAGACAAGTAGGCAAATAAGTTCTTGAATTGATATATTTAATCTCATTATTGTTGGTGTTATTGAATATGATCGAATTAACTAAATAGAAAATAAACTTAATATATTCTAATTACAATTCCACGTTCCAATTCTAAATATACACTTCCTTTTGAAGTAGTAGGAGCAGAAGAAAAAGAACAACAGGGAAAATCAGAATGGGGCGGCAGCAGCAGTGATAAGAAGAGAGAATACAAGCAGACCTCAAGAGGGTCTAGGTATTTGCAAGTTAAAAAAGACCACTGATGTTTTAGGCAGCAATTGAGGGAAAGGGTTTTGAAGCTACACTAGATGATTCAAAACGTTATGCAGAGCAGAAAGATATAGTAAGATCTGGAAGAGACATGAGTGAATCTCAATTAGCATGCTCTACTAGATGCACATAGTTACTATTATTGATTCATAAAAACCAGAAGACGTAGTTTGATGCAGTGAAATCATCAATAGGTGAAGTGGTAATAGCAATATCTCTCATGGATGCATTATACATGTTTAATTTTGTATTTGTCATTTATTATAAAAGTATTCCACACACAATTATTTTTGCATGATCTTAGAACAGGTATTATATATCTATTCTAACATTTTACAGGGCTCTGTTTACTTAGCATAAATCCTATAGCTGAAGATGCTCCATTTCTATTGCTAACCAAAAGAAATAGAACACCTTCACAATATATTGTATATGCCTTAGAGTTATATTTTTGAGGTCATCCCTTGAGAAAGACATCGCAACAGCTATCTCCATTTATCAAAAGAAATCATGTTTCAGTATGAAAATGGATCCAACATTACGGAGCAAAGAAGATATTGCAAAGGAAAAGAAGAAAAAGTATCAACATTTATTGTATATGAAACATTACTTAAGGTAGGCAATCAATATGCATGAGTTTGGGTGGATATTGAACCCTTAGCCAAAGTAATTCTTGGTATCCGTATTTCTTTTGAAACAACAATCCTTGTTGTTGCTGAAAGATTTCGCAAGGATTCAGTTAGAAAATATGGAAGACATCCACTTTCAACAGATGATAGAACATGGTATACACAAGCTCGTATATTTTTGGACATAGAACATCATATTTACTCAATATATGAGAAACATATCATTGAGCGAACAATCCAATACATTAAGGATAGAACCGAATCTTTTGATGACTACTTTCCATGTAGAAAGGAAATGAATTGCAAACTAGAACATATTATAAATTGGTTAGACCTGCTTAAGAATATGCAGAGTAAAATGATTATTAATAATGTTGCTTAAATGAACAGAGCCATGTACCTATTTATCAAACATCTTTCGTACGTCACCTTCAAGCACACCAACTCCTCCTTCCTGATGAAGTCTATCCATATGTTTTGACAAGCCTTCTTTTGTGTCAAAAGGAGATTCACAATACGGACACCTGAAGTTTGCTTTGCTAGTATCTTTGATATAAGATATGGATTTAGTATCAATAATGCAAACAGGTGTTCCATTAAGTGCAGTATCGTGTGAAGAAACTGATATCGTCTCTATCTGTTGAAGTATATCTTCTCTTGTAACCATTCCTAAAACTGCTGCATACGCATGAACCATTATTTGTCTTACATTGCGCTTATCCATGATAGAAAGTGCTTCTTTAACAGTTGTGTTAGGGCCAACAGCAAGTACAGGGGATGTCATAATTTCACGAATTCTGACTTTTGTAGGATTTCTATTTTGAGAACTTACTTTGAAAAGTATATCTGTTTTACTTACTATGCCTACAACCTCACCTTTATTAGAAGCAAGAACACTTCTAGAGTTTCTCTCCTTCATTAGTTTGGTTGCTTCATCAACAGTCGCATCACTTTCAAGGATAATTACATCGAGTTTTAGAACAGCACCTACGGGTGAAGAAAGGAGTGCAGGGACTGTGGTTGGGATATAATTATTTTCCACATAGTATATGTATAAAAGAATTATTTATAGTTGGCTCTGTTAACTTCTCATGGTAAGAGCCATATCTAGGTGTATCCTAGTATTCTGTTTGTTCAGTACATGTGCAATGCAATAGGACACACATCCAGCTATAATCAGTTCTGGTTTATACTAGTGTGTTGATTAACTACTTTTTAATGTACTTTAATCACACAAGCTATATCTGCGATCAGTAGACTAGCCATTGTCTGATAATTCTAAGGACAAAAAGAAGACCAAGAAGAGAAAAATAAACTGGAGCGGATACAATGAATCTCTAGTTAAACGTGGTGAAGTATTGTTTGATATCGATTTTTAAAGAATTGGCGAGCAGAATTAAAGAAAATGAACAAAAAAAGGAAGGCGCAAATTATCGTTATCCGAATTCCTTGATATTGCTGCTCGTCAGCCTACACACATACCTGCTTCCATACAGACAGCTAGAAGGATTTCTAAGAATGATGTCAGTTCTCATAGAAAGACTAAAGAAAATAGTACTATATTACACAACAATTTGGTGGAGAGTAGTAAGGACAAAGAATGAAGACCATATAGGATATGTAATGAAAGAATGCAGATGTCATACCTGTTTCGCTAATTATTCTATTTCTGATTTGCTCAGTATTCTGGTTTGGCTTAAAGAAGAAGACCTCAAGAGTGTATATTGGATTATTGTTCTTCTCTTTTTTTTGACGTAGTATAGATTTACGATTAGTGACGGATTTACCTTTCCAAGATATATCTTCATAGCATCATCAAATTGGTCAAATTTCTTTAAGACTTCCTCTACTGCACTCAATCTGTTGTATCAGTCATCTGGCTATATTATGTTGGCAGTATAAAAGAGAATTGTTATGAGATTTGCACACTACAAATAGAGTATGTCAGCAGAGTTACCTAGAGAACATGTCAATTATAAGTTACAAAACCAATGTGTTAGTGCATATTATTATTATTATTATTTATGTTATCTACTCGCATTATTTTCCAAAGCAAAAACAAGGTTAGTTGAGCTTCTGGAAAGATAAATATAGTCAAACTGGTACAATTCGATGAGAAAGTAAAGCTTGCACAACAAATGGATGAACTCGTTGGCCTTTAAGAGAGCAAAAGAGTATTGTCGCTGCTGCCTATTGATTCTGAATACTAATTATTTGGCTACCATGAAATAAACTACTATGTCAGAAGGACCAGAAGTGAAACGCACAGCAGATAGAATAGCTAAAGCAATTTTAGGAAAACCAATTATGGATATTCATTGTAAAACTATTAAAGATGATATAAAAGAAAAAATAATAGGATCAAAAGTCTTAACTGTCGATACTTATGGCAAGAATATTCTTATCAGTTTTTCAAGTAACATATATCTACGTAACCACATGATGATGTGGGGAAAATGGCGAATTTATAAAAGAGCTGAGTATAATAGCGGTAAAGCAAAGCCGCCTCCGCGTATTACTTGGAAAAGGAAGTTGCAGAAAAGCAATTCGATTAATATTGAAAACAATTTCAAAAACTCTGGTGTAAAAATGATTAGTAATGTTCAAGATGATCCTAGAACTAGACTTATCTTGGTCACAGATACTCATGTTGCCGTTCAATTTAATGGTCCTATACTTCAATTCACAGAATACAATCCATTATTACACGACTCTATTGCAAGACTAGGTCCTGATGCTTTAAAATCAAAGTTTGACATAGGAAAGGCAAGAGAGAGATTGAAAGAAAGAGGAAGAATGATATTAGTAGATCTTTTATTAGATCAGACCTTCGTGGCTGGCACTGGTAATAAATACAAATCAGAAATACTGTTTTTACTCAAGCTTTGGCCCTTTAGACCTGCAAATAGTCTATCTTCATATGAAGAAGAGAAATTATTAAATGAAATCCCACAGGTGTTAAAAGTAGGTTACCTTAATGCAGGATGTACGAGGCCACAACAACAACAAGCGGAACAAAATAATAATAATAAATGGGATTTTAGACATTGGGTTTTTCGAAGAGCCGGCAGACCGTGTTGGGTATGTAGTGCGAGGATAGTTATGGACAGGAAGTCAAGCTCCCGTGTTACATTTTGGTGTCCACAATGTCAGCATCCGTCTAAATAAATTTCGTTGGCAAACTTAAGAGATAACATAGTGACATAGTCATAGGAGATCAGAAGGTCATTCATGAACATGACAGTAAATAAGAATTCGGAATGGTGTATGGGTTCTGTGAAGTTAGACTATGTCACCACCACCTATTAGATTGGACAGAAGAATTTCAAAAAATGGGAATAAAAGTGTGTACTCAATGCAACAAGCAATATGAGATGGGTGACTATTTTTATACTGACCACTTGCCTAAAGTAGCTCTAGAAGAAAGATAGAGTGAATATGTCGGTACAAGTTGACAGAACCTGAATGAATATGATCAAACAACAGTTTACAGCAAGATAAATAAAACGATAAGTTTACAAAACCCAATTATTTACTCCTCCTCCTACTATCCTAGCATCCTAGAGCATAAATTTCTGTATTGGCCAATTAGAGTTTAAATTACGAATTAATAAAGTAAGTATTAATAGTTTTTACAAATAATCGCTATCTGTATAACTAAATCGTAATATACAGAATTCTCTACAAGCAAATTAAAGGATCTTCAATTTATCATAAATTCAACATATTTATGGTTTTCATGGGTCTATGTATATTAAAATACATACCAATTACACATATTCTTTTTTTATGGGTCCTCATTTCTATAGTATTGAAGACAAAAACAATGACGAGTAGAGGAAGAGAAGATATCTGCGGCGAGAATCTGAAAGTCATTATTGTTCAATGTAATAATATAGAACTACAATATCTCTTTCACTCTCTATTCGATGCTTCAAATCTTATCCTTGTATGTATATACACTCATGATTTGTTAATTATATCTGTCTATGTGTATATATGTGTATATTAATATGAATGACAACGACGAATCTATGTTACCATCAGTAGGAACAGAAGCAGAATAATCACCATTAAGATTACTCGAATATGTACTACACAGTCGCATTATGCAAAAGAAGCAAGAGATGGACACACTCATAACAAATATGATACTGATCGTGTATGGACATAGAAACTTTGCAATGGGTATTAGCACAGATTTTTAGTATCAGAAGACGGCAGCATGTCCTTGTTGTGGAATCCTGTTAAGGATCACTCCCATGGAAAGCGTATACAAGCAAAAACTAAGAAATAATAAGTCGACAACTTTAACCTAGAAGATTATCTTAGGTTCTCGTCTCTTCCTGTGTCATACAATTCATTGGCAGTTAAGGGATGAAAATGATTCTTCACATTTTCAAAAATATATCAGTATAAGATACGAGGTTAAAATATAATTGCCTTGTCAATTGTATTGCATCAACTATACTTTTATTCCCTTAGATATTTTTAAACTACTTGTTATAGTGTAGCTCATGAGCAAATCAAACGAAACAGAAATGGAGCAAGAGAAACAGATTGGAAGTATTGTCCAGCAGTTCATCTACCGACTACCGAAAAAGAACCATGACGCGATGATGCAGCTGGAGAAGCAATTTATTGACATATTTAGAAAGCACGGTGGGTTGCGTTTTGAGGTCTTTCAGCTCAGCAGTACCTGAGAACATGATGGACTGGACCAACATAGCCAAAACTGTCTCGGCTAACCAAGACGAGGAGATTTGGCTGGAGCAAGTCTTCTACAGAGACAGCAAGGAGCGAGATGAATACATAGCAGAGTGTGGAAAGGATGAAAATATGAATCGACTTTACAAACAGTTTATGGATCTTATCACCCCGGGATCCAGCCCCATCATGGGAGAGTTCAGCCGCCTCAATACATAGACAAGTGAATGAGATCAATATGTTAAATGATAAAGATGCGGCGCAAACATCGCGGTCAAGAATTTGGAAACGGCCAGAAAATTCTATGAACACACACTCGGCCTGACACAGGTCGGCGCTGAAGGCCAGGAATTGATCGTCTTTAAGAGTGGAAACTCCACGATCAACGTCTATCAGTCACAGTATGCAGGAACCAACCAGGCCACGGCCGTGACGTGGGTAGTCGGTGAGGATGTGGAAGAGGTCGTGCGGGCGCTTAAAGCCAAGGGTGTTACGTTCGAGCACTATGACATGCCGGACATGACGCGAGAGGGCGATGTCCACGTCGCCGGCAACATGAAAGTCGCTTGGTTCAAGGACCCGGACGGCAACATCCTCAACATCGTTAGTAGATAGTGGAGTGTCGCGGATAAGTAAGCATTCGGTTATTAATGGAAAAACCTACTATGCAGTGACACGAACTTGTGTATTAATCAACATTTTTTTAAGCATGACTTTTTCTGCAACTATTACTTTTTTTCCCTTAGATACTTATAAACTGCTATACTCATACAATGATAATAATTATGCCAACAATAGTACATTTTGAAATACCTGCTGATGATGTTGAAAGGTCAAAGAAATTTTATACTGATCTCTTTGGATGGAAAATAGAAAAATGGCCTGGAACAGAT
Organism: uncultured Nitrososphaeraceae archaeon; assembly: GCA_963733025.1. Taxonomy (GTDB): domain Archaea; phylum Thermoproteota; class Nitrososphaeria; order Nitrososphaerales; family Nitrososphaeraceae; genus JAJNBK01. The sequence continues at coordinate 51,495 of CAVTCE010000029.1, read as the reverse complement.
AGTGGCAGTAGTTCTTCTTCTTCTTCGTCTGATATGGAATACTGGATTATAACTACGACAGATGAGAAAGGAGATAAGGCATTAGGCGGTGGAATGATGAAAAGACAAGGCCCACAACAGCCAATTATCAATTATATAGACGTAAAATCAGTAGACGAATATTCAGCGAAAGTTCAGCAATTGGGAGGTAAAGTCCACGTTCCTAAAATGGCAGTACCAGGAATGGGATACTTAGCAGTTTGTCTTGATACAGAGAATAACGCTTTTGGTATATGGGAGACTAATGAAAGTGCAAAGTAAATGACCTACCGAAATTGAATTCTGTATGGTACTTCAAATCTTATTCATAGTAGCATCTGTCAAAATATCCTTGAATAAAAATTCATGAATAGGCAGCAGCAAAGAAGGGAAAAGAAGGATAAGAAAAACCAGCAGTTGTACCACCTACGCCATTATTAAAAACACTCGAAGACATGTTGTATAATAGAATCACACAGAGGAAAGTAGAAATGCACAGGACCCGGAATAGAGGGGACACCGACAAGATATAGACAGAGATAAAAGAATCATTGCAATGGGTATTATCAGAGTCTTAGTATCAGAAGACGGCAGCAGTCCCGTTTAGAATTAGGGCGATGAATATGAATGCGATTAGTTGGTTTGATTTGTCTCTTAGTAATATTGCTGTTACTGCTGCAGCAGAATTCCAATTCAATTTGAACTATGTCTCTATAAAGTATAAGATGTCTGCTCGCTTATTTATTCATTTATTAAATGTAAGTGTCATGTCAACATATATGGCTTATCGGAGAGACGCGAATCTGACGAGCTTTTGACGATCATATAACCGGTATCTGACATCAAATAACGATAATATGACGACTGTCTCACGATATGACGAGTATTTGAGAACTACAAATATTCTATAATGCAGAAAGGAAGGCCAACCAGCCTCTCAGTAGTTTTTGGCCTTTTGGTGTTATTGAATACGAAGTCATCCTAATGGGTTTTCTATCAGTTTTATCATTTGGGATATCAGATCCATTAACATATCCAGCTTTTCGTAATCTATTCTCTAACGAATCTTTAAGTGCTCCAGAAACTTTGAATAGCTGACCTTTTGAATCAACTGCAATTTTTTCTGATATTTGAGTTGTGCTTAACGGTTCTGATCTATTTAATGCCATTAGTATAATAAAGCTGTTTGACATTTGTGCACCTTCTATAAATTCATAATTTTTAGCAACACTTTCCCAAAGATCATCTGAATTTATCTTTCTTTTTTTTTCTTGACCATTATTTTGGAAAATATTATGGTAAGTATATGAAATTATCCATGGCTATGATATAATAATAAGTTCCAACTACGATATATGCACGCCAAGAAAAATAATTATTAATATTCATATGTTATAGTTGATTTCAGCTGATCAGATTTTTCAGAGATATTTACTCCAAATTTATTCCAGGCCTGAGCATAATCTTCAGTAAGTTTATCCAATTCATACATAGCATAATGTTTAGCTGAAACTGATTTAGCACGACCAGCCAAGATATCAGCTTCATTCATATCCATAACTCTTCTCATGACATTATAGTGAAGTTTTCTTAATTCTACAAACATAATATTAGCAATTTTCTTTGTAAGTTTATGTGCAACATCAATATCGATATCAGTAAAGTTAGAGATATTTCGGAATTGTTCCCAAATCGCAGTTGGTAAAATGGTGAAATAACATTTTTTGTGACCCCTGAACCAATTTGATAACAACCACAGTAAGGCCATTTGATTTCTTGACTGCATGCATTTTATTGCAGCTACAACCTCCAAGATTAGTGCATATCTCTTTGTTATGCATATAGATAATCTCATCTTCTCTCAATCCTGAGAATAGGCCAACCTTAATCGTTAATCCTATATCACCTTGAATAGCCAAAAGATCTCTGATTTTGTTAGCAACAAAGTTATCATCTACAATGTATATTCTTTGATGCATATCCAAGCCTATGTTAAGTCCATATCTATTGATGATTTTCTCAATTAGTTCTTTACATTCTGGATTGTTAGTTTTATAATAATAGTAGTTACCAAAATGGAGGAGCATCCGTTGTAAAATCCACCCTCTTTTAGGTGGTTTGAGTTTTAGGATTTCCTCGGGTTGAGGTCCAAAGAATACGTCACAGAAACGACGAAAGTAACTCACTATATCCCTTACATGTTTGTTGTCAAGCTTTCTAATAGTTAAAAGATACTTGAGCATATCATCATAATCTACACTTTTGTAAAAGGTTGGCTCAAATGTAGAATTGAATATTGTTTTTATGCCAGTGCTTTGCATATTACTATCCATTGTCTGAATTTGTCGATCCTCAGTAATTGGTGGAAACTTGGAAATTAAGAAATCTCCAACTAACTGACCCAATGTTTCAAAACCATATAATCTCAACCTTTGATTAAGAGCTGGAAGGTCTTGTGATTTGATTCTAACACCTACTGTTTTCCATTCATTTGTCGTTTTCTTATCTTTTAACTTGAATTGATTGCCTAAATTATTTCGTTGATCTGTTGTTTGACTACTAATCATAAGTACTATTCATAAGTAGAGAATAAATAGTTTACTAATTATCAGTGCTAATGATAAGTATTATAATCAATTCGTTGTTTGTAGTGTCGATCTATGTCTTCAGAAACCTTACAAAAAGTATACAGTGCACTCAGAAGCGAGCCACAAACACCTAATGAAATTGCTGATAAAATCGGTCTTAATCAAAAGACTGTTCAGAGTGCGTTGCTAGAACTCGCAAATACAAAGAAAAATGTGAAGTGGAAGAAGGTAGGCAGGTATAGATTATTTTGGAAAGAAAAGTAATAAATCAATAACAGATTACAAATGCAGAATATTTCATCTTTGCATTGACAGTCTATAATCGGTAACACTATTTGTTAACATACAATTTTCTCATGTTAACACAAAACCGCAATTGTTAACAGAAAAATGTCCTTTTGCAACTTTTTGTTAGCATTTTTGTTAACAATTTCAGATGTTTTTGCATTAAGGAAATGTCATTTTTGTTAACATTTTTTCAAATTTATGGGTCAAATATCCGAGTATTATCCTCGCACTAAATGAATGGACTGGGCGGGATTATATTCCTTGTGGTAAAGGGGTTCAACTACTTTAGTATTAATTATGAATTGAAAAACATGCACGGTTAACACTCATTCAATAACAACAATTTGTAAATATCATACTTTTGTTATAATTTTCTTTTTGAGCTTTCAATCATTAGATCTCTTGCGTAATTAGATGACATCAATATTGTATCCTGTCCATTCTACCCATGTGATTAATCTCTAAACCCTGATTCCATTGGATCGCATTATTCTGAAATTAATTAGACCTGAGACTATGTTTGATATGACGTCGTAGCGTCGTAGCCTGTTTCTAAATTTGGAACCTATTATCCCAAATTTCTTGATTCTGCATATTGTGTGTTCAACTACAACCCTGAGTTTAGCATGTTTTTTATTATATCTTCTTTCCTCTATGGACAGTTCACTCTTTCTTTTCTTTCTGTATGGCAGTACAGACTTTACAGTAGGAAAGTCTTTTTGAATTCCAAGATAGCCTAGATCAACAACAACAACACTTTCAACTTGTGATGGAGTAACAGGATGACTATGTTTGTAAACACCATAATCATGTTTCTTTCCTTTTTCATGTCCTGTTTTATGTAATATCAAACCCTGATTGTTTACCATATATTGATTCTTGACTGTGTGCTTCTTCTTTTTACCTGAGTAGTAGTTCTTTCTTTTCTTTTTGTTCTTTGATCTTTGGTATCTCCTGCTCTGTTGAATCCACAAAGGCTTTAAAACCTGGAAAATATTCTTCTACTTCTCCGATGGTTCTAAGCCTTCTAGTCCGTCTGTATAGTCTCTTTGGCAATATAATACACCTTTCGATAAGTGGTTCTAAGATCGATATATTATCTCTGCAGACATTGCTCTGGTCTAAATTAAAAAGAAATCCTGAAAGTGTGTATGTTATGTACAGCTTGTAGTAAACCAGGAGCATGACGAATCTGTCTCTTACCTTTAAGTCAAATGGTCTACCTGCACCTATGTTTCTGATCCTTCTCTTTTTTGATAGACGCTTTTTCTCATATTCTTGATACCTTGATTCTATTTCCCTACAAATCGTATCAAATTCGAATATCTCCAATCCAGTAAACGATCTAAATAATCTGGGTTTCTTTGACAGTCTGGTATAAGACATCAACAAAGCATCAAATGGATGCAGAGGAATGGAGAATATAGCCCTAGGCTTTCAATTATGCAAGAGGTTTATTGGTTAATTTTAAAACATCTGAGTTAGGGTTGCAATAATATTATCTTTGTGTTCACCATTTTTCGTAGCCGATATGTTATAAATTAACTATTTCTGAAACAAATTTTAAAGTCTGAATTAGTGCTGCAAAAGATACTATCTCCTAATTTCAAGTCATCTTAATAGATAACTAGCTTTAAAAGGGCATTAGAACTGTACTTAATATTAAATATACATTTAAGATATAATACTGCATATTGTTGAATAATAATTGATATCTGTAAATAAACTGCTAGTAGGAAAAAACCCTCCGCATGATATTAATGTAGTAATAGAGATTCCAAAAGGTGGCAACATCAAGTATGAGATAGATGCTGAAAGTGGAGCTATCTTTGTAGACAGAAAATTGTCAACAACAATGTTTTATCCTGGTAATTACGGTTTTATTCCTCAGACTGAAGAGGAGGATGGAGATCCTACAGATGTACCTAGTACTTGGAGATGATCCTTTAGTACCAATGTCAATTATCCGCACTCATCCTATTGGAGTATTACTAACTGAAGATGAAAAAGGTCAGGATTCAAAAATTATTGCTGTCCCTATTGCAAAAATAGATCAAAATTTTGCAACTTTTATAGATGTTGAAAATATTCCTGAACATATGCGCAACCAGATAAAATACTTCTTTGAACATTATAAAGAACTAGAACAGGGAAAATATGTGAAAGTGGTGGGCATGGAGAATAATGAAGTTGCAAAGAAAAAGATTTCTGAGGCAATAGAAAGATACAAGCATAAGATAGATAATATGCAAAATAAAGTTTAATTAAATTTTATAGCCAGTAGTATAGAATAAAGTTGATAATGCAGATGCATACGATGGAAGAGAACTGAAATATAAGTAGTACGGTATATCTATATGGGTAGAATTTAGATGGCTTCTTCTTCTTCTCCCTCAGCCAACCACAAGGTTGCCGTTGTTACAGGTAGCTCAACTGGAATAGGATATGAAACTTCTCTAATCTTGGCAAGGAATGGTTTTCATACATATGCCACAATGAGGAACCTTAACAAAAGTGAAAATATAAAATTGGTCGCAACTAAAGAAAACTTGCCAATCCAAATTAAGCAACTTGATGTTACCGATGATGTGTCGGTCAGAAATGCGATACAAGCAATATCGTCTGAGGCAGGGCGAATAGATGTCCTTGTAAATAACGCAGGTTATGGACTAAACGGAGCCTTTGAGGATCTTGGGATGGATGAAATAAAAGCACAATATGAGACCAATGTGTTTGGATTGATAAGAACAACTCAAGCAGTTCTTCCAACTATGAGAAGACAAAAATCTGGAACTATCGTAAACATTAGCTCTGGCGCTGGAAGATTTGGTTTTCCTGGCGGGTCTGCCTATGTTAGTACAAAATTTGCAGTTGAAGGACTAAGTGAATCTATGTCATATGAATTAGAGCCATTTGGTATCAAAGTGATTATAGTGGAACCAGGAGTTATTAGAACAAACTTTTTCGATGGTTTGGTTGTTGCGAAAAAATCTCAAGATCCAAATTCTCCATATTCGCAAATAATGCAAAAAATAGCTACTGGCTTTGAAGAAATGATGAAAAATGCTTCTTCTCCTGACCTTGTAGCAAAGGTAGTTCTTAACTCAATCAGAGATGAAAATCCTAGTCTTAGGTATTTAGCCGGAAGTGATGTAGAAACATGGCTAGGGGGTAAAAGAAAGATGGCCGATGAAGAGCTCTATAAAATGATGAAGCAAAATCTGATGATGTAGAGAATTGAAAGAAAGAAAGAAGAAAAAACACCTTACTACTGCTTTCTGCTCACCTTCCTTAGTTTCATATTCTTGATAAAATAATTTACGGGTTCGGTGGGATGTGGGACAGAATTGACTCTATTTTTCCACCCGGAAATTTTACATCAGTAGCTGAGATAATTTACATATGTTTATAATACATGTAAATTCTCCTGGTTCGGTGGGATGCAATACACTAGTGTATGTAGTCCACTTTCTTCAGCAGGGAACTTTATCAAATGAAAATTTCTGCAAAGCAAATATTCTTTCTGTCCTTCTGGCCTCCCAGCTCTATACCCTTAAATAGTTACCAGGTTATCAGCGATCATGTTAAATCACAGACTTATTCGGAAAGATCATTTAATCCTTATTGCTGCTGCCGCACCTATGCTTATTATCGCTAGTTCATTAATTGGTATTGATGGCTATTTTGGCACTCCCAAGATTGCATATAGTCAGTCAGATCAAGACCAAATGAATTCCATACTACGAAATCGGTAAATATACAGGATATCCCATTAGAAAAAGTCCGTGTTGGAGATATTGATGTTGCGTACAAGATGTTTGGCAAAGGTGAACCAATTTTACTTTTCAATGGCGCTTCTGATGGAATGGATGCCTGGGATCCATCCTTTCTAACTGGTCTTTCTTCAAATCACACAGTCATTGCGTTTGATCAACGTGGAATTGGAAATACAACAGCTGGTTCCAAACCATACACTATGTTGCAACTAGCAAACGATACAGCTGGTTTGCTTGACGCTCTGAAAATACAACAGGCAGACGTTTTTGGATATTCCCTCGGCTCATTTGTAGCTCAACAGCTTACCGTTAGCCATCCAGACAAGGTTAACAGGCTCATACTTGTTGCTTCATCATGTGGTGGAAAAGATGGTATACCTAAACCACCTGAGTTTATGAAATCGATGGCCGAAACGGCAAACAAATCTCTAAATAATGTTTCTATTTCTCAGGAGGAGATGAAAGAGCTTGTATCTGCTTCATTAGGATCAGGATGGATAAGACTGCATCCTGAATCTCTTGACATTCTAACAAACATTACATTACAACAAGCGAAGCCTAGTTTGACCCCTGAAACAATGAAGAATCAGATGAAAGTAGGATTTGCTTGGGAGGCAACCAACTGGAATGGTGCTTGTGATGAGCTTGCGAAAATAGCTAAACCTACTTTGGTCATAACTGGAACCGACGATAATAAGTACGTGCCATATGTTAATTCTTTAAAGATTGTAGAAAAGATTCCAGGCGCCTGGCTTGTACATATCAAAAATGCGGGTCATGCAGTAATGGATCAATATCCGGATGAAATTAGTAAGATATTGAATACATTTCTATCGACTACAAACCTACCTAACTAATGTAATTATTATTGTACTAATTGAATGAGCTTATCTACTTTATCACTAGATGTAACAAACTAGAAAGGAAAATTACACATTCAAGGTTGTCCTAGTTGAAACTATAACAAGACATCAAAATTGTCGTATTGCCGTATGAGATACTCGAAATACCTAAGCCCATTATCAGTTAATATATAGACACTCACATGCCACATCTAGGTATCTGGTTTATTGAGTATAATTCTCCTAACTATAATCAGATTTAATATGTTGCTAATATATTGAAGTTTGTGGAAAATTTACTTCTTTCTCACACTATACCATTATCAATAATTTCAATTAGAAACGTCGATGGTTTATCAAAGAATATGTACAGATTATCTGAGTCAGTAAATATTTAGGAAATATCTGAATGTGTCAATTCATTAAATCAACAATTTAGATATACACGCGACATGCTGACGAACTGTCTTTCAAAATGAAATGTGGCGAAAATGCAAAGGATAACACAGGTATAAGATAGAGAGTGAAGGTAGCATCTATAGTTCCAAACAAAATGTAAATGGACTGTGAATTTATATTAAAACAAAACTTTTAGAGAGTGAAGGCAGTGAAAGCAGTGACAGCTTTGAAAAGAACACTTCTACTTCTCAATAAGAATATTACATAGAGAATGAAAATAATTCTCTAATTGTAATAAGGAAAACACCTGCTTCTAACCCAAATATTGAAAATATTTCAAATCATATAGTGATATGCAATTCCTGTTTACCAAAGAGCTTTCACAGCTTTCACAGCCTTCACTATTGCCAGTATCTAAGGTAAACAAGACTAATGTCTATCACTTAGAAAACCGACATATGTATTCCTGTAGGAGATTTAAGCAGAGATAGGAGGATGATATATGCAAGTCCATTCTTTTGCAGCGCAGATGCTTTAAGCAGCATGATACTATATCTGAGGAAAATATGCTATAACATAGTTGACAAAAGCTTTCGTATATGATGCATCAATTATTCATATGGAAAAAGTCCCACAACAGACTGTAATAGTAATGACAGCAGCAATTGTTACTATTGTCATGTGGATATCGACACTAGCAATCGTCATACCTCAAGCAGCACATGCGCAGCAGGACGAAGGAAATCCATCTACTTTATCATCAGATGTTGATGATAATTGTGCATCTGACCAGCTCCCTGCAAGAATAGATGGAACAATAAGATGTATGGACCCAGGAGAATGTTACTCTTCAGAGTCTGAGTTTGACGGAGAGAAAGTAAAACATTGTAATTACTGATGAGTAGTAGTAACGAATAGCTTTCCTAAATGATATAGATCATATCATTCATAATATATAGCATATGTTACTAATCGCAGAGCAATATTGGCATCCTCTATGTAATGGCTGTACAGCGAAAATAAGATAAGTTATTGCTGGAGATTGGCAATAGTTATACTTATTTCATAGATTACAGATCCTTATGGACCATTCATTTCCTTATTGTTCTTCTCTTCTTTGTTCTTATTCAAGGTAACTAATACTAATAGTAATAATAAATATATGTAAACTCATAGATAGATTGTATACATAATCGCTCTATATGGTAGAAAAAGGTCTTGGTGTTCAGTTGAAGTACAATACAAAGGTTGTGAAACCAATTTTGGTTCTATTTTTTATTTCAGCAACCGTTATTGGTACTACAATACTGCTGCCCTTTCAAACAATAAATGCACAGAACGTCACAGTACAAATAGAAAATGCTACTACTGCTGATCAGGTTACCAGTAGTGTAATTGAAAATCTTGCACAGCCTGGGTTTGGTAACAAGTATGATATTATATCCAATGGAACTACTGTCCCTATCAGTTACAATATAATAGGCGGTACAGTAGTTGGAATCTTAGGAGACCCTCAAAGACATGCCTTATATGTAGCCGTTAATCCTGGAAGTGATAGAGGAGCATTGGAGGTTAACTTACCTAGAAACATAATAGACTCTAAAACTAGTGCAAATACTGATAGGCCATTCGTCGTTATGATAGATGGTGACCGGATAAGTGGCGAGCCAACCGGCATATGTATTGGAACGTGTCCTAATATCTTCAACAGTTTTAAAGAAACTGAAACAAGTACAGACAGAGTATTGACTGTTATCTTTGGCCCAGAAAGTAGGTTTATAGAAATCGTTGGCACCAGAGGCATATGATGACAGCAATACTATTTCAGTATTGTAGATATAAGATGTTAAAGGAAGAAGAAGAACAATGTCACTAGAAAGTGGTAAACTTCTTCTTCATCTTCATACATAGAGATAATAATACATTTCCTATCTTTCTATTTATTAACTTATTTTCTCATTGCTAGATATCCTGTTATAAGATCCCTTCGTTTTACAATATCTTATATTACACGGTCAGCTTTCTTCTTCTAAATCCAATGTCGTAGTGCAATAGCTGCTGGAACATTTGCAACATTCTCCTCTATATTGCTGTTAAATATTGTCTCCATCTCTCTTATAACTGACTATAATTTACCTAACATTGAACAGAAAAGTCTACTACAAAAGCTATAGCTCTTGTAGATAAAATATGTTATATGTTACAAATACAACTTGTCAATGCTTTAGGTAAGCAAATAGATATAGAAGATCCACCAAACTATGCTGGTACGACTTTTCAATCCATAGTATGGCTGTTGATATTTGACATTGTTACTATAAAGAGGAATGCTCCAGTACTACAGAGATATGAAAATAATCATTGTATAATTACAACTAAGCTCCTAAGGGGTTGCATCAAGAACTATGGGTACTATTGAGAGTTTCGGACCAACTGCAGCTACGATGGGTGGTGGCTTCTTTGTAGGTCTTCTCATCGGTTATGCCATAAACAAAATAATTAAAATAGTATCTATAATAGTTGTTATTATAGCATATGAAACACAATGAAAATTGGTATAATTTAAGAAAAGAGTTACGTAAGCTGTCGGATTTTGTATTTCCAAGAACGTGCATACACTATAAGGAGATTTAAAAATGGCTACTGGCACGAAACAAAAGGAGATACAAAAACTCTCTGCAGGAGATCTTAATCCACTTGCCAACCTCATCGATCATCTCGCTCTTGCACCACATTTCCCCGGTGATGCTGTGCTGAATGGAGCTGACCCAGTGATCCGTTTGCCGCACCATCTTGCAGAGGCTTCGGCGATGGCTCAATTATTAATAGGCATAGCTGGCGCAGCCATCTGGTATGCGCGAACAGATCAGCAGACTAACATCACAATTGACATAATTGATGCACTTCACTATATGCACCCTACTCATTTCATTCAGCAGCAGGGTCGCCCCATGAATGTCGGGGCTGAATTTGTCGACGTGAACGACTTGTTTCTTTGTCGTGATAATCGTTATATCATGATTGAGGGGGGACCACCATATACGAAATTGCTGAAGGGATATTTGAATTTCTTTGATTGTGGTTACAACAAGAAATCCATTGCTCGCGAAGTCGCAAAGTGGGATTCAACTGATCTAGAAGCGGCTTTGGCAAAGGCGGGTCTTCCCGTATCCCCTGCCTTAACCCGCGAGGAGTGGCTTGTGCATCCGCAAGGCAATGCCCTAAGCGAGACACCGGTTATTGAGATCGACAAGATAGCCAACGGCCCGCCCGTGCAATTCGACGATGGCGGAACCTCCCCGTTACAAGGCATTCACGTTCTAGACTTCACTCACGTTCTTGCTGGTCCTCGTAGTGCCCGTACGCTCACAGAATATGGCGCGGATGTACGACATATCAGTTCGCCGGCCTATCCCGACATATTAGCACAGCATCTAGGCGTAGATGAGGGTAAAAGATGTGCTTATCTCGATCTGCGTGAAGTCACCGATCGGAAGACGATGCAGCGGCTCGTCACTCAGGCTGACGTCTTCACTAACAGTTATCGACCTGGGGTGAATACCCGCTTCGGGCTGATACCGGCTGAACTTGCTGCATCTAGCGAGCGAGGTATAATTTGTATGGATATCAATGCATTTGGTCATTCTGGCCCCTGGGCTAAACGTCCTGGCTTTGACCAGGTTGCTCAAGCCGCTACTGGTTTTGCTGCGAAGGAGGGAGAGCCCGATAAACCCAGATTCTCGCCTGTTTTCTACGTGGGCGATCTCATGGCTAGCTATTTCGCGGCTGCTGGTATGATGGCAGCGTTGCTACGTCGATCGATTGAAGGTGGATCATACCACGTAAAGATCTCACTAGCACGCAGCGAGATGTGGGTACAGGAGCTGGGCTTTCTTGACACTGCCGCACAGACATCTATACCGGCGAATGATACCTATCCGGTTAAAATGACATCAATTGATTCGGTTTACGGGAAATTATCTTTTCCTGCCCCACCTCTTGTTTTCAGCAATCTGGCTCTACCAAATGATGCGAGTCTTATGCCTTATGGGGCTGACGCGCCGGAATGGCGGTTTTGATGAAGAAACACTACTTAGAATTTCACACGTTTATGATGAGTATTATAGAATCTCTGAAGAGATGATTCCTCCCGTAGGACAAAATTAGAAAGAAAAAATTGAATCAATCCCTCTGGCTAATATTCCTGTTATAGTCATAGTAGAGCAAGTATTTGAGATAAGACCAGTTGGACTCTTTCAGTCCATAGGCTATCGTTATATGCTTTATTATGAGCCAGATGCATCTTCGTCCTGTTCCATATTATTCTATTATATATTATCTCTTGTAGATATCTTAATGGTAATGTTGATTGTGCTGATGGTGATGAGTCATTCATACAGAGTTCACTAACGTGCCTTCATTTATCATACAAAATAATAAGGTTTGAAGCACCAAAGAGACAGAGAGGGATTTCTCCTTAGTAGCAGGAGACTTTATAGCAAGTAGAAATAATTCAGAAACATCTACTTGTTCTGCATCAACGTTCGATACTGTTATTTTTTTTCATTTGATTCCACTTTTCCTCTTTCACCTTTTATGTACGTTGGAATCCTATTTTAGCACCGTTATCGTTACAGGCCCGGAGATATCCGTTGTGCTATCACTTCCAAAAAGAATTCTTTAGCATATTAGAAACAAGTCTGCTTAAAGTTTTCTATGATTGCTTCTCCTATGATTTTTTAGATAAATTCACACTTGTTAATACTAAAAATTTAAATCATTGCGGTAGGACAAATTTACATGAACAATAGTGCTGTTAGCATAAGTTGTATGTATATCTTGAATGACACACTTAGTATTGGAAGAGACAACCTAATGGAGAAACATGGGAAATGAGTGAACCCCAACGGCGAACATGTGGCACCTCAGACCAGCATAGAGACCTTCTGGAAGCCGATCCTTCATATAGAAAAAGCAGGCTTGAGATTGAGAGTCTAACCACACAATATGTGAGACTTAGTTCTAGGACAGGCTTGAGATCAGCTGAATTAAGACAAATAGTCAGGATTCCTGTTGTCGTTCATGTAGTATACAATACTCCTGAACAAAACATATCTGATGACCAGATTCACAGTCAGATTGATATACTAAGTAGAGATTTCCGGAAGTTGAATGCCGATGCAAACTTAGTTCCCTCGGTGTTCAAACCTCTTGCAGCAGACACACGGGTCGAGTTCCAGCTTGCAGTAAGAAATCCTAACGGGAATCCTACAACCGGAATCACTAGAACATCTACAAACGTAACATCCTTTAAGCGAAATAATAGAGCAAACGGTCTTCAAGTGAAGTCCGACGCAAGTGGCGGCAAAGATTCTTGGCCAAGCGAGAAATATCTCAATCTATGGGTATGTAATTTAGCTCCTCTTCCAAGTGGCGAGGAGCTTCTAGGATATGCCCAATTCCCTGCTGAGCTTTCTACGCAGACCAAGACCGACGGTGTAGTAATTAACTACAAGTACTTCGGCGATATTGGAACGGCTACTCCACCATTTGATAAGGGTAGAACGACAACACATGAGGTAGGTCATTGGCTTGACCTGTATCACATTTGGGGTGCAACAGAAAATCCAGATGAAGGAAGTTGTTTCGGTTCAGATAATGTTGCAGACACACCAAATCAGGCAGAGGCTAATGGAGGATTCCCTATTTTTCCTCACATATCCTGTAATAACGGTCCAAACGGAGACATGTTCATGAACTACATGGATTATACTTATGATGCTGCTATGTTCATGTTTACGGCTGGTCAATCAAGACGTATAGATGCTACGCTTAGTGGACCAAGAGCATCACTTCTAAATTCAGACGGATTGATCCAACCTTTTATGACAAGTGCTATGGCTATGCGGCCTCAGGATAAGCTAGAAGAAGAGGGAGATGGGGCAACTTTATATTTTAACGGGGTCGAAAATGTGCCAATATCTCCTTCCAAATAAATGGTCTCCCCTAATGTCTAGAAGAGGGTCACAGTATGACTGAGATACTCAAAACAATCTCTAAATTCTGGGTTCATTCCCACGAAGAGGATACAGAAGATGTGAGGGTTTATAGACCTCGTGGTTATAAATTTCCTCCTTCAAGGGGAAGGGGGGGCTTTGAGATCAAGGAAAACGGCGAATTCATCAAATATGGTATTGCTCCTGATGATGGATCAAAGATAGACATAGGGCATGTGAACCTGGAAGAACCAAATAGGATAAAAATAAACTTTGAAGATCCGAAAATACAATCTTCTACGCTGAACATTGTCTCATGTGACGAGAATATTTTAAAAGTTAAAAAGTGATTAACAGACAGAAATGTACTAGGGATGCAAATGATATTCAACTGCTCTAAATCCTACTTTTGAACGCAATTTTTATGAATTGCAATAAATACAGAAATAGGTAGACGCAGAATATTTACAAAGGATACCATATATCTTCATTAACTAAAGATATGATTGACAAATTATAGTTTAGAGATAATTATCTAAGTATTCTTCTTTTATGTGTAAGAAATACAAACTACCATCATAACCTACTCGAAATCCTAATTGTGTTTTTGACTCCTCTTATGAAAAAGGCATTACAGTATAACGTGTGTCTATTCTGAAGGGTCTTGTCTAGCTTCATATAAAATAGTAGCTAGTACCATCTTGGTTACTGATGTAAGGAACTCCATATCGAGATTAGCCGGTACGTCCGTGGAACTATGGTAATGGGGATTTTCGAGTTTAGCTGATCCATCATATGCGCCTATAACTACATAGCCACGGGCTTCAAATGGACAATAATCACTCGCATAAACGGCGCCACGCTTAACTTTCAAATCAGTGTGATCAATAGCCATTTGTTCCATATGGTCAGCAAAAGTCTCTGAGGCTGTATCATTTTCTTTTACCTCATTGCAACTTAAATCATCTTTAACATTGTCTACGTCTACTTGGACAGTCTTTAGGGTAGCGAGAAATCCAGGTTTACCAACCATATCTAAGTTGATTACTAGATCAAGAACTACATTATTATCTTTAAGATATTGAGAATAATGTTCTGATCCCCTTAAACCCTGTTCTTCACCTGAGAAAAATACAAATTGAATACTATATTTCAATTCTACCTCGGAAAGAATACGAGCTATTTCTAGAATTGCAGCCAGACCACTCGCATTATCATCAGCCCCTGGAGCTCTTGACATACTATCCTCTACATTATCATTTAATATAGTATCATAATGTCCACAAATAAGAATAAGTTTATTTGTTTTGCCCTGCTTATGACAAACAACATTTTTCAATTCGAAAAAGCCTTCCGTGAATTCATGATAATAAACTTTCTTATTATAACCCGAAATTTCAAGCTCTGTTTTCAGCCAATTGGCTGCTTGATTAATAAATAAAGATTTGCTATGTCGATTATGAAAAGATGTGAGACTATTGATCCATCTTTTGATATTAGTTCTGGATACTAAAGCGACCTGGGAATCTATGAATTTGTCAATTATTAGTGATTTACTTTTAGTATGTATTCTTTCAGAAACAGAAGGAGGAATATCAGGCTCTTTCCTTTTATCTGGTCGAGGGTATTGCTTTAATACTGTGGGAATCTCTGTCATACTTTTTCACTCCCTCTAACTAATACTCTTGAATTACCAGAGATAACAACGTCATGAACAATACCATGCTCTTTTGCTTGTTCTTTATTTTGGTATATGCTGCCCCTTCTATCGATGCCATATGAATCTTAAGAGTAATCAAAGAATATAAGTAATTTCTGTACGCTACATGGCATGTGTTATCTATAACAAATGAGAAGAAAGTACCTTAAGACCTACCTAGTTAGCGAAGCCGTCAGAGTTTGACTCTTGCAAGTAAAAGAGTTCAATGCTCTTTCCTTATTATATATTTTCCTCTGACATAGACAATTTTTACTTTCTTTGCTAATAAAATTTGTTATAATACTTAAAACCGTTATAAAGGGAATTATGATTATTCAAATCATATGTAATTATAAAAATTATACAATTCTATTATGATTATTATCTTTATATTTTGTTCAGTTAAAATACTCGTCCAGAATACATGCAATTTATGTTAATAATAATGGAGTACAATTCAAACGCTATGAAAATGTTTCAAATCATAAATTCTTCGGCAAATAAAAAGGAATATGTCATCAATGAATATACAAGATGGTATACATGGTCGCTCGAAATTCGCAGCTTTTTAATCCCTTTAGCTTCCAATATTCTTTGTAGAATTTAGTTGCCTCTGACTCTCTTAAGTTTATGCAATCACTACTTCTAATGGAGTCTTACCTTCAGAAAATAATTTGTAAGCTTGGGTTGATAGAGATAATTGTTGCTGTTCTTGTTCTTGTTCTTGGCCTTTATTTTCTCGTTTCTATTAATATCCTGTTTCTAGTAACGTTCATAAATTCTTGAAACGATGATTCAAAATCTTCTTTATTGACTGCCATTTTTTCATAATACTAATATTAGTCCTGTATCCTTTAATACCACTTGCTAATATTTGTTCAATGTGATTTAGATTACAATAAACTAATTATTTTTTATTATCAAATTCAAGTTAATGGAAAAATCTGTTCACATGTTCACATGTACATGGCTCAATAGACAATTATTTTATTTGTATTTATTACATCAAAAGTTATCGAAGGTAATGTAATGTATACTGACTAACTAAAATTCGTAGATATATTTTTAGCTGACTATCATCTATATAGACATTCAATAATTGAGAGCATCTAAACTAGATGTAGCATACAAACAAGAAGAAAAAGATGTAGATGTAAAAGAAAGAATACTTCTTGTCAGACGTATAGTAGAAGACGAAAAGCACATAGAAGATGTAGCAAAAGAATTGCATAGATGCAGAGCATGGGCTTACAAATGGTACAAGAGATATAATGAAGATGGACTGAATGGCTTGAAAGACCAACCAAGAACCGGTAGACCTCCAGATCTACCAAAAGAGATAATGGTAAAAATAAGACAGGAATTGGCTGAAAGTAATATACTGGCTGGGATTTCAGACAAGTAATGGATCTGATATACAAGAAAACAAGAGTAAGATATCATGAGGTACACATCTACCGTTTATTACACAAGTGGGGTTTTAAACCAAAAGTGCTACAAAAAAGATTTGTAAATTCTGCTTCTACTAAAGAAAAGAAGAGATTCAAAAAAGAGTAAATCATATTCTGACCAATCTAAAATCATCAGATTGGACCATTCTTTATACAAGATGAATCCATATTTGTATATGATTATACAATCAGAAAAAAGAAATGGATTTCTGCAGGAAAAAGACCCATAGTTACAGTTACTGGTTCTCGTAAAAGAACAATTGTATTTGGTTGTCTGTCAACAGATAGCCGACAGTTATTTCGGCAATATGATAAATTTAACAGTAGTAAGTTTGTTGATTATCTAAAACAGTACAGACAAAGATTTGGTAAAATTGTAATTTTTGTCGATAGAGCAACACCACATTGTTCAAAGATTACAAAAAGATTCCTTGATTCTAATAAGGATACCATCAGATTAGAATATTTTCCTCCTGTTGGATTTCCAGAATTTAACTCAGTAGAAGAATGCTGGAGACAAGGAAAGTACAATATACTTTCTTGGTATTATCCTATATTTGATTTTCTAAAAGATACAATTTCATATTATTATAGAACTACAAGGTTCAATCTGGATATTGTAAAGTATCTGATGAGGTCTACGAATTAATGTTATTTAGTATAGTATGTATTAATTCTTGTTCTTTTCTGTTTAATATTTTAGAAATTAAGTAATTACAATAATGACAAGATTGAGCTGGCTCAGACATGTATGTGCTCGCCAATAATGAGTATTTCTTTTCAAAATATGAAAACCAACATTTATTCTATATATATGATGTGAGTATATACCTATATTTCTTTTCAAAATATGAAAACCAACATTTATTCTATATATATGATGTGAGTATATACCTATGACTAGATATATACTAACATAATCATGTGGAAAATTTTCTTATACTGTATTTCAACGACAGTTTTAAACATTGATTTTAAGTCCTAGAATCTAAATTTTTATATAATAAAAAAGAAGAAAAAGTTTAAAGCATTTAGCAATTGTTAATTTGTGAGCAAAACGCAAAGAATATACATAAACACAATTTCTACAGTCATTCTCGTCTCCATGTTTGTTCATCGACAATTTGTCTTCAGAGATGGCAATGGCGAGTACCCCTTTCCCCTGCCATTAATACTAATAATTCTCAGACAGCATACTGGTGGAGTAACTAATACTACGAATGCTACTAGTGCCGTATCCGAAAACGTTACCGGTAAATTAGAAAACACTACAAGTGCTTTAGAAAATGCAACAGCTCCATTAACTAATGCTACACAAGCTTTACAAAATATTTCCAGTATTTCTGCTCCTGCTAATACCACTGCTCCGCTACTGCTGCTAATGCAACTGCAGTTAATTCTACCACTATAATTAATTCAATATTTGATAGTAATCTTCCCGCTCTCTTCATTATTGTAATTTTTCTTATCATAATTATTCCCCTGGTTTTTGACATGTATCTAGCATATATGCGAAGACCTAAGGAAGGCACAATCAAAGAGGGAGAAAACAAAGCGGGGGGGATGCCTGGGCTATACAGGTCGTTAATGACTTTTGGTATTATATTATTAGTTGGAACGGTTATATTTTATCTGCTTGCCCTAATTACTTTAAATATCAATAGTTCTAATAGTGCCGTTCTTCAGTCATTGATCGATGTATTAAAGAATCTTGGTACAATACTTGGAACAGCATTAGCAACAATAATTGCATTTTATTTTGGAATGAGAGGAGTAGAGTCTGCTACAGAGAAAGCAAAAACGACTCCCAGGCTAGATGACGAAGAAAGTCCCGCCAAGGGTATTGAATACTTTACCTGCTGACGGAGCCACAGGAGTTCCGTTAATTCACTTATTACGCCACATTCAGTGAATCTATGAATAGTCCAACTATTAATTAAAAATACATTCACGGTAAAAAGAGCAGACGACACTACTCCATTAAAAGGCGCCATTATCTCTCAGTCCAGACGGTAAAACTACACTATTTGCCTCCGTCAAGACTTTTCTCCAAATACGAAATACGATGCTACAATCGATATAGGAGCACAAGATTTGGCTGGTAATGCACTGGTTTCGACTAAACGATGGTCATTTACCACTAAAAAATGAATAGATCTCAGACGAGTAAGAGTAATTGTTTTTACTTGTATAAACTCTCAATATCTATACTTAATTTCAAATAATTTATTGGGAAAGCCTTTCAGTCATCAAATGCAGAGCGCGTAACTGAAATATAAGAATAAGATATTAGCTAGAACTAAAGAATATCACTGGGCTAGTTCGCACCGATTCTGAACTGATAAGAGAATCGCTCATCATAAACTAATTTTCTGTAGATATAAATATAATGAACAAATGGTTGGGAAAGAGTTCTTGGGATGATATTATTGAAATATATATTTCCTCAATATGAAGGCTATGAACTAGATGTACTACAGTATTACAGTATATGTGATTTAGATTAATAGACTCTATAGCCTTTATCAAAGAGTTTTTAGACTATACAAAAAAAGTTAAAGTGATGAGGAGGCTGATAAAATAAGAGAACAAGAGATTAGCAGAAAACAAATAGCATTAGAAAGAGCATTAGAAGATCATCTTAAAAATGAAAAACTAACACAGAGCAAAATTGCTCAAATCATAGATTCAAATAGAGTATTTTAACATGCTTTGGAAAAATTAAACACCTCTACCGCTCTTACTCTGTTGTCAAAAATTTCGACAACCTTCAGCACACCTTATTATGAGATTTGGATAACAATAGTTTTCTAAGGTCTTTTAAAGGTCTACTTGTATTTTATGGATCTAATAAAATATGCTACAATATACGCACCCGACCCTGGTCTCTTAAATCTATGTACCTGTACTTCAATTCTAAAAGTTATTAGAGGTTTTGCATCAACGTCTCTAGACCAATTGCAAAAGAGTCCACACATAGGTATCTATGTGGAAATAGATACAGAAATATTCTCTCACTATATACATCTCCTTAACAGAGCCATAAATGGATAGAAAAACTATTAGAGACACCCATCGCTGATATAGGAACCATACTATAGTTTTAATATTCACGATTACGTTTCTTCATACTGAATACTTTGAAGAGAATTCACATACTGATCAAGGCTTCAGATCTGATGGAATAGTTTCTATTTATCTTCTTCATATATCTTTTAGAGATGATACTAGTAGTAAGATAGCTTCTAGATAAAAATGAAAAATTAGTGGATAGGTAAATCAGTCGATCTAATTGATTCCAGAGTTTTCTCATATCCAATCTTTTCAGATTGTGTCAATTCAATATACGGAATTTCTTTTTCTCTTTTAATGGCCTTTCTAATAAACTCTATTGCTGGAGGACTATCAATCCATTTTGCAAGATAATCTCTAATAACATACAAAGATCTTTCTACACTTTTTCGTGCAAAACCGTCTACCTCATATTGGACCACGGATGTAAGAACGTTAATGGTTTTGAATGTTTTTTGATCTGGAACTGTTCCTAAGGCATCTGGATCAACTAATGAAGAAGCAGCATTAATCTTTATTCTTCTTCTACTATTATTTAGTAATTCAATATCAAGTAAATTTATTAATTGATCAAATACTTTGTCATTTAAACTTATGATTTCATTATTTGACGGATGGTTTTTAGTGCGTAAGAATTTTCCTAGAGCACTTATCGCAGCCGGTCTTACATAATAGCTGTTTATATTTTTAGTTCTCTCTACTAAAAATGTTCCTATACATGTAATAATGGTTGGATCAGAATCATTAAAGAATTCTCTTAATCCAGAAATTGCTCCTTGTGCAATTATTTGTCTAAAGCTATTTGAATCAGTTATTAATTTCTCTAATTTGTGTATTATATCCATTTTTTCATCCCTGTTTAATTTTAGACTACTCTTTGCTATTGCAGTTGCGGCATCAGATCTTAAAAAATAACCTTCTTTGTCGTCCTCAAGTATTTGATTTAATCTAGGAATAGATTCCTTCCTTTCAAATTTTCCTATATTTATTACAACGGCTCTCTTTACTTTAGGATGTAAATTCGAGAAAGTAGATTCATCATCCAAAACTGCTTTTAATTTTAAATATGCATTTTCGGTCTTTTTGTAATCGGAATCATCTTTAAAAGAACCTATAGTATTGGCTACTGCTTCAGCTACACCGTAAAAAGATGATTTCAAGGAAGTTACAAGTATATCAAGTACCTCATCTGAATAATATTTGGAAAGTTCATTTGCAGCATCAATCTTTTCAATAATAGTTTTACCATCTAATAATTTTCGTTTTAAAAATTCTCTCATTTGAAAGTTTGGAGTTTCATATGGAATTGTTATCTTCTCTATTTTTTTTAGAATCTTAAATTCCGGATCTATTGAAAACCAATATATTTCTTCACTATCTGGAATGCGATGTTTAAAACTTTGTTCCTTTTCTGAAATTTCAATTACTTTTAATTCTTCTTTTCCAGATCTATAAACTATTCTAACTTCTAATGAAAATACAAAAGGATCTTCTGGTTGAATTTGTTTTGTTTTTATTGTTAAATCGTTAGATTCATTCAAAGAGACTTCAAATTCAATTTCTGGATGACCTGCTCTATAGAACCACTGATCGAAAAATTGAAGCAAGTTTAATCCTGTTTCTTTTTCAAATATTTGCCTTAGATCATCAGTTTCAGAATTTTTAAATTCATGCTCCTTTAGATATTTATTTAAAACTTTTCTAAACTTTTCGTCTCTTTTTATCATGCTTCTCAACATATGGAGAACAAGACCTGCCTTTGCATAAGCATGGCCATCAAGTAACTCATCTGGATGTTTATATATATTAGTAACAATTGGACGTTTGTAAAGTGTGGTGGCTTCACTAAAATAAGTTTGTGCTGAAGAGTATACTTTATAAAAAAATTCATTACGAATTGATTGATCCGTTGAGTCTGGATGATAAATATATTCCTTGTCTAGATATAACGCCTCGCAATAATGGGCAAACCCTTCATTTAACCATATGTCTTGCCAATCTTCACAGGTAACTAGGTCGCCAAACCATTGATGTGCAATCTCATGTACAACTGTTATTATATCACCATCAAAATCAATAGAAGCTATTTTATCATGAAAAAGATTTTCGTTTAAAGTTGTAGCACCCGTATTCTCCATTCCACCGAATTCATATTCATCAACTGCTACTTGAGAATATTTTTCATATGGATATTTGGTGTCCAAATAATATTCAAAAAACTTGATTATTTCTGGAGTATGTCTATAAGTGCGCATTGCATCATCTCTTGAAATTCGCGAAGGCCAATAGTAATCCAAATCAATATATTTTTCATCTTCTTGATCAACTTTGTATTTTTCATGTTCTTCCTCAAATTCACCAATTACTACTGAAGTAAGATACGCAGGATTTGGAGTTTTTTCTTTCCATATCCATTTATTATTCTCTTTGTTTATCTTTTGCCCATTAGAAATTACAATATAATTATCTGGAGCAGTTACTCGAATTTCTCTTTGATATTTCAGCTGAGGATGATCTATACAAGGAAACCAATATCTAGATTCGATAGTTTCTCCCTGAGTCCAAACTTGATATGCTTTTCCATTCTTATCTTCAATGAAATGAAATCCACTTCTTGGTTTTTGGGGAGAAGCGTTTCCTATTGAACCACATGAATACAGTATTTTTAATCTTAATTTTTGTCTTTCTAAAAGATAACGTGGTAATTTAATACCCATTTTATCCGGGTTTTCCTTATCTATTATTGGCTGTACTATCGCTTGATTTGTCTCATTGTTATCTTTATCTAAATAATACAGATATATTTTATGGATATCAAGCTCTGCTATGTCAAATTCGATAAAATCAATATCTTTTCTAGCAGTTATATCAATTTGCTCTTCACAATTTGTTAAAGTTTTTGATTCAAAATTAGGTTTAATATCTATTATCATATAATCTATATCAAAACTAATAGATTCAGCATAATGTCTTTTACTTCCAGGAAATTCGAATTTTTTTGCTAATGAGGTATTATCCACTACACGTCTATAAAAATGATATAATAAAAGGTTATTGTCGTTTTTTAGATTCTTTGTGCAATAATACTGCAAAACAAACTGTTTCTGTTGATAATCACCCAACAATATCAACTTTACTATTATGAGAACTTTCCGGTTCGTCTATCCTGTAGGTATCACTTTGATCAAAAGGGTTTGGGAATGTAGATAACCGCAGTAATGAGAATGTAAGATTGCGCGAAGGAGCGACAGTACTAGAGGAATATATATGATATCCATTACATGTTTGTAAATTACTGAATATAAACATCATTTACATTTCTCTTATGAGAAGAGCATCATTGAACGGACAACTCAGTACATAAAAAACAGAACTGAAAGTTTTGATAATTTCCATGTACTAAAAGTAAATGCAAATTGAAACAGATCAGAAATTGGTTCAATCTATTTGTTGATCATTACAATAAAGAGGTGATTGCTTTACTTAACAGCAGACCTTTACTTAATAGCATCCTTATTTATTAGAAAAGCTTATCTTCTACCTTGATAAAAGTAAAAACGATTAAATTGCCTGAAAAAGGAGAGAATAATGCAATTTTTGTTTTTGATGTTTTGTTGCTGTGTATTGAGAGAAGGGGGATATTATCTTGATAAAAAAAGCTATGATATATCTAGGAAAAGATAAGGAAGAATCATTAGAGAATATCCGTAATAATAGTGAATCGATATTAGCAAATTACAATCAATCAGTATTAGTGAAGGCAGAGGAGAATAATCTAAATACCTTACGTTCTAGGGGTTACAGAATTCGCGAGATAAAAGATTCGCCCGTAATTCAACTTGGAGGTTTCGAAGTTAATACTGCAGAGCCAGGGATTCGTTCTACATCTGAAGAATCTTCTAGAATGGCTATTCCATCGGGTAAAAGCTACCACATACTACATTTAGCCGGTCCTATACATCCTGATTGGAAGAACAAGTTAGAACAATTAGACGTAACCTTCTATGAGACATTGGAACAAGATAACTATTATTTGATTGGAGTAGAAAGTGACAATATCGATAAAATTTATGAGTTTGATTTTGTTGAGTCCATTGTTCCCTATTATCCATCACTTAAGATCAACTCAGCATTAATTACTACTTCCACCGAAGAAAGTACATTAGAAACTTCTCATGCTATATCTCCTGTTAAACGTCTGCCAACAGAAGAAAGTAAGGAATCAGCTGATACCGATTTAAGTTCCTCAAAAGAACTTGAAAGAACTCCATCACAGAGAAAACCAATTGATACAAAAAAAGAAGGTAATTTAGAAGTTGTGTTATTTGATAAGTCTCAAATGGAAAATGTAGTTGATTTCGCGAGAGCAAATGATGCTCAGATAATCAAGACATCTGATAGACGCATAATAATATTTGCAGACACACAAATTGTATCTAAGCTTGCTCGCTCTTCCTTCTGTAAAGGCTATTAATCCTTATACTCCACCAAGACTTACAAACAATGTTGCCAGTGGAATTATCAATATAGATGTTCTTCGCAATGATCATCATTTAGATGGTAGCGGGCAGATTGTTTGTGTTGCAGATTCGGCATTAGATAAAGGTGTAGACGATGCTTCCATACTAGAAGATTTTAGAGGCCGCATTATTAAAATTCATGCTCGAGGTAATCCTAATGATCCTAGAGATTTAGATGGTCATGGCACACATGTGGCTGGTTCAGTACCAGGTGATGGATCTAATTCAAATGGTAAGATTATAGGAATGGCTCCTAAAGCCAAAGTAGTTTTCCAATCACTTTTGGATGACGAAGGAGGTCTTGGTGGCATTCCTTCTGATCTTAATGATCTTTTTGAACAAACCTATAATGATGGTGCGCGTATTCATACTAACTCGTGGGGACTACCAAGAAGTGATGGATTATATAATGTTGATTCAGAAAATGCGGATAAATTCGCATTTAATCATCGAGACTTTTTGATACTCTTTTCTGCTGGAAACAATGCACCACTACGGGTAAATCCTCCTGGAACTGCAAAGAATGTTCTTACCGTTGGTGCAAGTGAAAATATACGTCAGTTACCAGACGATGTTCAATTTCCTCCACCACCGGGTATACCAACTGAATGGGGAGCAATCGGTCCAAAGCGTAACTATAGTGCTGATGCAGATAATCCTAATGACGTTGCAAGATTTAGCTGTAGAGGACCAACCCAAACTAATAGACGTAAGCCGGATATAGTAGCACCAGGAACCTGGATTCTTTCAACTCGTTCATCAGTACAGGTAGATGATACTGGTCCAGATGGCCTTATTGTGGGACCTGATAATACTCCAAATGGATCAGGTGACGAGGATGGAATATTTACACATGAAGAATCAGTTGGACGTGGGTTACCCGGGCGGCAAATTTATGGCGCAGGAAACAAAAATACTCCTCCTCCGCCACCAGATGCAGGGCCATTGGCTGTAGAAAATTACTGCTATTTAAGTGGAACAAGTATGGCAACACCAATTGTAGCAGGCGCATGCGTGCTTGTTAGACAATATGTTATTGAGAAACTCCGATATTCATCGCCGTCTGCCGCTCTATTAAAAGCAATAATGATTAACGGAGCTGTGGATATGGGAATGGGCATACCAAATGATAATCAAGGATGGGGTCGAGTTGATGTAAGCAACAGCCTTTTTCCTCCAGGTTCAAATAAGATCCTATTTGATGATACATTGGATAATTCTGTTTCATCTGGCGATATACGAACTTATGATATGACTATTTCCTCAGATAATGTGCCACTTGCTGTTACTCTTGTATGGAGAGATCCTTCTGATTCAAGAGGAATAGTTCAAAATCGCCTACATTTGAGAGTAATACATGCAGAGTCAGGTACAGTTTGGACGGCTGATGATATTGACGATATTCGTAACAATGTACAGAAGGTGGTCATTAATCCTCCTCCTATTGAAGGTCTTTATCGCATAGAGGTAGAGGCTGTAAGTATAACTAGAGGAATACCAGAATTAGCTCCTGCTATTCGTCAAGATTATGCACTTGTAACGGCTAATGCTAATAATCTAGTAATGACTTCTTGATAGGAAGCCTGGAGACCATAAATTAATCTGCCATATCAGATATAAAATAATTTAATAGTACATTGTTGGTTGGTTGTTCATTAACTTTATCGATATTTGTATTGTAGATAATAATCTAGATGGTAGTACAGGACAAGATGAACTGATGCTGGAACAGCAGATGGATATAGACGGTTGCTTTGAATTTTCTATTTCTTCTTTCATTAATGGGATTTTGATTTCTATATTCGATGAACATTGAAACCACTCTTTCTGTTAGTAATCAACCAGCAATGTTATCTTAGTATTATAATAAATTTCTGAATCTTCTATTCTATAGATATCACTTTGAATAGATAGGTTTGAAATTGTAGACGATGACTGCGGGCAATGATTTGGATATAAAAGTCTACTGCAAAAGCTATAGCTTTTGTAGATAAAATAGAATATATGCTTCAAAGACAAATTGTTGTCAAAGCGTTAGGTAAGCAAATGGATATAGAAGATCTTGTATACACGAAATATGCTATCACCAGTTTTCTTTCCATAGCCTGGATGCTCATATCTGTCAACGTTACATATACAGGACTATTGCATTACCAGAGAGGTTGACAAATAGTTAAACTACTTGATGATGATATAGATGGATCTTAAATCTACCAAAATGTTTTTATGAATTTACAAGCACACGATAATGTTGATTGACAAAAATGCAGAGAACGATTTCTGGTACGAATTTGATAATTATTATAACTTCAAAACAGACAACACTACACGTCAACAAATAAACAGGGTTATGAATTTTTCAAGAAGCAAGCCGTTAGGGACATTATCATCTAATAATTTAAAAGCATTTTTACAAAGCGAACAGGAGCAAGTTTAGCAATAACAATAAACAATTTGAGACCATTATGTGAAGATATTTCGCAATCATTTTGGTATGGATTTCACTGATGAGAAAGGTATGACTTCCTTTGCATGGGAAGCATTTAGAGATTTTGGTTTGGGTGTGCTTTATGATCCTCGCAGCCCGCGACCCAATGTCAGACATATGCATGTTATGGATGGTGGTAAACTATTTTACGCTTATTGGCATCGTTTCAATTGGATCGCATCTATAGTGGAACCAAAGAGTCCACCACCTGCCACCGTTGTTCATCCGTGGGAAGAATGGCTCTACATAGATAGATTGGTAGGATTATCTGTGGAAATTTTTTCGATTTCTAAACCTTGTCAAACCAAGAAAGATGGCAGGCCCCCTGATAATCCACCTAATGGGAGCAATATCACTGATGGTGAAATAGAGAATTTGACGGGTATCTGGTCGGATTTGGATTTTGATGAGATCGAAATTAGAATGTCTCAGTTAGAAGATCATAATCCTGACTTGTGTAAAACACCAGGATAAGAACGGCTCTGTAGAGTTAAGACCTGACATTTCAGTTATAATCAGATACAAACAAATTGAGATATTGTTTAACATACCCTATTTACAATTTTTCTTTGTAAATAGTTTACAAGTTCCGTCCCTAAAGTTTCGTCTCTATATTGGCAAGAGTCAGAATAAACTGATTTAAAAGGATCTTCTAGATATTCTGCCCAATGACTTCGTCAAGAAGTTTATATTGGCCATCTTCTTTTTCCTCGTCACTAAGTAAGCTGAAAACAGGATCAGGAAGGTATAAACCTTTTTCAGCAGTATCAATATTAAGGAACCGGGTATGAATAGATCCGTTGGGAGTTATGCTAACTGTGTCTCCATCTATTATTGGATCAATTCCTTCTTGACTATAAAGTCATGCAAAACCAACTAAAACTTTCTTTTCATTGTCTCGTCGAATTGCCCTATATTCCCATGGTTCTCGTGGCATGCTCATATATAGTTAATGATATACTATTGTTAAACAACTTTAAACTGAATTTTAAAAGTCCTTATTGTTTATTTGTTATAAAGAGGAACGTAGATTTCGATATAATCAAAAAAGTTCATGCAATATCTTTAAAGGGTTATGATGAAGAAATTAGATTTAGTTATTAATGCTACAGTTATAAATGATGCCATCAGATTTGTAATAAAAAAGTCCAATGAAGAGAACTAAAATACTAAGTTCGAAAGGTATCAAATATTCAATGAAGAAATAGACTGCTTGTTGTTGCTATTTAATTGTTCAGTTGGTATAAATTTCTCTCGTCTATACGTTTTTGAAATTGCAATATACCTATACTGTATAGACATCCAAATCTGGAATCTCGAGTTCACTCTTGCCACCTTCTTGTTCTCTTCATCCTTTTCATATTTCATTCAAAAGATTTGTAGAATTATCTATTCCTAATTTTTTCCCAAAATGTTTTATGTTCTCCTAAGAGTTCTCTCAATGGTGTATTACTCAAAAGCCACCATTCCAAAAATTACGTATTTCTTCTCCAACAGGGCTCTGTTAACTTAAGGAGCCATACTAGTATTATATGAGTCAACAAATACATTGAACCAATTGGTAACATGATTTAGTTTACACCTTTTTTTTCTACATGGAAAGTAATCATCGAAATTTTCTATTCTGTCTTTTATGTATTGAATTGTTCTCTCTATGATACTTTTCTCAAAAGAAGAATGAAGATGATGTCTTAATTTGAGGAATTTACAAGCATACGGATACCAAGTACCACCATCTGTAGAAACTGGATGCTTTCCATATTTGTTTACCAGATTTCGAATAAAATTCTGTGCAACAAACATGTTTCTTTCTGCTGAAAGATAAATATCAAGTATTGATTTGTTGTTAAGTTCGATTGCAACCCATAACCAGAAGTAGTCATTGCCTACTTTGATTTGGGTTTCATCAATTACCAATTCAGAAACTTTTCTTCGTCTGTATGATATTCTTTCAGGTTTATATTTTTGAATCCATTTCCAGACAGCAACGTGGCTTCGTTTTACAAACCTGGATAATGCTTTTGCTGTATTTCTATATGAAAGACCAAGAAAGTACAGATATAAACCATAACCAATATCTTTTGCAGACGTCTTATTTCTTTTCGTAAGTATCAATACAAGAAAAGAGTGTCTGAAGCTATTGATTTTATTGTTAAGTTAACAGAGCCTCCAACAGGTTTGAAAGTTTTATTATCTATGTCAATTTCTGATTTGATATCTTTTAATAAAAAACAGATTTACTTAATTGGAAATAAAGGTTTTCTCAATATTTTTGCTAGATCATCAAATGAACTTTTTATTGAATTAAAATTGACATCTTCCAATGCTTGATCTAAGGCAATAATATCTCTAGCTTCCAATTCTAAAGTATCCTCTCTATCTTTTATATTATCCCTAAAATACTTTTTATATTTATACCCCTTACTATCTATCCGATAAAAATTAGCGACGCTTGCAGGGGTTATATTTCCTATAGTTCCTTTCCATGGTAACATAGGATCGTTAACATTTAAATCTGGTGGACCATCATTTACTGGCCGATAGCCCTTATAATCTAGATTCCAATGATCTTTGTCTAATTGCCAATCCGCCCATAATCTATCTAGATTGGAATGGTGAAGCCAAAAAACAGGATCATTAGGAGAACCACCATATGACATAGCGCCGGCATAAGTGATTTGACCATTTTCTATAATCAACCCGCCAACCCATACATGTACTATATTATGTATTCTCCCTTCTCCATAACCTCCTTCTAATATATTACGAAAGCTCGGTCGGGGCTGCCCAGTATCGTAATTTGTAATCCAAGGAGCGTTATCATATGGATCGGTTTCTAAGGCTTCTTTAACATGGTTAGCTTTTGGCAATTCCAGATTAAACTGCTGTCCTTCTTCTATATAGAAATTAAATCTACGACATAAATCTGGTCTACTATAGGCTGGCGAAACTTTAGGTGCGGTATAGAGAGTCCAATTGCCAGAATCATATGCAAATTTCCCATTCGTTACTCTGCCATCACTTTCACGTCCTTCCCCACCCATAAATTCTTCATCCCACATCGCTTTATTACTTTCAGCACTTGTCCAATCCCAATATGGAATGGTCACATCTTTATATTCAGGTTTAATTCTTTGAAGCTCCCTTTCAAGGAATCTAAGATAAGCTCGATGCCAAGGAAGAAAGGTAGAACTTCCATGTGCAATCATAGACAGTGGATTTTCTTGACTAAAACTTAACATATGCATCATTACAAAATCATCGTATCTATTTGTTGGTTGAGGAAGACCTTCCATTCCAGCTGGAGGATGTACCTTACTAGGCATCCTTTTAAGATCTAAAAGAGCCTCTACAAAATTCTTTTTTTCAGTCGAATTTAAGTCAGCAACATCCTTATTTAAGTCAGCAACATCCTTTCTTTCATCCAAGCAAAAACCCACCCTTTAATTTAGACACGTAACAGTCGCATTGGATTCAATTATACAATTTTCTGGCCCTGATTCTATTAGTTTTTGTTTATTTTCCTCACTAAGAGTGGCTCTTACCATAGCTCCAATTTGAGCCAATGACATTCCTGCCAAATTACTGTGACGCTCTGCTTCTTCTTGATCTCCTCTAGCTAATGCTTCCTGAGATAGATTCCAATGATAATTGCTTAAATTTAAGGCAATATCAGAAATCTGTGCATCGTAATCAAAAGGTGTTAGCACACTTACATTCTGTGAAAAAGAATTAACTGGATAGAATATAGCAGGTAGCCATAATATGCTTATTGCATAGAATACACTTTTCACGGCGCTTTTTAGTATATAAAGGCAGTATATTTGTATTCAGAAATAAATTTCTGAAACTTTAAATCAGAGAGATTTTATAAATAAATCACCTATAATATACTATAAATAGTTCGTTACCTTACTTAGGAGTAGCCGTAGAAAAATTCCCAAAATACGCACTTATTGGATATACGAGTATCATTGCTGGTATTATGAAGCTTAAAGTCAGGTCAGCAACAACAAGTAGTTCTTTAGGTAATTCATTTACAACCTGACTCTATTATTCTATTTGTACAGCTTTTTTAGACACTAATAGTTGTTATAATAAGTTGCTCCGTTTATTATAAGAAATTATATTACATCTCTCAAGAATTTTTCTCTAATTATGATGTAAAATAAATCACGACAGGCTCATAACAAATTTTTAGTTGACTGCATATACATTTTGATTGATAGATATTAAATCTCTAAAATCAGGAAATTATGTAGATATGATTAATTAACACTGCAGCGATAATCCCTGATCTTAGTCTGCTTCTTAACATTAGAACTTTACCCTTATAAATGACATTATCTTTCACTATCCTGGAAAGGCATAACGTATAAATCATATTAGAAGAATTCTAACCAATCCTTTTCTGTAAGAAGATGATCCTAAAGCATTTAGTATTAGTGACATTTCTTTCACACAATTGCCAATAAATTGTTTCCATAAACTACCTTATAATAAAATTTCAGAATACGTCTGAATTTCTCATGTGTAGATGCTTTATAGTTTTTATCATCCATCCATTTAAATAATGACCTTATATCATCTTTATCAGTATCTTTGAAGCTTTTTCCAAGATGTCTTCTCATTAAGAGAAGGGCTGTTATGCATCTAATTATCCATAATATGCTCCTCTCTTTATCAAGCATAAATTGTACAAAATTTAAGACATCAGTTTTATCAGGTTCTTGAAGTTCTGTATTTGCTCTGTTAATCCAATAAGCAAGTTTCTCTTTTCTATGATATAGGTCTCTCATTTCATAGCTTTTGTAGATATGAGGATTGGACTGAGCTTTAAGTATTTGGTTATTAGCTGTTTTGTTCTTTGAATATTTCTTGGTTGTTATGATTGTAGGGATTGGAACTGAGGATTCAATGGACTGGGCGGGTCCCTTTTGGAAGTATTATTTTTTTGTGCTCAGATTGATAAGAGAAAAAAGCACAAGTATGAATAAAGTGTGAATAAGCATTATTACTAATACGAAGAATAATTATCGTAATTATCACAAGTTTTTATCTCTGTATTGCAAATAAAGAGATAATCTAAAATTGGAAGAGTTTTCCACTATTATACAAAAGAACCCTAGAGCAAAAATTACATATAAGAAGTATCGAAAGCAGATAGATTGGCGAAGAAATAAAGTGCGTGAATTACTTATCAGAGGATATTCTCAATATGAGATCTCTAGTACTTTGCACATCAGTCAGCCTACTATTTCTAGAGACATCAATTTTATCAGAAACCAGACTAGTAGTGCTTCAAAACAAGATCTTGCTCAGCGTATGTGTTATGAACAACAGAATGGTTTAGATGGAGTAGGGGAACTAATGAAGAATTTGTGGTTGATTATAGATAATCCAAAAATAGAAGTAAAAGAACGAATCAAGGCAATGAAGTTAATGCTGCATTGTCAGTATATGCGACTTAAATTGGTAGACTCTGAAGCGTTTATGAAACAGTTTTATGACGATGCAGATAAAGTAAAGCGCGATGAGGAGACTAATACAATAAGAGAACAAGAGGTTAGCCGAAGAGAAAAAGCATTAGAAAGAGAATTAGAAGATCATCTTAAAAATGAAAAACTAACACGAAGTGAAATCCGTCAAATCAGAGATCCAAATGCGGTATTTTAAGAATAATAGAAGAATATAATAACAAAAAAGATATGTTACAGTATCACTGTATATTTTTACCATTTACAACCATTGTTACCATAAATAAGGATCGAAATAAATTCACTATATTGAATATATATGAGATTAACTGTCTAAAATTGGATATGAACAGAGCAATTGTGAATTATAAATTATCTTTGATTCAAGCAATAAATAAATAATATATCTCTCATTTTGGTTTTCAAGGCAAATGTTGTAAATGTAAAATTGCAACATTCTCATTTTTATAAAATGACTAGACAGGTATATACAGATTATGATTACATTATTATTTTACTTTCTTTCTTGGCCCATTTATATACCTCATAACGTTTTCTAAATCTACTGCCATATGTATCAGTATATGTCTCTGCATTACGTGGCTCAATTGCTCTTGCAAGTAATACAATTAATTCTCTTGCATCTTTATCATAGGCTAATTGCTCATTAACTATTACAGATAGTACAAGATTAAACAATTTAGAAAAACCTAATATATGAAATGAGTGTGCAAGGTATAATCCTGCATCAAGGTAATCCCCATCCAATGCTGCCAAACAAAAATCAAAAAATAGATAATTGACAGGATATGAACATCCTATTTCATGCAATTGGTTATAGCGTTGTTCTGGAAATAAGATATGCTTGACAGTAGTATCTTCTTTTTCTTTTGCTAATTCCAGAGTTATGAGCTTTATAATATCTCTAAAGCTTCCCTTACGCTGTATGCTTTCATAATAAAATTCCGAATCCATAGTAAGATTGTTTGCAAATCTACCATTACTTGGAACACTACTATCTATAGGTATATACTCAACTAGCTTTAATATTTCTAAAAAGAAGCCTAGTTTTTTGCTGTATTCGCTCATATCATATTGGTCGTAATTATGTATTTAAAATGTTCTTATCCAAATGTAAACTCAATTCAAAGTTTCAATGTTCTTCTTCGTATTTTGACAAGGCTTTTATTTTCCATGTTCGACAGGTACGGCAGTTAGACCACTTTTTCATCGCTGAAGTAGCTTTATTTATTTTCTATCAAAAATATATCCCATCATTATTTAGATATCTTTTGTAAGCGTTCATTTGAATAAAGGAGATCTATTGTATACTTCCATCAAGAGACACACAAATGAATTTTTATAGGCAGCATTAGTAATACTCAATATTTAAGATCAATGATAAAGCCATAAATCATGATAGGAAGACAAGTAATCTTCTAGAAAGATTTGGCTATAGGTCTTATCTCATACTATAATTTGAAAGAAAAAAGAGGTAATAAACTAAAGTCACGAAGTCTAACTGCAGCTTGGCGATACTTCCATACTTGGCCCTGGCTCATCAGAACATGGTGTCAGTGAAGTAACAACCCCACTTATTGGCTGTCCAGCAAAATGATGATCTGTTTCCTCATGGTCTAATGAAATAGTTATTGTCTTGCCTCCACCACCAATATCAATAGTAGCAGGAACTTCCTCCCATGATGTAGCACCGTTTGTTCCAACTTCCATAGTTCCTTCTATAGATACTATGTTATCTGGCGGTAATATTATTTCATCTTCGGAATCAAAGCCTAAAAATTCATGGGAATGTCCACTTGTGGCATTAGTCCATCCCATGGTTGTTTTAAAAAGTTGTACCTCGTTGTCCTTCACTACCAAATTCCATTCACCAGTAGCATCCCATTTGCTTGAAGTTGTGATGATATCAGAGTCTATTTTGCCATTTGCCTTAAAACTATCCAGATCTTGATGTGGTTGTATAATTGGTGAAAGCTGCTGTAATTGTGTTTTTTGTTGTTGTTGTTCTTGAACTGGCAGCTGCTGTGTTTGTTGAATTTGTTGCGTTGTATTTGTGCTGACTCCTCCTAACTTGGAAAGAGCCAAGTTTTTAATATCTGATGCACGGCTGTCATTTGGATTTATTTGTAAAGCTGTATCAAAATATTGGATAGCTTCATTATATCTTCCTAAGCTATAAAGAACTGCACCTTTGCCATCCAATGCACGGCTGTCATTTGGATTTATTTGTAAAGCTGTATCAAAATATTGGATAGCTTCATTATATCTTCCTAAGCTATAAAGTGATGTACCTTTCTTAATTGATGTTTCTAGATCATTAGTGGATGTTGCACTATTGGTAGTAGTTTGTGCTGATGCGCTTTGATTTATCGTCACAATAGCAAGTAATAATATCGAAATTATTAGTATTGTCAATGCAATAACTGGTAGTTTTGGTATGCCTTTTTTAGTGCCTTTTTTTGAAACAATCAGCTTCATAGAGTATACATCTCTGCAGGTGTAGATTAGTTATTCTTATAAGGTGATATAACAAATCAGAAGAGTCTAAAGAGAATCAGCATCAGTTATAATAAATCATAAATACTGTTTTATAAATTAGTCTTGGTATTATAGGTCTTTTCTATTAGCATTAGTCATTAAAAAAGTGAAAAAACATCATTATTAAAGTTACACTTTTAATAATAATATAGTAACTAAATCAGTTGAATATATAATAACATAAAAATAGCTTGATAATAGAATATGTTTACTCATGTTCGAAAAACAACAATGGAAAAGAGTAAAGTTCTTTAACTTTTCATCATTCTCGCAATCATATTTTATGTCTGCTTTTTTAATATTGATATTTTCCTCTTCGGCTCTTATTACTATTACCTTCTACATTCTTCCTTCTCAGGAAGAACAATATCATGCAATGGCACAGCAAACGAATACGACAACAACAGCACCGTCTCAAGGTAATGCAACAACTTCAACAACAAGCAATTTCTCGACATATGACAATGCCACTTTGGGATTTAAAATACAATATCCTTTTAATTGGGAGAAGTTTGAACAACAGAATACTGTCTTATTCATCTCACCCGCTCAAAATGATTCAGACAGATATAGAGAAACGGTAGGCGTATCTTTTATTCCTTTTGGAAATAATGTGTCGTTAGATAGATATGTAAGTAATACAACTAATTTCCTTAATACAACTACCAATGATTTTGAGCTTTATCTTTCAACTCCAACTTCTCATGCAGGTCTTCCTGCACATATGCTAGAATACACATACAGCGATCCTTATATTGGAATAACTAGAGCAATGGCCTTGTCTATATTAAAAGATGAGAGATACCTATATATCATTACATATTATGCAAAACCAGCAGAATATGAAAATTCCTTAGCAACTGTACAGAGAATGATTGAGTCATTTCAACCCTACACTCCTCCATTATAATAGCCTTTAATCTTAATCCTATGCCCTTATGATTATGATGCTATTATTGTGTAATTCTTATGTCTTCTTTTTTTATGTGGTAAAGTAATCATAGACCTTTAATTCAATTATGTTGAGAAGAGATAATAATGAATTTATTATCATATTTTAATTATGATTTACTACATTTATTTTGAGGTAAATTCATGTCGATTATAAATAGCACTTATGATTTATTATAACTGATGCTGATTCTCTTTAGACTCTTCTGATTTGTTATACAATCTTATAAGAATAACTAATCTACACCTGCAAGAATACATATCTTGTGAAGATATTAAATTCTAAAAAAGGCATACCAAAACTACCAGTTATTACATTATCGGTAGTATTACTTGCAGGATTATTTCTTGCTCCTCTTCCTCCATTCTTGCAGACCGTAGGAGCCCAGGCTCAAAATAATAACAATAGTGTTGGTATCAGTCAGGTAATTAATCAAATCTCAACACAAGTAGCAAAAGCAGATCCTGACACTAATGCGGCTCATCTACAACGATTACTTACATCATTATCTATACAGACAGCACAGACTTCAGGCGAATCTAAGGCTATAGAAGATATTCGTCAAATATCTCTACAGGTCAGAACTTATCCTCATGGTGTTGTATCACAATCATTATCTCAATTAGCACAACAAATAGCAAACAACACTAGTAACGTTTCACCAATTATAGAACAAATTTCTCAACACAAATCTAGTGGTAAAGATGTATCACAAGCAATAGCAAATGTAGCTGTACAACTATCAAACCGTGGACTCAGCAACATAAATCAGCAGATAAGTCAGACAGCACAACTAATAGCCAAGCAAACAGGTGTTCATCCAGCAACAGTAGAATCAATTATCAGACAACTATCTATTCAAACTGCGAAAATTGGAGGGCCAGATGTTGCTTCACAATCTGTAAAGCAGATAATGACTGAACTAAATCAGAATTCCAATGGACCTTTGACACAGGCAATAATACAGCTTGCAAAATTGAATTCAAATGATGCTGGTAAGACTGGCGAATTACTAAAAATTATTAAAGATATAGTTAAAGACAGCGGAGGAGGTAGAGAAAAAGGCAGTAGCGGTGGTGGTGACGGTGGTAGTAAAACAATATCAACAAAAATAATCGAGAGAACAAAAATAATTGAGAAACCAAAACCAACATCAACACCCCCTAAACCTGGTCCTAATCCATCTGGACCACCAGTACCAGGAAAACCCACAACGCCTATCAATTCACCACCACCACCAGGAACAATTCCAATAACAACAGTACCTCCTGGAGCAACGCCTCTGCCGCCTGGTACGCAAGTCATACCTGTCGGTAATGACTTGGAAGTTAGAGTGCCTGGCCAACAACCTGTCATAATTCCTGGAATTGATATTACAATACCAAATTTCTTAGGTTCTGATGCTGGTCCAGGACTTCCTAAGCTACCTGGATTTTCTGTTAAGCAACCTCCTAAAGTAGGCCAACTTCCAAATGGTCAAAAGGTCATATTATTTCAATCAGGCTCTACTCCTGCATCACCCCCGTCTACAGCTGTAACAAATCCTCTCATAGTATCCCCATCAGGACAGTCTGTACCAGGCCTATCGGCACCACCCCAAGCAGGAGTGCCTCAATTAGCAGTTAATCTAGGACAATCCCCACCACCAACAGCTGATGCTACAACAACCACAACAACACCAACAGACACAGCAGCAGCAACCACAACAACACCAACAGCTGATGCTACAACAACCACAACAACACCAACAGACACAGCAGCAGCAACCACAACAACACCAACAGACTGATGCTACAACAACCACAACAACACCAACAGACACAGCAGCAGCAACCACAACAACACCAACAGCTGATGCTACAACAACCACAACAACACCAACAGACACAGCAGCAGCAACCACAACAACACCAACAGCTGATGCTACAACAACCACAACAACACCAACAGACACAGCAGCAGCAACCACAACAACACCAACAGCTGATGCTACAACAACCACAACAACACCAACAGCTGATGCTACAACAACCACAACAACACCAACAGACACAGCAGCAGCAACCACAACAACACCAACAGACACAGCTACAACAACCACAACAACACCAACAGCTGATGCTACAACAACCACAACAACACCAACAGACACAGCAGCAGCAACCACAACAACACCAACAGACACAGCAGCAGCAACCACAACAACACCAACAGACACAGCACAGCAACCACAACAACACCAACAGCTGATGCTACAACAACCACAACAACACCAACAGACACAGCAGCAGCAACCACAACAACACCAACAGACACAGCAGCAGCAACCACAACAACACCAACAGCTGATGCTACAACAACCACAACAACACCAACAGACACAGCAGCAGCAATCACAACAACACCAACAGATGCTGCTGAAACAACAGAACAAGGCATAAGTGAGCCTACACTACCTCAGGGATTTACTGGATTTACTGAAGACACTGCAGGAGCTGAAGATGCAGAAGATCCTGAAGATGAAGAACCTGCTGATGTCGGCGGAGAAGAAGGAGTAGCAGTAGAACAAGGAGGAATAGAAGGATATTCTGGCGGCGTCATCAGCAGGAGCAGCAGCGGCGATGGTGGAAGTGAAGAAGAAGATGCAGAAGATCCTGAAGATGAAGAACCTGCTGATGTCGGCGGAGAAGAAGGAGTAGCAGTAGAACAAGGAGGAATAGAAGGATATTCTGGCGGCGTCATCAGCAGCAGCAGCAGCGGCGATGGTGGAAGTGAAGAAGAAGATGCAGAAGATCCTGAAGATGAAGAACCTGCTGATGTCGGCGGAGAAGAAGGAGTAGCAGTAGAACAAGGAGGAATAGAAGGATATTCTGGCGGCGTCATCAGGCAGCAGCAGCGGCGATGGTGGAAGTGAAGAAGAAGATGCAGAAGATCCTGAAGATGAAGAACCTGCAACTGAAGATGAAGAACCTGCTGAAGATGAAGAACCTGCTGAAGATGAAGAACCTGCTGAAGATACTGCAGATGAATAACCTTCTGATGGTGGCAGCGGTGGTGGCGGAGAAGTAGATGAAGGAGAAGTAGATGAAGGAGAAGTAGTAGTAGAAGAAGAAAAAGAAGATGAAGAAGAAGCTGATTATTAATCTCCTGATGGCGGCTACCTAGGATACTAGTAGGTTCATCTTTTTTATATCATTGATTTCCTCCCGGTGTTTTGAAGTGTATAAGATTTCAGCATTTATAATGATAGTTTATTTTCTACAACCATATCGTATCATAGATTCTGCCAGCCAACAGACTTTTGTAATAGATGAATATTATGACGATCACAACAACTAAAAAAATGAAAAGAATATTAGTAGAAATTATTGTATCTATATTCTTCCTGTTAGTTAATATTTTCTGTTTTGACCTCGATGATAACTCCTTTCGATAGACCATCAATATATAACGTGAGTAAGTTAGACAAAGATAATGCTACATGAAACCAGTGTTGGCGCAGGAAGAAGAGTCTTCTGAACAAGGATCAGATGCTGTTGATCTTGGAACAGAAGCAGAAGAAGGATTAGGAATTGATGTTGTAGGAGATTTAAGTAGGTATATCGATGCTGGTGGAGGAGCTATTGCTAGTAACGATAGTCCACCACAAATATCTCAGTACATGTGAAGCCGTAAAAAGAAGATGGGAGTAGTTGTATTGCTGGCGCACTACTACCAACAGCTGAACCAACAACATATCTGTCCCCTATAGAATAACCAGTATCCATACCAGGAGTAGGAGGGCAAGCCCGAAAGCATTCCCGTTCCTCCCTCCTCCTACTAATCCTTTTGCCTCGCTCAGCCATGACTCATTTTTCTATATTTAATTCTCAGCTCGCTTTGAATGATACAGGACAATTTAGTCAATTTAGTAATAGCACCATTGGAAATATCAGCCGGTGAAGAATCCGGTTAAATATCCTAAAACGACATTTTAGTACATAGTTTATTTTATTTTATATATACACTATTATTACTATTATTATTGTGAATGTTATTCCATAGTAAGCAGTAATTGAAAATAATATATATTAAGTGTGTCAAGGAATATTTGGCGCACTTCAAGAGCTAACACTAATTTATCTTTAATCTTTAAAATGTATCGATTTTTGTAGTCGTCTTTCAGAAAGCATAGAATTATGAGAAACAAGAGAATTCTGGTGTAAAGCTGTCAGTATAAAAGGGACCAGGATATTTTCTAAACAGCTGAATAATCATTGTGTCTTAATGATTGAATATTGATGATGATATGAAGGGCAAGTAAAGATCTGTATTATAGCAAATGCTGATTTACCACGACTGTCATCAAGTAACCATTGTTTTCTATATTAGATATAGAGACTGTACATCTTGGCTAGTGATCATCATCCTTCCACGCAATGGGACAATACCTTTTGCAGATGTATATCTCTATCATAGATAATTGTTGATGGTCATCTCTCACTCTCGCTCTTACTCAGTCATTATGGCGATATTATAGTCATTGTAATTGTATGGTCGTAACCAAATCTAATCTCTCTATTTGGATTACTATTCCAAAGTAAAAGATCTGTAACCTTTGATACTGTGTCTTGTCTTCCAGTGAATGGATTGATTCCCTGAATCGATGGTCCTAAATCTATATGGTATAGTGTTTCTCCAGTTATTACATCTAATGTCTTTTTAAGTTATGCTACTACTGCATGCTCAGGTCCTCTGTCTGTGATCTGTGCTGCTATAATCTTGATATCGTTACCTGGTGGCAAATTAGCCATGATATGACCACCAATTATATTTGATGGAGCTACGTCAGCAAGTGGTCTTACTCCATGAGCTGGGAAGGATGAATTGCCAAGTCTTATTACCTCTAGATCAGTTATAGGATCTACATTGGTTGCTGCTGGTATTGTTAGTATCTATGTTTGTGCTGTTTGTGTTTGGGGTGCTTGTTCTGGTATTTGTTGTCATTTATCATCGTTTGTTATAGTACATGTTTTGGTTTGACCTACTATTATAGTACCGCTACATCCAGCAGAGAATACGGGAGTATAACCAGCTACTGTTTCACTAACACTATATGAACCAGCATTTAATATAATAGTTGTATCTGTAGAGTTGCCTTTGAATGAAGACGGAGATGGATTATCACCAGTAACTTTAATGGTAAAGGCTCCCGGTTGAGTATTACATCCATTATCATTTTTTCACTATTTGACAACTTTTAAAAATGCTTTGAGTGGCTGTGTGGTTAATAATTCTACAAACTCTTTAGAGAACTGTTGAATTCTGGAGTTACGAAAAAGTCGAGTTAATTATATTCTTTACATCTATAGACTGTTCTACTACTACTACATTAATCATAATGTTCCCTTTACAAAAAAGGTACTGCTGAAAATTAGTTACCAAAAAAGATATCACCATGTGTTCCATATAATATAAGTTATTATTGACTACTGCTCTCTAAACAATATCAAATAGATATTTAAAAAATCATATCAAAAGTAATCAATAAGAACGAGTAATATCTAGGTGCCGATGATTCTTAGCCGCCATTAGATTAGGCTGTGGCTGCTCTATGACGCTTCTGATGATGTTGTTGGTTCTTCTTCTATTATAGGCTGTTGTTCTTCAGTAAATTCTGTAGATGGTGATTGTTGCTGTTCATCAAATGTAGGCTGTTGTACTTCTTCTTCTATTATAGGCTGTTGTTCTTCAGTAAATTCTGTAGATGGTGATTGTTGCTGTTCATCAAATGTAGGCTGTTGTACTTCTTCTTCTATTATAGGCTGTTGTACTTCTTCTTCTATTATAGGCTGTTGTACTTCTTCTTCTATTATAGGCTGTTGTTCTTCAGTAAATTCTGTAGATGGTGATTGTTGCTGTTCATCAAATGTAGGCTGTTGTACTTCTTCTTCTATTATAGGCTGTTGTACTTCTTCTTCTATTATAGGCTGTTGTTCTTCAGTAAATTCTGTAGATGGTGATTGTTCTTGTTCAGTAAATTCTTTTGCAATTATTTGATCGCTACCAGTGCGAGTATTATCAGTATCAGGAATAACGGTAGCCACAGGTTGACAGTTTTTTTTCTCACATTCTTCTAACTGTTTCCAAATCGTCTCTAATTGTTTCTTCTTTGCATCAATTTTCTTGTTTGTGTTTTCTAGTTGTTTTTCGTACTCTGTTATCTCCACATTCAGACCTCCGATAGCATTCCAGAGAATAGGCATACCTATGTGAGATATCCCGAAGTTACCTACGGTATATGCAATAGCTTCTTGATTCATCATTTCAGTTATGGCCTTAAATTCATTTATAGTAAATTCGACGATAAATTTCTTTATGCGTAGATTTGTCAGTTCATAAAACCCATTATCAAATTCCTTAGCTTTCTTCATACACTTCATGCATGTCTCATTTACGTTACAAGCAAATCTGGTCAATATTTTTTCCCCATTCATAAATTCTATAATCTTATCTATGCTACTCTTTTTCCATTTTTCGGATTCTAATAACCATCTTGATGTTTCCAAGCCCTTTAACTTTTCTTCTGTAGTTTGGTCAAGATCCATATTTTTTATCTCATTGACAATATCTTTTATCTGCGTATCTATTTCTACTAGCCTCTTTGGAAATGAGGAGGTTTTATCATATTCTGCTTCCTCTAGT
Source organism: uncultured Nitrososphaeraceae archaeon (assembly GCA_963733025.1). Classification (GTDB taxonomy): domain Archaea; phylum Thermoproteota; class Nitrososphaeria; order Nitrososphaerales; family Nitrososphaeraceae; genus JAJNBK01. Next base: position 8,686 of record CAVTCE010000029.1, on the reverse strand, counting down.
TGGGAACTTAGCTGTTTATGTAGCTTACAAGATTTTGGGTATTGTGGACCTTGAGGAGGAATAGATGATGCTTCTACGTTTATAGCTGGCAAAGCTATAATAGCTGAAATTATCAAAACTATTGTAATCCACATACCAATAGCATTAGAGAATTTCACTTTTTTTATTAGTCTTCTCATTCTATTACAGCACCATTATATACTGCATCACTGTTGTTATTGTTTTATCATAATGATTGCAGGCTCTAAATTGCTGGGATTCTTCAGCCACTATATAAGTAGCGGAAACTATTATTATTAAATTAGCCATATCTTCATAATCTATGTTAAAGACTAAATACTTTAATTAAACTCATTTTTTAGTTTTTAAGAGTGTTGTATATAATTAGTACATGCTTATAATAAATCAAACACTATAAGAAGAGGGATTATTGATCTCCTAATAAATTAATGACTGTTTTGAAAAGCTTTTCTTTATTTATCGGTTCTGTTAACTTAACCACCTCTGATCAATAAAAATTTCATAAATCGTATTCTATTCATTCCCATATGCAGGTACAAGACAAACATTTTCAACCAGTTATTGACGTGTTGTCTATCACATTTCTCCTTTCTACAAGGAAAATGGTCATCAAAGCATTCTGTCCTGTCTTTTATTTTCTGAATAAACCTTTCCATTACATTCTTTAGCTCAGTACCATATACATGATGCTTTAATCGAAGCCATTTACAAGCATCATTGTACCAATGAGCTCCATCAGTATGAATAGGTTTTCTGCCATATCTGGTCCTAAGTTGTTTGAAAAAGTGGTAACATATGAAAATGGTTCTTTCTTTAGATAAATGCATCATCAAACACGAATTTAGATTTGGTTCATATGCTATCCATAACCAATAATCTTGTCCATCTATTTGGATTAGCGTTTCATCAACAAATATTTCCTTGACTAAATGTTTATTTACTTTAAATCTGTCAGCACAATTAGCATATTTCTGAACCCATTTCCAGATCGATACATGTGTCCTTTTAATTATGAGATCTAAACATTTTGATGCACATCGATAACTCCTGGAATTGAAATATAGGTACAATCCATAAGATATTACAGCTGGGTGTGTCCTATTGCGTTCCATTTGGTCAATGAAATGCTAGGATACATCTAGCTATAGGTATTACATGACGCTTAAGTTAACAGAGCCATTTATCATGCAGAAATAATATAACTACCAATTGTTGATCCAACCTACGTACGAGTTGAACTACCTGCTGAGCTTAAATTACGTGAGTTTTGACAGATTGATGATTCACAGAACGAGAAGGAGAAGACATTACACTAGAAAAATAATACGATTTTGTAGCTGGATAATTACAAAATAGCATATTATCAACAACTAATAAGTGAAGTAAACATCTAATGTCACAAGAAAGTATTCTTCATAAGATTATGCATAGTAACATTTAGAATTGCAGTAAGGGCCTTAGGCGTTTACCGATTACATTTGATCTAACAATCATTCCGATGTAAATATGACGTTGGTCTGAACAAGTTCACTCTAGCAAAAGTCAGGGATTCTAGAAAGAAGAAAGGAAGGCTAACCAGCCTTTTAATAGTTTTTGGCCTTTTGGTGGTATTGAATATAAAGTCATTCTAATTGGTTTTCTATCTTTTTTGCTATTAGGGATATCAGTTCCATCAACATAGCCATCTTTTCGTAATCTATTCTCTAACGAATCTTTGAGCGCTCCAGAAACTTTGAATAACTTACCCCTTGAGTTAATTGAAATTTTTTCTGATATTTGGGCTGTGCTTCATGGTTGTTTTGATTCACTTAAAGCCATTAGTATAATAAAGCTGTTTGACATTTGTGCACCTTCTATAAATTCATAATTTTTTGCAACACTTTCCCAAAGATCTTCTGAATTTATCTTTTCGATTGTTCTCTTAACCATTATTTGGAAAATATTATGGTAAGTATATCAGGTTATCGACAGCTATGATACGTTAATGAGTATCAACTACGATATGTGCTTGCCGTTAAAAATAATTATCTATATTGAGATGTCAGAGCTGAGTTCAGCTAATCTTCAGATATCTCAGAGATATTTACTCCAAAGTTTTGCCAAGCTGAAATATATTTGTCTGTGAGCTTCTCAGGATCATGTAGCACATAATATCTACCGCTAACTGATTTAAATCGACCAGCCAAAACTTCAGCCTCGTCAACTGCTAATGCCTCTCTGAAACGCATGACGTTATAATGGATTTTCCTCATTGCTATACTGACTAACTAAAATTCGTAGATATATTTTTAGCTGACTATCATCTATATAGACATTCAATAATTGAGAGCATCTAAACTAGATGTAGCATACAAACAAGAAGAAAAAGATGTAGATGTAAAAGAAAGAATACTTCTTGTCAGACGTATAGTAGAAGAAGACGAAAAGCACATAGAAGATGTAGCAAAAGAATTGCATAGATGCAGAGCATGGGCTTACAAATGGTACAAGAGATATAATGAAGATGGACTGAATGGCTTGAAAGACCAACCAAGAACCGGTAGACCTCCAGATGTACCAAAAGAGATAATGGTAAAAATAAGACAGGAATTGGCTGAAAGTAATATACTGGCTGGGATTTCAGACAAGTAATGGATCTGATATACAAGAAAACAGGAGTAAGATATCATGAGGTACACATCTACCGTTTATTACACAAGTGGGGTTTTAAACCAAAAGTGCTACAAAAAAGATTTGTAAATTCTGCTTCTACTAAAGAAAAGAAGAGATTCAAAAAAGAGTAAATCATATTCTGACCAATCTAAAATCATCAGATTGGACCATTCTTGTACAAGATGAATCCATATTTGTATATGATTATACAATCAGAAAAAAGAAATGGATTTCTGCAGGAAAAAGACCCATAGTTACAGTTACTGGTTCTCGTAAAAGAACAATTGTATTTGGTTGTCTGTCAACAGATAGCCGACAGTTATTTCGGCAATATGATAAATTTAACAGTAGTAAGTTTGTTGATTATCTAAAACAGGTACAGAAAAGATTTGGTAAAATTGTAATTTTTGTCGATAGAGCAACACCACATTGTTCAAAGATTACAAAAAGATTCCTTGATTCTAATAAGGATACCATCAGATTAGAATATTTTCCTCCTGTTGGATCTCCAGAATTTAACGCAGTAGAAGAATGCTGGAGACAAGGAAAGTACAATATACTTTCTTGGTATTATCCTATATTTGATTTTCTAAAAGATACAATTTCATATTATTATAGAACTACAAGGTTCAATCTGGATATTGTAAAGTATCTGATGAGGTCTACGAATTAATGTTATTTAGTATAAATAATATGTTGTTATATTCAGAAGGAATTATTATAGTTCTATGCGAATGCCATGTTATCAAAATTTGATTGTCGTTGCCAAGATCTCTAAGCACTGTCGGCATATTCTTTCTTTTGTACTCCTATTATTGTTGAAGTACATATCAGGTTAGTCAAATAATATCATCTCATTATTAGACCTGAACTTGTAATATAATTCTGTAAATATTAATAGCAGCTCCTTTTCTCTTGGCAACTCGAATCATCAATATTATAAACTTAATCTGCAAGCCTAATTATTATAAATTTTGTAGATGAAGTATCTGACTTAGTTCTAATATAAATCATATTCATAGTGTGTATAAGATCATAAAAATTCCTAAAACTAGGATTAGGTAAAGAATAAATATTCCTTAATTACTTGTATTTCCAGTATAGTATACTCCGTTTAGGCCAAGCTTACACCCTTAAAGTGTTATGATTTTTCTTCAAATATTTTGAATTTCTCTTCAGCTCAAACGGCTTATCTTCTTTTGTCTTCCTAGTGCCAAAAATTTAATTGACAGCCTTGTAAATTTTATATCAACTTCCAGATAGAAATATGTGTATTTTCTTTTTTATTGGTTCTATATTCTTATATACAAACCTATAAGTTTTACAATTAAAATACGAGACATTATGTAGTTATGGTTGAGTCTGTCCTAATAACACATAGCAGACAAACCATCATAATATTATTAGGACATACTTCAGCTTTAAGTTATATTGCAATAGATTCTGTTCAAGGGAGCCTGAGTATATAATAAGATTTATAAATATAGCAAATAAGGGTACTTATGTCAGAAGAGACAAAAGAAAAGAACCTTTGGGAGACATTCATGGATACTCTAAAAAATGAGCTGATCGATCTTTCATACATTGAAATAGTTACCGCTGCAGGAGATCCAAAGACTGAGATTGATCCTAATAATGATGCGCGTGATATAGTGGCAGCGTTGCGAAGCTTACGAAGAAAGTACGTGCCTTAGCTAGAACGAGAATAGAATTGGATGGTGATATAGGTATGATAGTTCCTACGAAAGAGGATGGTGATTTAAGCATATTAAATGATATTTTAAACATACATAAACAGAATGTGGATGTTGCAGTTGCGAATTGGAACAGTTTTGTTCAAAATATGCTAAAAGCACTTGATATACTAGTGAGTATTGCTAGGGGAACATCTCCAGATATTAGTCAGTTGGCTAAGGATATTATTCCGATAAAAGGGCCATAGCTAACAAGCCAAATCTAACGATTCTATCATAATATCATAAAGCGCCAAAATTGACTAAATCAACAACAACAACATCATCATCATCAAAATTAACTATCTCAGACGACCAAGCCAGTGCGGACATAAGTGTAGATACTATAAGAGAACTAAAGATGAGCATCAATATGAAAGTGCAGGATAACAATAATTTCCTTACACGAATAGATCTCTATTATAGAGGCAATACAGTTGATTTAGCAAAGATTGACGAAAAATGGACTTCGCTTTTGTTAGTTGAGTATTACAATTTAGTTATTAATCTAAATAAGAGCGTCATCGATCGCGAATCTAAAAAAAAAGAAATCCCTAACCACAAACAACTAATTAGCATAATTAATAACATGATAAGAATACTGAGAACAGCCAGAAGTATTTTTCGTAATGCCCATGTATTAAATATAGATACAGAAGATGGATTTAGCGAAATTATTTTCGCTAGAACTAGGATAGAGCTCGATGCAGATATTTTAACGATATTAAGGCCAGATTTTTTAAAAATTAGTAGAGTGAATAGTTTTTTGGTTTTACATAACTTAAATGTCAATGTTGCTAATAATTTATTTACACGTCGTCTCTACAATCTTTTCACCTCAATTAAGACTTTAATAAATACAGCGAGAATAGTTGCCATATTAGTCTGGCTATCAATAAGCTTGTATGCATTATCAGGTGTTTATATTGAAGTCATTCATAATATTGTGACTGGAAATATTGATACTGAATCATTCATACAGATTATTGTACTTCTTCTAATCTTGTAGGTGGACCCTACATTTTGATGAGATTTTTGCCTAATCTGATTGGCCGCATTATTCTACATAAGATACGAAAAGAGTCACATTTTTAGTAGTAGCAGAATATTCTTTTCAACCGAATTTAATTCTACAATTGTACATACTTTTTGTATACATTGGCTCCGAAAATTAATTTTATGAGTAACTGAATAATAGAATGTTGCAGTGTTATCATTAGGATAATACACTAAACGAAGCCTATCATTATGCATTTATGAATTAACAGTTTTTATTCTAAATCTTCCATCCCCACATATACATAAAGTTATCTCCGATACTTCCTAGTCTCCGATGCTCTACTCTAGTCGTAGTTGAGGCTGGAGGTTTGAATGTAGCCGAACTAAATTCCGGTATTTAAGGAAGCGAACTGATTTAAATAAGAAATTTTGAATAGCAAAAGATAAAGCTTCGTTTATAATATTATCTTCTTAGAGTAAACATACAAAACACACTGAGAAATAGTAATGAAACTACCAGAAAATTATGAAAATATAATCAGCGTCTTAAACTATTATAATTATAAATATTATATTTCAAAAGAAATTCACCATTCCTATTTCGTACGTATATGACTGATAATTATAACTTAGATACTCTGAATTCAAATACCGTACAGTGGTAACAGTTGCAAACAGAAGATAACACATTTTCTTGCTATTTTATCAGTCGCTATACTGAGTAACATGATCAATAAGAAAGAATATCTCCAGGACCATTAAGTTGACCATCATCAGTTCTAATGGAATTGAGCATTGATTAAAAAGCCATAGTATTGAAGATCATTTAGCATAAGAATACAATAGATGTGTATCTAAGATAAGTAATTGTAAAATACATGATAATAGAACAGGAAATGAGAGATCAATAGGTATCGTAGATACATAAATCTGAGGGGTGCTGTTATGTTAACAATAATTTTTGTTTTCTCAACTTTTCAATCTGTTGAATTGCCTTATCCATATCAAATTCAAGTTTCTTTATTTTCACATAACCCTTCTTTGTTAGTAAATAGTGTAACAAATCCCCATCCTTTACGCTTAATTTCTCCCTAACTTTCTTGGATATTGTTACCCTTCCTCCTTTCAGTATCTAGAGTCGCTTAGAACTTTCTCTTTATACACAATATTATAATTAACAAGCATTCTAAAAATTCGTTAACTTAACATCAACATTTAACATACAATAACACTTAAATTCTTAAGCACTATATTGGCTGTTTGAGTTCATGCGGAAGATTCTTTATTGAGGTACTAGAATGCCTATTGGCTAGTAGCCTAAAACTCTTACCAGTAGGCATCATATTCTTCAAAGAGACAAATCTTGAAGTAAATTTGATTATTAAATGAAAATTTATGTAATATATATGAAATCTTGTATTTGGTAGATCTAGCAAAATGAGTCTTTAACTATGATAGATTATCAGTATGAATCCCGTGCAACCTTAAATTACTGATTCAACTTATGATCCTTGAAGACAACCAAATATACCATATTAGTGCTGTCGTGAGATCACCATCAAATTCAGCCTGCTTACTCATCCCATTGGAGATGGGAACGTTTCGCTACCGTTGTAATAATATTAAAGTAATTAAGGGATGAACATCATCTATCTATCAATGAGTAGTAAATATTTCAACCATATGGTCACTAAAAGACAATATTACGGGTATGAACCAAACTCTCCTAATAAGATATCTGCTCATGTGACACAACTACTTGCCATAGAACCATTTATGGGGATGTTAACAGGAGTTGCTTTATCAATTGCTATACTGTTAACAGCGTCATTCATTATTAACCAAATTCCTTCTATAGATCTAGGCAAAAATATAGTATCACTTACTCAAAATATGATTACAAAGCCAACTGACGGTGATGGTACTTACTTATCTACTACCCTAACAAATGCAACAGTTAGTAACGTTCTATCACGTATTAATATTACAAGTTTGAATAGATTTAATGGCACAGATAGGCTCTCAGATCCAGTATTTGCTCGTTATCAGCGCGATATGAATGGTCAAGCGGTGGTGAGTGGAGATATTTTTTATTATGTATGGAAGGAAAATCCAAAGCATTTTGATATAGAAGCAGTAGTAGGAATTTTACCGGTACCGGATGGGTATATAATCGAAATTGGTAAACTGACAGGACATGGTATTAGAATTGATATTGATAATCAAACGCACACAATTCCACCAGCTGACTTTCGGTGAGGTGAGCTCAGGATTCTTAAGTTTAAGGATTCCAGCTTATTTTTGGTGCAAATATTGCACCAAAAATTATTATTATTTATTATATCAGTGATCGAAAGAATAAAAGATACAGTTGTGTTTAACTACTGCTATAGTAGATGTGTATTAAAAAAGGCTCAAGTCAGCCGCTATTATTAAATCAGATAACTTTATGGATAAAATTTGATGTGCGTTCGTCATACAATTGAATCAATGACCTCAAAGGATATCTATAACTAAAATGTTTCCATGTCGTAGGCTGTACATTTAGATTTTCTCTATGAAATATTATCTCGACTGTACCTAAAGCAATATTTTATTAACACAAATATACATTGTCTACTTTTATTAATTAAAAATTGCTGATTCTCTCATAATATATACATATATAATTGAATCAAATTTTGTTGCAGTTTCATATAGCTATACAACTCTTTTTAATAAATGCCTTTTCTAATGAACAGTAAGGTTCTAGATGTATTCTCCAAGCTCAGTTCCAAAGAATTAAAGTATAAAGCATAGGTATGACATTTCTAGTCCTTTCCACGTTATAATATACTAACAGAATAGCAGAATGTATTAAGCACCATCGACATGATGTCTGTAAATTAACAGCCTTAAAGCTCATAAAAGTAATTTCAGCGGGATTATTACTTTTCTCAATCTACAGCAATGACCGTCCTGCATAGTAGTTAGAAATTGTAATTCGATCTCTTGATGCTATCCTAGCAATATTTGTTTCCTTCCCCGACTATTAATTATGGTATTATAGCTCCATCTTAAATTTTACATTGTATGGCCTAATGGTATGTTTAAATCTATACGAAATTATAATCATCGTCTTAAGTGCACGTTATTGTAAAATCTGTAGACATATCTCTCTTTGCTATCCTATTATAAAGACGACTAAACCTCTCCTCATTTTTTGACACTAAATATATTGCCTAGGTTAATAACCATCCTATCCTCTTTGTTTCATCCCATATTTTCAATGTGAAAATGAA
>CAVTCE010000028.1:0-82156 GCA_963733025.1 uncultured Nitrososphaeraceae archaeon | reverse complement strand
AGTGCTTTTTAGTGGGTCCTGTAAAATAAAAGGTGAAATAAAGAAAAGTGTTAGAGAATAAAGAAAAGGAAGGATCGTCGTCGTCATCATCATCGACAGTAACCATAGAAAGAGGAGGATTAGATCCATTAATATTGTATCTACAGCTACCTCTTTGATGTCAAATTATTGATCTTCTCTGAATAATAAAACAACTCTTCAGGTAACTTAGATACGTTTCATAGGTAAACAAGGATTATAAGAAAAATTTAGTAATTCTTATCAAAATGACAAGAACGATAAATATAAAAAAAATTGTAAATAGCAAAGCACTAACAACTATGTTAGCGGCTATAGCAATAGCTTCTGTTGTTATGACAACAGCATGGCAAATACCCCCAGCAATAGCTACTTCATTAGAAGAAATTAAGGTCAGCCATGAAATATCTGCACCTGTCGATCAAATTTGGAACATTGTATCAGATATTGACAATGAACCAAAATATTGGCCTACATCTAAAAACATCAGAAATATTAACAAAACAGATAACATAATCGAAAGAGAGGTTATAGTCAGAGCAGGTCCGCAGGATACGAAAACTCACCAATTTGTAACTGTGAATCCAGAACTTAGGTTAATACAAACAAATATCACCGAAGGTCCTGTAACAGGGAGTAGAGTAATTACATTAACTCCATTATATGATAATATAACTAAGGTCGATGTTTTATGGAATCTAGATCTATCTAATATTCCTACTCTGGTTCGGGGTTTTACAAAAGATAACTTTATGAAAACAACAGAAGAGGCACTTGGTAGAATAGCACAAGGCAGCAGAATAAATAGACCCTATTTTTTAGATCTGATCCAGATGAATCAAACTAACATAAACATTAATGGAGTGATGCGTCCTTTCCTTAAGTTTTGTCTTTTGATATGATATTTCTGATTTGTGCAATAATTGCAATTGAGCCAATAGCATTGGCAATAACATTAAGAAGGATAATTGCTAAAATGTCGATACCACGTCTTAGTTAAGTGATCTTAATGGACAAGCCAATGAGTAATTTTAGCTTCCAAGTTATGACACTTGTTTTAAGGATTCGTGATATATTCCGTCCAACGCATAAGGTCTTAAGCGAGGTAGATATAATTAAACCAGGAGCACATGTTCTTGATTACGGATGTGGTCCTGGAAATTACACAATTGCTGCAGCAGAACTAGTAGGACCTTCTGGAAAAGTATATGTAGTAGATATTCATGCACATGCTATTAGCGAAGTCCAAAATAAAGCTGATATAAAAGGTCTTAGAAACGTACATACAATACTCACTGATTGTAATACCAAATTGCCAGATTCTTCGGTAGATATTGTCCTGTTATTTTATGTACTTCATGACTTTAAAAATCCTGATGCGATCATAAAAGAACTAAATCGAGTGCTTAAACCTAGGGGTGTTTTGTTAGTAATTGATCACAAACTTGAAAATGAAAAAGTAGTTTCTATACTTAGTGGTGCTGCAGAGAATTTGAAGCTTAGAAGAGCAGGAAGAGAAATAAAGGATAAGAAAAAAGAAACAACATTAATTTTTTCTAAAGAATAAAAGAAGTAAATAAGGGATTATCGTAGTGTGGTGCAGTAAATTATCATATGAAGTTGTCTGGAAATACCTCCACTACCTTCTCCGTCACCACAGCCCACTTCGTGCTCACACCTAATAGAAAATCGTAGAGATATTGTTGTATGCTATATGTGATATCTCCACCTAAGGACAATACCTCCACTCCAATGCTATATAGCTGTTTATCTTCAGATTATGGTGAAGATACTGCAAGCAGATGTTGGACATAGTAGAGATATTTTCCATATAAAAAAGGCGTACTGCGAAGCCACGTTAAAAAATTTGAACACTGAAAGGTACCTTTTACCTGACCTGATAGAGAAGGAAACTAATAGATCTATAGGGCCTGGCTGGAAGGAAGGAAGTATGGTGGGCATTAGGAAGAAGATCACGATACTGCCACTTGATTTTCACCTATGAGAAAGGGAACTGAATTTAAATTTCATTTATCATAAAAATACTAATACACCTATTTGTTTTGACCGTATTCACTTTGCACTCTCGTTATACTCAAAAATACCAAAACTGTTACCCTCTGTGTCAAGACAACCTGCAAAGTATCCCATTCCTGTTATTGCCATTTTAGGATAAACTACCTTACCTCCTAATTGCTGTACTTTAGAAGAATATTCATCTACTGATTTTACGTCAATGGAATTGGTAACTTGATGTTGTGGATTTTGTCTTTTCATAATTCCGCCATCTAATCCTTTATTTCCTTTCTCATCTGTCGTAGTTACCATCCAGTATTCCATATCACCCGTACCCGATTTAGACCATTTTTCTATTTTCCATCCAAACAGGTCACTATAAAATTTCTTTGCCCTTTCAATGTCATCTGCAGGAATATCAAAATGAACTATTGTTGGCATATTATCTAGATCTCGAGGCGGCTGAACTCACCCATGACGAAGCTGGATCCCGGACTAAGTAGATCCACAGACTGTTTGTAGAGTCGTTCCATATTCTCATCATTTTGCATCTTTCTGCCGACCTCATCCCGGTGCTTACGATCTCTGTAGAATATTAGCTCCATCCAAACTTCCTCATCTTGGTTGGCCGAGACGGTTTTGGCTATGTTGGTAATTCCCTCCATGGGTGCCTCGGTATTATTTAGCTGGAAAATTAAATGTGGAGCACCGTATTTTCTCATTATGTCAGCAAATTGTTTGTTGAGCTGCATCATAGCTTCATGGTTCTTTTTTGGTACTCGGTAGACGAAGTGGGCGATCTCACTGCCAATCCCTTGCTCTATTTCTGTTATGTTTGATTTACTCATGGCTAATACTATAAAGAGTGTAGTTTAAAAATATCTAAGGGAGTAAAAGTATAGTAGTTGCAATCGCAATATATCAAAGGTCAAAAAGAAGAGGAGAAATCAGTTAGCAACGACAAAGGCGCGATCCTACCTCAAGTAAGGTTCATCAAGGTGCCCAATTAAGACTAGTATAGCAGTGCTGGGCAAGAAGTGGACCATACTAATAATCAGAGATATCGACTTTCGCAGATTGAGGGTTCAATCGGCTCTTAGAATCTATTCCAGGCCTTATGCCACTCTTAGACTAAATCATTTTACATGGAGCAAGTGGATTACATACACTAGTGTATTGCATCACACCGAACCCAAAAAATGTCATATATTATTGTTTTACTTAAATGAAGACGCTATAGTTGTCTAGCTTTAAGTTATAGAAATTGAAGAAATGATTTAATTTAAATCTTGGAAGACTAGGAGAAAAAGGAGAACAGAGGATTATTGTAGTATGCCAAACAATCTTGTAATTATAGGTCTTATACTAAACTTAATAGCATCATTCTTGATTGCGTATGGAAGAATCTTCCGCAGTAAAGAAACAATAAAAAAAGAATCTAATACTGAATGAGGACATAATCCAGAGGAAGAAAGACATAGACTTAAGGAAACACGCATAGCCCAGATAGGATCTGCTCTTATGGTTGTTGGATTTGCTGTTCAAATTATTGGCAATGTCTTTCAATAGCAACTTCAATCAATTTCAAAGGCCCACTTTGAAGGTATAGTAGAGAGTGAGTATGTCAATGTGGGCTGTAAAATAGAGTCAAATCTGTCTTCTTATATTCCACCGAACCTGTTAAAAATTTTTAGCAAATAGAGTTACAATAATCTACTCTGGGAAACGATACCTACTATTCTCTTATATAACCCAATTTCATTCTATGACGTTTCACTCTATGATATCTACTAAATCATATCATGGGCCCTTCCACACGTTTTTCCACGCACTAAGTGATGTTATTATAAATTTTCATACACTTTTCCACACATATTGAGAAATTCCCCACACTATTACCCACCGTATGGAATACGAAAAAGCCTTGGTATCATCCTACTATCATAATAATGATGGATTAGAAAGATATGAATGACAGCCTAAAGCTTTGAATTAGTTTGCCTTATAGAGATATTATAATGCATTATAATAAAAATGAATATTCATTTATACGGTGTAAATACGCATAGATAACTTTAATTTTTTAATAATGCAGGCGTTTAAGGCTAATTCATTCTGAATACAACATAATCTTTCTTTTGTAATAGTGTCTTAAAGAAGCAATGTAAGAAACATAAAGGTCTAATTGGCTATACGTTGTAGTAAATCTCTGTATGACTCTTTTTATCAAACCGAAAATTGGCTCGTGGAAATTGACAGATCTTATAGAAGACCCAAACAAAAGCGAATTTCAAGAATTTCTACAATCTCTAGAAGCAAGAATAAAACAACTTGAAGATAGGCGCAAAGATCTAAATCCAAAGATTTCAGCAACAGATTTCGAAAAATTACTTCAGTTGATTGAAGATATATCAGAAAAAGTAAATGTGGCTAGCGGTTATGCTAATTTGAGATATTCTGCTGATACCTCTTCAAATGAGGCAGCTTCTCTTGTAACAAAAATGGAAATAATGAGATCAAATATTACCAATAGGTTGATGTTCTTTGATTTATGGTTCAAAAAAGACATTGATGAAGAAAATGCCCAGCGTTTGATAGATTCGATACCTTCTGTATATCGAGAATATCTTAAGCATAAACGTTTACTTGCAAAGTATACTTTAACTGAACCAGAAGAGAAGATCATTAGTACCCTTGAAGTCACAGGACCAAACGCACTCGTTAAGATCTATGATAGAATGACAAGTAGTTTTGAATTTGTCATGGCTGTTAGAAAAGGTAAGAAGATTATTAAAAAAATATTTCCCAATAAAGAAAAAATGCTCTCTCTTATCCGAAGTCCAAAACCTGAGGAAAGAGAAGTGCATACAAGTCCCTATTGTATGTATATAAAAAAAATAGTGGGGTATTAGGTGAAATATATCAGAATCTTGTAATTCAATGGTATGACGAACACATATCCATGCGGGGCTTCCAATCTCCTATTTCAGCTCGAAATATTTCCAATAACTTGGATGATACAACGGTAGAGACTCTTCTTTCAGTATGTAAAAGAAACTCTGTAGTTTTCCAAGACTATTTTAAAGAAAAAGCAAAGATGCTTGGCGTTAAAAAACTTCAAAGATATCACCTATATGCGCCATTATCATTAAAGAATTCTGAACAAAAAAAATTTAATTATGAAAATGCCGTTAATATCGTACTTCAAACATTTGAAGATTTTGATCCTCAATTTAGAGAATATGCGGAACGAATTTTTAAAGAACAACACTTAGATTCTGAAATTAGAAAGAGTAAACTAGGAGGGGCCTTCTGCTATACTGTATCTCCAAAAAGAACTCCTTATGTATTACTAAATTACAATGGAAAATCAAGAGATGTCTCTACAATGGCACATGAATTTGGTCATGCGATACATAGTATGTCAGCTTCTGACAAACCGATAGTGGTATCACATGCGCCACTTCCATTAGCAGAGACTGCATCAGTATTTGCAGAAATGCTGCTAAATGACAACTTGACTAAAAAAGTAACAAGCAAAGAGCAGAAGATATTGATTGCAGAACAAATAGACGATATGTATGCTACAATAATGCGTCAGGCTTACTTCACTATATTTGAAATAGATGCACATCATGCTATTGCAGAAGAAAATGCGACGATAGATAAAGTATCAGAATTGTATTTAAATAATCTGAATAAGCAGTTTGGCAGTTCAGTAACTCTATCTCCAGATTTTCAATGGGAATGGGTTTATATTCCCCATTTTTATCATACGCCATTCTATTGTTATGCATATTCCTTCGGAAATCTATTAGTATTGTCTTTGTATCAACAGTTCAAAACAGAAGGAGAGTCATTTATTCCCAAATATTTTAAAATACTCTCGGCTGGAGGTTCACAGAAAACTGAAGAATTACTCAAAGAATCTAATATTGATATATCAAAAGCTGAATTCTGGCAACAAGGCTTTGATCTAGTCGCCAAAAAAATACAAGAGTTAAAGGATATGAATTGATTCGTAATTGTCATCTTTTTATTCTCCAACTAGAAAAAGGAGTCTTTGTGGGGAGGATATAAAATATACATATACAAAAGGTTTAACATATTGCAGGTAGATAGCAAGATATTTCAGAGTCTGTTGATTAGTAATTAGCCTTGTCTATGCCAAGTATGTTAAGTCTATTTTTGATAAATTATAAAATAATGGAATTGATCTAGAAGATATAGAATAAGAGATATTGAGCAAGGAATTCAGTTGATATTGAAGTTATCCAAAATCCATTAGAGCATACAATTATACTTGAATATTTTAAAACCCATTTCAAAGAAGAAATAATGATGTGATTCTGATATTTTACTTAGACTGTTTTCCAATTTGATAGAAAAATCCTAAACACTACTGGATAGTCAGTCTCCAAAAGCATCATTGAATCTCATAATGACAAATATAATCTGAAAATAAATCTGCAATAGGAAAAAGAGCCGTCTTTAAATTTAGCGTATCTATGAGTCAGACAACAATGACAGGATAACTCAGAAAAACGATATAGATAAGTAATAAACACCTATAAATTAGCGTAGTCTGTAGAACCATAATTGAGTTTGGCAATTATGAGAACTTAACTGAACTAATGTCATTCCTGTAATTCTCTTAATCTTCTCTAATGCTTTGGTATCTGCAAAGAAATCATTTGTATTAAATATCAGAATTTCCTTATCATCATCAGGCAAATATTCGAAACCACAGTCTTTGGTACAGTCCAAAATCTCCCATATCCATTCTTCACATTCATCTATTGGTAGTAATGAAGATGATGACTGCTTACCTCTGGTCAAACTATTTTTATTACTCAATAAAACATTTAACAATATATATGAGATGAGAGTTTTATTTTGCATTATTCTATAAGAGAGAGCTCCGCGACTTTGAATTTCGAAAGTCTTAGGTTAGCCAATTTACACATACATAGACATAGCCCTTAAGGTTTGTGTCCTATCCATTCACAATTTTCGCTCTACCTATCCTTTTCATAGTAATTAATCGAAAATGAAAATTCATTTAAGCAATAAGATCTAATTGTACAGTTACCATGTGTTTAGGTTACGAAATCCCAGAAAAACAGCACCATAAAATAAAGAATAAGAAGTTAGAGGAAGAGAATATAGAACTCCAACCAGAACTTGAAAAAGAAGAACAACCAATAATGGCTCCTGCATAAATAAGACAACTTTTTAATTTTTTAATATTTTGTACAACAAAGCAAACCTCTTTTTTGTTTTCTTATAGATAAATCCAAAGATTTTATTTTTTGCCTTATTCTTCTTATAGCTTTATTATAATTTAATTTAATATATCGGTCTGTTGATATCACATATTATATAAATATCTTACAAAGACTGCAGTAATTTATTTTATTTTATAAGTTATATAGGAAATGAACTATGCGACGAAATTTTTCTAATATTACGATATGTTATAATTTACACTTGGACTCGATTGATGGTGTTACTTATTTTAATAATATCCATTCTTTTTTGTATTCAGACAAGTCAATCATGCAATTTTCTCCATTACGCTCAACAAGTCGTGCAATCTTATTTTATTGAAATGATGCGCTGCAAGCAATTAATGGTCAAAATAGTTTGAAATTTGAATAATCCTGAATTTTTAATTATCTTATAACCATTATTTCAAATATAATACCATATTTTCTATAGTTGCTGCTATTTATTTATTTGAATAGCAACTCCTCGGTAATAGAACTTTTTTAAAATATCTTATATGGATCTATATTGAAGATATGTGCCTTGGATAATCTTACATATATTATCTATGCAAGTGTATGCCAAGCTAACTAGTTGGAATTCCAAGATTCATTATGAATTACTTTTATATTATATTAATCATTTTTTCATTATAATAGAGAATGCTCAAGGTCTTGAATAGATATGATAAATTACCATAAGCTTGCGATACCTGCTATTGCTATATTTGCTGCTGGTGGAATAATCAGTTTCTTATTAGCGTACAACTTCTATCCTGAAAAGCATGTTAATGTCAATATAGGTGGTAAGTGCTATGAGTTGCTTGATTCGGCGTATACAAAATATCAAGACCTTGGAGCTAAGAATGAGATAGAGATTTTGAAATTGCAGCTCGATGCTATAGAGACAGAACAAGCAATACTACCCGTTACATTCAGTGGACGTCAATCAGACATTATGGACTTTAAAAATAAATATGATATTAACATAATATCTGACAAAGCAATAAGTGAGGACATTAGTGTTGACAAACGAATAGTAAGAGCCACACTAACAAAAGATGAATTGAAAAAAGTTGTAAATGATTTAGTAGTAAAAGATGTCAATCCTTTAAGCAGAAGTGTAGCAGGCAGTATTGGATTGCAGCCTACCTCACAGCTAACACCTGAGGAAGGAAAAAAGATTTCATTAAATTCTACTCAGTTTTTGCGAAAAGGTATCCAGGAAATTATTAATACGCAGGATGGAGTAAAGCCAGCTGAATGTCGAAGTACAGTACAATACTAATAATAATAACTTCAATTGTAATGGTTTTTAACAAATTATAAGCATTAACCGATTAATAGAATAAGCGAATGCTAAAAATTTGGATAATTTTCATCTTATTATTATATGGGAATATTTTTGTTATCTAGCATATCTAACTTTACAAAGTATAATACCATTGCAATGCCTTTTTGCTTTGTAAATGCTTTCTTCGCTATTACTCTTTCCTTCACCTTGTGATCTTATCCTCCTACCCTGACTATCCTTACTCTAGGTTCACAATAAATTAGTAATAAATGCTGTTATTATTATAATATAGTTTATTGACTAGTGTATATCATGTCTGATGAAGTTAATAACGGAAAGGTAGCAATAGTGACTGGCTCATGCAGAGGTGTCGGTAGAGCAATTGCATCTGAATTTGCTAAAGCAGGATATTCTGTAATAATAAATGGGTTAGACGAAATGGCTTTGAACCAAACTGCTGAAGACATCGCAAAAATAGTTGGTAAGAATAATAGAGTCGTCTCTATTCCAGGAGACATATCAGAAGAGCAAGCCAGTAAATTGTTGCTAGAGAAGGCTGTACAGTTATTTGGTAGAATAGATGTACTAGTCAACAATGCTGAACTGCTTGACAAACCAAAGAAAATAAATGGAAATATTTCTAACCAGAGTTCACCAACATCTTATTTTACTTTGGAGGAGTATGAATTCCCTGACTCAAATTTAAAGGCTGTATATCTATGTACAAAAGAAGCAGTAAAAAGAATGTTGAAGAAGGATGAGAAAAATTACTCCATTATTAACATATCGTCATGTCCTGAGTCAATATCTCAATCTGATTCATATGAGGCTTCGAAGTCAGGTGTAAATCCATTCACATCTTCAAAGGCAGGTGTGGAGTGTCTAACTAAAACACTTGCCTTGGAACTAGCAGATACAGGCATAAGAGTAAACGGCATAGCACCGGGTATTATAGCTACTGACACAAATAAAGAACTGCTTGATAATAAAGAAAAGAAAAAGCAAAAGGAAAATGAAATTCCTATTCATAGAATGGGACAGCCAGAAGAAATAGCTAAAGTCGCTCTATTTCTTGCATCTAATAATGCAAGCTATATTACAGGAACAATTCTAGATGTAGACGGAGGTCTTTCTCTTAATCGTCCCACCCATTTTCTCGAGCATGACTTAGAACAGGCGTAATCAATTTGAATTCCCTTTGAATCATTGTAGCAGCAACATTTGCTTGGATCTAATATATGTGCAAAGGTAGAGATGCCTTATGGATTTATTGAGAATAGTTTGTGCTTCCGATAAATATTATTATTACTATCAGGCATATGAAGGAGTATGTATCGTTGGAATAAGCAACACACCATTTTACGACAATCATGAGACTAGAAAGCAAAATGCTGCTGTCAATATAAAAAATTCTAATGGGACTTCTATCTAGAACATCATTATTTTCTTGCTGCAACTGCTTCTCAATCTCTTAAAATACAAGTAGTTAAAATCTTCCAGATATCAACATTATCCTATAAAAGAACTAAGAGGGTCTGCATTCTAAATAGCCAGGATGATGATGGCCGTGGTGATGATGATGCTAGTGGCAGGGATGGTTAAACTTATCTAATAAGAATGGTATTCAGTTTTATGAATTTTTAATTCTCTAAAACTTGAGAACAAACTTTGACATTTCTCACATTTCCAACGGTTTGCCCTCACTTGGTCATAGCTGTGATAAATTGCTTCTTTACTTTCATATTCTTTTGTTTTGAAATTGTAAATGGCGTAGTTATAGTTAACTCTATATTTTAGCTTTGTTGTATCTGTCATGACTTTCTGTTAATAGGAGTATCTTAAAAATCAGTATGTCTGTTCTTTCAATAATATTATTTGATAACAAAAGCTAATACTGGCATACACCAATTACCATATAATCTGCATTCTAAAGAAAAGTCAAAAGTTAGAGGTACAATAAACGCTAATCTATGAAATCGTAAAAGAATATTCAATGGATAACTATTAGTCTTACTTTATGTGCATTCCAAGCCAATGTAAATCAGTAATAATTCTTGAAAGTGATTAGCGGTTCTTAATCTCATCAGGATTATCTATAAAGTAGCCTCTAATAATCCCCTTAGAATTCAGACCTCCTTATGATCCCATCATCTGTAGATTAGTTTATACTTTCAAAGATATGCTGGGGGATCTTGAATATTACGATTTCTTATTATGCCAAATATAGGCGAGTGTGATTGAGTATTACTTCTGAAAAGAGCAGAAGCAACAATCAGAGTCAGATCTAGAGGCAGCAACTAACTATTTTTGCACAGTGTGTGGGGAATCCATGTAGACCTTCATGATCTCTATATGAGTCTTTATTATTCTGGATAGGTACTCTATACCAAAAGCACTAAATGAAGTCTTAACCAGTACATACCACAGGTTATCAAAGCGTTTAAAAAATACCATAAATAGAAAATACTAGGAGCGTATCCGATTCATTAGACATCACTTGTAGCTAGAAGGAGGAGAAAATGAAGAGAATGAAGGATGAGAAAGAAGAGAAATATGATGAAGAGGAAGGGAAGAAAGCAGAAGCAATACAAGAACATTTCAATAAAATGTTGTTAGATAAATCGCGGGTACTAGGCGTCACTATTACTGACTGCATTGTGAAGCATGAAATACCCTTCGATATTGCATTTGAGACTTTATACGAGGCTTTGATAATCATGGAATGTTATCTGCGGGACTGTCAGGGTTTTAAAACTGATAAGATCGAAGCACTAAAGAAAATAGCAAAACAGAACACTACAGCTACTCAGATAGCGTTTGAGCAGCAGCTGCTGAAGATGAATGATAATAGAGGAGATGAAGAGGATGATGATGAAGGTGCAGCGGTCTGACTGGTGAAGTAAAAGATCCAGAAGACTAATGACAAGAGGACATTAATTAAAGAAATAAAGGAAGGAGAAGATGCTATGGAAGATAGTGACAATGAACGACAACCAGTATAACTAGAATAGACGAAAAGAAAGATCAAGGGTTACAACCTACGAGCACTCGCTATCGCCTATGGACGATACGAGGAAGCAAGCAATAATTACAAGTACCAAAGTCGGTCGGGCTCTGTTGAAGAGAGACAGATTATATATATATATATATATTGTTAGCATTAGTTACAAGTGAAAATTACATGAATCTCTTCTCCGGAAGAGTCAAGGAAATAAGCATTATTTCTATTATCTTAATTATTATCATTTCATATGGCTTATTATTTTATCTTCAGAATATTACCGAGCATAGTATCAGAAGCAGTCTATTTGAGCAGCAAAAAGAGCGTCAGGTCCAAGCTACAAAGGCTATTTCAGAACATATTGGCTCTGATCTCCGTCTAGTTATGTCTATTCTTCAGGGTTTAGCAGACTCTGCATATTTGCAGGAAGGGGCACTATCAGGCGATAAAACTAACAAGTTAATGCAAGAAAAATATAGTCAAGCCAATAATCTAACTACAGTTGATGGACTTTTCATTGCTGATAAAGATGACATTATAACTTCTAATATAGTTTCAAAAGGACAAAAAAGTTTCATTAACATCGATATTTCATTTAGAGATTATGTGAAAGAGACCAGACGTACCCTGACTCCAACATTTTCCAATGGGTTTGAGGGAATCGATGGCAAATATAGGATAGCCATGACTTATCCGATAATAAACAGAGAGACTGGAGAATACGTTGGATTAGTAGGAGCAGAAATACCCACAATACCATTTTTTGAGTATTATGGAAATATTTATGACATAAAATCACAGTATCTAGCGGTTTTGGATAGAAACTCTGTTCAATTAATTCATCCAGTTAAATCATTTATTGGGACACCATTCTTTGGCAGCCACACACAAGAAGTCACAGGACATAACACAATCCTAAATAACATCATACGAACAGTATTGTCAGGAAAACAAGATTTTGATATTTACGAATTTAAGAATGGTGAAAGACTAAATACCGGGAATCCTATTGTTGTTGCAGGAAAACCCATATATTTTATTTTTATAATAACACCTACTTCAACAATTTATTCGCAGATCAATGATGTGATTTCTGTACAAAGATTACAGACATTTTCACTACTCGCAGGCATAACTACTGCAGTTGTAATCCTAATTGTCTTTCTTATTAAATGGAATAGCAGTTTGGATAGAGAGGTAAAAAGAAGGACAAGAGAATTAGATGAATCAAATAAGCAACTTGTACTAACCAATAAAAAATTAGAATCAGCAAATGAACAGCTAAAAGTTCATGATAAGATGCAAAACGAATTTATCAATATAGCAGCTCATGAGTTACGAACTCCTATACAGCCAATACTCAGTATAACTGAAGTTCTTCACTCTAAAATAAAAGGTACTCAACACGTTGATTTACTATCTATTATTACAAGAAATGCAAAAAGACTACAACGACTTACAGAAGATATACTTGATGTTACAAAAATAGAAAGTCATTCTCTAAAACTAAACAAAGAACGGTTTAACCTAAATGATTTGATATCAAGTATTATAGATGACTATAGAAATCGTATTGAAAAAGATAACGTAGAGATAAAATTATTGTATGAACCTAATAACAAAGATAATGTATTTGTAGAAGCAGATAGAGGAAGACTCATTCAAGTTATTTCAAACTTACTTGATAATGCTATCAAATTCACCAAAGAAGGAACTATATCTATTATCACAGAAGAGAAAGATGGCCAAGTAGTTGTTAGTGTCAAGGATACAGGTACTGGAATAGACCCAGAAATATTGCCAAGACTATTCTCAAAATTTGTTACAAAATCTGAAAGAGGAGGTACAGGATTAGGATTATTTATTTGCAAAAACATTGTAGAAGCTCATGGTGGCAAGATATGGATTGAGAATAATGATATTTATGATGGAAAAAAAGGAGCTACATTTACATTTAGCCTACCAGTAAGCAATAGCAGCATCCGCAGATATGTAATTTTTTAATAAACAATATTATTATTACCATTTTGAATATTTGCTGCTATGGCTGTAAAAGAAAAGCATGTAGCTATAATAGCAGCAATAGGCATAGTAATAGCAGTAATACCAATATCTGGTCAATCTTTTCAACTTGCCGCTACTGCTACTGTTGTTTCTGTAGCAGCATCAACAGATCAGATTATACCGGTGTACAGTAAGCAGCTTAAAATAGCATTATTAACTGATGCTTTATTCAGTGATGCAGGCTGGGGTGCATTCGCATACAATGCCGGACAAGCAATAAAATCAAAATATAGTCACGAATTTGAATTTAAAGATAATGTTGCAATTCCAGATATAGAGGCTACATTAAGAGATTATGCTGATAAAGGCTATGACTTGATTATAGCTCATGGTTTTGAATGGGGGGAACCAGCTATAAAGGTAGGAAAAGACTATCCAAATACAAAATTTGTAGTTTTTACTGGCCTTGCTAAGTCAAACAATGTTGCTTCCATTTTCCCAATGCAGCAAGAAGGATCCTTTCTGTTAGGAGCACTTGCTGCGATGATGTCAAAAACAGGTGTGATTGGTTATGTCGGTGGAGATGTCACATATCCAAATCTCGTCAACATTTTTGAAGGATATAAACAAGGTGCAAAGTTGATGAATCCTAACGTTACAGTACTTTCTACATATATAGATGATTTTGATAATCCAGCTAAAGGAAAGGAAGGCAGCAATATCGCAAATAAATGCTGGTGCTGACTTTTTGTTACACGTAGCCGATACATCTGGTCAGGGTGTTATTGAAGCCGCTAAGGAAAAGGGAATATATGCATTTGGTGCGGTCTCGGATCAGAACAAACTGGCCCCAGAAACTGTTCTGACCTCGTTTGTCTTGGATGTAGATAAGGCGTATGACCAAGCTGTTAAGATGGTTCAAGCAGGCAATTTCAGAGGAGAAATATTTAAGCCTGGACTAGAAATAGGCAAAGGCGGCACAGGAGACGGTATTGTCTATCTAGCACCATTCTATGGCTTAGAGAATAAAGTTCCTGAAGATGTAAAAGTGAGGCTAAATCAATTAACACAAGATATAATAAACAAGAAGATCATAGTGCCAGAGAGATATAATAGATAGGAAAAGAGATACAATCATAGTTATGCTACAAGAAAATAATAATTTGAAATATATGTACATATGAAGAAGAAAGCTCAGAGTAGCGACACGAACAACCGTTTTTGGACAACAAAAAATAGACTGATTAAACAGAACAGAAACTCGTAATAATTATAGATTTGAAATATAACAATACATACACACAAAAGCATAGTCCAATATGGATTACAGATATTTCACTGTTTACCAATAAGAAATTGATAGTATATTATTATTCCCTTTATTTGTTATTAGTTATTTACCATCAGCAGCAACGACAATACAACAGAGGATATACCATATCATAAGTCGTCTTTTCTGTCCATAGTCGTTGTCTGACAGACAACCTAAAATAACCACAAAAGCCTGGCTAGGCTTGTATCCTAATTTGATCCCTTGCTGCTGGTATATTTTATGTTTGAAAAACTTTTTGCTACTAATGTTAATATTAAAAAGTAGTATAATTGATAAAAATTAAATGAAACATATCCGAGATCTTCTTATCTTTTTGCTGATAATAGTATCTGCAGTATTGTTTTCTCTCTCTACTACCATAAATGATGTTTCTAACGATTCAAATCAAGAGAACAACGTCTAAAGAAAAGAAAGAAGTAAATATATAAAATTCTTTCTTCAAGCAGAGTATGTATGTTTACCTCTATAATACTCAGGAATACTAGTCAAAGAAAATTATCACGCCTTTATAATTATGACTACGATTCTATTTCTTCATTTATTTTCATGGCCAAATCAGATATTGAAATCGGTTTAGAAGCAAAGCATTTTACATTTAGTTTAGGGAACAGCCTTCTAAATTCTTCATAAGACGGCTCAAATGCTGTCAAAAAACAGACCTTGACCTTCTCGTCTTCCTTTTTTATTTCTTGACATAACTCAAAGCCATTCATTTTTGGCATTTTAATATCAAGGAGTACCAGATCATACGAGCCAGCCTTAAAATTTGATAATGCTTCTACAGGATCATTAAAAGCATGAACTTCAAATCCATTATATTCTAAACCCATCTTCAAACTTGAAGCAATATCAGGTTCGTCATCTACAATAAGAATTTTTCTATACGGAGTAGGTTTGCTTGCAATATTCTTATCGTTATTATTCTGCATAACTATTTCTTCTTGTGATGATTATTTTTAGTTGTGATATATTTGGTTGTTGTTTGGATGCGAATGCAGTTCTTGTTTCTTCTGCTCATCACCTGATATCATGATCCCTTCTTATCAGTCTCATCTTATTGACTATCAATTTCGTTGGATGTGTTATAATATACAGCAAAATCTATCTCAATACAATACAAGGTACCATTTTTATAAAAATATATAGAGCATGTCTGTCTTTGTCAATCATAATGACTGGCAAATTCTATTCAAAAAAAGAATTAGGGATAATAAATAATAGTTATTGGGGTGTTGGAGATTTTACTTCAGCATCGACTGTGTATGTTACAGTAAATGGTTTTCCATCTAATGTGTGAAAAGCTAATGCGTTACCTGCAAACTCAAATGAACCTGCATTGATAGGTGTATCTGTAAACTGCTTCATCAAAGAGATAGCAACCTTTCCATTACCAAATGGAGCATTCAATGGTTCGCCACGTGCTTGGTCAGGTGCTTGAGAAGGAGTGTATCCATGCAGAACTACTGCTTCGACTGGCTGACTTGCAGTGAATGTTGCAACACCAGAATAAATCTTGCCATCTTCTCTTGGTGGAGCTGCCATTACGATTTGATGTGCTTCATGACCAGGTAACGGGTCCTGCGTAGACGCGCTAGTGTTTTGTGCTGTAAATGAAATGGCTTGATCTTGCTGTTGAGCAAACGCTTGATTTTCTATTGGATAGATTGTTGCAGCAATCATACCAAATGCAGCTACTATTGCTACAACTCCTAAGATTGCCATTGTTGTTGTTCTTGATTCCATCATCACATTCGCAACAACACCAACACTTATACTCTAATGATCAAAATGTTAAATTTTTAATAAGAGCTGCTTATTAGTTAATTTGTATATAACCTACACTTGTTTTGTTGGATGAAGAAATTCTAACAACCAAAACACTTTTTGTTGCAGCCATCCTTGTGACAGGAATATTTGCAATATCACAAATGCCCTCCAATGCAGCTATGGTTGATGGAAACAATTATGGTGACGACTAGATACCAAGTAGTGTAACAATTCCACTTGAATGTCTTACATTAAAGATAGGCCAGTTTATGGATTAAACAGATACAACCCCTATTCTAATAACTGCAGCTCATGCAATTATTGGAACATACCATGCGAGAATGGCAATAATAATAATCTAGAATCTGATATTGCAGTGGTAGCAGGAGTAGCATCAGATTTATTTATAGCCAGTTGAGCTATAATATATAGCTGAATTGTCTGATCCAAAAGACAACTCTTCAAACTGAAGACGATTCTTTTTTACTTGACAAGATTTTTTTATCATCCATAGTTTTCCATACTCCAAGTCCAATCAAAATAGCGCCAAGTATTATAGTGAAGACGGCTGTGCGTTCCATACCTCCGGTATCTTCAGAAGAAAGACTTGCAAGAGCAATAGTTATGATTATACCTGCAATTATCAATCCTCCATTAATAAAAAGTAATGACGATATCGTCTTTGAGGGTTCTTTTCTTCCTACTATAAAACCTATTATAGACATTATTACTGCTACTCCTCCAAATGCTCCTCCACGAATCTCTTCTTCAAACGGTAGGAAACCTTTTCCCCGTAGTCCGGCAGGTGAATTAATTGAAGCTGTCAATACATCTGCGCCATAAATCACCAGCAATATTAAAGATACAATTAATAAAATCATAGAAATTGCTACTTTATCCATAGTGGAAGTTTGCCAATCAGTTTAATATATGTACTTAATACAGCATGTATATGCGATGAAATCCTCTATATGTTATAATGTCTTGTCTTCTTAAACTCTTCTATTACCATGAAAGTTAGAAAGTATTAATCCCGTCATACTAGATTTCTTAACATTTTAGAATAGTTAGATTATTTATTTTCTGATAATGATAATAATAATTCTGCTAATTTGGCTTAAACGTATCTCTTAACATTCTAGATAGCTGTCTAGATGTAAATCTCCAGAATGTTGTAGTTAAATTATGGAAAAAAGAAATTTGTTGAACAGACTTTGTAGAAGAATGATCATATAGAGAACAAAATGTAACTTATAAGTTGAAATCGTATTCTATTGAGTTGATACCAGTGCTCCCTTTAAACAGGCAAAAGAGATAAACAGAATCGCTGTTTGAACAAACGAGATTCCAGTTAGTTGAAATTGAAGCGTATTTGCTGATTTGTATGGTCTACCGTTTATGAAATCATTAATAAAGATCTAAGAATAACTTAAACTTAATTTAACATTACAGAGATTGTAATACAATATATAACATTATGACCCATGGAATCTACCAATGATATGATCAATCATGTAATATCTCCCCAATGCATCTGTGTATATATATTAAATTAAATTATATGCCATTACAGTAAAATAAATGAAAGAATCAGATAAGTTCGATCTTTTATAATGCAATAAATATTTTATTTTTTCAGTATTCTGTTTCTTTTATTGTTTCATAGATTTTGTTTAATGTCTTCTAATTTACCGCTTCTGAATATTCCATATCCAAACGTTTTATTTTCAAGTAGTTAAATTTAGATTACTATGATTAGCAGTGCCATATAGGTTAGCAAAATGAAAATTGAGAATAAATACCAAAAAGAAGTTCCTAATTCAGAGAACGTAATTGCACAAAAAAGCTATGGATCAGACACTCTCTGAATGTATAATACATATACATTCTATCTTCAAGAATAGATAGCAAGAATGACTGGATTAATCAATTTATCATACATATACATTTAATCCTAACCAGTTTTCAAGAGCCTGAATATTAACAGTAAATCAGAGGTAAAAATGCAGCTAAATTCAACAATCCATATCAGATATTATCAAAAATACCTCAGATGAAGATATACTGATCGATATTCTCCCACCCATGAATAGGAAATCGTCATTGACCTATTTAGAGTAACACGACTACAAATAATGATATAATTCATCAAGTATCTATATTACAATCTATGAATTAATTAAAAATGCAATGCAATAATCCAAAAAACCTTAAGGAGTAATTATTGTCTTTATAGTGTTTCATAATTTTAAATTGCATACATTTCAATCAGTATCATCAAGTCTTGTCAATGTTACTGCATGAGTTACACTAATAAAAGATATTATGATACGTGTGTACAGAAATAAAGTAACAACCTGTAATACAACTTTATTTATAACCACTGCTTTACTACATTATCACTAATATGGTAGATCTAATTTACGGTCGCGGCATAATTGATCTTATCCGTGAGATGCCATTTTATGTTAATATATTCAAAAATTATGCTAGCATAAAGCTTTTCCATTCCAAACCAGCAATGTATGGCTCAGTTGACATTATCAATGTCTGTAATTTACATTGCACTCACTGTTACTGGTGGTTAAATAGAAAGAATGAAAATAAAGATTTAACTGCAGAACAATGGAGAGAAATAATCAAAAAGACTTTTAAAAAACAACATATCTTTGTTGTAACTTTGGTAGGTGGCGAGCCAACAATGCGTCCTGACGTGATTCAGGTTTTCTGTGAGGAGATGCCCAAGCGAGTGTGTGTTGTTACAAATGGAACTTATCCTTTAAAGCGATTTGAAGATCTATACTTTTACTGGGTATCTTTAGATGGAACAGAGAAGGTACATGATAGTATTAGAGGAGAAGGCTCATATGCAAAAACAAAACAAAATATTCTCAACTATATTATAGGACAGTCAAGTCGCAAGGGTAAACCATCTTGGAAAGATATCTGGCTCACCATGACTATTAATTCCTTAAATTATAATACAATTGAAGATTTAATAGAAGAATGGGTAGGAAAAGTCAATAAAATTGGCTTTCAATTTCATACACCATTTATTAAAGGAGATCCACTTTGGATGCCATTTGGAGAGAAGAGAAATGAGGTTGTTGACAAACTTGTTAGATTAAGAAAGAAGTATCCTAACTTTATCATTAATGGAGAAAAGCAATTATCATTAATGAAAGGTAATTGGGGAGGAATTGGCACTACACCTGTTCAGTGTCCATCATGGGCTATACTCTCATTAGATCATATGGGAAGAGTAAAGCAACCCTGTTGTATAGGAAGTTCTGATAGCAAAGCATTAAAGCCTATTTGTGAAGAATGTGGCCTTGGTTGTTATTCAGTGCTTGTTGCACAAGGGATTACTGGAAATTAACTAAAAGCATTTGCTTAAGGATAATATACAGAAAGCCTGATTCTATTCTGAAATACTTTTTCTGGGTCTGTGCCTTTGATCCAGTTTTATATTGATTGATTCATTTGACATTATAAAGTAGAGTATAGAAAATAAGCTATATTTCATGGTACAAAAGTAATAATAGAAAAATTAATGCTATATATTCAATTAATTAGGACTATTTTTATAAAACTATTAAAATAAGGACTTACTTTTTATATTAAAAATGTAGATATTCTTTCTGATAGTCGGTGATATTGAACCAACAAGTTTTAAATCCCATAAAGTTTTCATTTAGTTTATGGATACAGTATCTATAAGAAAAACCAACAGCCTCATTATATCATCGGCATTATCAATTGTCTTATTGACAATTACATTATCAATTATGCTATCTAGTAACCATCACTTTCTTCCCAATTCCTCAGCACAAGCTCAGACATTTGCGAATAATACTGATAGTGTTATTATCCCTAACAACATACGTCTTAACTTCTCAGAATTATTTACAAGAGTTGAGAGCTCAGTATTACAAGTTACCGACCCAAGTGCTCCTGGTCTTCTTGGTCCTAGGCTAGGCTCTGGTTTTGTTTATGATAAGGAGGGACACATTATCACCAATAATCATGTGGTTGCTGGCGGAAGTGGAGATCTAGATATCACTTTTATTGACGGTACCGTTTATGATGCTAGATTGGTAGGATCTGATCCATATGCAGACTTGGCAGTTTTAAAAGTAGAAGAAGATGTACCTAAAGACAAACTTGTACCATTACCTCTTGGAAATTCTTCTACTTTGAAGATAGGACAACCTGTTGCAGCAGTTGGAAGTCCATTTGGTCTTTCAGGTTCAATAACTGAAGGAATAATTAGTGGTCTTGGAAGGAGCCTTCCATCATCAGTACCACAAGATCCAACAATACCACAACTAGATGTACCGTCGCTGCCTGCTCCTCCTGCATTTTCTATTCCCGATATAATTCAGACAGACGCAGCAATTAACCCTGGAAATTCAGGTGGACCTTTGCTGAATATGGGAGGAGAAGTGGTAGGGATAAACACAGCAATTTTCTCTAATACTGGATCATATTCTGGAGTTGGATTTGCAATCCCATCTAATATGATAAAAAAAGTTGTAACTTCTCTAATTGCAACAGGATCTTATACGCATCCTTATATTGGTATCACAGGACTTGATATTACACCAGAAGTTGCAGAAGCAATAGGCTTGCAAGAAGCAAGAGGTTTTCTTGTAACTGATGTTACTGCCGAAGGTCCCGCTGCTAAAGCCGGCGTACAAGGCGGAGATTTACTTGCTGACATAAATGGAAGAGAAATAGATCTCGGAGGAGATGTAATATTAGAAATAGATAATAAGACTGTTAGAAAGATTGATGATATACTCACATATTTAGAAAGGGAGAAGCAAGTAGGTGATACTGTACAGCTAACAGTGCTTAGAGATGGACAATTACAGCAAATTCCTGTAACACTTGCTGCAAGACCGGCTCTTTCACAACAACCGCAACTACTAGCGCAGTCTCCCGACCAACCTTCACTTGGTATTCTAGGTATTGATATTACACCAGAAATTGCAGAAGCAATAGGCTTGCAAGAAGCAAGAGGTTTTCTTGTAACTGATGTTATTAAGGGAGGTCCTTCAGATAAAGCTGGAATTCGTGGAGGGTACATAATTGCCAATATCAATGGGACAGAAATAGAACTCGGAGGAGATGTAATATTAGAAATAGATAATGAGACTGTTAGAACAATAAATGATATACTTACTTATCTTAATACGCAAAAGAAAGTAGGTGATACTGTACAGCTAACAGTGCTTAGAGATGGACAATTACAGCAAATTCCTGTAACACTTGCTGCAATCTCCACTTTACCTGAATTTGCTAATCCAGAAGCACCACTACAACCAGACGAATCATTGCCGGCGCCACCACCACCACCATCACAACCACCAGATGGAGATGGCTTGTTTGGTAATCTTTATGATGAATGTATAAAGATGGCAAGCAAGGAAATATGTGATTTGTTGTTTAATAGATAGTGATGAATAAGATTTAGAGTAGATATACAATTATTTTAAAAAGGTGTGTACCTAACAATCATAATCTCAATTTCATTTCATTTCTTCTCTATCTATAAAAGTATAGAGAGAATATATTCTGGAGGAACTATATTGATACTTGATTGGAAAAGCGGAGCTTATTATCGTCACTATTATCGGCGTGAGCATAATCCATTAATAATAACAATAGTTACTCTAAGTTTTGCAGGCTGCAAAAGTCAGTTCGAATAAATCCCTACAAATACGGATGTTATAGCAGCAGAAACTGCTCTCACCATAATGGATATAATCTGTTGATTATATCTGTGCGGAAGAGATGTGTCTTTCCTCCATATGTCTCTTTTTAATAGCCTCTGTTCTTGCACCATATATTTTTTTGTAATCAGATCTGCAGACAACACAATAGAAAAATCGCTCATAGCTTCCAAATTTTAACAATTGTAGTTTATCTGATATGGTGCTTGACAGAAATTGCAGCATGCCTTGATCCTTCGATCAATATATTGTCGATGGAAAGTAGTAGTTTTTCTGCAGTTAATATTATAAGCGTCTATGTATGGTATCCATAAAATATAATATTCAATAAATAATTATTTATATTTTATATCATACTAACTACTGATTATAAATTATTATAAGATAGTCATCAACAAAATTGATTATAATTCTTTTATATTAGCATATACATATAATTATTAATATGAGCATTCTGCTTGAAGAAGATCTTAAAGAAATTGAAAAGACAGAAGGAGTACCTGTATGTGGAGCAAACCTCTCATCCCCTGTAATGGATACAGCCTATTATATAGATGAAATCCATTACAAAATAGGAAGTAGGCTTTATATTGAAAATGCTGACTAATAATAAAAACCAATCCTAATAACTTTTACCAAAATAACAAGAACTGAAGAGAATTTGTGTGTAGAGAATAGTTAGAGAATTTGAGGAGTAGGTAAATCATTTAGCCAGTATGCTGAAAAAGTATTAAGACAAATAGAATGACACTGAAATAAAATTACGAGAATTATTTCTTAAAAAGTATATCCAAAGAAGCAGTAAATCTCTGGAAGCAAGACCACATGAGATCATACAGAACAAAATATGAAATGAAAAGGAAAATAGTATTAATGAAAATTCTTTAAGGATAGGCGCCTAATGAAGCAGTATTGTCATGTTATATATATGACAATGAAGATCTCTGTTGAGTTTATTATAGTAATAGTAAAAGGCTAGTATATCTATATCAGAACTAATAGAGTAAACAGTAAGAAATTGATAGATATTCAATTCACCGAAAAGACACGGTTAATAATACCTGGCTTTTATGTAAATCTCCATGATAGAGACGACTGATTTAGAAAAGTTCAAAAATAGGACAGAAAAATCAATAAGGTATTTAGCTTTTGTTGAAGCAAAGAAAGATTACGGTCAACAACTAATGAATATTCTTTTTAATACCATTGTAGAACCAACACGGAGAGAAGAAGGAAATATAGCTTTTGTACCACATTTTTCAGTAGATAATCCTGATGAAATACTGTTTGATGAGATTTGGATTGATAAGGATAGTATAGATAATCATTTTAAACAACCGCATATGAAGGATCTTTTTCCAAAAATAGAACATTTGCTAGCCAAGCCAGTTGTGTTGAAAGCTTATCGTGAGGTAAAGGTTTCTGGTATCTAATAGATATTTATATAGAGAGCCATTATATATATATCATATCAGAGTGTGAAAAAACACACACACTTTTTATTCACGCTAAAGAGTTGAAAAATACAGACAATTAAAGATTAGTTAACGCATTCTAAACAATAGACACACGCAGTATATCGATACTTTGAACTTATCTCTAGAGTAACACAGTTGTATCTACTATTAGCGCAATCCATTTTTGTCTGGGTAATCTATATTATTTGAGTCAAGAGTGATAGCATTTCTTCAAGTGCCGCCACCATCTTATCTAAATATAAAGTAGGCTATAGAATATCATAGGAAGATAATAATGAGCATTAATAATGAAGCAACAAACAGAAATAAAGATAGGCATTTTTCAGTTGATAATAGTGACCACCAGGATTCAAAAGAAGAAGAATCAGCAAAAACTACTACTACTATAGATATAACAAAGGCTAGCAATACGTCAAAAGATATACTTGATATAACTGACACCCCTGATGTTGCTACTTGGAATAAAGGAACACAAATCAAAGGTGATGCTGCGGATATAATAAAAAAATCACAAGAAAGAGGAGCAGAAATAACTCAAGGAAAAATAACACGAACTAATACTACCACTGTTGAATTAAAAGAGAAAGGATCTGAGGATTTGATTATCGATTCAGCTAATAAAAAAGATGTAGATAAAGTAGTTAACTCTGGAGCATCACTAACAGATAAGGTAGAAGAGTCATTCTCTATATCAGATAATAATTTATCAGACATATCAAAAAAATCGCAAAAAGCCAAATAAAATAGCGATAGTAATAATAGTGGTGAATAAGAATGGCTTTAAAAGTCCAAATCGTGAATTAGAAGTTGAGGGAAGAGGAGGAGAAGAAGAAGAAGAAAAACAAGCTGAATATAAATTTAGAAGAGAGAATAATTGACAACTCTATGTGTATTTTTATATTGGAATCAATCCTATTATCTACATTCCTTCCTTCCTAACTACATCTTTTGAATTTTACGAATATTCTGTAATGGACTGGATGCGAAATAAAATGCCTAACAATACTTGCTTTGCCCAGTATAGCATAAGTGAAAATATTAAAAACCAGTCGATCAAATCATGATACAGTACGAAGTTCTAGATCAGATAATGCAATGTCAGGATGAAGATGCTCCCATTAATTGGTCTATTTCTTGGTTGCCCAAATTTGTATTTTCTTGATGAAAATCTCTTTTTCTTATTCTACCCTCATCATTGATTATTGACTTGTAGATTTTTAATACCCTTTCATTTAATATTAATAAAATTCATTGTGTAAATGGCTTAAATTTAGTTCTCAGGTCATCTATTATTCTTTTATTTATTAGAATGGTAAATATGCATAAAATTGTTATTGTTAGTAAATATTAATTATTTCTTATTTACTGTATTTATGGTCTTTATTTTCTCTTCGTTAAGTTCATCATTTGTAATGCTGCTGGCTAAAATTATGGTATTACTATTATTATCATCGTCATTATTGCCTTCAGTAAAAATAGTTGCATAAGAAGAACTTTTCAATGTTTGAATAATCGAATTATCATTAGATGGCAGTTTAAGCTCTAACTCCTTTAATGGTATTACAGAACCATAATCGTCAATATCAAGTTGGGTGACTTTGACTACATTCCCCGTGATGTTGTTGATTTTTGCTAGCATATTGAATTCACCAATATTATTAACAACCTCCCTATAATTAGGCGTTTCTTAGAGAGAAATTTAATAAAAGTCAATAACAATAAATAATATCCAACTCAACAAACGTGTGCTGAAAGTAATAATGATGAGTAGTGGAAAAAGCCATATACGTCTTATCGTATGTAATAAGGATGTTTATAAACATATGATGTTGAAAGATTCATTATGAAGAATTGTAAGCACTGGGCATGCAATAGATCTAATAACAGATGTGTAGGTTGTGGTATTATCATATGCCCATCATGTTTACAAGAACCTAATAATTGCAAGTGTGAAAACAAAGAAAATTGTTGTGCTAATTAATGTTTCAATAGCAACCCCAACAAACCTTTTATAAATATAATGCCCCTCTCTTCCAATGGAATCATTTTCAAAATGTAACTAAATCATATATCATATGATTGCAGAAAATATTATGTTAAGTCAGTACTCTTACTTGCATCACCCTCAATATAACCTGCTTAAATCACCTGCTGAGCTGCAGCAATGTTTGAGGCAAGTATAGAAGAAACAAACATCTGATATAGTTGTGGTTATGAACGAGTTTTTATATATATATATATATATTTTATCTGATTACACATTATATCTGTAATGCTTCTACTTGTTATATAGAGAATGAAGATAATCCTTATTATTACTGTTGTTACGTTCTTCTGCAACGTCCGAAGCCTCATTTATTATGTGACCTATATCATCATTTTCTGATAATTCAACAATATTCATACCTATAATATCTATTTCATTATTCTGATTTGAATCAGACACTATACTGTTAGTAAGCATTTGTATATAGTTTAGTTCTGTATCTGTACTAGGTACTGATGTTTCAAAATCTGATTTTAATCCTTTTACTGGGTTCATTGCTGGTTCTAGTGTTTCCATTATTTCGCTTAAAACATGAATTGTAGAAATTCTCATTGATACTTGTTCCAATGCAATTCTTGCTTGATTTAGTCTTCGTTGGTTTTTGCGTAGTTGAGCTAACTCAACTGACAAAATTTTTGTATGGGTGATATCGTGGCTTTTCATTGCATCAACTACCTTATTGAAGAGAGTTTCTTCTCTTCCTTTGATTTTTGAAATTTTAACATCTAGTTTTGAAATTTGTAATTGAGTATCAATCATTACACTTTCAATTCTTGGCTTTACCTGAGAATTTGGAATTAGACCTTCTATTAATTTCTTGTTTGTATCATCTACACGGTTATTCTTATCTTTAGTCCAATTTTTAAAAAAGCCTGTCATGAAAGTCTACAGATCTAAGAGGATTTGTTAATTAATTGCAAAGGTATAACTAGATAAGCTAGAGAGTTAATTACTTCTGAACCAAGTAAATCAAGTATTTGATATATCTTATTTAAGAAAAGCCTAGGTGCCCGTCCTTTAAAATCTCTCTTTTCTTATTCTGTGTTCTCGATCTAAATCACAGATATATCTATTATCTCCTTTAGTATATTGACTGAAGGATTTCTTAGTAAATGAAATTTTGGATTAAATATATATGAATAAATTTAGAATGATATATAATATAACACTAGTTCTTACCACAATATGAAAACTTATGCATTTAGAAACATAAATAGGAGAGGACGATGTAAAATCTAAGCCAAATTTGTTTCTTACGGAAGATTTTCTGCTACTGTAGCAGGCGAATTCTATCATAATCATTTTGTCGGGGAAATTCTCAAATAACTGTACTAATTCTGTATGTACAGTGGAAAACAAACTCTGTGCTTATTGTGGCAAAATGTTTTCAGGCGAAGGTTGGCCTCATGTAGAAGGCGACTCTAATAGAGGTGTTTTAAAGATAGAACAATTTTGTTCTGAGGAACACAAGTACAATTTTCTAAATTCTGAATTATAAGTCAAATGTGTTTCTTTTTCAAATGTCTGTCTACACCTAAGAATTAAGAAGTGAGAGAATTTGCAAAAATGCTATGATTTACGTTACAATTATTCGTTGCACATCTTCTACACATTTTAGCAATAAGTAAGAGTAAGGTTTCTGAAATATATACATAAAACTATAGGGTAATTTAATAAAATATATATTATAGAAATTAAGGTTGAATGTTTCTTTTTGTATAGGATAGATAATTTAACTTTGTATAAGCATAATATTTTGGTTAATATGAGGTTTCACTTTATTGCATTCTTTTTTTCTTTTGGCCGCTTTAAGTAAAAATCTAAACAATATCATTTGGATAACATAAAGATCTTTTCAAAATTAAAATACTTTTTAAAAGCATTGTTCTATTCTATTTTATATTCTCAATCTTTTTTCCTAACTTTTTAGTATCTAGATGAAATGAGAATAATAATGGCATCAAATACAAATATGAGGATTCTTTTCTTACAGTTAGTATAATGACCATGAGAATAAGGAATGTAGGAAGTAAGAGATTCATACATTTAACAAAAGTTCTCTGGAAGAAGGAATAAAATATAAATCACTTTGCAGAAGATGAGAGAGATTAGATGTATTCTGTTAATTAATTATATTTTTAATGTCACTTATTTTTATTACAGCTACTTACAATATTGTAAAACTAGTTATTGATTTCTTTTGCTAGAAAGAGATTTAGTAATAGACTTATACTTTTAAAAGTATGTACGGGTGTTTGTATGGTGTATAACATAAATGGTAAGATTACTTCAAGCAATAGTCAATAAACATATCTCTACAGTCCAAAAATGCCGGAAACTATTATCTAAAGATGGGATAACAACGCAGGAACTAGTTATCGACAGGCTAGACGGATTGTTTGAATCTGTATCTGTAAATATCAAATTACAACGTACCGTATTAGCAAATATCGGCCATACTGCAACTATTGCAAAGAATCTAGATCAATATCAATTTATCATATGCTCTGAAATTCCGTCTATGGATGACAGTAATCCTCTAAAATTGCAATTGCAAAAGTATAGAATAGCGATAATTGCATCATTTGTAAAATTGATTCCTTTATTGAGGACACTAAATTCAGATAACGATCTACAGAAGTGGAATTCTTTTGCTAATATTTTGCTGACTGAAGCCTCTGAAATCCTTGTCAAGGCAAGAAGCCATCAAAAAGAAGTCAGAAAATCATATAATAATATCAGACTAAAAGAGACATTAGACTTTTTTGGTCTCCCAGAAAATGAGATTGATCATCAGTTAGAAGCAATGTATTACGCCTCATAAGTGAAAATCCTCATACATTATTTTTTGTTTGTTTGATATTAATATTTACTTAGACTAAATAAAACTCGTAAGACTAGATTTATCAAAATATTATAAAATCTCTTTATAGTCTATATCGATAAAATGGAACGTTTCATCTACTAATACCACGATCTGTCATAACAAACTTTCTTTATCAAATTAGATAAGTTGAAAGACCTATACCGTATTAGAGAATACATACAGTCCTTATCTGAATTATAGTAGGAGTCAACTTATACTTTATGATATTAGTATTGACAATTGAAGAGGATTTACAAAATCTCAATCTGAATATCTATAATATTAGGAAAGAGAATCTACTTTTTCTGCCATCCGTGTTGATATTCATATCAACGAATTGTGATTCAAGAACATCAAAGGAGGAAATAATATACAAGATGTCTGTTTCCTTTAGCTTGAACTAAAATGCTTCTATGACTGGTCGAGACTAACTTACTACTACGGTTTTTTAATCTGTATTATCCTAAACGCTACTATCTGGTTGCTCTTCTCTTTTCAATAAACACTATTGAAAGTCAACAGGATTGAAAGATGAGAAATACCTTTTACAAGACGCAATATCAAAGCTCACTTCTATATCAAGCAGGGTCTGGCATACTAAATTATAGGCTAATTTGCAGAATAGTATTTAGCTGGACCATAAGCCCTAATTTTTTGTTGATGTCTTATTTTGTTCTGTTAGTATAGCAAGTATTTACTAATCATTTTTGCTATTGAAATAAATCCATAAGAAATGATTTAGCAGATTATTTCTCTCCTTTAGCATTAGCGTATTGTTGTTTTATTGACAGCATTTAACATCCTGTTGAACAGATTCCAATTTATTTTAATTCTTTTAATATTATCTATTATGAATAATGATATTTTGGTCTAATGGTAATTATCTTATATCATGAAAGGTCAATGAATTGGGGACATTTGCTGTTACAATATTTATATTAGCAATCTTCTAAAAAATTTGACTTTTTATTCCACCAATTTGCTAATTATAATATGTCAGCCTCATCTGCCTTTGAAGTATTAGGAGATACATTAGATGGCTTTACCACTCCTATTATGTCATGGTGTTCATTATTACTTATTTTTTCTTTCATCGGCAAAATATAATCTTGTTGTTTTTTATGATTATCGATACAATCATCACATATCCAATCATTATCGATATAATGACCCAATTTTATCTTTTCATGTTGTTCTATTTGCACTTCTACCGAGTCAGTAACAGGCGAACTACATTTGATACATTCTGGTATTGATTTTGACATAATATCTATTAGATAATGTTCTTATAAAATATTACATTTTAAGAGGATTAAAATCATCGTGGCTAAATCATAAATCATAACAGTTGTGCTGCAAAAATTTAGTCAATTCTGTCTTACGTTCTACTGCTGGCCTATCACATAAAGCATATGATAAAAAAATTATGACTGACTACTCATGATGCATTGCGTCTGTCATATATTGATATCAGGAACATTAACATCGATCTTTAACCATGCTAATAACTTAATTTCTTTATTTATTCTGTAGTCGCCTTCTTACAAAGACAAAACATATTTGGATAAGGTAATATATTTTGTATATTAAGTGATAGCGTGCATTTAATTAGTTCAGGTATGTGGTAGTATATCGACAACGAAGGATGACCAACATCACTACGACTGCATCAACAACCACCGCCACCACCAACAGCAACGAGTAACAGCAGAAGCAAAGTCTACTTTAATTTTATCAATTATGCCAAGAGTCCTGCTACTTGCAAGACATATGATACCACTAACAATTGCACCTTGAAGTGCGTATCTAATCACAAGGTAGTACATCAAGTATTGCCAAAGTTGAGCAGATTCTATATATCATTCCGGCCGGTACAGTATTGAACTATAAAAGGAAAGTGAAGGACATTATATATATGCAGTTTATCTTAAAAAGAAAAGAATAATTAAGTTGATAAATTCTGATACCTTTTACAATCCTTTTCATAGTTTACATGACTTTGTCATGATATAAGACGAAGAGTTGGTAATGTGAGCACAATATTTTTCATATGTTATAGCAGAAAATTTTGGCCTTATTAAAGAAAGTTATGTTCCAATAACTTTATAGTAATAAAGTTAATTAGTATAGGAGCAAGCTATTATGACTAACAATACCTGCCCAAAATGTTCTTCAAATATGGTGCCACATCCGTCATTATTATCAATGCCATTAAGTTCTTCACAAGAAATAACTGCTAATGATACTAAAAAGATGAATATTGAAGATCAGGACGCTAATTTTGTCTTTCGTTTTAGTTCTTGTAGCAAGTGCGGATATTCTGAGTTCTATCTAACTAATGGTAGCGGAAGTAGAATCTAAAAAAATCCTGGTAAGGATAAAATAAAAATAATAATAAAAACAAAGACGTGAAATTCAAAGATAGTATAATCAAATTTAGAAGGGATCTTTGAACTGAAATTACCAGATCCGAATTTGAAATGCATACCGAAGAATATGGAGAGATATACATACATATACACACAATCTTTTGGTAGGGGGATCTACTGCCTTTATCGTAATAGAATATTCAAGAATGATAGATGAATTTTTCGGCAGTCTACTAGAGTATGGCTTATCTCAACCCTATGCTCAACAATAAAGCCGATTTTATCCTAGAATATAACCGAATGTGCTTTGTCTATATATTTTGCTTCGCCTACATAGGTTCCAATAATAAGAAACGAAGAAGACAGTGAAAATATTCTAAAGATGACTATATAAAAAGATCGAGCAACTTAATACATATATTAAAAACTTTAACATTATCACAAGAACAATACTGTGTTTAACCACTAGAGGATGATATTCAGAGATTTGAAGGAGTATATAATTAACCACCGCTTAACTAATATGACAGACATAAACAATAATATGGCTTAGTAAATCAAATAAGCTAATAGAATAATGATAGATTTAGGTTACTCAATAATAAAAAAAAAGATTGTAGCGAAGGAGAGATATCAAGGGTATGATAATGCATATCTCTATGGGGTAGATCGATTTGCTGGATAAGAGATCATCAAGTAATAATAATATTAATTGCGCATTATGTGGCAAACTACTATTTAGTAAAAAAGAAGAAAAATCCAAGGCAGTAGAGGAAGAGAAGGAGGAAATAATTAATGGAATTCGTTTTCGTTTTGACACAAAAGATTGTGCTATTATGTTTAAGCGCTTTAGAAGTGTATATGGCGATAGTAAATTCAAGGAACTTCTCGGTCAAGAACAGTATATTTCTGATCCTTTTTGGAATAAAGTAATTCCTACCGAACAGGAGATTAGAGAAATTGAAAAAGAAGGAAGTGAAAAATCTGAAAATATTATACTGCAGATTATCAGGGATCCTGATGAAGTACAGAAACTAGGCTTTGAACTCATGAGATCTGCAAAAGAAGAGATATCGATAATATTTTCAACTGCTAATGCGTTCCATAGACAAATACGTGTTGGAGGAGGTCAGTTGTTAAGAGAAGTGACTAGAGCAAAAAGAGGTTTGAATATCCGAATTCTCACACCACCAGATGAAAGAATAAAAAAAGTTTCATCAGAATTAAAACAAGAGCTAAAAAAAATTGAAGTTAGACATGTCGAAGAATCTCTACAAACAAAGGTTATAGTTTTAATTGTGGATAGGAAATACTCCTTGTCTATAGAATTCAAAGATGATACAAAGGATTCTGTATATGAGGCTATAGGATTAGCAACCTATTCCAATAGTAAATCAACTGTAATATCATATATTTCAATATTTGAAAGTCTGTGGAAACAAGTAGAATTAATTGAACGCGTAACTAAACTTAGCGAAGAGCTAAAATATCAAGAAAATGTGCATAGACAATTTATCAATGTAGCTGCTCACGAATTAAGATCACCTATTCAACCTATACTTGGATTGGCGGAAATCCTTAGATCTAGAAAGGAAAGAGAGAATGAAAAACAAGACGAATTACTATCAATTATTATTAGAAATGCGAAAAGGCTAAAGGAACTAACAGAGAATATTTTAGATCTTACTAGAATTGAAAATCAGTCACTAAATCTTCAAAAGGAAATAGTTAACATAGATGATTTGATATTAAAAACATTAGAAGATATTAAAAGCCAAACAAATTACAAAAAGAGTATAAGGTTGATATATGATGATTCTAAAAAAGAATCTTCTTCTCCTCTTCTTGTGGAAGTAGATAGAGGAAGATTAATTCAGGTTATTTCTAATTTAGTTAGTAATGCGATTAAATTTACAAAAGAAGAAGATACGATAACAGTAGCCACAGAAAAAAGAAGCAATAATATGGATTTGTTATTAGTTAGAGTTAAGGATACTGGCACTGGTATTGATGAAGATATTATGCCCAGACTGTTTGAAAAATTTGTAACAAAATCAGAAAAAGGTATAGGACTGGGCCTTTTTATCTCCAAAAGTATTATAGAAGCACATGGCGGCAGAATATGGGCTGAAAATAATGCAGATCGAAGAGGAGCTACATTTACTTTTAGTCTGCCCTTATTATCAACAACATAAAGATGGTACATGGCTTCAAGGCAACTTATCATTTAGTAAACAAGATTCTTGCATGTAATCAACACCAACCAATTAGATCTTTTCATAATCTTCTACTTTTCATAATTGTTCTTTTATCATACTAGCCAATCATTTATTGATATTGAGATAAAATAAGGAATACTTTGCTAAATATACAAAAGACAATAAATATATAAGAAATAAAATGGTTGTATCAGCATTAAACTGTAATGTTCTTGCCGATAATCTTCAGTATATTGTCAATTATTTCATTAGAACGAGGTTCTTCTTTCTTTATGGATACTCGTAATATATGATGATTATCTAATGGAAATGAAGCAAGTTTTATCTTCTCTCGTTCTGAAAAGCTATAGATAGTTTTACCAAACTCTTCATCAAAATCTTCACGCATTACACTTCTAAGAGCAAATTCTACATATAGTTTTTGAGAATCTTCTTTGTCTTCCAGTGATTTTATACCCTGTCTCATTCCTCCTGCTACAAGTTTTCCAATTTTGTCAATAACTGCAGCCGACCGGATAGTAGGGCTGAGTGCAAATATGTCATCGCATAGTTTTTCAAATTTGTGATA
This sequence comes from uncultured Nitrososphaeraceae archaeon, assembly GCA_963733025.1. Lineage (GTDB taxonomy): Archaea > Thermoproteota > Nitrososphaeria > Nitrososphaerales > Nitrososphaeraceae > JAJNBK01. Next base: position 48,171 of record CAVTCE010000028.1, on the reverse strand, counting down.
GCGGTAAGACATGTGTCTGTAATCTCTTTCCTCTTTATATCTAACCTTATAAATAGAGAGATGCTTATGATTTTATATTACTGTATTTGTGCATTCAAAATGACATTAAGAGTTAATGTACATGCAGATTAGTTATAAAAATTGCTTAAGAATATTCTACAATACTCTCTTGATCTCGAGTTCGACAGTAAAGACATTATCACAGTTTACACGTCTTTATTTTTTAAAATAGTAGTCAATAGGTAACATTTAATAACATCGTCACATTGTATTGAAAAGTAAATATATGTAACTTAGTAAATTGAAAATAATTTAATAAATTCATTATTACTATAATTATTAATTACAAAAATACTGATTGCTTAAGCTTATAATCGACCCTATGAGGAATTATAAAAATAGAATGAGCGAGTAATATAATTCACATTACTATGATTTCATTTCTGAATATTTAGTTATAGGGCACAAGTTACACGATCACCAATATTCGTTAAATTGTCTGGCATAGTGTGCTCAAAGCAGAATTGGGAGTCTTAAATTTTAGTATTACTTATCTCCACTTAGATTTGAATAGATATGACTATGGGTTTAGTGTTCCTAATCTTATTGAACATTCTAATGATCTTTCCTTGTAAGCCATACTTCTGTCTAAGAAGTTGATTCGCAAATTGTGATTCTGACCAACTTGCGATCCTCGCCTCCCCATTAAGCCATTTACCCTTTGGCTGTCCTCGAGCAGTACATGGAGTTATCCGTACATGTGGATTGTTCTTTGCACGCTTTATCTTCCCAGAATTCTTATCAGTTCTGATATAAATTACGCTACCTTCTATGACAAACCACACTGGTGTTTGGACGGCTTGGCCGTTTTTTCTATATGTCTCGAGATTAATGTATTTTTGATTTGAAAATTGCAATATATTATTTCTACTCATTTTATGGCCTAATTGACAAACAACCTTGTTCATAAATATTATCTATTCTCTAAATATTGTACGGTCCAATATGGGGGCAATTTGGAAAAAAGTATTAATGCTAAATCGGTACAATATAAGTCCTCGTTGAGTGAGAATACATCATCCAAAGTCTTAACTAGACTGGCATGTGATATTATTTGTTGTCTGACACACACACACATACATATACATATCTATGTGCTCGCTAAAGTAAGGGTTGGTAGGATGATACTCAACGGGACAACTATAATATTCCAAAGTTTTTAATTAATACTATATATACTCTACATTGCAGGTACCACTAATTCTGATAGTCATCATCATTATCATACCATAATTTCAGTAAGAAATATTTCTCCAAAATATTGGTAGATAGATATATTCTCTAAAGTCTCAACGAATAGATAACTCTTTATTTGTATAAAGAGGACTTCTTTTCAATATAAATTAGATCTACCACAGCTGTTAGATTCTTTTAAATTCAAGATATGATGACCAGTAGTATTAAGTTTTATCTTATCAAAAGAGGAAAGTAAATTGTCAAACTAATCTTCTCCTTACATTTGAAAACAAAGAAACAGTAATCAAGTAGAATAGTTCTAATATAGAATATTTATTACGTAGAAATACACTCCTCCTTCTCATTCTTATCAACAATGCAATAACACAGATAAGTTAAATCCAAATGTATCAAAAACAAAACGACAGAAAGGTAATTCGTACAATACAGTATTTTTATTACTATAGAAATGTCTGACTGCTGTTAATACTTGCTTACTATAACCCAGACTCTAAGTTACGAATTCTATTGATTATATTTGAATGATCAGCTTCTGGTTCTGTGGTAACATAGAGAAGATGGTTGTCGCCTAACGGCATGGTGATGCGTTTAATCTTTTCATATTCAGCCAATACGTATTTTCCTTTTCCAATCTTTGATGTAAGTTTGCTGCGTATTTTCCATGAATTAACAGCCAGTTCAAGTGATTCTTTGCTTTCCTCTGGACTGAGCAAATTCTTTACACCTTGGCGGTGATCAGAGGACATTACTTTGCCATTGATATCACAAATAGTAACTAACCTAATCTTTGAGTCAATATTCATAATATCTGCCTGCAGTTTTTGATAATCCATTAATTATTGATTTGTCGAGGAATTAATAAAGTTTAAACCCAGACAGATTCTCTCTCTAAGTTATGTCGTTTAGTCTATGTGAAATGGATATGAGTATAAGGAGGAGGAGGAGGAAAGGGAGAACAGGGTATGCAAATACGCACCTTAGTACTCGAAAAGCCGATTGACTTGAAGTGTCATCAGTGTGGCAATGAATGGACGTATAAGGGGAAAACCCGTATTTTGCCTGCTTTTTATACTAATACATTTTAACATTAACTTTAGTAGCAAAATGTATTTCAAATAGCTATAACGAACTACGAGCAACAATCAAAGGAGGAATAAATTGAAGAAAAGACATAGTCAAACTTTCTCGCTATGCTTTGTCGTTATTTATGGAACTCCTCGTTAGGAGCGTATAAATTATAATATACTGATTTATGAGATTAATAATATTAATACTATTCAGAAAATGGATTGTATACTATTATGATATCGATTTTATGCCACGTGCAGAATATTGGTATAATCTTATGTTCTACTTGCTCGGATTACTATTGTTGCAACGGGAGATCAAAAACTCAACCAGATATACTAGAATCTATCAATGTCTTTTATATAGGTTAATACGGAATAAGATTAAAGAAAAAAATTTTATATATGTACTGAATATTGATGGTGCATTTTCTGTTTAATTTTACTTTCTACAAAGTTCCAATGTTCACTGAAATAATCAATGAGAGAATGTTATCGGCTTGGGTGGTGGTGGTGGTGGATCCTCGTCTTCTATCACTTATTATTATAGCTCTCAAACTAGTATATAATAAAGCAGCTTGCAAAATATATCCACCAAAGATCAAGACAATGGAGTTAAGTGGCTTTGCAAAGGTTATCATCAGTTCAACATGTCTTGGTGCTAAACTATTACCTATAATAACTGCTACTGCAAGTGCTATACAACCGTAGAGTACTTTTCTACTATAGCCTCTCCACCAGACAAGTATAGCTAATAGAATAAATGATACTTCAAGTGCTATTGCTCTATCAATAAACCTTGGATTACCAATTGGAATAGCAATTAGCCCAACTATAATGATAGAAGTCAAAATGACTAATACTTTATGATGAGGATTCATCGTTGATATCGCTTTGTAAATAAGACATTAAACCTTTTCCAGCCTACCTTTAATTTATTGACAATATATTTTTTTATTTTTAGAATAATGCTCTATTGTATCATAATTAACTCATTGCTACATCATTAGTTCTCCTTCAAAGCTACCAATCCATTACTATAAAATCATCATGTTTACCCCTATCTGCCTTGATTATATACTTACAATTATTACAAACAAAATTGCAGTATAAACTTATAGTTTAGCAAGTAAAGCAAAATTTGTATAGATACAATACAAAGCGAATACAAAATAGATGCTAGAATAATAGAAGCAAGAATTAAACTTAAAGGAAATAAAATTTTTACAAGTCGTTACGAAGGAAGGAAGACACAAGCTTTTATAAGAAAATGGAGTATGAACCTAATATTAGTAAAATATTTTTTATGAGTTGGAATATGAATTTTGTAAAACCAAACCGAACGCTGATGATAGCAGTAATAATACCATAGAAATAGACGTTACACAAAACAACAAAAAAAGATTTTTCTGAGGAGAATGTTTAGACAGATGTGCTAAATTGTGAGTAGTCTGAGACAAGTATGACTGTGAAGTGCGATAAGATTAAAAATATCAGCGGAAATATCCGCTAATTTTTATACTTTCACTTTTATGACTGTGGTGGTAGTAGTTGTGACTCTGCCGCTACTTTCACGGAACATTGTCTGCATTTAAAGTTGGCTGAGGATTTGAAACAGCAGGTGATATCATTTCTACAATTACTCTGTATTCTAGATGACCTGGATATTCATTAATATGTTGTTCTGCAAAATCTGGCTTTGATGTGTCTCCAATCTCTTTACCACATACTTGGCATTTCACCGTATACTTCTTTATTTTATCGTTCATCAAAATTAGATAGATTTTTTTGTATAAATAGTATTATTATCATCATCTACATCTCCACTACGGCGGCTAATGTTCGCTTAGTTTGTGAGACACTCTATTATTATACTTTTATGATCAATTAAATTCGATTTTCAACCAAGACACTAAAAATAATAGCAGTGAATGTTGCAAATAAGAGAGCACAGTGCTCAGATTTTAAAATATTTACAATACTTAGATGACAATATTCTAATGCAGTCTTTGTAACAAAAACTAGAGCGAGGCTGTTTCCGATTTTTTTGTTCGCGCAATTTTTTCAGTCAGTTGGGATTGATTTGTTGCAGTATGTGGCTGCTCTGTTTTGCTCACGGTTTCCCGTACTGTCTGTGCAGTCTCGCGAGCTGCTATGTTGGTTTCCTCAACTGCATCAATAGTCTCCCTTATTATGCCACGCTCTCTCATATCACTTGCAGTATCACTAATTTCTTTAGCAGTATCGCGAGCTGCTATCGAAGCTTCACGAACCGCCTCTGTGAGCTCATCAATTGCACCACTCTGACGGATAGCTCTTACTGCCTCTCGCATCTTATATGATGTTTCGCGGATATTTTTAGCGACACTCTTGATAGCTTCAGCTGTTTGTTCAGGAGTCATATCTCTTATTCTTGTTCTTCTAATTGTATTGGTAGTATTTGCATTAGTACTGGTGGTATCTGAATATGGCATAATATATATATGAAGTTCTACTATAAAAGGAGCGCTATTTCTTTTAAAATATCTAGATATTTTATACTATTTATTAGCTTTTGCTGAAAAGGGTCTTAAATATTGAAAGAATATGCTATTTAACAAATCTTGCTATATAAGATCTATATCTTGAATGGGGTATCAGGCTATTTTAAATCTTTTATATTTTTATATGCTGTCGATGCTTCCCTTAACGCTTCTTCAGTCGTATAGATAATTCCTGTTTTTTTAGAAGATGCAATTGTAATTTTTAATTCTTCTACAAGACTACCAATTGATTGTAACATTTCCCTTATTGCAGAGCTAATCCCGGCAAAGTTTTGATTACTGTCTACTGAATCCAGAGTATTTCTGACTGACTTAATAGTAGCGCTTGCTTCATCAATAAACCCTGTTTGCTTAATTTCTTTCACCATGTTTTCAGCTTCCATGGATGTATTCTGCATCGCCTGGGCGGTCAAGCGAAGATTTTCGATATTCTTCACCATGCCTGGATCTTTTAATGATTCTATTATTGATTGCGCCGTTCTAGCAGTTTCTTTAATTTTGTCTAGGGACATCTGCATTTCTGGTGTTCCAAATTGATGTATAATTTCTGCTGCATTAGAAGTAGTTTCCTTTATATCTCTAATCTTCCCTCCCATTATAGAAAATATAATTTTAGCAGTTAATTAGACTCTGAAAGAATATTATAAAACAATCTTCTTGTAAATAAAGAAATAAAAAAATAAAGGTTATGCAGATAGAGACGACAAACAAAGAGAGATAGATAATAGTTTGATAGCCACGCTGTTTTGCAGTCAGTATGTTGGCACTGGAGGTTCAATTGACCTTCTATTATTATAACATCATACTCTTCATTATTGTTAGATGTCTTGGAACGCTCTTCGCCTCCGAATACATAGATATCATTATTTATAGAAGCAGCTGCAATTCCGCTTCTTTTAGATGACATAGATTCCAGATTTATTACCCACCGTGGAAAAATGCTTACTTCATTTCATATAACAAAGTAGCAAGATAATGAATAGGGTGCCGTACCAAGGGCTTTCGATGTGGTTGAGTTTCCTGCGGTTTACTTATATAATGCATATCTGTAGAAGACACGACTTGGAGAGTAATAAAACTACATTCTATCAGGAGTAGGATGTAACAATTTACAAAGTACAGACCCATACTATTATTCTCCGAGTCATAATTGTAGGCCGACATAAGATAGAGTCTATCCTTATTATCTTCTAACCTTTCAAACTTTCCTGTGAGTACTGATTTAGACAACTCACTATAAGTATGCATCAAATTCTTCTTTCTCCTAATGATACAAAATAGACCGTGTAACAAATCTTTGAATAATGTTATTTGCAATTAACTTCTGGATCCAATATAACTGTTTTAACATGTCAAATTATTCATATGGTTTACATTTGAATATGATATTACTAAGATCTTCTACAGATCTTTGAATGTTGTCATTTATTTGATACTGTCAGACGTACTATCTTTATGTTTTAGTACATGTACTTAGTATATTAATGGTTAACACATTTTTTTCTCAAAAAGAAATAGAATATCTTAAGTCGCAGCGTCTTGTAAGAATAGCCACAGCCTCAGTATCATCAAAAGAAGAAGGGGAACAAGAGTCCATACAGCCAGATGTTGTACCTGTTGGTTTTGATTTTGATGAAGAATACTTTTATGTAGGCGGGATGAACATTTTGAAATCTACAAAATACAAAAATATTCTGAAAAATAACAAAGTTGCGATTGTCATTGATGACTTGAAAAGTGTTGATCCGTGGGATCCTAGAGGTATAAAAATTTACGGAACTGCTGATGTAGTTAACCGTCCAGGTGGTTACATGGAAGGGACCGGTCATTCGAATCCTCAATATATAAGAATAAGTCCTAAGAAGAAGTGGAGTTGGGGAATTGAAGAACCAGTCTTTGTAGAAGGCAGGTTTAATGTGAAAAGAGCAAAAAAAGGTTAGAACTAACGGCCACGGTATAAATCATATGTTCTAACTTTTTCTTTGTTCATCCTCTGACATTTTGATTTTCACCTTCTTCTACATGACATGTTAGTCATATTATCAGAGAAACTCATAGATATTGTATATGTAAGAGAAAGTTAATCACCATTGTTAGTTCCGCTCTTTTTTTGTTAAATTATTCGTTGACGATTGATTTGTGAATAGGTTGTGGTATAATCCATATTATGTCCAACCACTAATTCCCATATTCCACTTTCTTCTTTCTTTCTTGCAATAAGATTTAGTAAGCCTTGTCTGATAGTTGGAATGGGTTGTCCATTATCATGAGTCTTGTGACCTGTTGACTCCCAGGCAACATCTATAGATGCTATGTAATCTTTAATCCATTTAATTCTAAGTGGTCTTAAAATAAGCACAGCTTCTCTCAGAACTGTAGTAAATGGATAAACATGATATGCTCAACTTCTTTTTTCATATAGCGCTTTGTACCATCACATCTGTCCATTCACCATCTTCTGTCAATATAGAAACAAACGCTTTTGCATCATGGTGATTCCATGCATCCACAAGTATATCCACCAGGTTTTTGACTAAAGTTTCATCTCCTTGTTGTAGCTACGATGAAGACGAATTGTTTACATGTTTATTCATATTCATATATATTTGCTAATACCTTTGCTTTCTTATCTATTCAATAGTCATCTGTCAACTCTTATCTGATTTATTATCGGAGGAAGCCTTTGACATATTTTTTTGTTCTTCTCTCCAAAGCCGAGGCTTGTCATTAATTCTACCCCATCCCTCTTCTTCCAATTCAAGCCGTTCTACTATAATGTCATTGAAGTATCGATCCAGCACACTTTCTCTCTCCATGGCTAATGGTGGCGAACAATAGTCCTCCTCTACCCATAATGCATAGCCATCTTCTTGATCTATTCTTGCATTCTCCAAGCTGTGCTCCAGCGTTTTTCCAAATGGCCTGAGCTTCGATATTTTGCCAGAATCTAGCTCTTTGCGAAGATCCGAAAGTTCCTTTTTTGGCTTGGCTCTGACTAGATACAATGCCATATGTATCTCTGCAACATCATTACATTAAAAGATGGTTTGTGTTAACTTGATTCAATGATAGGCGTTAACTTGTACAGGTTAGTTGCCACTTTTTATAGTAGATAAAAACCTCCAATATCTCCACTACCTTCACCAAGCTCTATCTTGCTCCTTTTGACTAAATAAGCAAAAGTGTGGAGATGGTAGACATAGTGGAGGTATTTTCTGAATTGCATGGATATTACTACTATTACTTTTATTTTTTCTCTCTCCCTACTATGTTTGAATGTATTATTAGAGTCTTAAAGATGCTCAAGCTTAGTACTTTATGAACTGTTACTATTAAGAGGAAAGTAGATGGTAATAAGCAAATATTCTATTATGATAGATGAAAGCAAGCGGTATCGGAAAAGTTCCATTTTTAAATCTTGAATATATATAACATGAAAACAAAAATGGAAATTACAGAAGAAAAAAGTAGGTAATAGATCTATATTTTAACCAGCACAAATCTTGCCGAAATCGCGGAAATAGAAAAAATGTCACCGCGTGATATACATGCTATCATAAAGGAAGAAGAAGCAAGACGACAAAAATATAAAGATCAGAAACAGCAGGAAGAGCTACTTCCAAAGCCTATAAACTCTTTATCGAAGGCAAGCGTCCACTAGAAGTGGCGGTTGCATTAAACCTATGAGAGAGCCAGAAGTGACCAAAATATAGAGTATTGGAAGCTAAAGCGGTTACATGTACTCAGTTCTATATACGAGAGACAAATGGCAAACTTTGCTATTTGGGAGTATATATGTTAAAACCATCAGGAGAAAAGCTTCCAAATAGATGTTCTGCCTTTGATATTGCAGAATGTGTAGCTGCGCCATCTCTACTTTGATTAACTGATTCTTTTATGATGAGTTTATACGCTTCTGCACCTTTAGTATTATTTCGTCTAAGGTTGAAATTATTATCATCATCGTCATCACGATCAACTTGAAATAATCCAAACTTTGCTTCAGGTCTATAGTGATCAAACCACTCATAATTATCCATAAAAGACCAATGTAAATATCCAATAACATTTGCACCATTGTCTATAGCTTGTCTGATTTGGTGAAGATGAGATACAATAAATGGTGCACGATATTTATCAGACTTGTCAGCAATACCATTTTCAGTAATAAAAACAGGTATTTCTTTTCCCCATTGATTCATGATATGTATAATCAAATTGTATAATCCTTGAGGATATATCTCCCAACCCAGATCGTTGAGAATACCATGGGGTTGATTATGATGATGACTATAATTACCTTTGATGCGAAGATCATTTACCAATGCTCCTCCTATAAACCTGGCAGACGATAGCGCAACTATATTACTGTAGTATACATATACACGACGATAGTAATTAATGCCTATAAAGTCTGTTTTATTTTTCCAATCCTTATGTATTACGAAATTACTGCTTTCTTTGTTATGTCTTTCTAGAGTTTTTAGATAGTTTAGATCTTCCTCACCATTCACTACAGCATTAATAAAATAATCATTTATAAAATAAGCAAAGTTCTTAGCTGCTTCTGTATGATCAACTATAGTTTTTTTCAATATTCTTCTTCTTGTTGGTTTAGCAGCGGAAGCAACTTCCATCATTGCATGAGAAAAACCAGTAAGATTGGTAATGCCATCATTATCAGCATCAACATCATCTATTTCTTTGATTTTATCATAAGCTAAAATATGAGCTTCAATAAGGTTATGTAATGCCTTTTTTGCTCTATTTCCATCAAGCAGAAAACCAGGTGGCCATACTCCAGCAACATATCCTAATCCTATAATTGATGCTACAGGCTCTCCTATAGTTACCCAAAAATCAACTTGGTTTTTTAATTCTTGAACTATATCACCTACAAAGCAGATAAATTCCTTAACTGTCTCATAATTTTCCCATCCTCTTAATGACTTCCAGATATGGATCTGTTGATATAGGATCTGCAAGTGGGATATCTCTTAATGGTGAAGGAAGTAAACCTTGTCCTATCCTTTTTGCAAATCTGCTAGGAGGAGTCAATACCCATAAAGGTAATGTTAGATGGTTTAGTGTAATGATAGGTTTTAGTCCTTTTTCTTCCTGCATATGCTTTATCATTACTTTATAATGGTCAACAGCTTCTTGATTCCATCGACCTCTTTCTGGTTCAATACGCGCCCATTCCAGACTTATTCTAAAACAATTCATTCCAATTTGTTTTGCAAGATCAAAATCTTTTGAGTAATATTCAGGATACCATGTTCTAAGAGCATCTCCGGCTGGTTTTAATATAATCTGAGAAGTACCTTTGTAAAATATATTGGGTTTTGTCAGAGCATAGACTCTCTGTTTAATATCTTCGGATGTAGTAAAGTAATTCCAGTCATTGTTAGTAATTCCACCTTCTACTTGATATGATGATGTAGAAGCGCCCCATAGAAATTGTTGTGGTTGTTGTTGTTCTTCTTCATGAATATGACTGTGAACCATAATTTACTTTCTTTCTCCATCATGTAAGATTTTTTTGAGATGATATCAAAGAGTACAATAAATAACCATAGTATGAAGGCAATGCCTACATATAAAATTAGGACTTTGTACATCCCTTTATACCTATCTTTTCTTTGATGGTTACTTGACCAGATAGTCTTGATTATCTAATTAGCAATTTTATTCTCTTTAGCAATCTCCTTAATATCGGTGTAATACCACTTCTCATTGATATTTTACTTCTCATTGATATTTTTGGGATAATTTCTCATTATTCCATCATACAAAAGGCGGTAAGGTAAGTTTGGATTCCAAAGAGAACTATTGTCCAATAAGGTATTGATAATACTATACCAATCATTTGGATACTTTGGAGATGTGTCCACAAAGCAGTTTTCCAAGAATATTCTGTGTATATCTTATCTCTATTATCTTAGTTCCATAGCTAATTTCGGATTCAATCTCTTCTTCTCTATCTCTTGTCTTACTAAGAGTGCTGTCATCATTGCCGACCCTCCCATGATAACACTTGCTATTCCCATTAAGGCTGTCCCGCTAAAAGCACCTGCGATAGTAACACCTGCTGTTCCTATTACCAAAGTCCATGGTATTTTATTTTTTATATTCATAGAACGATTTATACGTGGATAATATATAAACTAGTGGTAAGATGTATGACTAGTGCTAACAAAGAAAGAATAATTGAGATGCTAATAATCACAGCTTAGTAAACACAAAGAGTGTTAATAGATAATATGACCATATCTTAGAAAATCTTAAAAATAGAGGATTTTTATATTTATAGGATTCTTTATTGTAGAAAAACTGTTACAAAAGTCTATTAATTATTTGGTAGGACTCAAAAATCACTAGTGATACATATATAATACATAATAATCATTAATAAAGTATGGAGATAGTAAAAGAAGGGACATCCTTTAGAGGTAAAGCTCTTACTGCGCTTGGGATATCTGTTACAGCTGATGCTTTAGATTATTTTGCAGCTCCAATTTTTAGTACGCCGATAATTGGTGATATATTTGATTCTGTTGTTACTAGTTTGTTATATTCTATAACAAAAAGCAAACTATCTACTGCTGTAAACATGGCCGAATTCATACCCGTTGTTGGAGATCTTCTTCCTGTATATACCTTATCTACACTCATGTGGATTTCTAAAGAATCTAAAAAAGGCAAAAACACAGTTAGCTACAAAAAAAATTACGAATTAAATCCTGATAAGAATAAAAGTCAAATCCTTCTAAAAAATGCTCCAGCAGAAATAACAAAAGTTAATTTAAGAAATAGATTCAATAATTTAAAAAATACTATATCTAAAGTTAGATCCGGTAACATTTAATTGATACGCAATATTTATTTTACATTTCAACCATAATATCTATAATCCCTTTATCGATGTGTCTTTCTAACAGCTCAAAAGATTTCCTAGCAGGTAAAAAAATTATATCTCTTCATTTATCTTTTGTATTATGTTATGTTAACATTTTTAAGTTACCGTGTCTAATTTCTTCCTGCAATGAAGCCATTAGAAGCACTATTTTGGTTAGGCACTGCAGGGGTGTTATATATGACCGCTAATAATATAGTAAAAAATGTTAAAAGAGATATAGTAAAAGGGGCAATTGAAGGACGCGGCAAGGGGCGCCGGCATTGTATCTGCTGGTAGGATCTTCTTCAAGCTTCAAATAATGAACTCACCTTCTTGCAAACATTCTATCCTTATACTAGTTACCTTTACAAGGAAACAAACAAAATATTCAGAGCCTGTTAATAGAATTTAGATTATTAACCAGTAGATATACAAACGCCATTGAGTTAATATAATAACAAAAATTGAAAAAATAATATAATAATAGATAATGGTGAGTGAAAAAATAATAATGATAAATTAATTCTAGGAAATATAGATTCTAGCCCTGGCACAAGAAGCAGTAATCTATATACTGTGAATCCAATTAAAACTAGTCATAGCATAGCTTTCTGTCCACAGCTAGACTTTTTATCGAGTATATACAGCAAAGTAGTGCAAAGACCATTTTTAAAGCATGTTAGTAGAAGAGACAATACAGCCACGAAACATTAAACAAAGAAGAATAAAGAAGGAGAAGTTATTATAGCTGACAAGAAATCTTCAAGAAACACTTTTAAGCGAACATTATATCATATCATAGACTATGACATTAATGGTCAGGATGTTGATGCTACAATGGGATTAAAGAAAAGGGAACAGAAAGAATACAATAATACTGATAATGTCGATAACAATAATTATAATAATCATAGAGATGAACAACAGCAAAAAGACGATCAGCCTAGAGCAATAAAGATGGCAGAAGAATTACAAAAAGAAGAACGAGAGTCAGAACAGGTGAAAGTAGATCCGCAGGAAGTATTAGAAGAGGAAGAAAAGATACAGCCACAATCACAACAAGAATAATTTAAGTTAATTTGTAATTGATTAAATAGCCTCTTCTAACTATTATCGTAGCTGCATTCAGTATTAGGAGCGCACAAGGTCACAATTAATGAAGGAAACGATATAATATACATTTTCTTTATTGCTGTTAGACTATACCATAACAGACTCCCAAACTTTCCTGAGGCTTTCTTTTAATGCTTTGTAATTATCTAGTCTTAGTCTGTCCGCTTCATCAGATGGAAGATTTTCTAACAATGTTCTTTGTTGTCTGTCTATCATATTATCAATTGAATCAATAATGTCTCTAAGTTCATCTGTACTGATTTCTATTGTAGCTATACCAGTTGATCTGTCACTTTTGAGTTTTCTAATCATATGGTGCTATTGGTATAGTTATAACTATATATGAAATATATATATTAATATTCTTGACTCTAGGATATTCATACTGCCGTTTATTCAACCTCCTAAAAAGAAGAAAAATATCAAAATATCCTATAACTGTGTTTTTACGTATTAAAGTAAGTGAGGTTAGGTAGGCTTCTTTTCCTTGCAAATCAATGCCCTTTTTATTTTCGCTACTCATTACAACCTTCAGATTGGATAATCTATAACAGCATATAAACAGGTTCTGCTAAAATGGATTTATATCTGCTTGAACCTTATAGTTGGGAAGGTTCAGATAATATTCGTTATTTATATCATTACCAATAGAAAGTTAACGTATTGTAGGACTAAGGGAATTTAAACCAATAGTTATATGCAATAATAAATCATTTTTATAATGTATCTATTTATTGCTTCTTGGTTTAAGATTCAGTATATTCAAAGTAAACTAGCTTTTATACTATTTATTGAATTTACGGTATAATGCTATTAGGTTATCGCATGTCCTGCATCTATATTCTCCCTTTTCAATAAGAATAATACCTTCTCCTAGTTCTTCATTTGGATTTTCGTATTTTATTACTGGACAACCAGGATATTTCTTTTCACATCTCTTACAATAATATTTTGAAAATCTATCTTCATTTAATCTTCCTACATTTCCTAGGAATATTTGAGGAACTCCAAGACTTGCTTTGATTTCTTCTTGTTCTGTTAGTTTGGCAAAAGCATAGCCACCTGAGCCTAACAGTTTCTTTTCCTCTAAATCTTCGCTCACATATCCTACTGTGAATAGCCGTAATTTTAATAGTACAACATTATTTGACATTACAACCATCTAAGTAATTTCATTCTCATTTCTTCTTACTACTTTCTGCCTTTCTAACCACTATAGTGATTTCATTCTTTCTGCTTGAGCAAAAGTGTGTTATACTTAAAATAGGATAAGCGTTCATTACCAAAAGCTTTCTCTTATTGACGGGTTAAGCACTATGGGATTAGGATTTAACTATCTAATCTTTATATACAGAGAAATTGCAGCTGAGAATGGCATAATCTACAGTCTTGCTGTTGAGCAATTCTTTGAATCCCTTGAGAGACAATATGACATAAAGCTGAAATTATGGAATATGTAAAGGGAATATCAGTTATTAGGAAATACTTTCTTATAGAGATATAGCATATGTATAACACACAGAAATCTAATCTTGTTTACAAAAGTCCATGGTTGCAAGTATATGAGGATTCCGTTAGATACATAGATAATAATAGTCATTCAATCAAAATATTCAATAGAATTAAGGTAGACGATACTGTTATAATAATCCCAATATTTGAAGACGGTTCATTTTTAATGGTTGAAGGTTATCGGCATGGAGCAGGTGACAACCTTTTAGAATTTCCTGGTGGATTTATAGAGGAAAATGAAGAGCCGTCACAGGCAGCAAAAAGAGAGTTGTTTGAAGAAACCAAACATAGCTCCGATAGTCTTGAACTCATAAATTGGTTTTATACATGGCCGGGAAGGACTTCACAGAAAAATTATGTATTTGTGGCTAAAGGATTAAAGAACAAGAAAGACTTATTTCAAGGAAATAACAATAATAATTACATACAAGCTGATGATGATGATGATGATGAAACAGATACTAAAATTCATAAACTACCAAGAGAACAAATAACAGCAGAACTAAAAAATGGAAGAAGAATAAAAAGCTCGCCGACAATATCTGCATTATTTTTGGTTAAAGAAGTTTAAAATAAAAATATTTAGTCATGAATCAAATAAGAGGATAGAAGGGCTTTAAAAGAGTCTCTGCCTATCAGACTTATCCCGCAAACTAAACTCTCTGCTTTGCTTCTGTGTTTTTTTATTTTAAAATCAAAAACAAAAACAAAGTTACAATTATAACAAGGATCATTATATCAATATTATCTTTCTTGTATAAAAGACCCATACCTACAAGATATGAAAACCTGCTAGCATCAGCTTTGGATAAATTCGCATCTGGCATAACTTATATTAGAAATCCTGAAGTTTGGCTTTCTGCGTGTATATGGTATACTCCAGATTTCATTGTAGGTCACAGACTTGTAGTTGAAGTTGATGGGGGAGTACATAACCTAGAATACCGAAAGACACCTGATAGAATACGACAGAGGGCATTAGAGAATATGGGATATCACATTTATAGAGTTAGAAATGAAGAAGTTAAAAGTTCACCAAAACATGTAGCAGAAAAGATAATTGAATCATATTATGATATAGTAGAGAAAGACGATAATAATAATGGAAACAATGATGATAATAATAATAGAATAACACAATACAAGATACAAAAAATAATAAAGAAACCCAATTACAACCCTTTACCAGAAGACCTTGAGCAACTTCTCACTCCTATGGCAATAAAGTTTAACTCGCAACAACAATTCAATAATAGTAAGGAAAATAATTGGACAACCGACTACTTTAAGGAAAGTTTGTCTCAATATGATCAGAGAATTGTAAGCAACGAATGTGCTATGGAGAGGTTTATGTTGCAGTTACTCGGCCTTAATCTTTGTAAAAAAGAAGAGCCTAATGCTAATAATGCTATTATTATAGACTTTGAACATTTTTCCATACTTTTTGGTAAAGCAATTAAAATTATATCAGATATATTTGGTTCTCAGATATCTGGAAATTATCTTAAAAATTCCTTTAACATAACTGCTCCTAATTTTATCAAAAATTTAGTATTTGAAGGTGGACCCAAGATCAATCCTGGAATAGTGTCAATTAAAGATAGCACTACTTTAGAAATTTACATAGAAAGCTTTAATCGCAATTTTTCCGAATTAGGTATATCTGTTGCAAAATCTGATGTTATGATCGAATGCGTAAAAGAATTGGAAAAAAGGAAAAAGATGATGATGATAAAGACATCAGCAAATAATACTGACAATGATAATCAAGGTGAGAATTGCAAAAGAGTCATAGAAGATTATCAATGGCTAATTGAATGGTCGAAATAAATCATCATCTACTTAACCAATGCTTATTACATAAGACATTTATTTATTTTAACTGGATATGCCATTCTGCGTTCTAAGACGCACATACTATTACGAATCTTCAAGCTCTATTCAACAGTTAGTCTCCCTTAAAGAAGCACTTGTGTAATACTTTTACACATCCCTCACATGATGATTGTGTATTATTCATTGTAATATATGAACCCGTATAGTTAGTGGACTGGGCGAATTAGTCTTGTGAATATCGACAATTTATAATAATGTATTAGATACAGACATCACGACATATATATGTTACCATGGAATGGTAACTGCTTGTTTCAAGTCCTATAAGGAATAAGTTGTGCTAATTGAAAAGGATTGGTCTTCAAATATTTGTAATAACATAAATTAAAATCTAATTGAATGCGTTACAATTTAAAAATAGAATTTTTTTATTAGTGATTCGTATTATGGATTGCAGCACAGTGCTGCACCCAATTAAGCCACAAACCCAAAAAATTGAATTAAAATGATAAGTGTTAAAAAGAAAGAGTATTGATATTTATGGATTAATTATTATGAGTAAAATCAATTATGTCTGTGCAACATGTGGACAGGATTTCACAAGAAGATGTAGCGCCAATAGACATAACAATCGTTTCCACTTTGGGAATGGAATAATTGTTCGAACCCTAGAATACATAATTGGAAGAATAAATGGTCAATTTCTACCACCACCTACTAATAATAATTTATCAAATAAGATTATTAGAAAATGGTGGCATAACAAGCACAACAGCAGCCCATTTACTGGCAATAATAATGGTCTTCGTGGTAGCGATGGTAGATTTACAACCATTCCAGACCAGAAAGGGGATATATTTGGCTGTGGAACCGTGGGACAATCAGTCAAGAGTAATAATAATGTGTCTATAGATAATTCAAAAATAGCATCGCCATATAACATCAATCCTCCATTGCAATCACCATCATCGCTATCCGACAAACCAGCTCATACAAAACAGTCTGATATCATCGGGGAATTTCAACAAAGAATATCAAAACTTGCAGAGATTAAAACGCTATTAACTCCATATTTATCTCATCAAGACATACATAATATGTTAACACTATTAACTATTGAACGTATTAGTAGTGGAAATGACAATTTTCTAGATCAAAATTTGATAATGGTTCGTCAGATAGTAAAGTTTAGACATGATCTAGATCAGCTTTCGTCTCCAGATCTGCCTTTATATATGAACAATAACAATAATCTTGCTGCTACTCCTAGAGCAAATTCCTTAATTGGTAATAATAGATTCATTGCTCAAAATAGCTTTCAAATGCATCCTCTTCATTCTCCTCTTCCACCTCCACCTGCACTTCAAAAATCACTAGAACAACAAGGACAGAATTTTCATCCAATATTTTATTATACTTTATTAAGACCACCAAGGAGTCTAGATGAGATAAGCAACATTATGCGTAATATTTCTGCAAAATTATAATCAAATAGAATGCCGTAAAACGAGAAAACGATGTATGTCTTTGAATAAACCAATACCCCATATCGTGGTTATAATTCCCAGACTGGACAGCACAATTTGTCGCATGCGGCTTCGGTGGAATCAAGATCCTAATCAATTCCATTAATATCAAGAATTAATCTAAATTCATTAACAATAATTTTAGAAACAGAATGATAAGACTTTGGTGGAAACATCATTTTGGAATTTTCTAATTTTAAACAATAAGAATTTCAATGTATTTTTATTGAATATTTATATTAATGTATATCCGACAAAGTCAGAGAGGTTATGTAGTAGCAGTTGTACAAAAAATCATTTATTATATCATATTTACTGGCATCGATCATTGTATTTTTAGTATTAAATGATGTTGACAGGTTACAGTATATGTTTGAAAAGGCAATATCTCAGGAAAGCCCCTTGGATAGCAGTAGCAGTAGTATCGGCATTCAAAATCAAACATCAAAAGAAGCAATAGCAGTATTTGAAGCAAACTCTACACCTTTTGGTTTAACTTATGGAGAATGGACTGCCAAATGGTGGCAATGGGCTTATTCTATACCAAAAGATATTCATCCTGCATATGATGATAGTGGAAAGTATTGTACAGTAAACCAAAATGGCCCTGTATGGTTCTTTCCAGGAACTTACGGCAAACCTGTAATAAGGGAATGTACTATACCTTCTGGAAAGGCTATTTTATTTCCTATTTTAAATTCTGAATGTTCTGTTGCTGAATTTCCAAACCTAAAGACAATACAAGAATTACGTATATGTGCTAAAGCTTTTCAGGATCAAGTTACACAATTACAAGCAATTGTTGACGGCATAGCTATTTCAGACTTAGAAAAATATCGTATTCAGTCACTACCATTTAACTTTACATTACCAGAGAATAATATTCTTGGATTACCGGCTAATACTTCTACACAAGCAGTAGCAGATGGTAATTGGGTTTTTCTCAAGCCTCTTTCACAAGGAAAACATGAGATTATTTTTAAGGGAGGCACAGTGAGTTCTAATTCTTCATCTAATAATAACAATACTACTTCTGCGAATAGTAATAACAATTTATCATCATCATTCGCTTTTCCTACTGGATGGAACTTTGAAACTACCTATCATATTACTGTAAATCCATAACAATATTTTCTCTCTCTTTTTTTGAGATGATATTTCATGTATTTTATTAACCTCTATTCTAATAAGATAATAATATCTATATGGGTAGAACAATTCCATCATTTAGAATTGCTAGTATAATGGAAGAAAAAGAATGGAAGCCATTTAGGAACTTACTTGACAAATCGGACAGAAAGATATTTGATAATATGTTTTCTATTTCCCATTTATACAATTCAGCCTGCTCTTATTCTGCTAAACCTATAAGAATACAGCCAATTTTTATGTGCATTATATTTCATCATTATAAACAACTTATACAACTCACAGAGCAGATCAAAGCTGAGGAAAAACATTGAACAAAGAACAAACAAGAAGAGAAAATATTTCGCTATTAATTAGTGAAATCCATATATCCCAAATAACAACTAATTCCCTACAACCTGTCTAAACGTCCATAAATCTAGATTATTAACAACAAATTATTACCCAAACATAATCAAATCTATTATAATGGATGTATGACAGTTGTAAAGCATATCAGATGCTTTGACTTAGAGATTCTTTGTAGATGAGGGTGTTGCTATTTGAAATTGCTATTAGGCTACTGGGCATGGATTAGATAAGTAACATATCATGACCAATATGGGGTTTGGAAAGCTTATTAACGATAATGTCAAAGTATTGCGGTAAGCTGGTAATTAATTATTTAATTGTAGACTATATTTTTTTCAACATTAATATATATATCCTAAAAATGAAGGTCACTATATTATATAATAACTCCTTGGCTGTATGATAATACAAAAAATATATACATTATTATACTGGTCAAATAATAATCGCTGCTTACGGTTAATAACAAAATTGTTTGAAGGAGAATTAGGAGATGTAATCTGCATAAATCAATCTTCCTTATCATCACAAATCAATACAAAATTACTAATTTCTGAAAAACCTATTTTTATTTGTGTAATATCATATACTGCAACTAGTGAAAATCCTGGAATAACTATTGCAGGCGCTAATCCAAATTTAATAAAATATACACCTCCTGCTGATGCTGAATTTCTTTATTATGGTCATTGTAAATGCATCAATGCTGTTCCAATAACGCCTGATGGTAAACCAACTCCTGCTATTATTACTCGTACTGCTCTTCAATTATCTGGCATTCCTTTTTTGGTAGTTGACGCTGGTTCAAAAATAAAGCCTTTAATTCCTTATATCTCATTTAATATGGAATCAGGTAAAAATATAAGATTTGGAAAAGCAATGGATATAAACGATATTAAAAAGGCCTTTGAATATGGCACACTACTTGGCAGTCAACTTGCCAAAGTTAATGATTTCGTAATAATAGGTGAGAGTATTCCAGGAGGTACAACAACTGCATTAGGCGTTCTAAGTGCTCTTGGAATTAATGCCAAATTCAAAGTTAGCAGTAGTATGCCGGAAAATCCCCATCTTTTAAAAAATCAAATAGTCTCTGAAGGTATGCAAAATGCAAATATTCATTTTGGTGAGCTAAGAAATGATCCATTTACAGCTATATCAATTGTAGGTGATCCTATGATGCCTTCTGTAGCAGGAATTGTTAATGGAATAATTAATTGTGGAGGAAAAGTTATGCTAGCAGGCGGAACTCAAATGTGTTCGATCATTGCAATTCTAAAATCATTGAAATGTCCACTTAATGGATTATGCATAGGAACAACCTCCTATGTAGCTGACGATCCATCATCAGATCTTGTTAATCTTGTTAAACAATTAACAAATGACGTTCCTATATATACAACAGATCTACATATGATAGAGTCTTCTAAACTTGGTTTACAATCATTTGCAAAAGGCTTTATAAAAGAAGGTGTTGGAGCTGGAGGTATTTCCATTATGGCTATAGTAAAGTCGAAAGGACAAATTCATGGAAATGTTTTGCTAAGAGCAATTGAGGAAGAATATGTCAAAGTCTTGATGTAAGTCAGGTAACTTAAGAATATAGAAGTGTTTTATTATCATTATTTGATTCTTCTTCCTTGTGTTTCTGTTTATAATCAGCAACGTTCTCTCAAAATGATATTACTACTTATGATGGTAACGACTCCTCCTCTTGCTTAAAAAAAGTGTTAGGATCAGATACTTCGATCATATGGTTATAAGGAAATAGCGAACTAAATTGGTTTTGTTGGCATAAGTAATGAAGCAATATTTTTATATGCATATTTTAGTTTATTTAACACTTTGAAAATATGTCGATAGAGGAGTTGCAATCAGGTCCTGGAATCATAGGTCATCTGATTAACTTGCCAATATTGCATTTCATATATCACCTCATTGTATTTGTGCCATTAGGAGCAGCATATGTTATCTTACAAAGTAAAATGCCCCTGAGAAGAAAAATGGTGATGCAGGAACAAGAGTTGATATTAGAATTCTAATAATATACAATTTTATTTTATTTTATTCACCCATGACATTTTATTATTAAATTCTTTTGTTTATTTTCAGATTGCATGGGCCGCCTCGCTTGTGAACCGTTATCGACATAAATTTCTGGCCGTGGCCCAGCTACATTCCTCTTCCGTTAGTTAATTGATGTATCTTGTTTTTTTAATAACAGTATTAAGTTATGTATGCGAATATAGTGTGATATGACAGATATTGCAAAAAAGATAAAAAATATAGGTCAGGATTCTGAAGCAAAAACGGAGACTTCAGCAGATCATGCAAAAGGTAAGCCAAGCTCTGAAACTCTCAACAAGGCTAAGGTAAAAGTAAGAGATGCCCTAACTTAAGTAGATTCCATCATTTTTTATTGAGGATCTTAATCGGTTACATCAAGAAGTAACTTTATGCATTTTTTGAATATTCATTAAGCTGACTGCAAGTCTTATTTTGTAAGAGGTTTAACATATTTGCAATCAACTTTTCTATCATATCTTACTACTGCTGCTTTTAATTAAATATTTTATAATTTTTGTAGTATGACTGTCACTTGACACATTTTGCTTGAAAAACCATAATAGCCTGTATCCAGTTAAGAAGACTGTTGTACTATTTATGCAACTTGAAATCCAAAGTACTGTTTCTTTCGCTGCATTTAGATCTTCGATTATGATCCTTAATTGAAGGATTGCTTTATCATTTTATAAAATTGATCATCAGACATATTTCTTTTAGCTTCTATCCACATTTCTACATCCTTCCCTGCTAAATATCTAAGGCTAGGATTTTCACTTGTAACAGCTTGAAGTACCACCTTTGCTACAACGTCTGGAGAAGAAGCATTCTCCAACATGTGCTCAAAGCTAGTAGACATTTTTTGCATTATCTGAGAATATGGTGAATTTGGATTTTGTGACTTCTCTGCAATAACCATGCCATTAGCAATATTTGTTTTAATAACTCCTGGTTCTACCAAGATAACTTTTATTCCAAATGGCTCTAATTCATATGCCATGGATTCACTTAAACCTTCAACTGCAAATTTAGTACTTACATAAGCAGAACCTCCAGGATAACCAAATCTTCCCGCTCCTGAACTAATATTTACAATGGCACCAGATTTCTGTTTCCTCATAATTGGAAGGACTGTTTGAGTTGTTCTTATCAATCCAAATAGATTAGTTTCATATTGAGCCTTTATCTCTTCTATTGCAAGGTCTTCAAATGCACCAGTAAGCGCATAACCTGCGTTGTTCACCAATACGTCTATACCATTTGCTTTAGACACTATTGCTTGTATTGCATTTGTGACTGATTTATTATCTGTAACATCAAGTTGTTCTATATAAATAGGCAAGTTTTCTTTGCTAGCTATTGATTTTATATTTTCACTTTTTGCTAGATTGCGCATTGTTGCGTACGTTTGAAAACCATTTCTTGCCAACATCAAAGCAATTTCAAAACCTATTCCACTTGAACTACCTGTTACAACAGCAACATGATCGGTGATTTCTCCATTTGGTTTATTATTATTATTACTTCTAGAAGTCATAGTGAGTTATATGATTCCAAGGATTTATCAGTGCTGCAATTCTAAAAGAGCAAATCAGTCTGAAATTCTTATGAATGTCAGTTATGCTACTTTAGAGGTAATGCATGCAAGCAACATCAACTACAATACCGCTTGATAAACCCGTTTAGTTTGCGGTCCTCGTCAGTCTCCGTGACGCTATCGGATCTATAATGGGATTCTAAATTAGAATAGTCAGGCCAGCATCAAAGCTTTCTCCTTACTTTTTTATCATAAGAGTCAGCTTATAATAATATGACAGAGGAATTTATTTAGAAGATTATTACTCTTATTGCTGTTTTTGTGATCGACAAAATTGGCACGGGTTCGGTGGGATGCAACACACTAGTGTATGTAATCCACTTGCGCAATGTAAAATGATTTAGTCTAAGAGTGGCGTAAGGCTTCAAATAGGTTCTAAGAGCCGATTGAAACACTCAATCTTGCGGAAGCCAATATCTCTGAGTATCAGAATAGTCCACTTCTTGCCCAGCACTCCTGGGCTAGTCTTAATCGGGCACTTGATGAACCTTACTTGGATAGCGTGGTGCTTTGGTCGTTGTTAGCTGATTTCACCCACCTCTCAAGACCAAAATCATCTAATAATTGTGGACCAGACATACTACTACTACTGCTGCCAACTATGACAACGCATTCCGATGAATGGACTGGGTATCAGACATTATCTTCTTTTCCTCTTCTTTGTAAAGGATTACTACTATTACTACTACTACTGTCCACCAACTGTTCTAACTATAGCAAATCCAATTATAAAGCCAAAAACAGCACCAAATGTCGGCAGCCATTTTGTTTCCTTATGTGCCTTAGGTATCATGTCATAATGCAGCATATAAAAAATACCGCCAGCAGACAATGCAAGTATATATGCAATAACTTCTTTCATTCCTGTTAGATACAAAAGACCTACTAGTCCTAAGATTACAGGAATTATCGAAATTATACCTGTAGCGGCAAATACTTTCTTTGGATTGTCGCTAAAAGCAGTTTTACCTGTCATCATTTCTCTATATGAAGCAATACCTTCAGAAACATTTGTATACCTATTAGAAGAGACAAAGCAAGATAAGGACCAGAAGCAATAGCAGCACCAATAGCTAAAGATTCAGGTATTGAATCTAATCCAATACCAAGAAGAATGCCAGCTCCTCCACCTTTCTTTTCTGCTATAACGTCTGCAACTGTAAATACTATGGCTCCCGCTATAAACGCAAACAATGTCGCCATAATACCAATACTTTTCTCTGCTTCTATTACCATAGAAAAAATTGCTGCTGATATAAGAATACCTGCGCCAAACGCTGTAAGGGCTAATACATGATCCTCTGCGAAGTTTGTACGTTTTGAAATATAGATACCAAGAAATGTTGTTCCACCAGCAAAAGATGTTATTGCAATTACTCTGAGGATTTCTATTGCTCCAATGGTATCAGCAGCCATTCTTATTATTACAAGATAAAAAGCAGGCATTATAATTAATAATGACATTTAGCAAATGTGTTTGACTTAAAATTAAAATAACTTTATCGGTTGTTATTTTTCCTGTTTTCTTTCCTTTCCTTTCTGTCCTGCTTTTGACTCAGTAGCTTCATTATGATCCGCCTCTTTAGACTCTTATTCTAATGCTTTACATATTGATTAATTTCACGTATAAATTTTACTATATACATCAAATCGCAATCTGTAGAAGATGAATATGATGGGAAGAAAGCTATTTGAAGAAGTAGATAGGTCTTTTTATGTTTTTGTCATCTGGCTTCTTCTTCCTTTATGATAGCGTGTATGCAACGGGGTATATTCTTTCTATTTCTGCAATTTCAGCACAAGTCTTGTGCTGGTTAAAATAAGATTTATTACCTACTTTTTTTTCATTACTTAATTGCAAATTTATATTATATTATAATGACCAAGATTTATAGAGGAAACGTTTTGGTGATACCATTTGCTTTCATCTATATATCAAAATATTTGCTTATTATACTCTACTTTCTTCTTATAGTAACACTTCGTAAAGTACTAAGGTTGAGAATCTTTAGGATTCTACAATAATACTAGCATTCAAAGTTGGTATGGAGACCATTTTTTATTTTCTAAATCAGATAATGCAAATGCATCATTATATTGCGAATAATGATACATTGTTAATGTTTGTTGCTTCTCTAAATCGGGAATAGACAATGAAATTTTATAATGGTAATACCTACTCTTTGTCCTCTTGAGTAGTGAGAGATAATGTAACTGGTCTTCTCCTTCTTCCTCGTCTATCGATATATCTGAGTATCCTTGGTTACTCTGAACCCTAATCTTTGTGCGAAGAATGAGATTGTTTGATCGTATCAATAGTTAAAAGAAAAATAGACAGTAATTTTGTAGCAGAATATCTCTTAGAAGTAATTTTACCATAGTTATACCCCTGCTTTGTTTAAGACTAAGTATGTTTATATTCCTGATTGCTGATATTGAATTATAACAAGCTTGGTCAGCTTCAGAGAAACAGACTAGATAAAAGTTGTTCGACAAACAAGATAACAAGAAGCAAGCAATTAATACAAAAAGGAATAAAGTTAGTTATCCTGAACTAATGACACATTGTGATACATTGGATCTAGGCACTAATGCATTCATCCAATGGTTGAGTTCGAAAGACAAAAAATCTGCTACTACAAATAATCCAATTATTTTAAAGGAGTTTGTTAATAATAAGTATAGCATGCTATATGATATTAATCTTGGTCATTATGTAATAGTTGAAACACATGATGGAGTACCAAGATGCAGAACTTGTAATGCAGATGACTGTGGACATGTAGGGTTCTCAATATGTCTTAAGCAGAAATATGATAATGATGGTAATATATTTGACTGACCAGATTACTGTAGCCATAAAGGAGTACTTGTTCCTCAGTTGAGGAACTTCGGAAGTGTTTCTTATTTTATTATTGTTCTTCAGTTTTTTGCTTTTATTAACAAAATTCTCTGCAAACTTCCAACCAAATTTAATGATATATGGAGATATGAATGTTGTAATTATTCTCATAGCACCAACCATCGGTAGCAGAAAAGAACTTGTAACACCTACATCAGTACCACCTTTTGCAACAACAAGTGCTAACGCACCACCTGAAGAAGACAAACCAATTCCCTGCTCTAAGTGAAGTTAACTTAATGAAGCGTTGATATTTGGCCGCCGCTATATATACGGTCAAGAATTTTGTAGCAAGGGATACTACTATCAATACTAAAGCAGGCACTATGAATAGTGGAAGAAGAGTAATATCCATTAATGCTCCCACAGATACAAAGAATAAAGCTGCAAACATATCTCTAATTGGAGTTGCCAGGACCCTTGAAACAGAATGCTATTTTTAATTTCTTGAATTGTAGGATCACGATCATTTGCATATTTTCTTCCTTTAGGCATCCCACGTGTTATTTTAATCCAAGGATAATGATATCCATTTGTTCGCAAAAGAGTTTTATGGGATTGATATAATTTTTCAAAGTGGAATCTGTGATTTCTTTTCGTTATACTCTATTCTTATGAACTTTAAGTATTTCAGGATCTTATTCGCTAGCCAGTTAATATCACGTTCGCTTTTTCACTAAAGATATTGCAGCGTTCTTCAATTGTGCCTTGCTCAATACCAATATAGTCAAAAAATAAGGATTTAGCAATACCATCTAGCACACCTTGGATAACTGTCTCTTTGTTTCTGGAGCTTTTAGAGCATATAACAACATGGTTAAAGGATCTTACTCTTCAGTTACTGTCAATTATCTTCATATAATATTATGACATGGGCCTAAATAAAGCGTCAAGATTGGCATAGGACGGGTCGTTATATTGTCATCTGCTAGTTCACCAATTAATTTGTTATACTACTACTCTTCCTCTGACACTACTTGAGATGACTCAAAAGGTCGGATGTCTTTGGAAAAACCAAGATAACTACTGCCGATAGGCTATTGCAAGATGAAAACAGCAATCGATATATTCAAAATAAACTATGTTATTCATTATCTATTGTCTAGCCAATGATGCAAATAAAGCGTTTTCCCGTAGCCACAGCATCCATCATCGTATTAAATGCTGTAATTTTTGTCATAGGACTGTTATCAGGTTCCCAAACACAAATTATTCAAAATTATGGCTTCATTCCTAATCATCTTTTTTATGCGAGTAATGCAAATGATGATGGGAATAATAATAATTCTGCTGACAGTGCTCAGCAAAATCCATTGTCTTCTCTACCGCTGCAATCGTCAGAACCACAATCATCATCAACACCACTCCAATCCTTGACAAGATTGTTTACATCTATGTTTATACATGCTAACATTACACATATTGCGTTCAATTTATTTGCGTTGGTTTATCTTGGTGGGTATGCAGAAAGAGCAATTGGAGTTCCCCGATATGTATTGGTATATCTTATATCAGGAATTGTAGGAGCTTTATTTCATGGTATTATAGCGTCTTATATCTTACACAATGGAGATGTAGTACTGATAGGTGCGTCAGGAGCTATCTCTGGTGTATTAGGCGTAGCAGCTGCTGCTGGCAATTCAAGGGCCTATTATTGGCTAGTGCTACAAATTGTATTTGCGGTGATTGGCTCTGTAAGTGCACTTCCAATAGCATTTACTGCTCATGTTGGTGGATTTATTGCGGGTGTATTGATGACCAAGATATTAGTTAAGTTAGAGCAGACGAAAAGAAAATCAAGATATTTTCTGCAGCCGTGAAAGAAAAGAGGTAGTAGTGGTAACCACTACCTATCAGGGCAGAAGATCAAAGAAAGAAAAATTCTCTCACATTTTTTGAATCAATATTATACACAAGTATTTGACATAAAAGGTAATGGAACAATTGTTGCAGTAGGAGATAAACCTGGTAAAGGTGGAGATGTTATAGGAAAACCAGATGAAGCTAGTAGTAGATAATGCTTGAGCATATAATCCAGTTGTAATTGATTCTACAGGTAAAAACGTGACATATCCAAGTCTAAATGCAAATTATACTATAGATGGTACTGAAAGCTATGTCAATTCAGGATGGATATGGTCCAAAGGACAAGCATCACCAGGAGCTCCACCTATAACCGCATTAACTATCACATTTGAAAAATTAGGAATATATGATTATGTATGTATAGCACATCCATGAATGACTGGAAGTGTAGTAGTAGTAGTAAAATATTACTGGAGTAACAACAGCAATAGAGAATTCGGAAATTTTTCTATCTTCTATTATTTTTTATTTACTATTAATTTCTCTATTGAACATTGAATTACTTATGTATTCTTTATCTTGTTGTTATTTCCATTCCCATATCTTCTCAGAAAAATTTCCCTCAGTATCGATCTCAGATTCAAAGACTCCAATCAGATTATTAAGAAATGCCAGTTTACCACTTGATGATGTACTATAGAATATCGACCCACGGTAGTTTATGCTTCCTGAAGAGCTAACTCTTCCCACTCCTTCACCAGTATAGGTTGCCAGTTCTGATTCCCCAGCCATTATTACTCCCTTTCCTTTACCACGAAGTACTCCCTTTGATGTCGTTGTTGTTGGTCTACCTTCAAACGTTAAAGTTTCCTTCACTTGCGTTCCCTTTATACTCCCACTTACTGATACAGACGTTTCTATCGTGGGGCCTTCAACATCCAACACCCTTTGACCTATGATTTTTCCCTTCAACTCTAGAATTTGTTCTCCTAACATGGTTAGTCTAATAGAAATAGTAGAACTAATTAAGGGATTCCATAAGTTTCAAAAAACTTGGTTTGTTGTTTGGCTTAATTACATTCAATCACTTAGAATTCTTGTATATGATCCCTTGTTTGTTGTTCTATTCTAATTGCTGTCGCTACCATATCCTTATTATTTCTATGTTATAGTAGATATATATCCAAACTTAAAAATTATCTGATAGGAGAAAATATTGACAATAAACCAGGTTTTTAATTAAGGCTGTTTTACTTATATTAAATCCTCTGATTCTATCTATGAATGGATTATTAGTTGCATATTGGAAGCAGTATATCTTATATATATTTTCAAGTAAATTACAAATAGGATGAATAAAAATTCGTTATACACTTTTACTGTAGGAATGTCATTCATATTGTTACTATTTAGTGCAGGAGCAGCAATTATTACTACTACGCTTCCAAATATGACTGTATTTGCACAAACACCACCTACGACTACTCCCAAGCCAATTCCAACAGATCTTAATGCTACTGCTATAAGATTAGGAGATCCACTTCTTGAAGAAAAGGGAAGAATTACAAGTCAAAAAGAAATGGGTCCTGACAAGACAGAATACTCTTTTTCAGCTAATGGAACATTGAAAGGAAATCTAAACATAACAAACATAGGAACTTTTTGGACTATTTCTAGAGGCGATAACGTAACATATAGTCACGGACAAGGAGCAATAATGACAAAGGACGACAGTGAAGAAAAGGCAAATTATACTTTCGTGATTATAGGAAATATTACAGAGGAAGGTAAACCAGTATTCCGTGGCTCAAGTGTATACAATACAACTACAACTGGAATGTTGGCTTTTCTTGACAATCTAATAGGCATCTATAAAGGTGAGATAGATGAAATGGGAAATTTTGTAAGCTATGAATGGGAATGGAAGTAGTAGTATGAAAGAATGAATGAAGTAAGGAAGGAAGAGTCGAAGCGGTCCAAGGGAATAGTTGGTGATAAAAATGATGGCTTTATTCACTACCACTAGAAGGCTAACCTTGATATATAGTTCTTTTTAGTGGTAACATCATCATCGATATCGGCGCAGTTAGTGCGGAGAATAGAAGAACCATTCATGTCGTTGCAGAGTGTGTATTGAAGGAAATTGTGGTAAGCAAATAAAAGTGACAGAATCCTTTGATGTTTATGTTGAAGTGTCATGGGGGTTCTTAAACTGCAAGACTTTAAAAATTCGCCTTAAAAACAGCCAAGGTGGTAAGGTTTAGCATTGGTCAAAGTCTCTACTTTGGACCTGTGTTATTTTGTCTTATGGATTATCTTAGTCTTTATCGATATGATATCAATGAAAGTCTTTTTCTCTAGACATATGTTAATTTAACCAATCTATTAACAAAGAAATCTGTAAAAACATATACACATACAATTATAAATTGGCATGTGTTAAATTTTTTATCTATCCTTTTGTAATAGTCTTTTGTCAGTCTTTATTGTTCAAGGTATCTTTTTGTCTTTATTGAAGTCAGATTCTTCATTTAAAATATATATATATATAATATCTCTGTAGGCATAAAAAACAATGGATAATAATACAATAGAAGCATCATCCTCGCCACCAGCTTCTCCAAGTCCTTCTAATCATATAGGAGTTGGTGTGCCTGATTTAAATAAAGCTGTAAAATGGTATCATGAAGTATTAGGTTTTAACATAGTGACTGAACCTATGGAAGGTAGTGATGACAATTCCCATATTGGCATGATTTTAAAAGATATTTTCGGGGCATCATTTAAGAAATTACGATTAGCACATATGAGCTTTGCAAATCAAGTAGGCTTTGAGGTATTTGAATTTATAGATCCAAAAGAAGAGCAGCGAAAAAACAATTTTGAATATTGGAAAACAGGATTTTTCCATATTGGCATAACTAATCCTAACATAGAAGAATTAGCCAAAAGAATAGCTGAGAAGGGCGGAAAGCAACGAAGTAAGATATGGGATCTATTTCCTGGCAAGCCATATAAAATAGTTTATTGTGAAGACCCATTAGGCAATATCATAGAAATTTATACTCATAGTTATGAACAAATATGGAGTTCAAAATAATAGGTGCGTGTTAAAATTTGCTAGAAAAGGATAGTCAAAGCACACCTTCAAATGAAGTAGTCTCTATGATGCATACCAAAGGTGGAGAGAGGTTTGCATAGTATTAGGAATTCCAAAAGGAGGAGTTAGTTTTAGTTTTTCTTCATTTTCATCGGCTTGACTCTTCTACATTATGTTCTGGTTCTTCAGGATTTATGGATATTTACAAAGAGAGACACTGCACATATACTTTTATTATAGGAATTATTTTGTGGTACGCCATATATGTATAGTGAAGGCTAATAATCATATTTGTTAGAATTGATTATCAGATTCATTGAAAAGGATCTGCAACGAAAAACAGTTGTTGTGATGTAACAGAGATAGATGGCTATTTTTCAGTGCCGCTGCTGCTACCGCGATAGCTGGAATATTGCATATAATTCTTGCATTAAATAGTATGAATTTTAATCCAATGATTGGTATATTCTTCCTAATATCTGGAATAGTACAATTTTTTTGGGCATATCCAACGGTAAGGCGGTGGAGAATAATATGGTACTATGTTGGAATAGGCGGTACTGTATTGCTAATAATCCTGTGGGCAATAGCAAGGTTACCAAGTATAATTTCAGGAGATAGATTTCCACTTAATGTAATGGACGTTTCCATAGTATTTTTCCAAATTGTATATGTAGGAACAGCTACTATTATAGTGGCTAAAAGAGGAGGCAGCAGATTTAAAGCAGAAAGATTGTAGGGGCGAAGAACAAAACAAGCCATTGCTAAACCAAGTTATCGTCAGAAATCAGCTCATGGTAGTATAAGAAAAATATTTGTTATGAGTTGTTCTTTATGATATAATTATTTTGTTATGGACAAGATTAGCAGGGGTTCGGTGGGATGTGGGACAGAATTGACTCTATTTTACAACCCATACATTGATGAATAAGAGGCTGCTGAAGAATAGTAATTGGATATATAATAATTATTTTCCGCTAGGTTTACTTGGAGCACAGTATTTTGTTAAAATTTTTTATCATGTTTACTACTACCCTTGTGCCTTAGTTTTGCATATTTATGACTTCTACTTTGGCTATACCTACTGCTGCTAGTGCCACTTTGGCGTCTATTTCCATTATATCTTTGTCCATGTCTTCTAAACTTTCTGTCTCTGCCATATGATCCCTGTTGAGCAACCGGGATGGATATTCCCATTTCATCATTAAGTTTCCGTATTGGTTGTTTGGTGTTTCTCAGAATTCTTTCAAAGTCTTGTATTCTCTGTGGTATTACTAAAGATATAGCTTTACCAGTAGCACCCGCTCTAGCAGTTCTTCCAATTCTATGGAAGTAAATCATAGGTTCAAAAGGTACATCATAATTGATTACATGACCCACTGCTGGAACATCGATACCTCTTGCAGCAATATCAGTTGCTACCAATACATTATCAAGGCCTTTTCTAAATCTGCTCATTGCAACATTTCTTTCTTTTTGTGAAAGATCACCGTGAATTGTAACTAATCTGAATCCTTCATCTTCTAGTTGCTGTGCAAGTCTTTGTGTTCTTTGTTTGGTAGCAGCAAAAACAATTGTTTGTTCTTTATCTGTATTTTCATTCTTAATAAAATTACAAAGATGCCTGAATTTTTCTTTCTCGGGGACTATAAGATAAGATTGCTCTATAGTATCGAGGCTTAATTCTTGTTCATTTAATCGTACTTCTTTAGCATCCTTTTTCATATATTCTTGTGCTAGTCTTAATATTGGAGGAGGCATAGTAGCTGAAAATAGACAAGTTTGTCTGTTTTCTTCCTTTATATAAAACAGTATAAACTTTATATCATCAATGAATCCCATATCAAGCATTCTATCGGCTTCATCTAAAACTACAAAATTTACTTTATTCAAGTCTATTGACTCTTGCTTTATGTGATCAATTAATCTTCCAGGAGTAGCAACTACTATCTGTACATGTCTTCTTAACTGATTATGTTGAAGGCCAATGCTTTGTCCTCCATATATGGCAACAGTTCTAATGCCAGTATATTTTCCAAATTTATTAATCTCATTTGTTACTTGTACTGCCAGCTCCCTTGTTGGAACAAGTATTAGTGCTTGAATTGGGCCATTTCGTCTAATTTTTTGTAATAGTGGAAGAGAAAAAGCAGCAGTCTTGCCAGTACCTGTATGTGCTTGACCTACTACATCTGAACCCTTTAAAATAAGGGGTATAGCCTCTTCCTGAATAGGAAAGGGTGTTTCAAATCCAATTTCCTTAAGTGCTTTGACTATTTCTTTACTTAATCCTAATTGTTCAAACGTTGCTATTGTCATGGTTTTATGTCTTGACTCTCATTGTACTAGATACACCACAAATGCCATAAGTATTCACCTTTTTATCCTTTCATACAAATCTTAATTTCTTAGCTTCTATGTGTATTATTCCTGGATATTAATTAAAGCGTAAATAATTCGTTAAGGGAGATTACCATATCGCAATTTAATTAGATGCAGGGATATTAATCCTCTTAGGTTATTACTTTTATACCATCTTAGCGCCAATCATCTATAACATAGACACTACGTTTATTATAACCTGAATCATTGTACCTTTGCATAGCTATTCCTAGTATATCACTCTGAAAACCTCTTGCTAACATCTTGCGATAAGCCTCATACCGCCCCGTGTTGACGCCAGCTACAATACGTGACACTCTCTCTTCTGCTGCAAACGCTTCACAAGCATCTAGCAATTTGTCAAAATTATTTCCAGCAGTAGGTCCTGGCTTAACTGCACCAAATTTGATATAGCACGTATTGCTACCAGCTTCAGACCCTGGACCAGAGTGACATATTCCAATTCCTACAAGTGTCTTGCTATAATTATCATTATTACTATTTTCATCATCCCAGAGTAGTACTGTATCGCCAAGTTCTTGTTTCTTAACAGACATAATTTCAACCCTCAGATCTAATCCTTCATAAACAGCATGAGTAAGTCTACTGCAAACATCCAGATATTTTCCTTCTTCTTGATTCTCTTCCTGTTGTCCTTTATTGTCTAACTTATTTTTCTTTCCAAATAACTCAGAATACCTTGACCATCTCAAATTAGTTGTATTATTATT
Source organism: uncultured Nitrososphaeraceae archaeon (assembly GCA_963733025.1). GTDB lineage: Archaea > Thermoproteota > Nitrososphaeria > Nitrososphaerales > Nitrososphaeraceae > JAJNBK01. The sequence goes on along the minus strand of CAVTCE010000028.1, from coordinate 14,337 downwards.
ATTCTTCTTTGAGATTACATTTTTTGACATAATTGTTGTGAGAAAACGCGGCCAAAAGTCAAACTTTTGATATAATGCTATATGTTTTGGGCTTTGTGCAAATGTAAAGAGCCCTGCATGTTTAGTATTCCAATTAGAAAATAGTTGCATAGTTGATTCCAACAGTCTTTTGGCTATACCTTTAGCCCAGAATTCTGGATGTATTGTTAGGGGTCCAAAAAATCCAACACTGCCCCAGTTAGTTGTAAAGTTGGAACCTACGAGCTTCTTTTTGCCACCACTGCTACTACTGTCATCAATAACTTCAGCTCCATACGCTGCAGATGGGTCTGCTAAAAAGCGGCTTCTAACATAATCGGCATCTCCAAAGAATGCGATAGGGTCTGGAAGATTAAGAAATGTACCAAAAGATAGTCTAAATATACGGTCTGCTTCTGGTAGGTCGCTTTCTTGAAGTGGACGAATAGAGATCTCCATTATTGATACTACACCCTTCTATTTCCATTCCCAGACTTTTGCCCTAGTGCTTCCAGACTCATCCACCTCGTATTCAAATACTCCAACAAGATTGTTAATAGAGGCTAGTTTTCCTTCCGTTGATGATGTACGATAATATACAGAACCACGGAAGCTTATTCTTCCGCCTGGGCCACTAAAACGTCCTACTTCATATGCGAGATAAGTTGCCATTTCATCGCCATTACTAGTAATTATTACTCCTTGTGCCTCCTCACCATAAAAAACTCCACCAGGTCTAGGAATACTCCAATATGTTGTCGTTTCTGTAACATCAATTCCTTTGAACTTGCCCCTAGCTGAAAATGAGCTTTTTATTTTTGGTCGTTCCTCTTCTTTAACACTCAATACCCGTTGCCCGATCATTCTGCCTGTATGTTCATAGATTAGTTCACCTAACGCCATTATATTTCATTATATTGAATTTTCAATATTATATAAGATTAGTTAACAAAGTGTTATTTCATCGGGTGTATTTTTAAGTAAGTCTACATAGACATTTTGAAAGGTTAATATCTCATATGTTGGGAGTAAGTTGGATAATATTAAATGTAGATCAGTTAGGTAGACATACTATTACATACTATTTACATTTATGATACCTAGTAAATTATACAACTTCGCACTTTCCATGAGGTTCGCCACAGAATATGCATATGGCTAAAGAAACCAACTTGGAATATCAAAAGCAGGATTGATTAAAGAAAAGAAAGAAAGTGCATCAGAGTATTATATTTAGTACATCCTCTACAGTGGATATTTTATATTTATCGCCCCTTTTTTATTCTTCCAAATTAGCTGGTTAAAGTATAAGAAATAGCTCATTCATACTATCTAAAATTATGAGTAAAAAGCTCAGAGTAATTTCATTTGCAATTTTGGTTTTAAGTTTTGCATCTGCAGAATTTATTTATTACTCTGCTGCAGAACCAATTACTAATGATCATAATCTAAAAGCAGAGATTGTCTATAAAGGCATTGACTTTCCAACAAGCATGGCTTTTTTGAATTCAGATGATATTTTGGTATTAGAGAAAAATAATGGCATAGTAAGGAGAATTATAAATGGTATGAGTTTATCAGAACCATTGCTTGATGTTAATGTTGCTAACGCAAATGAAAGGGGTTTGTTAGGAATTGCTGTAGCAAAGAACGACGATAATACTACCAATGTTTTCTTGTACTATACTGAATCTAAAGAAAGAGATGGTAACGATGAATGTCCTACATCAACTGATTGTAAGAAGGGAAATGATCCGCTTGGAAACCGTCTTTATAGATATGAATTGATAGACGACAAATTAAAAAATCCTAAACTTCTCCTAGATTTACCAACAAAACCTGGACCTGCTCACAATGGTGGCATCATTACACTCGGACCTGATAATAATGTGTATCTTGTCATCGGTGAGCTTACTTCGATGGGAACTCAAGCTTCTAACGTACAAAAAGGATTAGCACCTGATGGAAGAGGCGGCATACTTAGAGTCACTCAAGATGGAAGAGTAGTAGAAGGAATTCTCAGTAATAAAACTCTATTGAACTTGTACTATGCATACGGAATACGCAATAGTTTTGGAATGGATTTTGATCCTCTAACTGGAAATTTATGGGATACAGAAAATGGCCCAGGTAATGGTGACGAAATTAACCTTGTTAAACCAGGATTTAACAGCGGATGGTCAAAAGTACAAGGAATGTGGGAGGTTAAAGAATCTTTTGGAGGTAACGCTGTACTAGAGCCTGATAATTTAATAGACTTTGATGGAAAAGGCAGATATAGCGAGCCTGAATTTGCATGGAATAATACAGTCGCCCCTACTGCAGTCAAGTTTCTATCTTCTGATAAATTGGGCACACAATATGAAAATGATTTATTCATAGGAGATGCAAATAACGGAAACATTTACCATTTTGACTTGAACAATGATAGAACAGAACTTGTTCTTCAAGGACAACTTACTGATAAAGTAGCAGACAATATTTCAGAAAATCAAGATATAATATGGGGTAAAGGATTTGGCATAATTACTGATATACAAGTTGGACCTGAGGGTTATCTCTATATTCTTTCAATCAATCTTCCACAGGGAAGGGGAACCATATTTAGAATTGTTCCTGTAACTTAATGTCTGGAGCAAATAATGTACAAATGGTTTCTGTTATCTACAATACAATGCCGCATGCAATTCTTAGATCGTCTCAACTCTCAGGAGGAGTAGGTTTTACAGAATAACAATTAAAACAAATAGGTTGGATGCCGCAAGTATATTTATTCATATATCAACACGGCAATTAGAGGAGAAGCAATTGAAGACAAAGATGGTGTTGTAAAGTTTTGATAAATAAGAAAGATAAAAAATGCTTTGCTGTCATATTATTGGAAGTGATGCTCTAACCCCTTATACAAAGTTCTTGAGCTGGTAATGATAGTACAATTGATTCTATTACAAACCTCATCCATCTCTTTCCGAAGTGGTAGCAAGAGCACAGTATATATTGTATTGAAATACAGATCACATAAGAAACACTAAAACTTTAGAATATGTGATAGTGTATATGTATAATATAGTTCTCTTTCATTACAAGAAAATAAAGATTATTTCGATGTTTCTCAAATTACTGGTCTGGTGAAATTATGGTTCATTAGGTTTGACAGTACAGAGTTTTAAGATTTAATCTATATCTATCTATGGTATTGTATATACTCTAATGAAGATCTGCTCTAGATGCAGAATTGAAAATACGATAACCTATTCTTGTGAGCACACAAATGAGAAGCAAATGTGCACGGAATGTTATCAGTATATTCATTGGCTTCTTAATAACAATATTCCAGAAAATCAAAAGGAAAGTTAGAATTATACACTAAAATGGTAGAATGTATGAAAGAATTCTTCTGCTTACACAAGGCTATGGTTCCATGAATCAATACAAGTTATCATACTGAATTGAATTTAGTGAATTAACAACACTAAATTAGAAACTATTTTTCTTATGCAGTATCTTTTGTTGTAATGAGATTATGTGGTAAATTAGTTATATGATATCATCATATTATTGTATCGGTAAAATTTATGCATCTCTGACAATAATAAATAAAGAAAAAAATATCAACAACAACACCTTCTCTTAATTTTATGTGTGCTCAATTCTAGCCACTGTTTTTTCTTTTGATGGAAGGCAATAATTATTAAAATTATTAGAATGAAAAGATTTTGAATCTTTCATATCATTCCTAAGGAAACAAATAATTTGCTACCAAGTCTAATGGTCTTTGTTCATTCAGGTTATGGGTTATGAATTGACGTTGAAAATAGATAGTATCTATCTATCGATCTCTGATGTGATCAGGTCCTTTGCTTGCTCGTGGGTTTCATTCCACTTTATTGTCAATTGATTTTTCTATACTCTGTGGATTATGTGAGATAAACTTCGTATGGGATGTAAGTGATAATATAGTTTCTGGTTACCATCATGTAGTATTTGTGGTGGTATCATAGTCTTTATTTATATTTGTTAAGATACTTTCTAACTACCAGATAGGTACATGAGCATTATTTCGCGGCCCTCCAAAAGGAATTAGAAGTGATGATCATGACAATATTCTGTTAGATTACTATATGAAGGGTAGTCATCTTGGTTGATTCCAGGTTGGATTGCCACATTTCAGATTAAGTTTTGAATTGTTATATATCCTCTTATCTGCTCATCTTTGCAAATCCAATAGAAGAATTGTATTCATGTATTGCAATACACATAAATTTGAACAATATAATTCTATAGCTATAGATATTTAACTTAGTTCTGCTGCGAGTTCTGGCCTTTGTTGATTAATCATTTTTGATATTCCCTTCATGTAATTTTGTGCAAAGGTAGTAACAGGTTGTGAAGAATACCAAATACATCCAAGTACTTGGCAATCTTTACAAGTCATGGCTATATCCCATTGTGGTGCACTCCAAATTTCATCTATGCTCTTCTCTAAGAGATTGTAAATATTTTCACTCTTATTAAATTTCCAGCATGGAACCATAACTGTTCCATTAGAATTAACAAATACACTTTTCCATACTCCGCACTCATCAAACATGCCTCTTCCATATTTGATTATTTGCTCAAAATATTGTGATGGTATCATAATCCTAGGAGAAACATGTTTTTTACCGTAATCCAGTATACTTTCGCAAACTTTGATCATTGTTTGCCGATCAGGAAGAAGAGAATAATTAACATCAGATCTATCTTCGACAAATGTAAAAGAGACTGCATTTGATCCCAGTTCTTTAGCCCTATCAAAATAAGACTGGTCGATAAATTCTTCAGTATTGTATTTTGTTATAACGCTATTAAAATAGTGAGGCACTTTATGTTCTGTTAAGAGATTTAAATTATCCATTACCCTTTGATACATTTGTGAGGAAACACCTCGTACTTTACAATACGGTTCTTCAAATACTGAATCAATACTACATGTAACAAACTCAATGTATTTCTTTAATTCATTAAGGTCAATGGTATGAAGTAGAGAGCAATTAGAAATTAATGTAATAGGTATATTCAGCTTGTAAAGATATCGGACAAGTTCCATAAAATCGGGACGGCTAGTGGGCTCACCACCCTCAAGAATAGACCATATGCAATACTCAGAAACCTTGTCAAAAATTAATTTCCATTTATCTGTTGACAAATCATTTTTCTTGGCAAATTGAATCTGACCAGCCTTATCAGAGTCACCAAAGGGGCACATTGGACAATAAAAGTTACAATAATGTGTTAAACTGAAGACTGCAATCAACGGTCGCTTGCGCCCTATTACTCTATTACCTGACCATTTCCCAAGAAGTTTGATTGTACGTATAGTATCTACAACCAAGGTTAATCAGATGATAATACGAGTATATATTAAACATTTTTTTATATTTAAGTGACTTTTAATTGATTTAAGAAATGAGCAGTTAACTACAAATAATGACTCGGGTAATGTACTCAAAAGTGTCTGATAAGTATGATAATAACAGTTTTTTATATAGCAAGTCATTCAAATTGGGCAGGTGGTTCAACAGGCTTCACAAAATATTTTCTTTATAAAAAAAGTCAATGATGTCTTTAATTATATAGATTAACAATAACTTTATAATGATAATAACAGTGCCTTGGTAGCTCAGTTAGGAAGAGCATTGCCTTGGTATGGCAAAGATCGCTGGTTCAAATCCAGCCCAAGGCTTTTCATAAATATACCATCTATGATTGCAAGGAAATTTTTTGAATATCAATATCTATAACATACTTGTATTTCTATTATCTAGTCTTCATTTATTCTCTTGGCCAAACCATATATTGAAATTGGTTTATTAGTAAAACATCTTGCATCTTGTTTAGGGAATATTTTTTAAATTCGTCATAATAATATGCTCAAATGCTGTCAAAAAGCAAATCTTGACCTCGTCATCTCTCTTTCTTATTTCTCTATATAACTCAAAGCCATTGATATTTGGCATTTTGACATCAAGAAGTAATAACTCATAATGACCAGTCTTACTTGATGGTTAGGTTGGTTGAATGTAGTTACTACGAACAATCTATACACAAAATCAGTAATCATTAGAAAAAAATATTTTGGCATAAACTCCCAAAAGTTAGAATGATTGATGCAGAAATCCTAAGCAGCAGTTTGAATAAATCATAAACACTTTTTACTAAGATAAAATAACTATTGAAGCTATATCATTATATATTAAAATAGAAGATGTTGATTTGAATGAGATTCCTTATATGTCAAATATGTGGTGCAGTTTATTTGTGTGAAACAGGTGCTGAGGGTCATATAAAAATGACAAGCCACTCAAAATTTCGAGAAATAGTAAATCTATAATAATTAAAAGAGTGATAAGAAGAAAGCACTGGTTTATGATATTTACAGTCAAGGAGACTAAATTATTGCGGCCTTTGAACTCTTAGGTTGACTGAGATATACCTATCTTTTATAGAATGATCCTTTAGACTAGCAGATTCAATATCTTCATAAGTAAAGAAGAAAAGAGAGACGCGTTATAGATCTTTATTATAAGCAGAGTAAGACTTTTCGTGAGATAAAAAGAGATCATTTACTGTGACAACTATGATAAGAGTAAATTTTTTTAATTTGAAATTACATAAAAGGAAGACGTATGCCCCTTGATAATACTACTGCAGCCCAAAGAATCTCAGATAATATATTATCTGCTGACGATGGTATACTGGCTATATCAATAATGGATATAAAAGGAAACATTCTTGCAGCTAAATCTAAACAATCCTTTAAGGAAACATTTGGATTAACCAGTGATGGTGAAAAATATGGTGGAATTTTAGCAATTGCAACTCTTAGTTTGGTTAATGAAGTAAAAAATATTGTTGGTGAAGCTCAAGCAATAATCACCATTCATGATAACTGCAAGTTAATGCTATTACCTATGCCATCATATAGGTTATTAGTTGGACTTGTACTTCAGCGTTCAGTTAATGCAGAAGACGATCATATCGCCACCAGAATTGAAACATTATTGGCAGCTCATAAATGACATATCTATATATTAACCCTAAATATACTGAAGAAAATAGCTCCACTTCACCTTGATATTTGCGTAACTTCTTACTGCCGGTATAGATACTATAAGCATAGCGGAGATATCCATTAACACCACCTCCACTAAAAGAAGCTCAAACCATGCTCCTTTTGACAAAAATGAGCAAAAGTGGAGATGGTGGAGGTAGTGGAGATATATGACCTAATACTATAAGAATAGACACTTTTATTATATTTATTATTTCTTGACTAGATACTGACGTAACCTTCACATAAAATACATAGTTATTATAAAAGATACATCAGATAAGTGTCATGATATATATATAATTTTAGTAATATTGTGACATTTATATAATATGTACTACTTAATTTTTATAGGAAGAAGTCTTATATCATCGTAGGCAAAGTAGAGGAGATAATATCGGGATCTTGTCGGAGAATAAAATCAATAATAATAACAACAGTAATTATGGTAACGATTATACCACTGCCAGCAGAAACGATTTACCCTCCTTAGTAAATCCTCTAGCGGAGCCTCTACCAGTATATTACGAGTTTTACAAACGCTTGATATTATTTCCTTGGTGGTTGCAATATAACATTGGTATTTCTAAGGAGGCAATTTTAAAGGATAAAATAATTCAATTGGGCACAATGATGGGGCTTCAAGATAGATGGATCCATAGAATAATAAGACATGCAGTATCTGAATTTTCAAAGAAAGGATTAGGATCAGATTATTATGGCTATCATAATATCGACCATGAACTAGAAGCTGCTTACTTTACTTTACTTGCGGCTAATGGACAGAATAAAGAAGAAGAAAAAGCGAACAACAACAAATTTAGTGTAGATGACATTAAATATCTATTTGTAGCTTCTCTTTTTCACGACTATGATCCTTTAAAACAGTTTGATAAACCTCATGAGGACGCAGTTGAATGGTTCTTGAGAAATGACGATAAGATAAAAGGCTTCATTAAAGCTGTTGGAATAAACATTGACATTGTAGTTGCAATAATTCATCGTACTGCATATCCATTTAGGGGTAAGATAGCAGAACATGCAGAAAAGAGAATGGAAGAATTATTCACTTATGCAGGAATTGCTGACCACGATACCAAGACAAGAAAACATTATCAAGATCTAGGATGGTTTTTGTCTGTTTCAGAACGTATTGCAGGCTATGCGTTAGGTGGTTTTGAACGTTCTATGGAACTTGCACGTACCAATGCTCATGCGCTTGGATGGCATCCATCACGGATAAATGAAGAATCTGTCAAGTACTTTAGCATCTTAAAAGAGGAGAAAGAAATGTTTGAACGCGTATTGTGTGCAGTACCAGATGAGTATAAGAAAAACTTCTATGATAATGTAGCGGCTTTCAAGGAAGCATGGGCAAATGAGATCGAGATAAGGAATTCAATTAGAAGAGGCAAAATAAGTCTAATATCAATAGTAGAAAAAACAATTGAGCACGAAGAAGTTGTACTTGAACCCACTGTCAGAGAATCTGTGCTCAATATACATAGAGAGCTACACATTCCGGTAGGTATCAAGGGCGAAAAAAGATTTAGAAAGTCACTTAATCGCAGCGATACAATTCTAATTACGTTAAGAGTAGTTAAAGATGATAATGACAAGTTCGGGGAAATTGTAGGCTATGCAAAGGGTGGGCCATTAGAGAACTATAATCTTCGTCGTGGTACACATGATGAAAATTGGGGGAAAAAGAATACTGCATATATGGAATGGATCAGTATTAAGCCGGGATACTGGGGAGAAACTGGCGGTCATGTCCTTAGAATAGAATTCCTCAAAGAGGCAAAACGCCGCGGCTATTCGTATATAACAAGTTATGTACATCGTAACGTTATCATGCAAAGAGTAAACAAAGGCGAAAATATTGAAATTGTCCAAAAGTTACAATCCAGATAAGCTTGATTATTATAGAGTTAATATAAGTATGATGATTTCTTCTCCATTAGCAGAAGCGGTAGCACATAATAAATCTAAAACAGTAAAATCAATAGATATGGCAAATATGGAAATGGATAAAACCTATCCAATTTTAGATTAATTTAGTCAGTTAATATTATATAATTACGCGGATAAATTAATACAAATAAATAAAAGTAAAGAAAAATCCCTTTTTAATAAAGGTGTAATAGCAGAGAATGAAGAATCATGTAGGACATGTAATGAAAGAGACAGATGATAAGACAGTTGTCTTTGGTGATTCTAATTATAGGTTTGATATTACACAATCTATGATAATGGCAGCAGGAAGAAATGTAATTCTAGATATAGATTTTCCTGAGATATACAAATACCCGGCTGACAAAAATGCTCTATTGTCTACAGGAGAGCCCATTAAAAAACTAAATGAAGAGGCATATCCTGAGTATTATCATGGGCCTAAAGAACATAAAAATAATTCTGAATTAATATATCCAAAAGATAGAGAAATAACAGCAATGTGTGTATGTATGTAGTTCAAGATTAAAATAATTCATTCACAACTTTCTTTAGTTAGATTGAGTTTAGAAAAAGAAAGATCATAACTTATCACAGAAACACCAAAAAAACACCGTTACCACTATCTTTGATAGGTTAACTTTAACAGGATTATTATTAACTGGTTTGGTTGTGTTGAATAAAAAGAATCATAAAATAAAAGTCATGGTAGAATAGAGTATACTTATGAACGAAGGGTCATCATTGTCTTCATCATTTGCCATATGAGATTATAAACAAGAAGAAAGTAGCGGTAAGAAATACACGTTAATGAAAAGAGTTGAGGCATTTATTGCAGCTAAAAAAACAGACAGACTAGTACCTGCGCTAGAAGCTCAAACTTACAGGTAATATTCTATGAGTCTAAGGGTATGGGTAAAGGTGAGAAATATAGACTAAGTTATGCATACTCAATTTGAATTAGAGAGTGTAAATTATATCTTCAAGGATTCAAGATATAAGCCATGTCTTGGTAAAGATACACAATATGACGACCATTATGGTAGCAATGCGTGATTCGCTCCTTGTGCTTGAGTCTTCAAATAGACACAAGATTCATGAGTATTTGAAAGGAACTAGTCCACAAAGCATAGCATTCAATCCTCGGAATCCAGACTGTGCATACTGTGGGACATTTGGCGATGGCCTATGGAAAACTGATGATAGTGGCCAGACTTGGAATAATATTGGGAAAGATGTTATCTCCAATCCTCATGTGATGTCTGTCTCTGTGAGTCCTGCGCATCGTGGGAATAACTTCCATCAAGTATATCTTGGAACTGAGCCAAGTGCACTTTACATATCAAATGATGAGGGCAATTCATGGGAAAAAATGGAAGCCTTAAACAATTTAGCATCCTCTACATCATGGAGACTTCCTCCAAGACCATGGACTCATACATCTCAAGTTGGATTGAACCAGATGCGAATAATGTTGACTATGTTTTTGTTGCCATAGAAGCAGGAGCTCTTGTACAAAGTCATGATGGCGGCAGAACCTGGATAGACCGAGTTGAGCAGGGCCCATATGATACTCACACTCTAGCTACACATCTAAAGGCGCCTAAACGCCTGTACCTCTCTGCAGGTGACGGTTATTTCGAAAGCTTTGATTACGGAGAATCCTGGAACAAGCCAACAGCAGGACTTAGACATCATTATCTCTATGGACTTGCTGTTGATTCCGGCGACCCCCAAACTGTGATTGTATCAGCGTCTATGGGCCCTGGGACGGCATATTCCGTTGAAGATGCGGAGTCATTTGTTTATAGAAGAGATGGAGATGGCGAAAAGTGGAAGGCTATTTCAGATGGCCTTCCCGAGGCAAGAGGAACTACAATTACAATCCTTGCCTCAAATCCAAAAACTGAGGGTGAATTCTACGCTGTTAATAACCACGGTGTATTTTTCTCTGTTGATTCAGGTGTTGCGTGGAGAGAACTTGACATCCAATGGCCTAAGGAATATCTTTCACAAAACCCTTTGGCACTTGCAGTTAGGGAGGAGAAATAGTTGTTACGAAGGAAATTAAGGCCAGTTCGGATGACTCTAATACGATACAACTTGTCATGTAGTTTGAAAAATTGTATACGGTGTTCCCTGACTTTCAAAAGAATTCACAAACGACATATCACCTAGTATTGTTTGTTATGGTGTGTGGTATATTATAATTTAAGGAGAAATGTTGTAATATTTTTGCTTCATATTCTTAAGTGTGGTGTGTGTATATTCTTCTTTGAAAGTAAAATATTGATACCATATACATGAATAGATACGCTTGGGTCTTTATTCTTCTTTCTTATACAACCTTAATCTTTTGATATAATTACTATTATTTTTTCCTTTGAAAAAACAAAGGGAAGAAAAATGAAAGAAGGAGACGTTACATTGATGAGTAACAAGTTAGAATTTTAATATGATGGATAACTACTCCTCTTTTTCTGTTTCTACTTCAAGTTCTTTTATCTCGAACCCTTGTTCTTTTATAGAATTCACTACTGAAGATATTTTTTGCATAGACTGAGATACATCACCTGTTGATCCTGTGCTAATTTAAGCTCCAATTCTTTTGCATTTAATCCTTGTTGATTTATAGAATCAAATACCGAAGAAATATTTTGTTGAAAATATATTACACCACCATTTAATCCAATATCCATTTCGATACTAAATTCTTTTGCATCAAATCCTTGCTGTTTTACAGAATTTAATATTTGAGATATTTTTGCGGAAATCTGCGATACATTAACTGATCCACTCTTAAATTCTATTTCAACCTTCATACCAGTTCTAGGTTTATTCATTATATTATATAAAAATTTAACAAAACTTCTGTCGTCTAATCTATATGTGTACAATATAAGCACAAATTAAAATCATAATACATACTTATATCCCCATATCTTACAAACATACACTTTATTATTGATTTTGTCATGAGGGATTATTTATCATCGTTATTAATATTATTATTATTCATCTAGATACTTCACCCGCTCATTTGTACGGATATAACCCCTTGCAGATTGCATCGCTTAATTGTTCTATGGTTAAAGTTGATGGTGTTTCTTCCTTCCTTTTTTTCTCTACTTTAATCAATTCCCATTTTTGTTAAAGATGTTCTCTTTGTTCTACAGTAACAGATATGCAATTGCCCATTGTTGGCCGAAATGGTAGGAGTCCTAATACATAAATTGCATCTTTCTTGTCTTCTGTAAACTGTCCATCTTTCTTATCTTCACTACCGATTACATCTATCCAATGAGCTGTTGCTTTTGACGCTTCTTTTACTTTGAGACTTGGACATCTGGTTTTGATATATTTTCTAAATGTTGTAAGATATGTTTTGTTAACATCATCATTATTATTATTATCATCACTCATTGTTTGTTAACACTCCTTGCTGCGTTGGTTTCTCATTCCTTTGAACTATCAGATGTCTTTTGATCTCGTCTGTTGAAAGATTACCTTCTTTGATTCATTCCCCTACCTGCTCTTAGAGTTGTATATTCTCTTAAGAGTTAGTATCTGCGCAAGACACCAATGCAATAGTTCTATCTCCCTTGATAGGCTACCTGTATACGCTTCACTATGGTATTCATGAACCTCCTCTTTCTTTTGCATAATCCTGTTATGCAGTATGTCCTGGAGTGCTTTTAACTCTGATACTTCTAATGTTGTTGCTGCCTCCTGCTGCCTCCTACGCTGCAACTGCAGATGTTTCATTCATTATATTAGCGACCTAACGACTACACACAAACCAAAGCTTTAGAATAAGTGAATAGAAAAATTCAAGAAGATAAATATCATTACGAGCTATTGCTAATACGAAAAGAAGAAGAAATCATGATAATATGTAGGCTTTCAGTAAAATAGAGATAAAGCATATTTGATATAGATTATAAGAATATATGAGAATGAGAAATCTAACTTCTTGGTTCCTGCAAGAGTCACAAGGAGTAAACGCATTTGATAACATCATTTTGTTCTTTTTAAAAGTTATTTATTTATGGCGAAGAGTTTTGCTTAGATTAATTTTAGGCAAGAAAAGAAGAGATAGACTATATGTTGAACAAGGTCTTGACTTTGGTGATTTCTTATATAAAGCGTCAAGTTTTTCAGACCAAGAATCAAAATTATTAAAATTCAAAGTACCCAAATACAATTACGAATTCTATTGTAGAATTAACAAAGATGACTTCATAGTTATGACAAGGCATGAGGATGTAATAATAGAGTATTTTCGTCCTAAAGAAGGAGATACAGTTGTAGATATTGGAGCACATATAGGACGTTATACAATAATCAGCTTCAAAGCGAGTTGGTGCAAATGGTAAAGTAATTGCTATTAGAGGCTAATCCTAGCGATTTTGAAATGTTGAATCGTAACGTCCAATTGAATCGATTAGAAAATATTACAACTTTGAATTATGCTGCCATTTTCTAAAGAAACAAAATTAAAACTATATTTGCCAGCTGGAGATATTTTCACTAAATATAATACTATAATGTCTAATTGGGTGTGGGTAAAACCTGAAGATAAATACGTAGAGATAAATGCTAATACACTAGATAATCTGTTACAACAAATTGGAATAAAACAAGTAAACTGGATAAAAATTGATGTTGAAGGAGCTGAATTTGAAGTATTAAAAGGAGCTCATAATTTATTATTAAATACTAAGAATATTGTACTTCTTATGGAGGTTCATGGTTCTCCAAATGATTACAGACTGAAACTAGAAGAATTTCTTAAATCATATAAATTTCAAAATAGAGTTTCAAAAGATCTATGAAAATAATGGATATATAATCGTACGAAATCTGCTTAACGATACAAAGTCTACAAAGCCAAATTCATAGCAACAAATATATCATTAACTTGTACAAGAGTAACATCAGCAACAACACAAAGACCAAAACCAGCGGCTTTACAATCAATTAATTTAGTATTGATGTGTTCCTTCTCTTTTTTATGAAGTCTTTCCTTCATCGTTACTATTTGAAGAATCATCTGATGAGGTAACTACTGGTCCTTAACCGGTCCACTTCTGCGAGTATCGAAATTACCACGCGAATTACTGTGTGTGTGACAGCGTCACACAGTCATAGTCACATGCTGAAAGTATTTTGACCCCAGAGAGTCATAGTATGTATTGTATTTTTAAGAAGGCCATTGACCCTTTATCTTTGCTTTAACTAAACCATTTAACCCAGAAAAGTTCATTGCCGTC